>NZ_AUJR01000061.1 GCF_000424325.1 [Clostridium] clostridioforme AGR2157
GCTGCCTTTTCTAAAGCAGGCAACGATGAGTTTTTTGTGAACATCAATACCACAACAATTGTCGTAAATTTTATCCATAATGGCACCTCCGTGGATGAATTTACGGCACGGTACTCTGTCGGTTATCATTTTACTGTACGTCTTTTTGCCATAAGAGGCTGGACAGATGGTGGTGCAAATGAGAGTACCTGAAATCAGTTTAGGGAACGGGCTACAGGCCCAAAATAAACACGATCTTTGCCGTTAATTACAGTATAAACAATAGCGAAGACATATTCAATAGCCTACCGTCTGCACAGTTTCATTTATGGTGGTGCCAAATGTGCGGGCATGGGGGTTTAGGGATTGGAGATACAAAAGCAAGAGAGCTTTTGAGGAATCCATATAACGGCTTTACCGTTAGGAATGGCAATAGACTATATGCTCATAAAGCAAAATTGGATATGGGGTTGAAAAATCAGGTTGCCGGGTAATAAAATAATGACTGGAAATCAGAGAAAAACCTTTGATTTCCGGTCAAATTCCCGAATTGAAAATCTCTATCAGGTATGGTAAAATTGAAAGTAATTTAATAGTTCTTTTCCCGATTTTGCTAAGAAAGGAGGCAGTGATGGGAAAATCACTAAACGGGAAAGAATTACAATTACTTGTATTGCCATGTGACAGAAGATACTATGTTTGAGGAAATGCAAAAAGGGTTTGAGAAAGCCTGTAAATACGGAGGTTTTAGAAGATATGGAACAATATAAGCAGGAATTCATAGATTTTATGGTTGAGAGCAATGTGCTCAAATTCGGTGATTTCACATTAAAGAGCGGACGTAAGTCCCCATTTTTCATGAATGCAGGAAGCTATGTTACCGGAACCCAGCTGAGAAAATTGGGAGAGTACTATGCAAAGGCCATCCACGACAATTTCGGACTGGATTTTGACGTGCTCTTTGGGCCGGCTTATAAGGGAATTCCCTTAAGCGTGGCAACCACCATGGCAATCAGCGAACTGTACGGAAAGGATATCCGCTATTGTTCCAACCGCAAGGAGGTCAAGGACCACGGCGATGCAGGCATTCTTTTGGGAAGCCCTATCAAAGACGGGGACAAGGTAGTCATCATCGAGGATGTTACCACCTCCGGCAAGTCCATCGAGGAGACATTCCCCATCATCAAGGCCCAGGGAAATGTGGAAATCAAGGGACTTATGGTATCGTTAAACAGAATGGAGCGCGGCAAAGGTACGAAGAGCGCCCTGGATGAGATTATGGATTTATATGGTTTCCCAACAGCCGCCATTGTATCCATGGCAGATGTGGTGGAGCACCTCTATAATAAAGAAAAAAATAGCAAGGTAGTCATCGACAATCAGATAAAGGCAGCCATTGACGCTTACTATGAGCAGTATGGAGCCCAGGCATAATGATGTATCCAGGAAGAAAGGCGATGAATATGGAGAGAGTGTATAAGACCATGCGCAACACAGGGGCTGGCTGCATAGCGGTAGGAGTCATCATAGCAGTGACCGGCCTTACGGTTGGAATCATTTCCATTGTAAACGGAGCTTTGCTGCTGAAACGAAAATCTGAGATTGAATTTTAGTAAGCGGGGCTGACAATGATAAAAAATACAACAAGGCGTCAAAAGCTGGGATGGGTATTATTTATATTGTATCTCTGTTTCCTGGCATATTTCATGTTTTTTTCGGAGTCCTTTGGGCGCACGGACACAGACAGGGGGTACCAGTACAATCTGGCGCCCTTTAAGGAAATTACACGGTATTTCCGGCATTATGATGTGTTAGGGCCAACATTGTTCATGATTAATATCACAGGAAACGTGGCGGCCTTCATGCCTTTTGGGTTCTTTCTCCCCATTATCAGCAGACGCAGTAAGAAGTGGTACAACACGGTTATGTTCGGCTTTGTTTTCAGTCTTATGCTGGAGACTCTGCAGCTGGTGTTCAAGGTGGGAAGCTTTGATGTGGATGATATGTTCCTCAACACCCTGGGTGCAGCCGCAGGCTATCTGTGTTACCGCCTGGTACAGTGGACCCGGTGCAAATTGAGAAAAAGGAGGCTTTCACGTTGAGACAGGTTGGCGATAAAGTATCGTATGTGAGGAATCCTTTTGCGAGAAACAGCTACTACTGTCTGGTACTGGCAGTGCTGGGACTGGCTTTAGGTATAGCCAGCATGTATTTGTCGGTAACAATGGCAGGCCAGGGAGGTCTGAATACAGGGGCTTATGGATTTTCCAGCCTTGTTGCGGCCCTTATTGGGCTGTGGCACGGGGTGCGCTCATTTATGGAAAAGGACCGCAATTACATACTGGCTAAGATAGGAATCAGCATCAGCGTTGTGCTGGTCATTGTGTGGGCTGTGATTATCATAATCGGTATCGTAAGATAGATGGGAGTAGATGCAGATGGATTACAGAATCTTATTACAGGAAGAGAATGATGCCGTAAGGGAGCGTTACGAATTGTCCATGGAGCGTATCAGGTCCATGGACACAGAGGAGATGCAGCTGCCTTACGGCTGTTATTTTAAGAAGGTTTCAGCTTTTATCGGCCAGATAGAGCGGCTGGCGCAGCGGGTGGAAGGAGCAGGCTTAAGCCAGGAAGGCGGACTGAATGAAGCTGTTCCGGCATTGGAGGAGCTGCAGAAGGAGAATCATGCTCTGTACCGGGATATTCTGCCTGAAAATTACGAAGAGAGCTTTGCCAATCCGGACCACGCGGTGGAGGTTTTGGGGGACGGATACGGCCAGCTTCTATCCTTCCTTTATACGGAAATCCGGGCTGATATCGTATATGCCTTTGAAATGCGGCTTATGAACATCACCATTCTGAACGAGCTGTTCCTGGAGGTGTATAACCTTTTTGCCCAGGCATGGGAGGAGGGGAGGAAGGAGCCCCAGGAGCAGCTGATTAAGGATTCCCTGTACTGGTTTGTCAGCGATTATGCGGAGGTGACCGTGGACTGGCGGATTCGGGAGGGACTGGACCCGGCCCTTTCCTTTGGGACGGATATTGTGATGAAGCAGGACCTGACGGATTTGCGGTATCTCTATGCTTATGGGGAATATGTTTCGGAGACAGAGATAAAGCTTGCCTCTTTTATGAACAGTCTTCCCCAGGAGACCATTGACCAGATGGCATCCACATATACGGAAGGATTCAGGAAGGGTTTCCAGGTCATGGGCAGGGACCTGAAGAAGAAACGTACCGTTGTGGTGGAATTCCAGATGGGCTTTGAGCGCATGATTCGAAGAGCAATGGAGTATTTCCGGGAAATGGGACTTGAGCCCATCTGTTACCGGGCGGCAGTGGAGTCCGTGAACCGCAGGGTCAATGGCCGCAGGGGTTTTTACGGTACATCCCCCAACAAACAGTATGATTATGACCACCGTTATGACAGCGCCCTTTACATGGGCAATGCGTTTAAGGAGAGAAAACTGGCCGTCCTGCGGTCTGCCTATGAGGCCTGCAGGAAGGAAGCTGCCTGGTGCGCGGGACCTGCGCTGGTGGAGACATTCGGTGAGGAAGGCTTCACGCCGGTGAATAAAAAGACCGCGCTGGCCCTCAACGCCCATCAGGAGGCGCTGACCGTTGCCTATGCCAATGAGTCCAGGCAGATTGTGAATCAATATATGCCGGGAGACGAGACCAGCTTCACCATCATTGCTTTCCCCAAACCTGAAATTGGGCCGGATTTTGAGGCGGTTTTCAGGGAAACCATCCGAATCAATACCCTGGATTATGAGAAATACCAGAAAATACAGCAACGTATCATCCTGGCCCTGGATGAGGCCGACCATGTGCTCATAACAGGCCGTGACGGCAATGAGACATCCATGAAGGTGGCCCTCCATCCTCTGAAGGACAGGACGAAGGAAACAAACTTTGAAAACTGCGTGTCCGATGTGAACATTCCGCTGGGAGAGGTCTTTACGTCTCCTGTATTGACGGGGACAGAGGGATTGCTGCATGTAAAGAATGTTTATGTGGAGGATTATCAGTTCAGGAACCTGCGCATGGTGTTTAAGGATGGCAGGGTGACGGATTATTCTTGTGGGAATTTTGAGGTTGGCGGAGATGCCGGAGACTCCCTAAGCCAGGGGCGGGCGCTGGTGAAGCAGGTCATTATGCGAAACCATGACTGGCTGCCTTTGGGCGAGTTCGCCATCGGTACCAACACTACGGCCTACGCCATGGCCAGAAGGTTTTCTATTGGCGACAAGCTGCCTATCCTCATTGCCGAGAAGATGGGGCCTCATTTTGCAGTGGGTGACACTTGCTACAGCTTTGCTGAGGATTCACCTATGTATAACCCCGACGGCAGGGAGGTCATTGCCAGGGATAATGAGATATCCCTACTCAGAAAGACGGATATGTCCAAGGCGTATTTCAGCTGTCATACGGATATCACCATTCCCTATTCAGAATTAGGGGACATAAAGGCTGTTAGGGCAGACGGAAGCCAGATTGATATTATCTGTCAGGGCAGGTTCGTGCTGGAAGGAACAGAAGAACTGAATGAGGCGCTGGAGGAGGCAGCTGACTGAGTGGTCAGGTTAGATAATTAAATATATTTGTCCGCGACCCCGGTTTCACATTTTGCCACACGTATTAGTCGTAATATCGGAAGGGTACTGGAAGGATTTTGCAAGGGAATGTACGGTGGACCCCCATGGGCCATACCTGCATTCCCTTGCATATTTTGTTTATAATCCCGAAGCAGAACCAATAGAGAGACTGACGGGTACAGGAACCAGGCGGTTTAAGAGACTTTTTTCAAGTTTTGTATTGACGGCATAAGCATTTCCTAGTATTATGATTATAAGTAGAATTGGGATATATAAAGATACTTATAAGATAAACTAATAATAATTATCTACAAGGATAATGAGCTTTAGAAAAGGAGAATGAATAATGGCAAAAGTAGGAATTGTAATGGGAAGCGACTCTGATATGCCTATCATGGCAAAGGCAGCTGAGATTCTGGACAAGCTGGGCATTGATTACGAGATGACAATTATTTCCGCCCACAGGGAGCCTGATGTATTCTTTGACTGGGCAAAGGCAGCAGAGGATAAGGGCTTTAAGGTAATCATCGCAGGTGCAGGCAAGGCTGCACATCTTCCCGGCATGTGCGCGGCTATTTTCCCCATGCCGGTCATTGGAATTCCTATGAAGACATCTGACCTGGGCGGTGTGGATTCACTGTATTCCATTGTGCAGATGCCAAGCGGTATCCCAGTGGCAACTGTGGCCATCAATGGCGGTGCCAATGCCGGTATCCTGGCAGCAAAGATACTGGCTGCCTCCGATGCAGAGCTGCTGGCAAAGCTGAAAGAGTATTCCGAAAGTCTGAAGAACGATGTGGTGAAAAAGGCCGGGAAGCTGGAGCAGGTGGGCTATAAGGAATATCTAGCACAGATGAAATAGGGCGGATTAAGGTAAACACGCAAAGGAAATATTAAGGTAAATATAAAGGGAATATTAAAGGGAACATTAAAGGGATTATCAAAGGAAATAGCAGATAAGAGAGGATAAAAACCATGATGGATTACAAGAAGGCCGGAGTTGATATTGAGGCAGGCTATAAATCAGTGGAATTGATGAAGGAATATGTAAAGGGAACCATGCGCCCCGAGGTATTAGGCGGTCTGGGCGGATTTTCAGGAGCATTTTCCATGTCCGCATTCAAGGGGATGGAGGAGCCTACCCTGCTGTCCGGTACTGACGGCGTGGGAACCAAGCTGAAACTGGCATTCCTGATGGATAAGCATGACACAGTGGGAATCGACTGTGTGGCTATGTGTGTCAACGACGTGGCCTGCGCTGGCGGTGAACCTCTGTTCTTCCTGGATTATATTGCCTGCGGCAAGAATGTTCCGGAGAAAATTGCTACGATTGTAAAAGGCGTGGCTGAGGGATGTAAGCAGTCCGGCTCTGCCCTGATTGGCGGAGAGACAGCAGAGATGCCCGGCTTTTATCCGGAGGATGAGTACGACCTGGCGGGATTCTCAGTGGGTATCGTTGATAAGAAGGACCTGATTACAGGCGGGAACCTGTGTGCAGGGGATGTTCTGATTGGAATGGCTTCTTCCGGTGTACACAGCAATGGCTTTTCACTGGTGCGCAAGGTATTTGAGAAGGAACTGACAAAGGAGGGCCTGAACACATATTATGATGAGCTGGGGACCACCCTGGGCGAGGCATTGATTGCTCCCACCAGGATTTACGTGAAGGCTCTGAGGAACGTAAAGGAAGCAGGCGTTACCGTAAAGGCATGCAGCCATATTACCGGTGGCGGCTTCTATGAGAATATTCCGCGTATGTTAAAAGATGGCGTGAAGGCCGTCATCAGGAAGGACAGCTATCCCATTCCTCCTATCTTCAGGCTGTTGGCTGAAAAAGGGCAGATTGAAGAGCAGATGATGTATAATACCTATAATATGGGATTGGGCATGATAGTTGCCGTGAACCCTGCTGATGTGGAGAAAACCATGGAAGCCATGAAGGCAGCAGGCGAAGCTCCTTATGTAGTAGGCTCCATTGAAGAGGGAGAGAAGGGTGTGTCCTTATGCTAAGAGTGGGCGTACTGGTATCCGGCGGCGGCACTAATCTTCAGGCCATTTTGGATGCCATGGATCATGGTGATATTACCAATGCAGAGGTATCCGTGGTCATCAGTAATAATCCGGGAGCCTATGCGCTGGAGAGAGCCAGAAAGCATGGGATCCGGGCAGTCTGCATTTCCCCTAAACAGTTTCCGTCCAGAGATGTATTCAACCAGGCATTTCTTGCTAAAATAGATGAATATGATTTGGATTTGATTGTACTGGCCGGATTTCTGGTGATGATTCCGGCATCCATGACTGAGAAGTATAAGGGACGCATCATCAATATCCATCCATCCCTGATTCCCTCCTTCTGCGGTGTGGGCTACTATGGGCTTAAGGTCCACGAGGCAGCCCTGGCAAGAGGCGTAAAGGTAACAGGAGCTACGGTCCACTATGTGGACGGGGGTATGGATACCGGCCCCATCCTCCTCCAAAAAGCAGTGGAGGTGGAGGACGGGGATACCCCTGAGATCCTGCAGAGAAGGGTTATGGAGCAGGCGGAGTGGATAATCCTTCCTAAGGCAATCAATATGATTGCCAATGGGCAGTAACATCTCTTTGACAGTAGCGCACACCATATGTGCCATGTTTTCAAAATAAGGAGGAACGTCATGAAAGTATTGATAGTAGGCGGCGGCGGACGTGAGCATGCAATCGCATGGAAGATATCCCAGAGCCCAAAGGTGGAGAAGTTGTACTGCGCTCCCGGCAATGCGGGTATTGCCAAGGTGGCTGAATGCGTTGACATCGGTGTCATGGACTTTGAGAAGCTGGTTGCATTTGCCAGAGAGCAGGCCATTGATTTGGTGGTTGTAGGACCGGATGACCCGCTGGCAGCCGGTGCAGTGGATGCATTTGAGGATGCAGGCATCCGTGTATTCGGCCCCAGGAAAAATGCTGCCATACTGGAAGCCTCCAAGGCATTTTCCAAGGATTTGATGAAGAAGTACAACATTCCATCTGCTGCTTATGAGACATTTGATTCTCCGGAAGCAGCCCTTACATACCTGGAGACAGCTCCCATGCCTATCGTGCTGAAAGCAGACGGTCTGGCACTGGGAAAGGGCGTGCTCATCTGCAACACCAGAGAGGAGGCAAAGGAAGGCGTCAAGACTCTGATGCTGGATAAACAGTTTGGCTCTGCGGGTGACAGGATTGTGATTGAGGAGTTCATGACAGGACGGGAGGTTTCCGTGCTCTCCTTTGTGGATGGCAAGACCATTAAAATCATGACCTCGGCCCAGGACCATAAGAGGGCCAAGGACGGGGACCAGGGACTGAATACAGGGGGGATGGGGACATTTTCACCCAGCCCATTCTATACGGACGAGGTGGATGCATTCTGCAGGAAGTATGTGTACCAGCCGACCGTGGACGCTATGAAGGCAGAGGGCAGGGAGTTCAAAGGAATCATTTTCTTTGGGCTGATGCTGACGGAAAACGGCCCCAAGGTGCTGGAGTACAATGCCAGGTTCGGAGACCCGGAGACCCAGGTGGTCCTGCCCAGAATGAAGAATGACATCTTGGATGTGTTAGAAGCCTGCGTGGACAAAACCCTGGACCAGATAGAGCTGGAGTTTGAGGACAATGCAGCCGTATGTGTGGTTCTGGCATCGGACGGATATCCGGAGCATTATGAAAAGGGATATAAGATAGATGGCCTGGACCGGTTTGACGGGCAGGACGGGTATTATGTATTCCATGCCGGAAGTAAGTTCGATAAGGACGGGAATATAGTGACCAACGGCGGAAGGGTGCTGGGGGTTACGGCAAAAGGAAATACACTGAGGGAAGCCAGGGAGAATGCTTATAGGGCTGCGGAGTGGGTAGAATTTGGGAATAAGTATATGAGGCATGATATTGGGAAGGCGATTGATGAAATTATTGTCGAGTAATGTCGAATCCCGAAACAATAAATTGAATACTGGATGATTAGATGCCCATATCTCTTGATGTTTGAAGATATGGGTATTCTTATATGTGGAAAGTGATTTTTTGCAGTAGTATGCGGTATCATGTTTTAATGAAGTAAGTGATAAAAGTCACTGGAAAGTGTAGGAAGATTGTAGTAATATATATTCAGGTTAGTTATATGAATCGTATTTGGATTAAATGGGTTATGTTTGTGGTATTGAAGTGGTTAAAGATTTCATATGGTTTAGGATAAAGGGGGTGGATGTAATTAAGTGCCTGTTTTGGAATATTAACAAAAAAATCTGGTTCAAGAAATAGTAGAAAGCAGCCCTGGAGAATGAGATTGATGTTATTATGCTTGCTGAGGCAGATAATCTGGATTCACGGTACCTGATTGGTCAGATGGCAAGGCATAAGAAAAAATTTACCAAAAAAGAATTGGTACCAAAAAACAAAGGAATTATGCTTTTGGCAGGTGGAAATCTTATCAGAAAAGCCAGGAGCGGTGGTATATGGTGCGGTAACCAATATGAAATTCACTCCGCAGGATGATACAGTTAAATATAATCTTTGATATTGTAGTCCCCAACCTAGACAATTACCGATATACATTGATGATTCTATATTCCAGGCCAGAAATCGATTATCCGGTTGCTATTACCGTAGGCAGCGACCTGATAGATGATGCTGAAGATTCTAAACCTCAATGCGAATGTTACAACAGAGAATCATTTATTGAGGAATTGCAGAAAATTTTATCTTCTGAGGAAGTCAATAGAAATATCGAAGTTCTTTATTCAAAGGCAAGCTTTTAATAATGCTGTCGTAGTTACATTAAGCTATTAGCTATTCCCTAAATGTAATTCAAAAAGAAACTGAAGGTATTAAAGTTCATCTACATCACAACCATCCCGGAGGTTGGAGTTGTGATGTAGATGATGTTAGTAGAAACGGTAAAAGTCTTTTTCTTTATTTCCATGATATGAGCCATATCGTCTGCTGGCAAGGAAGGAGAAGAACAATATGACAGATGAAGCAAGACGCAGGGAAATCAACGAAGCAGTTCAGGCGGGAGAACGTGCATTAAAAAGCCTTAGAGCCGCAGAAGAAAAATTATCCAGTGCGAGGAACTGGGGAATTTTCGATATGCTGGGTGGAGGTTTGATTACAGATATCATCAAGCATTCGAAAATAAACGATGCCTCATCATACCTTGAAACCGCCAAGACTGATTTGCGAAGATTCCAGAAAGAATTGAGTGATATTCCGGATTATGAAGAACTTCGGGTGGATATTGGCAGTTTCCTTTCGTTTGCGGACTTTTTCTTTGATGGGTTGCTGGTGGATTATATGGTACAGTCCGGAATCAATGGAACCAGAAACAAGGTTGAGACGGCAATCCGCAAAGTAGAAGGGCTGTTGGCGGAGTTACGGCGCCAGATATGACAATAGCATATAAATATAGGAAGGAGACGATGCTATGGGATGCTTAGGAAATCTGATTTGGTTTATCTGTGGCGGTGCAATCAGCGGTTTAAGTTGGTGTTTGGCTGGATGTTTATGGTGTATTACGATTATAGGAATTCCGGTGGGATTGCAGTGCTTTAAATTTGCGTCGCTAAGTTTCTTCCCGTTCGGGAAGGATGTCGTTTACGGCGGCGGAGCGGGTTCCTTTCTGTTAAATATCATTTGGTTGCTTGTATCGGGACTGCCGTTGGCTTTGGAGCATTTGATAATCGGGATTCTGCTTTGCATTACGATTATAGGAATTCCCTTCGGTTTACAGCAGTTTAAATTAGCCAAGCTGGCTTTGATGCCGTTTGGAGCAGATATCTATTAAAACAATTCTTATTAGCAAAACCGCACCATGTGTCTATTTTAGATATAGCGGTGCGGTTTGATTTGGAATAAGATGCGAAAGCATTATAATAAGGAAATTGTGGCTGCTCTTTCGGAACTATTATAAGAGCAGGCAGAAAAGCGGGATTTACTACCAATATACAGACTACAGGAACCATTAAGGCGGATAATGACGGACCGTTGGAGAAATTTTCCCTATATGCGGTTCTTCCAGAAGGGCTGCTGGCGGATCTGGATAATCAGGATGTTATCATCAGCTGGAAGTACTGGAAGTTTTCTCGATCATGCAACGATTTCCTTGACAGAGTACAATGGGAAAACGATGGTGGTGGCGGACTTTGATTTTTCTTCGGTGGGTTCTGGAGGAGGAAAACACATATCCAAAGAGCGACAATTCTATGTAAAAGGGGAATCGGATGTGAAGGCGGAGAAGGTTAAAAATGCAAGAAAAAAGTCTCCGGTTCGCATCGGGCGGCTGCGGAAGGATTCCTGTTCTCACTGTGGCGGGAAAATGATGGATATGCTGACTGTGGACGGAGGGGAGGAACGGCTTCGTTTTCTTGTGCTGGGTGATACCCCGGTTCCACGTTCGTTCACTTGTCAATCGTGTTAATAAATATTTTACAAACGTTACTCAGAAAGGTCGAGTATTCATGCGTTTTCGAAGGAGGGTATGAAAAAAAGTCTGTAAATTGAAATCTTCTATGATAAGTTAATGAGAAAGGTAGGTGGCTGTTGTGACCACCTACCTTTACTATACGGATGCTGTTGGCTTCTGTCAAGATATATTGGAAAATTCCATGAAATATGGTACACTTTTGATGTGAAACCATCAGGAGGTGTGCCATGAAGCTAAAAACAGACGATCCCTTTGTGCCTGAAAATATCAGGGTAAAAATCAATGAACTGCAGTCCCTGCTGGATCGGGCAGCAGACTTGTACAGTGATATCTATGACTGGTATGACAGGGAGCTGAAATCTTATGATCCCAAAGCCACAGCGGATGATGAACTGTTTGACCCTGGCACGGGAACTGTTGTGGAGGGGATCGATTACCTGGCGATCATGGAATCCCTGTCAGAGCTGCAGACAGCCAACGAATAAAATGCAGAAGGATTAACCCTGCATCCCGCCGGTCCGGCCCCTGGCGATATCTTCCCGTATCAGGGCCTTGATGGCCCCCTGGACGGAGGTATCCCTGCCATACCTGTGTTTATCAACCCATTCAAGGATGTCTTTATCCGTTTTCACATTCAGCTTCAGCTTCACCTGCCTGGTATTCCACTCGTCATACCTCTCCTGGGCATCGTATTTTGAAAACCCGTACATGGGCGGCTCCTTTCCGGATAGGTGTACACCTATGCCTGTGCACACTTACTCCGGCAGCCTGCCTTCGTACATGATGGACAGTTCCCCATAGACCTGGCCCCAGTCCACTTCTTGGTCACCTCGAACGTGGCCAGGTACAGACACTTTAAAAGCGCCGTGCTGCCTGGGAACACACTCCGCTGGCGGTTGAGGACATTACCCCCGCCTTTGTCTCAAGCAAAACAATACGCAGCCTGAATGTCCCATGTGGGGAAATCATGTATTTTGAAGATGACCAGATCAAGGCGCTCCTTGACGCGCCCGGTAAGGAGAAACGGTCCGAACGCCGCAACCAGATGCTCCTCATACTTGGGTATGATGCCGCCATGCGGGTTGGGGAACTGACAGGGCTGAAGGTTGGAGACCTGCATCTTGACGCGGAAACACCCTATATCCGGATACTTGGAAAAGGCGAAAAGTACCGGAGCGTCCCATTGATGAAAAAGACCGTACAGCACCTCCACGGATACCTGAATGAGTTTCATGGAGATGCCCCTGATCTGACAGCCCCGCTCTTTTATACGGTTACACACGGCAGGATGCACAGACTGTTCGACGACTGTATCCAGAAAGTACTAAAAAAATATACAGAACAATGCCGGAATGAGGGTGTCAGGATGCCATTGGATGTCCATTTCCACATGCTGAGAAAAACCAGGGCGATGAGCCTGTACCAGGAAGGGTGTCCTTTATCCTATATCCAACAGATGCTCGGTCATGAAAACATCTCCACCACATCTGGTTTCTATGCCTTTGTAACGCTGGATACACTGGCCAAAGCAATGGAACGGACGAATCCGGAGAAGGAAAATACAGGAAAGAACTGGAAAGACGAAAAAATAGCGGAAGCTTTATACCGTCTATAAAAAACTATACCGATATTTTTTTGGAAATCCCCTGTGGTTGCCGAAAAAGGGCGGCTTCTTCCTGCCCGGGAAGGCAATGGCAGCACTTTTTAAGGGTAAGTTCCTGTCCGGGCTGAAGGCGCTGCATGAGGCCGGGAATCTCAGCTATGAGGGGGAGGCGGCCAGATGCGGTAATAGTCATTGCATGTGTTTTGGGTAAAGTTTTTGAGCCGCAGGTCTTCCTGCAGCCTGAGAAGATATTTTTCGTTCATAATAGCGCCCTCCATAGTGTTAGATTTTAGCAACTGATACGATCCAGCCGCTTATGGAGGCGCACGGGCATTATAAAACCGCTTGCCCGCAGAGCGGATACGTGGTATGATCTTATTCATGGCAGTAGTGATGACTCCTATAAGTATAAGGCTTGTTTGTTTGTGGTGAATTAACAATACCTTATTTGGGACGCATTTACTACTGCTTTTTTACAAAAGAAAAATCGCTATGCGTAACCTTGGCAGGCCATCGCGCAGCGATTTTGTTCAAGTTGTGCTATCACGAAATCGGTATAGCACAACGAATGCGATTGAAAGCCTGAACTCCACTTACAGGAAGCTGAACCGCCAGAGGAGCGTCTTCCCAGGCGGCACGGCGCTTTTGAAGGCGCTGTACCTTGCCACATTCGAGGCAACGAAGAAATGGACCATGCCCATCCGGAACTGGGGGCAGGTCTATGGGGAGCTGTCAATCATGTATGAAGGCAGACTGCCGGAATAAGTGTACAAAAAGGCATAGGTGTACACCTATGTCCGACAATAGGTGTACACCTATCCGGAAAGGAGCCATCATGTATGGATTTTCAAAATACGGATCCCAGGAAAGGTATGATGAGTGGAATACCACACAGGTCAAGCTGAAACTGAACAACAAGACCGATGCCGACATTCTGAAATGGATAAAAGAGCAGAAGTACGGCAGGGGCACTTCCGTACAGGGCGCCATAAAGACCCTCATACGGGAGGAGATTGCCCGGAGCCATTCATGACTGCTTCCCCATCGGCACGGGCAGGGCAGGTCCTGCGGCAAGGCTGGCAGGTGGGGCGTGGAATAAATAGCAGGGCGACGCACCACCAGCCCTGCGGTTTATGCCGCGAAAGCCACCTGACAGCCGCAGTCTGCTGAGGGGAACGGCAACAATTTTTCAAAACTGTCTTGACAGCGAAAACATACATTATTATAGTAAAAGGTAGGTGAACAAAAACACCTACCTTTCTCATTAACTTATCATAGAAGATCTCTATTTACAGACTTTTTTTCATAGCCTCGACTTTAGTATTTTATTTCCGTCCCTTACTTTCTTTCTGAATTGTTTTCATTTTACTTTTGGTTATGAATTGATAATCGGTTCGAAAGCCACAGGCATCATGCAGGGCGTCGGTAATGGATTCACGTTTGTAGGTTGGGATAAAACCTTGTTCTTGTACCTCAACAAAGTTCATTGCTTTTAATGTATCTAATAATTCTTCGCAAGTATATTTTGCTCCCAGTTTTTTCTCAAGAAAACGATAGATTGTCAGAGCAAGAAAACAGATAAGGAAATGTGCCTTGATACGGTTTTCATCCTGTAAATATACAGGTCTTGCGGAAAAATCTGTTTTCATGATGCGAAAACATTCTTCAATCTGCCATCTTCCTTCACTGACTTTTAAAATATCACCGACTTCATCATCTAAAAGATCTGTACATACAGCGTAAAGTCCATCATACATGGATTCTTCTAAAATCTTATGTTCATCTAGATAGTGATGAATATCAGCGGCTTCGCCTTCTTTGGTAGCAGCTGTGGTTCCAATAAAACGGGCAGGATCATTTGGGTTTTTGCGATTCTTTTTCGTATTTCCTGAATTCAGCATCTTCTGTGCACGTTCTACCTGTTTTTCACGGAGCGATTTTTGGTAAAGGGCATATTTAGGTGAATAGGTAATGATCAGGCGTTGATGGACTTTCTTTGTAGTATACGATTCATCTTTATAATAAAGTGCTTTGTCATCTTCCGGTAGTTTTGTGATATCAACCGGTGCATCATCAGAAACCCGCCGGAAGCCCTGTGGATTTAAAGCCCATTCTTTTTCTTCTTTTTTCAATTTTTTGATGGACTGGGTAACGATGAAAGAGCGTTCTCCCATGTGGTTATAAGCCCGTATATCTTCTGAACCAAGTCCAGCATCACTACAATAAATAAATTTCTGACATCCAAACTCCCCAAGCACTTTCTTTTCCAGCGGCTTCAAAGAGGTCTGTTCGTTTGAATTTCCGGGAAAGAGAGAAAATGCAAGAGGAATGCCATCTCCATCCATAAACAATCCCATTTGAATGATTGGATTTGGTCGGTGTTCTTTGCTTTTTCCATATTTTTTGCTGCCCTCCTCTTGTTCGATTTCAAAGTAATAATTCGAGCAGTCATAATATAGGACTTTATCATTTCGAGTCCCCAAAAAGTGACTGTTTTTATAAATTTCCGATTGAATGAGATCGCATTCTGTTCCAAGAACATCTAATGCACGGTAAACATCATGAAGTTTATAGGAAGGCTTTTCCAAAAACTCCGATGCAGTCTTGTAAGAAGAACGTTTACTGGATGGCTCTAGAATCCTTGCATAAATCAAATCGGAAAGGATTGCATTGATATCATACTGAAATTTATATTTCAATTTTAATTTCCGGCAGATTTTTTCTATATGCATCTGATAGTAAATAGATTGCAGGAAAATATAACCGCCACGATAGAAAGTCTGTTTATTATAATCAAGCTGTCTGTCCGTCAAACTCCCGAGAAAGAAGATCATTTTATTGAAAATATATAACATTTGTCAATATTAAATCATATAGACAGAAGATTGAATCAGGTTACTTCGTCTAAAACAATATAAAAAGTACAGAAATAAAAAAAATTTAATTAAATATTGACAAATATCCAACATGTGGTACAATGATCATATCAAAAAAATATGTGACATGTGAACGGTTTGTTACCCAATGGAA
The DNA here is from genome assembly GCF_000424325.1 of [Clostridium] clostridioforme AGR2157. GTDB lineage: Bacteria > Bacillota > Clostridia > Lachnospirales > Lachnospiraceae > Enterocloster > Enterocloster clostridioformis_A. The sequence goes on from NZ_AUJR01000061.1 coordinate 15,650, forward strand.
CTAATGGGGCAATACCTTAAAAAGACGGAAAGTGTCTTTTTAGGAGTATTGCCCTTTTTTGTTACCTGGAGACCATGCCCTCACATACAAAGGAGGTTATTATGTCAGCATTTACAGATGGTTTTTTATGGGGCGGCGCAACATCGGACTTTCAGTATGAAGGCGGCTTTAATGAAGGAGGTAAAGGCCTGTCCACCCATGATTTTGAAACGGATGGAAGTCTGGAACGCCCCAGGATGATTTCCTTAAAGCTTGCGGATGGTTCCAGAGGTGAGGTGCCTACAAGAGAAAGCTTCCCGGACGGGGCAGAGGCGGAGATTTACGATGATGTCTATTATCCAAGTCATAAGGCGGTTGATTTTTATCATCATTACAAAGAAGATATCGCACTTATGGGGGAGATGGGATTTGGAGTATTCCGTTTCTCAATCTGCTGGTCAAGAATCTTCCCCACAGGAGATGAATTGACACCCAACGAAGAGGGATTAAAGTTTTATGATGATGTGATCACAGAGTTGGAGAAGTACAATATTCAGCCGCTGATTACCATATGCCATGATGAACTTCCGGATTATCTGGCAAAAAAATACGATGGCTGGTCATCCAGGCATGTGATCGACTGTTATGTCAGATATGCGACAACATTACTGGAACGGTACAAAGGAAGATGCAGGTTATGGCTTACATTTAACGAGATCAATGCAGTGAATGGATATGCGCAGATCGGAACACATAAACAGGATGAGCAGACTGTCTATCAGGCCAAGCATCACATGTTCCTTGCAAGTGCAATCACAGTAAAGATTGCCCACCAGATCGACCCGGATAACATGATGGGAACCATGTATGCATTAAGCCAGATGTATCCCGCGACCTGTGCTCCGGAAGATGTAATGGCATGCTATATTAAGCGCCGTAATAACTTATGGTTTTCGGATGTGATGGCAAGAGGATATTATCCCAATTATACAGATGAATTCTTTAGGGAGAGAAATGTTAAACTGGTTAAAGAACCGGAAGATGATAAAATTCTGCGGGAAGGCCCTCTGGATATGGTAACCTTCAGCTATTACCGTTCCATGACAGTTTCAAAGGATACGAAGCTGACCTGGGCCATGGGACTTCTCGGCGGAGACCAGAACCCATATCTGGAAAGTACTAATTGGGGATGGCCCATTGATCCCATTGGCTTAAGATACACGCTCAACGAGTTATATGACAGATACCAGAAACCTCTGTTTGTGGTTGAAAACGGTCTTGGGGAAATTGATATCATGAAGGAAGATGGAACAGTAGAGGATGACTACAGGATCAGGTATCTGGCACAGCATTTTGAAGAGATGAAAAAGGCTGTAAATATCGATAAGGTTCCTCTTCTTGGATATACCATGTGGGGCAGCACGGATCTTGTATCCTTAAGTACAGGCGAGATGAAGAAACGTTACGGATTCGTTTACGTTGACCTGGATGATAAGGGAAATGGAACAGGTATCAGGAGCAGGAAGAAATCCTTTGAATGGATGAAAAAGGTATGCCATACAAACGGGGAGGATTTAAGCTTTTAGAAAGGCTGGACTATGTCAGAACACCTTTATGTAATAAAAAAGATACTGAATAATAATGTTATTATTTCGCAGGATAAAGAAAAGCGTGAAATTATCATCATGGGCGCCGGGATTGGATTTGGAAAACATATCCGGGATGTGGTTGACCCCAGGAAGATTCTTAAAATATACGAATTACGCAGCAGTTCCTTTAAGAACAAATTTGAAACCCTGGCCGCGGAAATCCCGTTTGAATGTTTTCAGCTGACGGAAAAGATTATTACTTATGCGGAAAACATGCTTCATCAGAAGTTAAAGGATGGACTGGTACTGGCCTTAGCCGATCATATACATTTTGCGGTTAAACAGATGCAGGGTGGGCAGCAGCGGGCGTCTTTGATGAACGAAGAAATCAAGCGGCTTTATCGTGAAGAATACAATGTTGGCTTAGATGCCGTTAAGATGATCAATGATTTCTATCACATTGAGCTGCTGCCATATGAAGCGGCATCTATCGCATTTCATTTGATTAACGCGGAATCAAATAACCGGGCGGATGATATTAATACAATACTTACGGGAACCAATGAAATCCTGCGGATCATTGAGGAGACCATGGGAATAAAGTTCCGTGAGGATTCACATAGTTATTCACGGCTTTTGATCCACCTGAAATATTTCATGAAACGGGTAATTATTGAGCATGACGATTGTAAGGAGCAGTTTGATTCGGTTTTATTCAATGAGTCAGATGAACAGTTCCAATTGGTGAAAAAATGCCTGGACAATGTAAATGATTATCTGAAAGAGAAGTATGACTATGAGCTGATGGAGGCAGAACGGGTATATCTGCTGCTTCACATCACAAGAGTTTTACAGAATGATTAGAAAGAGGGGAAACGGTTATGGCAAAAATAGATGTAAAAGAATGTGCGGCTGATATTATCAAGCATGTAGGCGGACAGGAAAATATCAATTCAGTAGCGCATTGTATGACAAGAGCAAGATTTGTTGTGAAAAATATTGATAAGGCGGATCAGGAAGCTTTAAGAGGAATAAAAGGTGTTATGGGCGTGGTTTATTCCGGAGGACAGCTTCAGGTGATTCTTGGAGCGAATCTGCTTCCGGTATATGACGAGATTTTAAAACAGGGCAATTTTTCCCAGGGAGATATTATTGATGAAAACCTGGATGATGATACGCCAAAGAAGAAACAGGGCATTGGAAGCATTATTCTTGGATATGTACAGGCCTCTGTTACGCCCTTAGTACCGGGGCTTGTTGCAGGCGGTATTCTGAAGGTTATTCTAATGCTGATTCCCTATGCTTGGCCGGCATTCGCGTCAACCACCACCAATGCATTGCTTGGATGGGTAGCCAATGCGCCGTTCTACTTTATGCCCGTGTTTGTAGCTTATGGGGCGGCTAAGAAGCTTGGGGCAACGGAAATTTATGCAATGTTGGTAACGGCGTCTCTGCTGACTCCAGCCTGGATTGATGCTGTATCCGAAGGAACCGCCATCAGCGTGTTCGGCATTCCCGCAAGAGGAGTCACTTATAGCGGACAGCTATTGCCCGCTCTATTAATTCCGATTCTTGCGTTCTATGTGGAGAAGGCGCTGAATAAGATTGTTCCCGGTATTATAAAATCCTTGTTAGTCGGTTCCGGCACCATCTTAGTAACCGGCGCGGCGGCATTTACAATCATTGGACCTGCAGGCAGATACCTTGGTGATATGATTTCACAGGTATTCCTGGTACTGGGAGATAAAGTACCGTTCATCGCGGTTGCGGTATTAGCGGCATGTCTGCCATGGATGATCATGGCCGGAATGCATACCGCGTTATCACCGTTTATGATATCTAATATTGAAACAATTGGCTACGATGCAGTAATCCGTCCGGCATTCGTATTACATAATGCAGCTCAGGGCGGGGCCTGCCTGGGTGTTGCTTTGAAAACAAAGGATAAGGAATTCAGGGCAGAGTGCCTTTCTCTGGCAGTGGGCGCCATTGTGGCCGGTGTTACGGAGCCTGCTATTTACGGTTGCAATCTGAAGTACAGAAAACCCATGTTTGGCGTTATGGGCGGCGCGGCCATCGGCGGTGTTGTGGCATCACTGCTGGGGGCGAGAGCGGTTGTATTCGGATATTCTAATTTACTGGCAGTCTTTCCCATGTTTATTGAAACAGCATGGGCAATGTTTATTGGCGTAGCGGTCGCCATTGCTGCGGCGGCAATCATCACATTTATACTTGGAATCGATGAGTAATATGATAAAATTGATTGTAAGTGATCTGGACGGGACACTGCTGGATATGCCGAATTCCATCTCTCAAACCAATCTTGATGCGATTGAATATGCTTACAGCAGGGGGGCGGGATTCTGCTTCGCTACTGGAAGAGATCTGGCCAGTGTGCGCAGTATTAAAAAGCTGCTGACACATGCGCCATTGCTGATCCTTGGCAATGGCGCGGTAATCTACGATGAGCACGAACAGATCATGGAAGAGGATTTTTTCCCAAATCAGTATCTAAAAGAAGTTACAGATATTTTAAATGCTCATGGTGTGCCACATATGATAGTTACAACGGATGGTTTCTACACAACAACGGACCCTGAAGAGGTGCGGAGAAGGTTTATTGAGCGTATTTCGGCTGTCTCATCAATGGAGGATGGAAGAATTTTTGCCACGGACCAGGACAAGCCATGTAATAATCTGGTTCAGATCACAGCGATGGAACCATTTGTTCAGACAAAAAAGATTATCAAGGTGGAAGGTTTTCATATGGACAGCGCTCCAATAGATGCTGTAAAGCATGAACTGGAGAAATACACCGGACTGTCTCATCTGTCAACAGGAAAAAATAATGTGGAAATCACCAATATCACAGCTCAGAAGGGACTGGCGCTGAAAAAATATATTAAGAAGCTGGGGCTGACGGAAGATGAAGTAATGGTCCTGGGCGACAGCCAGAATGACCTTAGTATGTTTGAACATTTCAAATACAGCTTCGCACCGGAGAACAGCTGCCGGGAGATCAAGGAAAAGGCATATTGTGTGGTGAGAAGCTGTATGGAACATGGGGTCAGTGATGCAATTTACAGACTTATAAAATAATGGAAGGGAGAACTGTATGTTTTCGTTTTTTAAGAAAAAGGATGAGAAACCGGAACTGGTAAATACAATTCAGGCATCCGATGACGATATTGTAGCAGTTGCGGACGGAACCATGATTCCGTTGGAAGAGGTAAAGGATGATGTATTTTCACAGAAGATGATGGGAGACGGCGTTGCCTTTGAAATGAACAACGATGTGGTTGTTTCCCCATGCAACGGTTTACTGGAAGCTGTTTTTCCCACAGGACATGCATACGGAATTACGATGGCCAGCGGGGTGGTTCTGATGATCCATATTGGAGTTAATACAGTAGAAGGAAAAGGGGACGGGTTTCAGATTCTTGTAAAACAGGGGGATGCGGTGAAAGCAGGAGATCCGCTGGTGAAACTGGATATGAAAAAGTTAAAAGCAAAGTATGACATGACGGTAATGCTGATTGTCACGGATACCAATGGCCAGGAAGTGAATTTTGCGGATTACGGAGAAGTGACAAGAGGACAGAAGATTAACAGGTAGGAAAGGAGAGCGGCGGAAATGGAGTTTAAAAAGGATTTTCTGTGGGGAGGCGCGGTTGCGGCAAATCAGCTGGAGGGCGCGTATCTTGAGGATGGAAAACAATTAAATGTAACGGATGTGATGGTGGGGATTGCCAATCAGCCGGATCTGGCATGGAATAGGGAAACCGGCAAATGGCAGGCGGCATTCAAACAGGACAAAGTATATCTGAGTCATGAAGGCATTGATTTTTATCACCGGTACAAAGAAGATCTGCAGCTGATGGCCGGCATGGGTTTCAAGGCGTTTCGGACCAGCATCTCCTGGGCCAGGATCTTCCCAAAGGGGGACGAAACCGAGCCAAACGAAAAGGGATTAAAGTTCTACGATGACCTGTTTGATGAGATGATCCGTCTGGGCATGGAACCGGTGATCACGCTTTCTCATTATGAAACACCGCTGTATCTTTTGACAGAATATGGCGGATGGCTGAACGAAAAACTCATTGGCTTCTGGATGAATTATGTCAGGGTGGTATTTAACAGATATAAGGGTAAGGTTAAGTATTATATGACCTTCAATGAGATTAACAACATTTTCAGAATGCCCTTTGCCGCGGGCGGCTTATTAAAGATTGACCCGAAGGACACCGGCAGACCGAATGCGGATCTTTCCGATCAGGAAATCTATCAGGCGGCGCACTATATTTTTGTTGCCAACGCGCGGACAGTTGAAGCCTGTCATCAGATCGATCCCAATGCGAAGATCGGATGCATGCTGTCTCTGTCATCCTTAGCCACCTATCCATATAGCTGCAATCCGGATGATGTTATGGGCACGCTGCAGTTTCAGAGAAAACAGAAGCTGTTCCTGGACGTGATGGTAAAAGGCGCTTATCCGGGATATGTTAAAAGAATCTGGAAAGAAAAAAATATGGAGCCGGTGATGAAGCCCGGTGACCTGGATCTGATTAAAAATAATACAGTAGATTATATTGCATTCAGTTACTACAGAAGCGCTGTTTATAAATCCGACGGTTCCATAACGGTAGACACGGGCGGCGCGGCCGGTATAGAGAATCCGTATCTGGAGGGATGTTCCCCGGCGCCCTGGAGATGGCCCATCGATCCCAAAGGAATCCGCTATGTCTGCAATCTGTTAAATGATGAGTACGGGCTTCCCTTATTCATAGTGGAGAACGGCATTGGATTAGATGAGAATCTGGATCCGGATGGGAAGATTGCGGATGATTTCAGAAAGAAATATGTAAAGGATCATCTGGTTCAGATCAACGAGGCAGTGAAAGACGGCTGTGACATTATGGGGTATCTCTACTGGGGGCCCATCGATGTGGTTTCCGCGGGAACCGGCGAGATGAGGAAACGCTACGGTTTTGTTTATGTAGACCGGTTCAATGACGGTACTGGTACGCTGAAAAGAGTCAGGAAAAATTCCTATGATTGGTATAAGCAAGTCATAGAGACCAATGGAGATTGCCTGGATTCGGAAATGGAGATGTTACATGGAAAATAGAAGGTTCCCGGATGGCTTTTTGTGGGGCGGCGCAACGGCGGCCAATCAGTATGAAGGAGGCTGGAAGCAGGGCGGAAAAGGCATTAGTGTCTCTGATTGTGTGCGCGCCCGCTTTGACGTAGATGTAACAAATTTTGAGAAACATAATGAGATTACCAGCAGGGATATCGAGGAAGCGATGGCACATCCCGAGGATCTGGTAAATTATCCGAAGCGGCACGGCAGTGAATTCTATTCCCACTATAAAGAAGATATTGCATTAATGGCGGAAATGGGATTTAAAGTATTCCGTATGAGCATTGCATGGACGCGGATTTTCCCCAACGGCGACGATGACCAGCCCAATGAAGAAGGATTAAAATTCTATGATGCTGTATTTGATGAGTGTAAAAAATATGGAATTGAACCCCTGGTTACCATGTCACACTATGAACCGCCAATTAACCTGGTGTTAAAGTATGATTGCTGGTATAATAGAAAGACCATTGATTTTTTCCGCAGATTCGTGGAAACCATTTGTACGCGATATAAAAATAAGGTAAAATACTGGCTGACCTTTAATGAGGTAGACAGTATGATCCGCCATCCGTTTACAACTGGCGGACTGGTCCGTGACCGTTTTGAAGGGAAAAACTGGGAAGAGGTTATTTTCCAGTCCATGCATCATCAGTTTGTGGCAAGCGCGATGGCAACCAGAATCTGTCACGAAATCATACCTGGTTCGCAGGTTGGCTGTATGCTGACGAAACTTACATATTATCCCTATTCCTGCCGTCCGGAGGATGTTCTGGAAACACAGCAGAGAATGAGGGGGATTTACTGTTACAGCGATACGCAGGTGTTTGGGGAATATCCTGCCTATCTTCTTGCCAGATTTAAAAATCACGGTTTGAATATAGTCATGGAAGAGAATGATTTAGAGGTTATGAAGAGATACCCGGTGGATTTCATCTCGTTTTCATATTATATGTCCAGCTGTGTGGCCAGGAATACAGATGGCCTGGATGTAACAGCCGGCAACACGGTTACCGCAATCAAAAATCCATATTTAAAAGCAAGTGACTGGGGATGGCAGGTGGATCCGATTGGACTGCGCATTTCTCTGGTGGACTTATATGACCGGTACAGAAAGCCCTTATTTATTGTTGAAAATGGTCTGGGAGCCAGGGAAACACTGGTAGAGGACGAGAAGGGTTCTTTTACGGTCAATGACGATTATCATATTGACTATTATAAGGATCATTTTAAGGCAATGTATGACGCAATCCATGAGGACGGCGTGGAGCTGTTGGGTTATACCACCTGGGCATGTATTGACCTGGTTTCAGAGAGTACCAAACAGATGAGCAAGCGATATGGCTTCGTCTATGTAGATGCAGATGATTATGGTAAGGGAACTTACAACCGGTATAAGAAGAAATCATTCTATTGGTACAGGCATATCATTAAAACCAATGGCGCCGCGTTGTTTGAAGATTAATAGATTTGGATGGGGGAATGATTATGATCGCGCTGCTTTTAACAAAACAGATTAGCGAGCTGTTTATTATCATGTTTTTTGGTTATGCGATGGTAAAATCCAGGATATTAAAAACGGAAGACAGCAAGGTTTTATCTGTTATCACATTGTATCTGATCATTCCCTGTGTTATCATCAATGCATTTCAGATTGAGTATTCCGCTGCTGTACGGGACGGACTGATTCTCGCTTTTGCCGCGGCCTTTGTGGTACTATTCTGTTTATTGTAATCACAAAGGTCTTGGGGAAGATTTTTTCATTTAACAGTGTGGAAAGAGCTTCTATTATATATACCAATGCGGGAAACCTGATTATCCCAATCGTTATTTCGGTATTGGGCCAGGAATGGGTTGTGTACTGCAGCGGATATTTGATCGTACAGCTGATTTTCATCTGGTCTCATGGAAGGATGATGATATGTGAGGATAAGACATTTAATATAAAGAAACTGCTGATGAATATTAATATGATTGCATCGGCAGCTGGAATGCTGCTGTTTGTATTTCACCTTCAGCTGCCATTGATTATATCTGAGACGTTGGGGTCGGTGGGTTCCATGATTGGGCCAGCCAGCATGATGAATGCCGGCATGATCATTGCCGGAATGGATCTGAAACGGATTGTTGTATTGAAACGGATCTATCTTGTTGCATTTTTTAAAATGATTGCGGTTCCAATCATTATTCTTGCTTTATTCAGGTTCAGCGGGGCGGCTGGTCTGATAACAAACGGAGAGACGGTCCTGCTGATCAGCCTGCTGGCGTCGATTGCACCGACAGCCGCATCCGTTACACAAATGGCGCAGATTTATGGAAAGGATGCGGAGTATGCCAGTGCAATCTATTTTCTTACAACCGCGTTATGTATCGTGACTATGCCCCTGATTGTATGGTTGTATCAGGTTTAACGGGTCTGGGCTACTTAAGCCCCGCCCTGTACAGCTCCCATGCGATTCTCGCGCTTTCCTCCAGCTCCTCCAGACAATAGAATGCGTCCATCACGGTTTTGCCGGGGACCACGGTGCCCAGCTTCATTTTCAGATAAGGCGTGTGATCCGGGATGCAGTCCTGTTCTGATGCGGCCGGCATAAAGCTCCAGAGTACGCTGTAAGTGCTGTGGGTATGGATCACGGCGCCAATATCCGGCGACTTTTGATATAGAGCAAGGTGCAGAGGCCATTCCTTGCTGGGTTTCCTGGCGAAAACAGGCGTTCCGTCCATGGTAACTGCCGTAAAATCCTCCTTGCTCATGGTTCCAATGCAGGAGCCGCTGGCGCTGATATAAACCAGGTCCTTGTGCCGAATGCTCATGTTGGCGGAAGAACCGGTGGTTTTGCCGCGTTCAAACAGACTGTGTGCCACCCATACGGCGGCCTCCAGTTTTTCTTTTAATTCCAAATCGTCCATAATAATCCTCCCTGTTCTTATTTGTCCTTCGTTCTTACTGTATCTGTGCTTTTACCGTATCTTCGTTCCTATGGTTTCTCTGTCATTGCCAGCGCCCGCCCGAAGAAATCCTCCTGGCCGAAGTTTCCGCTTTTAAGAATCAGACGGATGTCCGGCCGCTCTGTGGGAACCATAATAGGCACTCCGGGCGCCACGCTCTCGCCCAACCAGTAGGATGAGAAGCCCAGTCCTTTTGTAACCGCTCCCGAGGTCTCGCCTCCGGCGGAAATGATTCTGCTGTATCCTGTCTTTACTGCCCGGACTGCCAGCTCGGCCGTTGCGCCTTCCAGCATGGCCGCCACCTTTTCTCTCCCAAGCTTCTGGTATTCCCGTACTTTTTCCGGAGTGTCTGAACTGTACACCAGAACGGTTTCCCTGCTACTGCTGTAGCCCGGAAGAGATTTTATGGGATATGGTCTGGCCCTGGCGGGAGGTGGCGCTAGAGGAGCCGCCCATATGGGCGTTTTAAAGGCATTGAGTGAAGCAGGGCTTATGCCGGATGCAGTGGCGGGTACCAGTGCGGGAAGCGTGGTGGCAGGGCAGTTTGCCTGTGGGATAGAAATTACCGGGATGGAACAAGCGTAAGTAAGTAATAATCCGTATCTTGACAAAATAAGAAATCCCCCAGCACTTACCGGGGGAAGATCTGTCTTTTACTTTTTAAGTTTGCTGCGGCAATCATCAGGCAGATTGGAGGACCATGGGAGAAGCTCCAGCATTTCTTCCTTTGCCGGAAACGCACCGAGATCTTTCATCTTTTCCATCACATATGTGAGATAGTTATATGGCTTCAGTCCATTCAGAAGCGCAGTTTCTGTGATGCTGTACACAGTCGCACTGGCCTGTGCCCC
>NZ_AUJR01000062.1 GCF_000424325.1 [Clostridium] clostridioforme AGR2157
GTAAAGTTTTTGAGCCGCAGGTCATCCTGCAGCCTGAGAAGATATTTTTCGTTCATGAAAACGCCCTCCATAATGTTAGATTTTAGTAACCGATAAATTCCTGTCATTTATGGAGGTGCACGGGCATTATAAAACCGCTTGCCTACAGAGCGGATACATGGTATAATTTTATCCATAGCAGTAGTGATGTTTCCTATATCTATAAGGTTTGTTGGTTTGTGGTGAGTTAACAATACCTTATTCAGGACTCATTTACTACTGCTTTTTTATGAAAAAGAAAAATCGCTATGCGTAACCTTGGCAGGCCATCGCGCAGCGATTTTGTTCAATTATTATTATGGAAAGCAAGTACTTATGGAAAGCGCTTGAATCCTAAGCGCTTTAAATATAGGTTTTTCCTCTTGATTTACTTGTCATAAATATCTTTTGATATAGAAGGAGTACGAAGCCGTACTACTAATTCTATATCAGGAGGATTTGCCATGATAAGACAAATCAGTGTAGGAAACCTATGCGGTGAACTTGGGGAGATGTTGATTCATTTTCAATACTCTTCAGATTCCCTGCTCAGGTACAACAAGGTATTCGATGAATTCACAGAGTACGCAGGAGAAAGGGAATACTCCCAGCAGTTGGGAGCTGCTATCCGCACCCTTGCCGAGTATTACAACTTCGGTGTGATATTCAGAAGACAGATTTCCGTGGGGAAATCATATGCCCCGAACCATTCCGGGAGTGTACCGAAAAATTCCTCCTCTCAAAAGTGGAGTATGGCGTGTGTTATGGATATGTGAAGCATTGTAGAACCAGTTGGCGGTATAAGTTGATTGGTGTGTGTGGTAACTCAACAATACAACATATATTCAAAAACTGCTACTTTTTTATGAACAAAGTCGTGGTTTCACGTACTTAGGGCTAGCCGCCGCGCTAGCGGCTTGGTACAATTGTACAAGGGAAATCAAGTAATATATTTGGTGAAAAAGTTACGATAGTGCCAATTGAAGGTGACGGTAATAAAATCAATCCACGCTATCAGATAAAGTTGACCAATGATGACCTTGAGTACGGACAACTTGACAAAAACCCTTCCAGAATAATTTTTACTGATGTTACAACACTGGATAAGGCAAGATTGAGTAGAAAGATAGGAAAATTATCTCCTGCCAAAATGAAAGAAGTCAACAATTATCTGATAAAGCATTTGGATTTGACAATCGGAGCAAAATCCGGGGTTGACAAATAAGGACAATGTGATATAATAATAACATAGAAACATATTTATCAAGCTCATAAGAGCATTGGCTTCGGCTTTTTCAAGTGGGAATATACATTTTGTGTATATTCCCACATTTTCTACATATTAATATATAGAAGCAACGTTATCAAGTCCTATTATGGACATTGGCAGTACGCTTCTTCAAGGGTGGATAGACCATATATCCTCCCATTTTTTATAGCTAAAAACAACCAAATTGAATATCAATTGAAGATGAGCCAATTTAAGGCTAATCGTAAACGCACCAAAGCCGGTACCTTGACAAGTATCGGGCCATTTTGCATGGCCCGTTATAGTACTTAACTTTAACTTTTTAGACTTTATAGTTCATGGAACTATTATGTCAGAGGTTGGGAAACTGTACAACTGTACAAGGTACCGGCGTTGGAGCGTTTACGTTTATTATTTAGTATACATATTATATAAAGAATTCAATGATTTAAACTCACCTTCTCTTATTTCGTTCCAATTAATTGAAAACTGCGACAATTTTGTTGTATCTAATTTATGAGTATCTTTACTATGTGATCTCAAACAACTAAATATGCGTCTTAATAAGTTTGAAAAAGAATTAAAATCATCGTAATCTGTTAAAAGTTTATTATTTCTCATCGTGGGCAGGGCTATGCCCGGGCAATAATGATAACGCCCGCAAGCGCAAAAGCGGGAAAACATGCAAAGGGAATGCGCTGCTCGGTCAACGCTTGTTGTCTGTGCACACTCCGCAGTCAAAAAAGGATTGCTATTTTAACGCCCAGTTCCAAAGGATCAGCGCACACAGGGGGAAAAAACGGGCATATGTGGCCGTAGTCTTCCATGCTGGTCGCCATTTTCCACGTGTTAAAAGATGGCGTTGCTTTCAGGGATCTTGGAGCAGAGTACTATAACCAGTTCAATAAGGAACGCAAGATAAATGCGTACCTGAAAAACTCAAAGTATAAGGCTGGGAAAATCCTGCGGCCATGACTGGACAACCGGCTTAAACATATCGAGACCTAAAAAGGCCAAAAAGGGTTGTATAGGGGAAGTTTTCGCTCTTTTTGGCTACCCGGAAGGTTAGGTTTCACAGTAATAGGATGGAATGAAACATGAGCCTACTCTGTCTCCAGGGTAAGCTCATGTTATTAAAATAGGGGCCTATGGATTCGAATCGCTCCTTCAGCTCTCAAGGCTTCTATTATAGTGGCAACTTTATCATGTTGCATAAACAATTCATTAGCTATTTGAAATGTTGTGGGGGTATATCCGTGTCTCTTTGTAAATTCCTTTATATAGAAAAGAATTGTATCCCTGGTGTCGTTCATAGTATGATACCTCTTATTTACATAATATATGGATAGTATACACTGAAAACAGGGATGTTATACAGGCTTATTTTCAATCTGTCTAATTATTTCATTGACGCTCTCGTTTGCTTTGTCATAATCCGTACACGGAATTCCATTTTGAATGATAAATGTTGTATTCCGTCCCCATCTAAACAGTCGCTAATCTCCCCAAAAGTCTTACCTTTTGATTGACAAACCCCCTCCTGAGACAATATCCTCCCCCCGTAACATTCTGCCCAACCCACAGGTGCATTGCCCGCCATCAAATGTGAAACATGATTGTCCAACAAAAAAGTACACAAAACAAGCTTTCAACCCCAAAAAAGTTTGTGCACACTTTTTTCGCGGCAAGTGATACTATAATAGACGTAACCCCCCATTACATTATATAGTTTTTGCTACACCCCATAAAAAACGAAATACCTTCTCCTAAATGACCAGTTCCCCGACTGGTCATTTTACTTTGTATTTTACTTTGTCCGTCAGGCATACTCTAATAGGGCGTTTCATCATCCAGCAGCTGAATCCGGAGCACATCCCTGACCTGAGCCGGAGATATCTCCAAAACCTCTCCGGTGCATGTGACCGATACGGTATTCCCTGCCCTCAAATCCTTCACCGTTATGGGAACGCAGGCTAAAGGCGTACCAGGGAATCGGCGCAGGGTTTGTTGAGGGGGATATCGTCATTCTGTATGAAACTCCCAAAGAATAGGCTGGCTGCTATTTGGAAAATCAAGTAAATCCATATCTGCAATCCCCTCCCACACCCCACAAAAAACCACACGCCACCCCCCGAAGCCAATAATTCCATTTGCTGCTCTACAGGTGTATATAAAAACAAACAGCATTTCGTGCCATATCGGCCAAAATGCTGTTTGATTATGTTTGTTTTATGTTTAATTATGTCCGCTTACATTGTATTGCGTTAGACAGCCAGATACGCACTATTCGGATAGCAATCCTGACAGGTTCCTGACAGATTAAGGTTCTGCCTTCCACAAACCATGCAGGTTGCAATATGCGTATGCAGCCTCTACCTCATCTCCTTCACAGAGCATGAACTCTAGCTGCGGCTTCTGTCCTGCCTGCAGCTCTTTTCTCTGATTTCCCTGCCTGGTAGCCAGAGCAATCCACTGGATGTAGTGTTCCGGAATCATGGGGTGCTCGGCTGAGCCTATTGTATGGTCTAAATCCAGTCTATCACAATTCTGTCTTATTGCAAGACAATGGCGGAAAATTAACAATAGCATAGCAGCAATAATGGCCGTAATCAGCCCGACTATCCGCCCTGCCCGTCTATTCACAAACTTCTCACATTCTGTTCATAATTCCGTTACAGAATCATAAAATTTTCCTCACATTTTATGGATATACTAATTTATGTTAAGAGCTAATGCTAATAAAACTTTTTTTCATAATACTCGGCCGGAGGGATGAAGACCTTCCGGCCTCCTCCTTTTCATTCAACTTTCTGGATTCTTTTTACTATCCCGGCATATGATAATAAAAAAGGATTTTTTTATGAACTATGAAAATCTGACTCCCGTAGTCGGGGTCATTACCAACATTTCTACACAGGAAGGGGATTGCTGTACCCAAGTTATAACCCTCAGTGTTGAGGGCCAGCCCGTCAACATGATTCTCTCTGGTGATACCTTTGTGGTGGACACCATGCGCCTGATGCCAGGTATGCGTGTGGCAGCTTTTTACGATAACACCCTGCCGGTCCCCCTCATCTATCCGCCTCAATACCAAGCTGATTTAATCGCCGTAGTCAGGCCAGAGGAGGATGTAAACCTTTCCTGGTTTGATGAAACCCTCACTGCTTCTGATCAATCGCTGAAGCTGAACCTGTATCAGTCCACAGTTTTGTCAACATTAAACGGCCAGCCTTATTTCTGTTTTCCGGCAAATCATTTCCTGCTGGTATATTATGCGGCTGCCACCAAGAGCATACCGCCCCAGACAGCTCCCAACCGGGTCATAGTGCTGTGTTCATAGTCCTGTAAGGAATCAATTTTTCTCATTTTCACAAGACCATTGTAAGAATGCATAAAATACTTTTTTTCATTCTGCAAACTTTGTGCACACTTTTTTGATAGCGTATGCTATTATAATTAACGTAAACCCCCCAATACATTATATAGTTTTTGTTACACCCCATAAGAAACGAAATACCTTCTCCTAAAATGACCAGTTCCCCGACTGGTCATTTTACTTTCCTATTTTTTATTAAAGTACTGGACAAATTTAAATTTATATGATATTATATACAGGCTGTCGCTGATATGCACAGATAAGGCCTGATGGTCAAGCGGCTAAGACGACGCCCTCTCACGGCGTAAACCCGGGTTCGATTCCCGGTCAGGTCATAAAAAACAAGCAGATTTAACTGCTTGTTTTTTGTTTCTGCCGACTCCAAAATATTGAAAGGTGAAGTGACCGGAAACGAAATGACTGGAAATGACGCTGTGTTTAGTTAAATTATTTTC
This sequence comes from [Clostridium] clostridioforme AGR2157, assembly GCF_000424325.1. Classification (GTDB taxonomy): domain Bacteria; phylum Bacillota; class Clostridia; order Lachnospirales; family Lachnospiraceae; genus Enterocloster; species Enterocloster clostridioformis_A. The sequence goes on from NZ_AUJR01000062.1 coordinate 5,099, forward strand.
AGGGTAAATTATATTTTTTTTAATAAAATACTGGACAAACCCAAAACTTTATGGTATTATAAGTAAGCTGTCGCTGAGATATACAGACAAGGCCTGATGGTCAAGCGGCTAAGACGACGCCCTCTCACGGCGTAAACCCGGGTTCGATTCCCGGTCAGGTCATGAAAAAGGCAAGCAGATTTAACTGCTTGCTTTTTTATTTACTGACCTACATCGTTCCTTCAACGTCATTTCATTCCCATTCGCTTCCTTGTCTCTGCATCAATCAGGCTGCGCAGGGCTTCCAGCCGTTCATCCCGGTCAAAGTATTCCTTTCCATATTCCAGATTGAACTCATAGTCAAACCTGGCCGGATTTCTTCCCTGGCTGTGCTGGATGATGGTTTCGGCCTTGTCAAGGGCCTTTACAAATCTGGCTTCCGGGGTAATGCCCTGGCTGTATTCCTCCCACAGCCCGGACACCTCCCCTGCCCCTTCTTTTGGCAAAAACCTGCATATCCGCTGTACATCTGCCCTTTCCTGGTTCAGCTTGTCATCGGCATCCGGCTTCAATGCTGCCGATATATCTCCGCTGTACCGTTCCCCCAGGTCGTGAACAAGACACATCATCAGTATCTTCTCCCTATCCAGTTCCGGAAATTCCCTGCACATCACCCCGGCAAACAGAGCCAGCCGCCAGGAGTGCTCCGCCGTGCTCTCCTGGCGGCCCTCAGCGGTCCAGGCAGTGCGCAGGGTAGACTTAAGGCCCTCAGCCTCCTTTATGAAATCTGTGTATGCTTCCACTTCACTGCGCTCATTACTGCCAATCTTCATAACACCTTCTCATTCCAATCCCTAATACAGGTTTTTTACCTTGAATTCCTTCTCCAGTTCCCTTCTCTGGTCCTTCTTTGCAATGTCCGCCCGCTTGTCATAGAGCTTCTTGCCACGGGCCAGGCCCACCTCTACCTTCACCAGACTTCCTTTAAAGTATACCTGGAGAGGCACCAGGGTATAGCCCTTCTCCGCAATCTTGCCGTTCAGCTTCATGATTTCGTATTTATGCAGCAGCAGCCTTCTGACGCGCAGGGGGTCTTTATTGAATATATTTCCCTTCTCGTAAGGGCTGATGTGCATACCGTACACATACACCTCACCCTTGTCAATCTTCACGAAGGCTTCCTTTACGCTGCATTTTCCCATGCGAATGGATTTTACCTCCGTGCCAAAGAGCTCGATTCCCGCCTCGTATTTCTCATCAATGAAATAATCATGGTATGCCTTCTTATTGTTCGCAACCAGTTTAATACTATCCTTCCCCATGGTATTTCCCTTTCTTTCCAGTCATGATTGCATGTATGATTTACAGCCTTACACGGAAGCTCCCTTGCCCGCGCTCCTGTCCCAGTCTCTGGGCAGGATGAAATCCACTGTCCTCAGCAGGCGGTCCGTGGACGCCACCTGGACCCGTATGGGCTGGCCCAGTTTAAATGTTTTCTTGGTCATCTCTCCCACCAGTTCATAATGCTGTTCATCAAATATATAATAATCGTCCCTCAGCTCGCTTATGCGGACCAGCCCTTCCACCGTGTTAGGCAGCTCAACATACAGCCCCCAGTTGGTGACGCCTGATACGACGCCGTCAAACTCCTGCCCGATGAATCTGGACATATACTCGCACTTTTTAAGCTTGTCCGTCTCACGCTCCGCTTCCTCTGCACGGCGCTCCAGGGCCGATGTCTGCATGGCTACCCCCGGCAGTATGGCTTCGTAATGGCTGATCCTCTTGTTTCCCAGTCCGCCCTTCAGGCTTTCCTTTATGATACGGTGAATCTGAAGGTCCGGATATCTGCGGATAGGCGAGGTAAAATGCGTATAATACCTGGCAGCCAGGCCGAAATGGCCGGAGCACAGGTTGGTGTACTTAGCCTGTTTCATGGAGCGCAGGGTCAGCCTGGAAAGAAGAACTTCCTCAGGCGTGCCTTCTATCTTATCCAGAAGCTTCTGTAATTCCTTCGGATGAATCTCTCCCTGCTGAAGACGGATAAAATATCCGAAATTATGGATAAAGGTCCCCAGCTGCTTCATCTTCTCCGAGTCCGGATTGTCATGGGTCCTGTAGAGGAAGGGCAGGGACTGCCAGAAATAATCCTCCGCCACTGTCTCATTGGCTGCCAGCATGAAATCCTCTATGATCTTTGTGGCAGCATTGCGCTCATAGGGCTTGATTTCCAGCGGCTTTCCCTGGGCGTCCAGGATAATCTTGCTCTCCGGAAAGTCGAAGTCAATGGCTCCCCTTTTCCTCCGCTTTTCCCTGAGGATGTCAGATACCTCCTTCATCAGCCTGAACATGGGCACAAAACCCTCATACTCAGCCGTGACAGCTTCGTCCTCATCCGTGACAATGGCATTCACCGCCGTATAAGTCATTCGCCGGTCCACATGAATCACTGTCTCCGCGATTTTGTGGTCCAGCACATTTCCCTGGTCATCCAGTTCCATGATGCAGCTTAAGGCCAGGCGGTCTGTGCCCGCATTGAGGGAACAGATTCCATTGGACAGCTTATGGGGCAGCATGGGAATCACCCGGTCCACCAGATAGACGCTGGTGCCCCGCTTTAATGCCTCCTTGTCCAGGGGACGGCCTTCTTTTACATAATGGCTCACATCCGCAATGTGGACTCCCAGGATATAGCCGCCCTGTCCGTCCCTGCACAGGGTTACTGCATCGTCCAGGTCCTTGGCGTCCTCGCCGTCAATGGTGACGGTGCGCAGCCCCCGTAAATCTAGGCGGCCTGCCAAACCGCCGGTCCAGTCTGCCGGCGATGCCAAATCCCCAATGCCATAAGGTCCGTCCCAGGTTTCCTCATCCCTTGCAGGACCAGGCACAACCACTTCATCCGGGCACCCCTCCACCTCGTCCATGACCTCCGGCGGAAACTCCTCCGGCAGTCCGTAGGCCCTGACAATGGACAGTATGTCTGTTCCCGGATCATTGACATGGCCCAGAATCTCGGTCACAACGCCCTCCGGCTTATGGTTCGCGTCTCCAAAGTCCTTAATCCAAGCCACCACCTTATGCCCGGTGACAGCTCCCATATCACAGCCCTGGGGAATGAAAATATCCTTGGAAATCTTCTGGTTATCCGGAATGACAAACCCGAAGCCCTTGCTTTTCTGGAAATACCCAACCACCTCTTTGTTGGCATGTTCCAGCACTTTAAGCACAGAGCCTTCAGCCCTTCGGCCGCCTCCCCGTTCCTGGGATTCCACCACAATCTGGACCCGGTCCCCGTGAAGGGCCGCTCCTGTCCTGTCCTCAGGGATAAACACATCCTGATCCATGCCTTCCACGGTCACAAAGCCAAAACCCTTGGGATGTCCTGAAAATATGCCGTTGACGGAAAAAACCTCCGGTTTGCCATATTTACCCTTTTTTGAGATTCCGATTCTGCCCTCTGATACCAGATAATCCAATACCTGTGTCAGTTCATCTCTCTGTGATTTGGGGATGCCCAGAAGCATGGCCAGTTCCTTTGCCTTCATGGGCACGTAGGACTTGTCATTCATCACCTCTTCCAGCATCTTCCCCTTCTGTTCCAATATTTCTTTTTCCATATGACCTCTTTCTTAAAAATGTCCTGCCTGTCCGAAAACAGGTCAAAATCCGCCTGAATGAAATAAAACACCCTTATATGAATACAAGGGTGTTTTCGTCACTTATCCTTCTGTTATCTTAATTACCCCATATTACCCCATGACCTTAAGTATCACGTTCAGGGCAATGGTAATGAGCATGAATACAATGGCTCCATACCTGGTAAAGTGCTCCAGTGCACCTTCCATGGAACGGCCTCTGTTCTTACTCCAGTAACTGTCTGTGGAGATTCCGCCAATTGCGCTCCCCAGTCCGTTGGACTTACCTTCCTGCATCAGGATAACCACTGATATTGCAACACCAAGAATTACATATATGATTGACAAAATAACATGTATTACTGACATCCGCCTGCACCTCTCCATTTTCTTATAGTCAAACAAAAAATATTTTACCATACTTTGTCCTAAAACACAACCTGTTTTCCTATATTTTTATAGGTAAGACACCGCTAATCCCCATTTAAACCGCCTGGGAACAAATCATGGAAAGGGTGCCCTCAAAGATTACATCCCCGAATGTGGCAGGTACGATGAAATGCTGTCCCTTTGATACCGGGATGCCGTTTACGCTTCCCTCTCCGTCCAGGACGCTCACATTTGCAAAGCTGTCCCCAAAATTCTCCGTGTAACGGCCTGTCGTGTCTATCTTATCCGCGGTATAGTAAGCGCAGGTCACAAGATGTTCTTTTCTACCGCTGTCCGTCTCCTTCACAACTGCCGGCAAAGCGTTCCGGTCCTCCTTAAAAGGCGCTTCTATCACATCGATGCTCTCCTTTATATGGAGCTGCCTGGGCTTTCCGTCGGACAGCCTGTCGTAGTCATAGACGCGGTATGTAATATCGCTGCTCTGCTGGGTCTCCAGCACCAGGGTGCCGCCCTTTATGGCATGGACGCATCCGGGATTAATCTGGAAAAAGTCTCCCTTCCTGACAGGAATTTCCCGTATGAAATCCTTCCAGCGCTTTTCCTCTATCATCTGCTTAACTTCATCCTTATTCCCTGCATGGTGCCCAATCACAATGGTGGCATCCGGGTCGCAGTCCAGGATATACCAGCATTCGGTCTTACCCAGGGAGCCCTTTTCATGCTCCGCAGCGTATGCATTATCCGGATGGACCTGTATGCTTAAGTCGTCCCTGGCATCAATAATCTTTACCAGCAATGGAAATTCCTTATGACAGCCTGCCGCAGCCCCAAACCACCCAGGGTGGCTCTCCCACAGGGAGCTTAAGCTCTGTCCTTTCCATGTTCCGCCGGCAATACGGCAATCCCCGTTCTTGTGCGCGCTGATGGCCCAGCACTCGCCTGTGTGGCTGCTTGGGATATCGTAACCGAACACGTCCTTAAGACGGGTACCGCCCCAGATGGCCTCCTTAAAAACAGGTTCCATAAATAGTAATTCTCTCATGTCTCTCTCCTTATTTTTCCCCTTTTTGATGCAGTCAATGCATCTTCTTACATCATACCCAGCTTTTTCCGGTTGTCAAGATTTAAATGGGACAGGGCGGGGATTTTCCGGGCAAAACAGTGCCCGGATGCATCCCCTCTCCCATCTCCTGCCGCTGCAGGCCCCTGTAAGGCGCGCAGATAGCGGTAATGCATTTTCAAACACGCTCTAACCTTCCAGGTTTTCCTCTATGCGCAGCAGCTGATTGTATTTGGCCACGCGGTCAGAACGGCAGGGAGCGCCGGTCTTAATCTGTCCTGCATTGACAGCCACTGCAATGTCCGCAATGATGGAATCCTCTGTCTCGCCGGAACGGTGGGATATAATGGTGCCGAATCCGGCCCTCTTAGCCATCTCGATAGCCTCAAAACTCTCTGTCAGCGTACCTATCTGATTCACCTTCACCAGGATGGCATTTCCTGCCCCCAGCTCAATGCCCTTTGACAACCGCTTTGTATTGGTGACGAACAAATCATCCCCTACCAGCTGGATGCGGCCTCCCAGTTCCACGGTGAGCATTTTCCAGCCCTCCCAGTCCTCCTCCTGGAGTCCGTCCTCTATGGAACAGATGGGAAACGCATCCACAAGACGGCGGTAGTAGTCCACCATCTCCTGCGCGCTGCGGCGGATTTCCTTTCCCGCCATGCGGCTTTCTCCCGGAAACAGGTACATGCCGCTGGCTTCGTCATAGAGCTCGCTGGACGCCGCGTCAATGGCAATCTTCATATCCGTACCCGGCTCCAGGCCGCTCTTTTCCATGGCTCTCACCAGAAATTCAAGAACTGCCTCGGAGTCCTTAAGGTCCGGCGCAAATCCGCCCTCATCACCTACTCCGGTGCTGTAGCCTTCTTCTTTAAGAAGCTTCTTTAATGTGTGATAGACCTCTGCGCACATCCTCAGACGCTCCGCAAAGCAGCAGGCCCCGTAAGGCATAATCATGAATTCCTGCAAATCCACTGTGTTGTCCGCATGTTTTCCTCCATTCAGAATGTTCATCATGGGAATGGGAAGGGCGGATGCATGGATTCCTCCCAGATACCTGTAAAGAGGCATCCTAAGCCCATTGGCAGCAGCCCTGGCCACTGCCATGGACACGCCCAGAATGGCATTGGCCCCCAGCTTTCCCTTATTCTCTGTTCCGTCCGCGTCCAGGAGCAGACGGTCTATGTGTCTCTGGTCCAATGCGCTTTCAAAGAGGACTGCCTCGCTGAGCACAGTATTCACATGCTCCACAGCTCCCTGGACGCCCAGTCCGTTGTACCGTTTCCCGCCGTCCCGAAGTTCCACCGCCTCGAATTTACCGGTGGATGCACCGGAGGGAACAGCCGCCCTGCCGGTGGCGCCTCCTGTCAGGCACACTTCCACCTCCACCGTAGGATTCCCCCTGGAATCCAGTATCTCCCTGCCGGTTACCGCCTCTATCTCCAATTCGTTTACCATAAAAAAATGACCTCCTCATATCAATCTTATCATTGATATAAGGATAGCCATTTTTTAACATTATATGTATGGAAACCGGTCATTTTAAGGACTGGTCAGCATCGGTCTGGGCAGAATCGGCCCGGGCAGAATCGGCCTGGCCCGAATCATCTCCCTTCAATACCAGGTTCATCCATCCCTAATTTATCCTGGCCCCGTCCGCGCCCACGGTAAATCCATCCGGCGTGACCGTGGATACCAGCATGGCTCCTGACGGGTCGCAGTAATACAGCTTATCCTCCCAGGATATCCAGCCGGTCTTCATGTATCCCTCCTGGTCAAAGAAATACCACTTGTAATTGATATACTGCCAGCCGTTTGACGTGTAAGTGCCGTCTCCCTTCTGGTACCACAAACCCCGGTCATCCCTGAGCCACTGGCCGTTCACCCTGGTCAGGTCTTCTTCCGTAATCTCAATATAGGGGGATTCCTGCCAGTCACCGGCGTTGTTCCTGGAATCCATGGCCCTGACTTTAAAATAGTAGGTGCCTGCCTTTGGGAACTTGCCGGAAAAATCATAGCTGTTTTCCTTTACCGTATAAGTGGCGCCGATGCCGTCCTCATAGGAATTGCCTCCCCTCCGGCACAGGCGGACCTTATAATTCTTAGCCAGGCTCATATCGTCCCAGTGGGCCACCCCGTTATCTTCATCCCACATCAGACCGCTTACATCCAGGTCCTCATCATCCTCATCCAGCTCATCCAGCCTTACCACCAGGACCATCTCTTCCCTATCATTCTTGGTGGAACTGGATACATACTTGACAGTATCGCCTGAAAATGAAAATGCACTCTTTCCCGATTTCTTAAAGTAGTAATCGCTGTCAGCGGAAAGCCATATCTCCACTTTGGGCTTATCCCCGCCTACCCAGTTGTCACCCTCATTGATAATATCCACGCTCTCAATGGAACACTCCCCTTCCTCCAGGGTCACGTCCACATTTCCTCCGATTTCTCCTGCCTGGATATCCGATGTGAAATTCAGTTTAATTTTCCCCACAGGTGTCCTTTCCTCTTTTGCAAAGGCTGTAAAGGACAGCGTGCAGGCCATAATCAGAGCTGCTCCTGCCAGCACGGCATAAGCCCTTCTTTTCCTCATTTGAACCTCCTCCTTCCCGCTTGCGTCTGTTTTCCTATTATAGCACATATCATCGTCTTCCGCCATCCTCCGGCACACCAAACTTGTCCCATTTTCATATGATATATTATGCGGTCGGCTGCCCGTTTAAGGAAATTGAAGGACCCCTCTGTGATGTGGTGATGATGAAATATCTCACTGGTCGGGGAGTCTATTCCCGCATACAATATTGAGCATACCCTTTATGAGGGCCGTCCCGCCGACACATCCGGCCGTAAGGAAAAGGAAATCCGCACCTACGATTTGCTGGATTTCCTTCAGGTCCCCTTTGTCCGTGTGGACCACGACGCCCTTCCCACCATTGAAGCCTGTCGCGAGGTAGACCAGCTTCTGGGCACGGAAATCTGCAAGAACCTTTTCCTGCGCAATGCCCAAAAGACCGACTTTTACCTGCTGCTCATGCCGGGCAATAAAAAATTCAAGACAGCCGTCCTGTCCAAACAGATTGGAAGCGCCCGCCTGTCCTTTGGGGAAGCGGAATTCATGGAATCCTTCCTGAACATCACTCCCGGCTCCGTTTCAGTCATGGGACTGATGAATGACAGAGAAAAACGCGTCAGGCTGCTGATTGACAAGGATATACTGGAAGGCGAATATTTTGCGTGCCATCCATGCATCAACACTTCAAGCCTACGGGAAAAAGAATCTATATGCAAAAGGATCTATATACAAAAGAATCTATATATAAAAGTTTCCATATACAAAAGATTCCCGAAAAAAGAGCTGGCAGCCCTCGCAGACTGTCAGCTCTTTCCAAATCTAGTACTTGCAGTACTCCTTACGGATTCCTTCCATCTCCTCGTGGATGGCAGCCGCGTCTGCGGTCATGCATTATTTGTATCCACGATAACTTTTGGTTAAATAGTTTCTTTATATACATCTACAAAATAGGGACTTTTCCCCGTGTTTGTCCTTGACAAAACATGGAAAATAGATAATATATTAAGTTAGTAGCTAAAAACTTTCATCCAATGATAAGGAGTATCACCGATGAGCGATATTAAACTGACTGAACTAACAGGTTCCTGCGGCGGCTGAGCGTCCAAGATAGGGCCTGATACCCTCGCGCAGGTTCTGCGCGGTTTACCAACCTTTCACGATGACCGGCTTCTGGTTGGGTATGACACCTCCGACGATGCGGCCGTCTATCAGCTTACCCCTGAACTTGCCCTGATACAGACCGTAGACATCTTCCCGCCAGCCGTGGACGATGCCTATGAGTACGGCCAGATTGCTGCCGCCAACTCCCTGTCCGACGTATGGGCCATGGGCGGGGAAGCCAGACTGTGCATGAACATCCTCATGTTCCCGGAGCACCTTCCCTTTGAAACGGTCCAGGCCATACTCCGGGGGGGCTATGACAAGGTGGCTGAGGCCGAAGCCATTGTAGTGGGAGGCCATACCATCAAGGATGACATTCCCAAATACGGCCTGTGCGTCTCCGGCTTGGTCCATCCGGACCGCATCCTGCGCAATAATTCCATCCAAATGGGCGATGTTCTGATTCTCACCAAACCACTGGGCACCGGCGTTCTGACCAATGCGGACAGAGGCGGCCTTTTATCTGACGCAGAGCATAAGGCCATGGTTGACTGTATGGCTACGCTGAATAAATATGCAGCCGATGCGGTACGAAGCCTGGACGGGGTCCATGCCTGCACCGATGTGACCGGCTTCTCACTGCTGGGCCACAGCTACGAGATGTGCGGGGACTCCGGACTTACCATAATCATAGACAGCAGCCGTGTCCCTCTGCTCCCAGGCGCGGACAGCTACGCGTCCATGGGACTTGTGCCCGCAGTGGCTTACCAGAACATGAACCACCTGAAGGATAAAGTGGCACTGCCAAAGGACCTTCCGTCCCATGTACACGATCTTCTCTTCGATCCTCAGACTTCCGGCGGCCTCCTGTACAGTGTGGCATCCCAGGAAGCAGGACGTATCATGGAAGCGCTTCAGAAGGCCTGCCGGTCCCCGGCTGTCATAGGCCATGTGGAAGGCCCGTCTTCCCATCCGGTCATAGTGATTTGACAAAAGATTCACAAAAAGGAGGCAGACCTCTCATCCCAGCTTTACAAACCGGGAGCGGACAGCCTGCCCCCTTCCACTCGGCTATGTTTGCTACATCTGATACATTTCTAAATATCCTTACAGCAGACCATCAGGCCGCTGAGGAATTTTCTGACCCTCACGTTTCCGTGTCCGTCGCTCTTTCCTCTGATATAGCTCATTTCCCGTTTGATCTGTTCCAGACTGTAAAGCCTGGCTCCATATTCGCTAAACACGGGATCTGCATAATCATCCATTCCTCTATATGCCAGATTCGCCATACCCACAGAGGCCGCACGCCGTATGCGCTGCTCCACACTCTTGGTATTCTGTCCCATCCTGCTGCACAGCTCGCGGACCGTGATGTCCCTTATGTCCAGGTCCTCCTCAATCAGATAGCGGACAATTCGTATAATATCCTTGCTTCCCGCCTCACTGAGTATACCGATTTCCTGCAGGATGCCCTTTAAGCGCCGTATGGACTGGTTATAATCCGTTTCCTGTTCCTCGGACTGCATCTTTCGTCCCTGCACACTTGCTTTACAGGAAAATGCTCGAAAAAATCGTTACCCATGAAGTTGATATCCTTTCCATGGTGCTTATAGCAGTCCTCAATAACCGGATTGTGGAAATGGTGGTAAGTGGTAACCTTGTCACATGGGGCAACACAGTTGCCGGAAACAATAGCGCCGTCCATGATTTCCGTTGGATACATGAAGGTGGGGATGAACTGCTTGGCATCCACGCCGTAATAATATGTATCATGCAGAAGTCCCTGTGACTGCAGCATGTGGATGTAGCCTACCTTTGGAAGGTCCGGATACATGGCAGCCTGCTCGAAGATTGGCTTTGTCTCATAGGTAACGATTTCGTCAGGCTCCAGCTCTCTGGCTGCCTCGCCTACATAAGCAGCTACCTTTAAGCCTGCCATACGGGCAGCCTTCTCATATACATGGGTCTCCAGGCCGTCAGCCGGCTCCACTACAACGCAGAGGTTATAGGTCTGTGAGAATGGGCAGTAATCCGCAGCAGGGCCGCTCATGTCGATAACGCCCTCCTGGAATCCTACGATTTTACCAACAGTCACTACACAGCCCTATCAGGGCGTGTGTTCTTCCGGCGCCCACCTGAGGGCTTACCTTTCCGATCACACCTGGGAAAATCTCTCCGCCGCTGACCTTAACTCTTGGCTCAATCACGTCCTTAACCGGTGTAATCCTAACGGACTCACCTGGCTTTGCAATGTCAACGTGGCAGCCGGTGTTATCGCGATAATCAATGGAACTCCTGACACCTATTGTTCTATTTGGGTATAAAATCATAGGCATAGCACTGTGTGATTTCCTTACTCTCCTGAATGAACCGGTTCACCAGCTCCGGAATCTCTTGCTGGCTGATGCCGTGCTCCTGGACAAACTTAAAATATCCCAGAAACAGGGTGCATATGATATGGTTCAGCTTTTTTGCATTTTCCTCTGAAATCTTACCCTCGGCCACCAGGAGCTTACATATATAATAGTCCCTCTGGTAATAGCTGGGTATCTCAAGCATCTCCTTGATAAAGGGGCTTACCTGTATGATGGCATCCGGAAACATCTCATAGTATTCCTTCAGGGCCTCTCCCAGGTCCCGGTTGATGTTCCGGTAGAAAACAGCCTCAAAGGCCTGGGGCTTCTTAAACGCCTCCTTGGCATAGGAACGCCATATGCCGAAATGCACATCCCAGATATCATTCCACTCCTTTTCACATTTTGACAAATCCAGGATATACTCGTTGAGCGCATCCAGCTGGGCATAAAACAAAAGCTCATCCAGATTCCGGAAATACCGGTACATACTGGCAGATGAACATCCCAGTTCCGCCGCAATGCGCCGGATGCTGATGGCCTCCACTCCCTCCTCCTTTATGATCCTGCTGGCCTGAACCACATAATCCTTCCTGCTCAAATCTTTAAAGTAGGATGTTCCCACATTCTTTTTCATGACTTCCTCACATTCGGTTCCTTATTATCCCTATAATGAAGGGATTACATTCTCTATCATTGACAAATCAATGGTTTTGTAATCGTAGGCAATCTTCTCATCATACTTAGGCACCTTCTTATTGCAGTCCACTTATTGAACGCCTCTATGGCTTCCTCAATCAGACGGATATCCCCCGCATCACTCTTTCCGGTTTCACTGTATAAAAGGATGGTCCTGTAGGGCGTCTGGTTGGGCTTTAAGCTGTATGCCTGGGGGTGGGTAAGAAACTTGTGGTTTGTATGAATCAGATCCCTGGATTTTAACAGTACCTCCTCGTAGGTCTCCGCCAGAACAATTTTTCTGCTGCCCGGTCATTGTTGGTGACCAGAATACATTTACCTAGATCAAACATTGCATCCCCTCCTGGTTATTATTTGCTGTATTATTCATATGGGTATTTCCGTGAACACTATTTGCTGAAGTATCCGTGATACAGCTGGAAAAAGTTGTCCGCCGTGCAGCCCTCACCGCCGGAGAACTCCACCACATCCCCGGGCAGCTTCTTAAGCTTCACTGTGTGCTCCTTTACATACGGCTCATAGATTCCCAGGAACGCATTTGTCTTCTTCTCCTGGGCCAGCCTGCTCTTTCTGGCAGCCGTAGCCTCCTCGTCATAGGCATTGACACATTTCAGGATATAATATCTTCCGCCCTGCTCCAGAATCCCGCTGACCTGATCCTGCTCCAGCTCAAACGCAGCTCTTTCAAGGGTGTCCATGTCCTTCTGCCATTCCAGCGTCCTGTCTGTCCGGCTGTTCTTTGAATATTTGGCGGCAATAGCCCCAAAGTCCGCTTTCTCAGCCTGGGCCAGGGCCAGAACATTTTCTGCCTCCGCCCTTGAATCCAGCTCAATTTGCTGAATGCCTATCACCTTAGCCTCCGCGTCGCTGACTTCCAGATTCTCGTTTTTGGTCAGCTCTGCCACCAGCTTATCCGCGCGGTAGTATTGGCAGTACAGGTCGTACACCTCATCCTCGGATACATCCATGAACCTGCGGTCCTGTTCCGACAGATTCCTGTAGTATTCCTGGGCCAGGGACTTAAGGGAATCCTTTTCCTGGCTCGTAAGTTCAATTCCCTGTTCGTCCGCCATCAGGTTGGTGGTAGCCAGTTCAATCAGGAACTGCTCCACCTGGTCCATCAGCTTGTCCTCGAATGTATCACCGTTCTCGTCCGCTTTGACGGACCAGAGCTCACTGGTATATATGTTCTGGTAACGGTTGCGCTCCGTAATGGCAATCACCATCATCTGCCCCTTGGTATACTCCTTGTCCACTGTCCTGGATCCGGTTGTGGCAGCTGTTTTCCTGGTACATCCGGTCAAAACAGCCATTGCCAGGACTGCTGCCAGACACAGGCCCACGGCCCCTTTCCATCTCTTCCCCCGTACCTTGTATATCCTGCTTCTGTCCACTTTCACACTCCTCTCACAGCAGCCCTTTCAGTATCTTGAGGACTCCGCCCCGCACATTGCTGTCCGCCTGGAACCTGGCAGCCCTGCGCACCTCTTCCCTGGCATTGGCAACCGCAAAGCTGTAATAAGCCTGGTTCAGCATCTCTATATCGTTGAGCTGGTCGCCAAAGGCCATGGTCTCCTCCATCTTAATGCCCAGGCTTTCCTGGATGGTGCGCACAGCCTTTCCCTTGTTCACATCCTTGGCCATGCAGTCCATCCACATATCACCGGCGCAGGCCATCTTGGCCTCGTCTTTGAACTCATCATATATGTCCCTGGAGGCTGCCTCGATTCCCTCCTTTTTATAAATGGAAATCTTCACACACGGCTCCTCCAGTTCCAACACATCCTTTACCCGGATGACATTAAACTTATAGCCATTAGTCAGCCAGTCGTACAGGGCATCGTTCTTTGAATCCAGATAATCCCCGTTCACACCGGCATAGACCATCTCCAGCTCCGGATGCATCCGCACCTTACGTATGATACGGCGGGCCAGCTCGCGCTCCATGGTATAGGCATACAGACATCTGCCGTGGCATCCCATGTACGCCCCATTGTTGGCAACATAGAAAATCTTCTTCTTTACCGGCTCAAACGCGCTTTCCACACTGGCCCACGGGCGCCCGCTGGCAACCACAAACTGCATTCCCTTTTCACGAAGCCTGAGAATAATGTCAAATACCTCCGGGTCCAAATCCGGAGAACCGTCAGGTACAAGGGTTCCATCCACATCCGATACTATCAGCTTAATCATCTTCCCTGTCCTCCAAAAGTCTTTTTATCTCCTGATAGAGACGTCCCACTGGCAGTCCCACCACGTTGGCGTAGTCCCCGTCAATTCCTTTTATATAAGCGGCAAACCTGCCCTGAATTCCGTAGGCCCCCGCCTTATCCAGGGGTTCCCCGCACTGGGCATACTCCTTCATTTCTCCGCAGGTCATGGGGTACACATGGACATCCGTGCGCTCCGCAAATGTAATCCCATGGCACCTGTCCTCCCCCTGGCACAAAAGCACCGTCACACCTGTGTATACCTGATGGGTCCTGCCCTGAATCTTCTCCAGCATCTCATAGGCCCTCATGGGAGTTCCCGGCTTGCCCAGTATCTCATTTCCCACGGAAACCACTGTATCTGCCCCAATCACCATGGTGCCCTTGGGACATCCCGACGCAACGTCCTCTGCCTTCTGTCTGGACAATTCCATGACCACCATATCCGGCTTCTTCTCCCTGGTCTCCTCCTCCATCTGGCTGGGCCTGATTTCAGGCTCCAGGCCAATCTGTGCCAGCAGTTCCTTCCGTCTGGGAGACGCCGAGGCCAGCACGACCTGATATCCTCCCCAAGTATGTCTCATATCCATGTCATTCTCCTTTATTCAATCCGCCGTAAAAACAGGGGCGGGCTAGAACGACGAAAAGACTGCTGCATGTAGACCAATGGTAACAGCCACCTGCAGCAGCCTTTCATCCAATTAATATATCTTCAGCCGGCCCACTGCCGGCTTATCTTCCTCTTCCATACCGCCCAGGCGCAGGCGAAAGCAGTGGATGAAATCCACCAGATAGAACATGGTAAGTCCTACTGCCAGAACGGTTCCTACATGGCCGGGCAGGCTGAACACGGCAGCACGAACCCTTATATCCAGAAAATAAAAGAAAAACAGTCCCAAAAGTCCCCATGCCAGGCTGCTTTCCAGACAGACCATTCCTTTGTAATTAAAGGGTTTGCGGCTGTAGTCCCACCAGAAGGAACCGAACAGCCGGACCATAATATTGGCCGTGACCAGTTCCATGGTAGTGGCCATGGCCATGGACGCCGTGTAGAGCTCTATGGGACTGCCCGCAACAGGCCGCAGCAGCATGCAGGCGCCCAGGGCGCCAAAGCCATATATGACACAAAAGGGGCCATGGCCAAAGCCACGGTCCACTACAGGCCGCCTATATTCTGCACTCAGCACGATACATTCCAGCAGGTAACCAAGAAAACTATACATAAAAAACCAGTTGATGAAATCATAAACATTCATGGTATCTTCTGTCCTTCCTGTTTAACATGATACCCCCCGCCGTGTTAATAATAGGAATTCAGGGCCAGAGCCAGTCCAATTCCCAGTATAGCCCCTGCCAGAACCTGCAATGGCGTGTGTCCCACATACTCCTTAAGCTTCTCCTGAAGCACTTCCGCATTGAGCTTAAGGGGATTCTCTGAAAGGATGGAATTTAGCAGCTTGGCCTGTTTTCCGGTCTCACGCCTCACTCCGATGGCATCATACATGACAATCATGGAGAGCACGAAGGACACGGCAAATTCAAAGGACCCGGCCCCGTATTTAAGCAGGACCGCTGTGGTCAGGCCGCAGACCGTAGCGGAGTGGGAACTGGGCATGCCGCCTGACCCCACCAGGCGCTCCGCGTTAAAATTCTTATTCAAAGCAAAGTCAATCAGTGTCTTTAAGAACTGGGCAACCACCCATCCTGTAACAGCACTCATAAGAAGCTGATTGCCAAGCATCTGTATCCATACATTCATAATCGGATTATTCTTTCCCCTTTCAAACGGGCTCCGGGACGGTTTTAGCAAAACACATATTTATCTTCTGGCCGGCTGTGCAAACAGGCACATCCGAATCCAGTGCTTAAACCGGGCCGTGGTTTCCACTGTACTGCAATATTTATCCGCGCATGTAACTGCATATCCTGCCTTGGATGTGGGAGGGACAAGGGTCAGGGGCCACATATGCCTAAGAATAATCATCCGTTCCTCCCCGGTCAGCCGGAAATACCGGTCTGCATTCATCAGGGCTGCTTTTGGGTGGGTGAATCCATGAAAATACTGGCCCGTCTCCTTAGCATGGGTATGCCAATCGTATAAAAACAAATCATGGAGAAGCCCTGCCCGAGCAGCGCTTCTCCAGTTTCCTCCCAGCTGTTTGCACAGCTTATATCCAAGGTATGAAACCTGCATACAGTGGGTCTTGCATGTGGTAGTCCCGTGCTGTATGTACTGGTCCATGGACTGGAATACAGGATGGCACAGTATGTCCCTTACGCACTCCATGTACTCCTGGTCTTCTGTTATCTCTGAAACCGCTGACGGCTCCATATGGGCATCACACCTTTCTTAATTCATCAGCAATGTCAATATCCTATCAGCCAGTCATAAAGTTCCTGGTACTTGGCGGCAGAGGTCCACCAGGAATAATCCCTGGCCATGGCCCTGTCGATAATTTTATTCCACTCGCGGCGTTTGCTGCTGTATACATACTTGGCATAGCGCACGCTTCCCAGCATCTCATGAGCATTGTAATTGGCGAAGGAGAATCCTGTGCCCGTGCTCTCGTATTCGTTATAAGGCTCCACTGTATCCTTAAGACCGCCTGTCTCCCTGACAATGGGTACCGTGCCGTAACGCAGAGCCATCAGCTGGCTCAAGCCGCATGGTTCAAACAGGGACGGCATGAGGAATGCATCGCTGGCAGCGTAAATCTTATGGGACATGGCCTCTGAGTAGTAAATCTGGGCCGATACCCTGTCATGGTACTTCCAATCATAGTGGCGGAACATGTTCTCATAGCGCTCCTCCCCGGTTCCCAGAACCACCAGCTGCAAATCATCGTTGCACAGCTCATCCATGACGCACTGAATCAGGTCAAAGCCCTTCTGGTCCGTAAGGCGGGAGACGATACCCACCATGAACTTTTTCTCATCCACAGGAAGGCCTAACTCCTGCTGAAGCTCCTTCTTGTTCTTTACCTTTTCTTTGCGGAAAGTCTTGGCATTATAGGTCTGGGCAATGTACGAATCTGTCTCCGGATTAAACTCATCGTAGTCAATGCCGTTGACAATTCCCCTGAGGCTTCCGGCCCTGGAACGCATAAGTCCGTCCAGTCCCTCGCCGTAGAAAGGCAGCTTAATCTCCTCTGCATATGTGTTGCTGACCGTGGTGATGGCATCTGCATATACAATGCCGCCCTTTAACAGGTTTCCGTCCTTGTAGGCTTCCAGCTTATCCGGTGCGAAATAGTAATCCGGCAGTTCCGTGAACCGCTTGATGGTCTTCACATCCCACACGCCCTGGAATTTAAGGTTGTGGATGGTAATTACAGACTTCATGTTGCAGAAAAATTCTCCTTCGTGGAACTTATCCTTGAGAAGAACAGGAATCAGTCCTGTCTGCCAGTCATGGCAGTGTACCACATCGGGCTGGAATCCTATCACAGGCAAGGCTGATAAGGCTGCCCTGCAGAAGAAGCAGAACTTCTCCAGATCCCAATACCAGTCCCCGTATGGCTTTGCCCCGTTAAAATAGCTCTCATTATCAATAAAGTAAAAGGTTATACCCTCATGTACGTACTTCAGGATGCCCACATAGCGGCTCTGTCCCAGATAATCCATATAGAAGTGGTTTACATATTCCATCTTGTCGCGCCACTCCTGCTTGATGCAAAGGTATTTGGGGATGATGACCCTGACATCAAAATACTCTTTATTAAAGCATTTTGGCAGGGAGCCCACTACGTCTGCCAATCCTCCTGTTTTAATAAACGGCACCGCTTCTGAAGCTGCAAATAATATTTTCTTCATCAAAACCTCCCTCTCCTGACGAACAGATTCCATATGCCTTTCTTAATAGTATACCTTACTTTTCCGAAATTAGGAAGTTCTTTCTGATGAATTTGTCTTAAATTTTTTTGTATTCCAAGAGTATTTTATCCGATATCAGCGCAATGAATTCAGAATTGGTAGGCTTACCCTTTCCGGTACTGATTGTATAACCGAAAACTTCATCGATGGTTTCCATCTTGCCTCTGCCCCATGCCACCTCGATGGCATGACGTATGGCTCGTTCCACCCGGCTGGCCGTTGTCTGGTTGCGTTTGGCTATGGCCGGATAGAGAATTTTCGTCACGCTGCTCATCATTTCCTGGTCTTCCACCGACATTGCGATGGCATCTCTCAGATACTGATATCCTTTAATGTGGGCCGGTATACCCAGCTCATGAAGCATCTTCGTAATGTCTGTCGCCAGATGCTCCTTTATGTACTCCTCCCTGGTGATATGGGATTCTTCCCCTGGCTCAAAAGGAGCCGTTATTACTTTTCCTGCCGGCTGTTTATCGGGCAGTTTTCCAATATGACGAATCTTGTTTACCAGGATTTCCTTGTCGAAGGGTTTCATCAGATAGTAATTAGCTCCCGCCTTAAAGGCATCTTCTGTCATCTGTTCTCCACCTACTGCACTAAGTATAATGAATGCAGGATTTTTCAGGAAAGTATGCTCGCTTTTCACTTTTTCCACTACGGATATACCGTCAATTTTCGGCATTACCAAATCCAGCAGTACAATGTCGGGCGTGGTGTCAACAATCATATTAATGGCATCAGCGCCATTGTCTGCCTTTCCAATTACAGATAATCCGTCTTCTGCGTTAATCAGTTCATCCAGCGTATTCAGAATCAGCGGATTGTCATCGACAATCGCAACATTCAGCTTTTCCACTTCCTTTTACCTCCTAAAATTGTTTGCCTGTGCTGAACTACCTGCCAATAAATCGGTAGCTGCTATTCGACCACCTTAACATCAAATCCATCTCTTTCGTCAATATAACTCCTGGCGAAATTTATTATATATGGTCCCCATACCATATAGCAACGGTTCGTGGTCGCAATTTTAGACACGCCTCGTGATTAAATTGTACCATTTTTGGTGTCATTTTGCAATTATTAATTATATCGATTAACATTTCTGTAACAAATAATTAGTTTTATTACTTTAATTTACTTTAATTCGACACCATTTTTGTAATTTCAGCACGCTGATATTCTTATTCATTATATTCTCACAGGTACGATTATAGAACGCAAGCATCTCTGTTTTTCCTCCTGATATTTTAAAACTTGGCAAAATAGCGGGAGGGGGTGAGACGGGATTTGTCGAAATTTGTTGGAAGGGCGGGGGTGATGGCGGGGAAGGGATGCGGACAGGAATGAGGATAGAACTGAGGACAGGGTAAAACGGGGATGATATTTATAAATTTGATAGGATAAGGCAGAGATGGTACGGATTTGATAAGAAACCTGATGGAGCATGAATACGGCATGCAGTGTGGCAGCATAGCGTCTGGCATCACTTTGGGAGCGGGGCATCACTGCGGATGCCTCGCTCAAGCAATTGTTATCAGATGATATGGAATGGAAAAAAGGATTGATTTAATTTATTGCTTCCTTGCAGAAGCTGGCATATGGGGTTTGTCAAGTTAAATGTGTAAGTTTTTCTAAAAATATTTCAGAGAGAGATCTGAGGGGATGGGGGAGAGTCCATGAGCCTGGTTATCAGG
>NZ_AUJR01000063.1 GCF_000424325.1 [Clostridium] clostridioforme AGR2157
TGATTATTCTTGCGCGATGAAATCGCGCTTCCGGAAATCTGGAAATCAGATAACCGGAAGACGGAAATCATCTCTTGCGAGTTTACTCGCGTAGGTTCTTATCTAATCCATACACCTCACGCATTGATCTGTCTTTTTCAGGATCGATGCTGGTGATGTTGATAACATAGCTGTCGTGAGCAATACGGTCTATGATGGCATCGGCAAGAGGGCTTGCATCCCCACCAAGCTGGTCATACCACTCGGAACGCTCATACTGGGAGCAGAAGATGGTGGATGATTTCTTCCGCCTCCTGTGCAGGAGTTCGAAGATATCACGTTGTTCTGCCTCCGTCGGCTTCAGCAGGAGCCACTCATCAAGGATCAATACCAAGGGGGTGGCATATTTTGCCATTACCTTCTTATAAGTGCCGTCAGTCCGAGCCAGCTCCAAGTCGATGAGCAGATCGGGGAGGCGGACGTATCGGGTATTGAAGTACTGCTTACAGGCCTCCATGCCGAACGCACAAGCCATGTAGGTCTTGCCGCAGCCTGTTGCACCGGTGATGAACAGGTTCCGGTGTTCAGTGATATATTCGCAGGTGGCAAGACGGCGTATGAGCTCCTTGTTCAACTTGCGCCCGGATGTGTAATTGATATCCATGATACTTGCATCCGGCTGGTCGAATCCGGCATTTTTGATCAGCCTCTTTAAGCGGTTGTTCTTCCGGCTGCTGAATTCGATATCAACCAGCATGCCGAAACGATCCTCAAACGGTACTGTTTTTAGCTTGGGATCATCCTGTTGGCTGCGGAATGCATCTGCCATTGCGGTAAGGCGCATTTCCATTAATTTATCAATCGTACTCTGATTGGTCATATAGTTTTACCTCCTGTAGTAGTCGGCACCACGCGTAATGCCGTGTGCTTTTGGTTGAGTGGTTGTGGAATCCTCGCCGGATGAGCCGGTCTGGTCGGAACCTGTTACGAGAATGTTTTTGATGCTCTTGTAACTTGGGGATGCCGTATAGGATAGAGCCTTTTGGCAGGCCGCTTCCAGACGACGGGCTGAATATTTCTCAGCCAGTTTCAGAAGCCCCATACAGCCCCGGTAGGTCTGTTGTTCCACACTTTTGGAGGTAAGTATCGCATTTACCACAGTGTACGTGTTTATGCCAATCCGCTCAGCCCACTGACGGAAGCGGTCGCCGTTCCATTCCAGATATTTCTGGTGATCCTGCGGCATATGCTCCGTGATGGTGCTGTACTGCCCGGGACGCCCCGTAAGGCGGCGGTGGGAAGCAATGCGTTTATGGTTGTAGAAAATTTCAATCGTATGTTCCGTTACCCGTACATCAACCGTTTTTTTGATGTATTCATACGGCACAGAGTATAGCATTTTTTCTATACTTATGTGATAATTGAACTGGACGGTAGCCTGTTTCCAGTCTGCCAGTTCAAAGCGGGTAGCGGGCAATGGCGACAACAATGGTTTTTCTTCCTCAAGAAACAAGCTGAGCCGGCTGCCCTCTTTCTTTTGAAAGAGCTTCCGGTTAAACAGTGTAAGCTTATCACTGATAGCACGGTTCAATTCAGCGAGGGAGAAGAACTGTTCATCCCGAAGTGCTGCAGTGATCCATGTAGATATCATACCTACGGTTCCTTCCGCATTCGGCTTGTCCTTGGGAGCTCTGACACGTGCGGGAATAATCGCAGTCCCATAATGCTCTGCCATTTCCTGATACGTTTCGTTGATCTGCTGGCCTTTCCAGCCGCCATTGTGGATAACGGCAGTCTTGCAGTTATCCGGCACTAAGATTTTGGCAACGCCGCCGAAGTATTCGTACATATGGACATGGGCATTGATCCATGATTTCTGCTTCATGTCAAGGAACGCTTCGACGTATGCATACTGGCTGTACGTCATGACTCCGACAAAGATATAGGCTTTCAGTATCTCGCCCGTATCCGGATCAATGACGGTGGCAGGATCTCCTGCCCAGTCAACTTCAACCTGTTCACCGGGTTTCCGGTTGATATGCATGGTTGCACGCCTTTTCTGCTCATCCTGCTGGATGTGATAGCAGAATTGCGAATACATGAGTGGTTCTTCGCCGTTAGCACGGCAGTCCTCCATGTATTCCGTCCACAATAGCTTTTTGCTCACACCGTTCCGCAGAAGTTCTTTGCGGATGTAAGCAAAATCGGGCATCCGTTTGGAAGATGATATTTTGTCTTCTTTGGGGAATAGAAGCCCTTCAAGTTTGCTGTCGGTCATAGAGTTATCCAGCGGCCATATAAGGTTTAGCTCTTTGGCACGTTTTTGAACTTTGACGACAGTTTTTTGCGCAACACCACAGCTTGCCATAATGTTGCGTTGTGAGAAGCCCAGACCTGTAAGTCTGATGATTTCTCGATACTTGGTCATAATCGTGACCTCCTCATAATGTATTTACACCAAATGGCGTATAATCTCATTATAAGGATTTATCAGATAAAGCGATTTCCTATTTGCCGGAATCGTGATTTCCACAAAAACGGAACTTTGATTTCCAATAGCCGGACGGGTGATGTACTTCACCCCGGAATACTCAGCCATCGCTTTCCACTCTTCCATCACAGCCGCCAGTTCCCGGTCATTTAACTTTCCGTAAGTTCGTACCGTAAGCACACCCCAAAGGCTGCCAGCATATGCTTCTACGTCTGGCGTCATGGATGCAACCCATTTTTTAAGCAGTTCAGAAAACAAATATTCTACCAGCCCCTTCTCAGGGCAGCTTTTAAGCTGGCCTGGATCTTTTCCCGGATCATGCTTTCATACGAGAGAAGCTCCTCCCCGCTTAAAAGCTCCGGTACAAAGGAGTCGCTCTCATTCCAATAAGCAGTTACAGCCAATGAATTGTACAGGCGGAACTCTTGCACTGACGGACTCAATTCCTGTATCGGATGTCCCTTGCAGATCAGTGTGCCAAATATTGTCTCCAACGGCCCGTTTTCTTTCATTTTCTGTAAACCAAATTCCTGGAGACGGATATATGGTTCCAGTTCCTTCTCGATGTAAATCTGATGTAGATTCAGAAGATACTTCGCATAGCCCTCCGCCGATAGCTCCTGAATCGGAAGGAATTCATAATCCCTATAATTACGAATAATCCGGCACACTGCATATGCATCTCTGGGAACCTCCGCCTCCAGTGATGCCAGAGGTTTCTTTCTTGACACAGTGGTTTTATCCGCCAGGTTCTGTATCTCCATCGCAATCTGGTTCAACACTCTAAATGTGAGCCGTGGAGGTAAGAACTGATCCAACTTCCAGATATTACTAAGATAGTCTGCCACCTCATCAACGTCATATGTTCTGCACTTCTCCTCCAGGGCCTCCAGTTGTTTCTCCGTCATAGGGAAATAAAAACAGATCTTTTCCGGATACCTCTTATCAAATGCCAGATACACCGGAATACTGCCGATCCAGAATGCACTACTTTCGGATTCTGTTTCTTTCCCACTGCCGGTTTTGGCGCCTTAATTCTAGTGATGAGCCCCTCCTCTGTCAGCCGCTCACTCGCTTTCATATTCAAACGGCCATACGCCTCATAATCAAAATAGCCGTTCAGTTCCATCGGCAGCGTTCTTCCCTCCTGCTCAAACAGATAACGCCCATACTGTTCCAGGGATTTTATCTCTGAATGGCATTCATACTGGTCTAAATGATCCATTGCCTCTACAATCTGCAGCAAAGAGTCCGGCTTTTCATTCTGAAGCACAGTCTCGAAGACAGCCCGCTCCTGTTCCGACCAGGAACCAATCTTTGCGGCAAGGTAGTTTAACTGCCCCAGGTTCGAATCCTGAAACACAAATTCCCCAATTAACAGAGGAGCCAGCCCAGCCACCGGGGCTTTCACATCTCCTATGAACGGAATCATCCTGGAAGGATGGTACCCGGCCAGCTCCTCCAGGACCTGCTCTGCCTGTTCCTGCGAAGCCGGCAGCTTCATCCAGATTCCACCGTCCCAGTTTTCACGCTTCACAAACACTTCCATGAATTCTCCTCTCCCTTCCTCATTCCTTCTATAGGCGATTGCGAAACTCTGAAACCATTGAAAACACTGGTTTTTTCGTTTGCTTTTTAATGGCTTCTCCTCAAACTTCCTCAATTTATTGCTTTTTGAAATCTGTGGAAATGTGTATAACTTTACTCGATTTTCTCATTAACAGTAATCGTTCTTATATTAGACCTCGCAAAGCCTATAACTTCGTTTGGAATTTTAAGAGTTATCCACATCAATCGCATTTTGAGTTTCGTAATTACCTATTCCTTCTATAATTAAATATAATTCTTATGAGTAAGGATATTACCCGGCAGCGCTCCCGCCTGTACTTGCCCCTGGGATTCTCCTTCCTTCTGCCCTTGCACCAGTTCTTCCGATTGAAACAGGGACAGATATCCATTGACCGCCTCCGCTATCTTCTGGTAATCCGCCTCTTTTACTCCATATCCTCTTTTCCCCGTCTCACATCTATGAAAAGGCCAAAAAACCACTATATATTGTGGTTAAACCCCTCTATTTTTCTTTCAAACCACAATTCCGTATCATTATTACCGACTCGACATGTGTTGAGTGTATAATAATGATGTTCACAGAGCAGAATTGGCCCTGGGCGGACATGCGATCTTCCCTCCCATATCAGAATAAATCCACTATGAAAAACGTGCATTTATATTTTCAACACTTCACTTTACTACTACCAATAAGAAATTCATTAAGTACCTTTTATAAGGCATACAAAACCTCATCAATACGATCCAGCTACTTATCTTTTCCACACCTATCTTTATCATTTTAACTTAATACTTAACATGTTAATAAATTTTTCAACTGTACATTCATTGGGAACCTTTTGTGCTATCTGGAAAAATTTTTTTATATTCTCAAACAGACATGCTTTGTTTATTTTAATTTCTTCTAAAGTAATGTTAAATAACATTGCCCATAAAAAATAATAGTTTTGATCAGTTTTATATAGTGTCCCCTTTCTCGAATGATTAAAAAGATCTCTCATTCTATCTGTATCATTATCTATTAGTAAAAGAATCTTTTCAATAAAAAGCTCGACATTATCTAATGCACTTATAAAAAGTTTAGGTGAATTAATTGATAAATCACTTAACGTTTTTGTTACATTATCTTTGCTCATTATTCTTGAGCACATTCTGTCATTTCTTTTATAAATATTTAAAACATTGCAAATATCAGTATTAGGTTGATTCATTCTGTAATCAATATAAGCCAGAGATGTTATTAACTCTTCTAGCTTCATTCGATTATCCTTAGCTCTAAATACCTTCTTTTCGTATTTATTAGCTATACTCTTGACTTTAATAACAATATCTTTATCTACATAAGCGTTCCACATTTCAAAAGTATTTTCTTTAATAGGATATGGCTTTGTATTTAATCTTAAAAATAAATCGATGGGACTAAAGTCCGGATTTTGTTCATAATCAATCTCGATTATATCCATAGGAAATTCTAACACTTTTTCTTCAAAATTGCTGCCTATGTTTTCAATACTTTTACCTTCCAATTCCGACAATATCTTTATTTTTGTAAGTTTAAATCTATCCTTATTAGAATTAACAACCCCTCCTCTTTCATCTACATATGTCCTCCCCAAAAATCCTAGTATAGTAAGAAGTCTTTGTTGACCATCTACTACCTCTTTAACCTTATCTGCACGTTTATATACAAATAACGGTGGTATATTAATTCCTAGTAGAATGCTCTCCATCAAATAAGACGCTTTCTGTAAATTTTTCACTTCTGATCTCTGGTAATCTGGCCTTATTAAAAATCTAGATTTTTTCATATCAGAAATAATATCCTCAATGGTTAATGTTTCAGGTAATGGTTTATTAATTTTATAGTGTTTAATTTCATCAATCTCACCTTGATTCATAATATTCTTAAAGGATTCTGAGTCCTTTAAATGTTTTTGAAAATCAATATTAAATACTATTTGAAAAATATTTGCAACTAAATTATATCTATTGTTTATCGCAGAGTAATAATGGCTCCCATTGGGCTCAAAAATAAGTTCTATATTTTTTTGTGAATTGTTTATAATCCTTTGCCATATTTCATCACATTGACTAGCATTATCAAGCAGATCATACACCTTTTCTATATCTTCATCTTTAATTTCATTTTTATTTCTAAGTACAATAGATGTTCCCCAGTAAAGAACCTCATAAAACAGTTTACTATTACTTAGATATTTATTTCGAACTTTACTACGTCGATAGAACTTCTTTAAATATTTTATAACGGTTTGAAATTTCTTCAGTTCATCTTTAACATCTTTTTTTGCAATATTTGCATAATAATACTGACAAATTATATCAGATTTTGAACTACCTTTAGCGTAACTGTAAATTGGAATATAAGGAAGTGTTATTAAGTTTCTAATAAGTGAGGTTAATATATTAACTTTATCTCTTTTATTTGATTTACTTTTGCTCTTAGGTAAAATTATTTCACACAAAAAATCAAATAGCTTTTCATCCAAAAAAATTTTATTGTAGATAGCCTTGGATAAAGAATCATTAATATATGCTGCACGATCCATATCATATTTTTGCAGTGGTGTTATACCAGAATTATATCTCCGAAAAATTTCTTTTTTTATCTTATCTTCTTTATCGTCATCTAATTTTGGCTCATCTACAACATTAAACTGCAGTATCCTTACTCTAGTTTCTTCAAAAAGTTCTCTTGTAGATTCATCTAACTGGCTATATTTTTTTCCAGACAGTAACTTTAAACTATGTAATCCTTTCTCCTTCAATACAAGTTTATCATTTAAAAATCTTTCAATTGTTTCATAACGTTGTCTACCATCGATAACTTCATTTTTATCCCTTGTCTGAAATAATACCAATGGAGGTACCTCTGTTCCCAATAGGATACTTTCAATAAAATATGTTGCCTTTTCTTCGTCCCAAACATAGTTTCTTTGAAAGTATGGCTTATAATCTATTTTATTTGCATATCTTGGATTCAAAAAAATAGACGAAATTTTTTTAACAATATTCTCTATTTTTAATTTTTCTTTGAAGATATCTGTAATATCTGTATAATCCAACTGCATATTAGACATATTTTACATCCTTTCAGTTTAAACTAATTTATGTTAACTCTGTCTCTTATTTCTTTATCTTTAAATTCATCAACACTACTTGGAACAACAGATCCTTGAAAAAAAAATTCATTATTATATCTCTTTCTTGATTTGACCAACCCATCAAGCGCAAATCTAAACACATATTGCCATGATGAATTTTCAAATGCAGATACAATTTGATGCAAAGCAGGAAGCCATTCATATATATATCTACATTCGTCATATATAGTTATATCCATGTACATAGACGTAGATTTCGCCATATATTTGTATCTTATATTTTGCTCCGTATTATAGTGTAACGGATAAGCAAGTTGATTAATAATCACATCAAAAAAAATATTACTGTGAGGTTTATCCAAAAATTGATATATTTTTTCTGAACTTTCAAAAAAATTTTCAATTAACTTGACATCATCTTTAAGTTTTATATTATGTTGCTTCAAAAGCGTGATAATCTTTAGTCCTTTTATAAGATCGTTGTAACTTCCTAGCTCGTTTAAAAAGCATTTTTCTTTATCATTTAGCGCACCTTTCCTGTTAAGATTATCCATAGCAAAAAAGAATTTTGCCAGTGAGTGGTTAACCGTTAACTCTGAAATAACTACCTTATCAAATTCAGAAATATCGAATAATTGGTTTATAAAAGGATTTCTTGCAAATCTTTGCAATGGAACCAAAATTGATGGAATATCTCTTAAAACAGCTGATATAAATTCTCCATAATAAAACGCAAAGTTTTGTATAACATTATCATATAAACTTAAATATTCATCACATCTATCCCTGGTCTCTAAACAAGAACTTTCTAAAAGTGGAAAGGTTTTAAAAAATAAATATAATGTAATTAAGTCATAATATTCTTCAATTGATTCCTTGCTATTATCTGGCTCCGCAAAATTTGATATAATTATACCAGGCGAATTCAAACGATGATATTGACAAATTGTTGTAATAGTTCTTAATGCATGTTGTACAGATGGTATACTCCCACATGCATCGATATAAATTATATCAAATTTTTTAGGTGTTTGTTGAAAAAAAGTTTCAACGTTCTGTTTCAATATTCGGGGTTGTGGGTAAGTCCCCTGATTATAAAATGAGATAGCCTTATTATAATTTTGACTATTTACCTCAAATCCCCATATATTATGAGGAAGAACACCTAAGTTCATAAACTCTTTAAAATCATTATCCGGTTCTGGACCACATAAATAACAAACAGTTAAATCCTCTGGCCTTTTAACTCCTACATATGTATCATGTAATTTTTCCCAATTAGTAATATAAAATGGTTCTATTTTTAGTGCCTCAGTTCTATTTTTACTTTCATCTTCAGATAAAGAAAAATAATCATAAATAGAACGAACATAATTACGTTTTACGCAACATGCGTCTTCTCTCTTTACTGTCAGCAATTCTATTCCGTGTAAAATAGCAGAATGACGTACAAATTCCTTTTTAAACTGTTTATAAGAGTGTTCTTCTTTCGTATTAATCCCCTCCCTATTGTAAGAATAAAATATATAGAATCAACAAAAGACTATATTTTATACCTTAGTTCACCTCTTTCCTTTTCAAACCACAATTCCTCATCATTATTACCTACTTAATTGTTTTTTTCGTCCAACTTATCTAATTCCCCTATACTTTCTAAAAAATGACATTCCACAGGAGACAATATATATTCCTGATTTCTTTTATATTTCTCATACTCCAAATGCGCTTTCTCCAAGGCCTGCTGATGTGTTACTTTCCCCTTTGTTGTTAATATATCACGTCTGGTCATCCTGAGATAATCATCAATCGTCTCCAGCCAGTCTTTCATATACATTGGCTCCTGATTTAAAGCATGTACCTCTGCAATATCCAAATATGCCGTTACAATTTTATTGAGTGCATCCAACTCTTTTTCATCAAGATAATTTTTCGCCACTTCTACATCCGAGAGTTTTATACGTTTGCCACTCCATGTAGTCAGTCCCATATTATCTTTATCTGCATCTGCCCTTTGGTAAATCACCTCCGCCGCTGTATGCTTATGTGCTGCCCAATGCATCTTGTTTTGAACCTGTTTAAAAAACTGTACGGAACTCTCCGCTTTCGGATTGTAGTCAATACTGGTCGCATAGATTTCCAGCACTTTTCTCCAAAACACTTTTTCTGAAGACCTTATATCCCGGATACGCGCCAGCAACTCATCAAAATAATTTCCTCCACCAAGATTCTTTAATCGTTCATCATCCAGCGCAAATCCTTTAATCATATATTCTTTCAGGATATTTGTAGCCCAAATCCTGAATTGTGTTCCTCGCAAAGATTTCACGCGATAGCCAACAGAGATAATAACGTCAAGATTATAAAAATCCACATGATATCTTTTTCCGTCGGAACCAGTTGTTGCAAAATTTGCAACAACTGAATTTCGGCTTAACTCGCCTTCTAAAAAAATATTTTTTATATGTCTGGATATCGTGGATTTATTTCTTTGAAATAGATCTGCTATCTGATCTAACGATAACCAAACAGTATCGTTATCAAACGTAACTTCAACTTTGGTAACTCCATCCTCTGTTGTGTACATCAATATATTAGATTTTTCCACTTTCTCTTCCCCCGCCAAAAGATCTCCGAAAAAAATTCGATGATTATACTACTCCTTAAGTTTCCATATCCATTTCACTATATTTTACCATACTCCCCTCACCATTACCATCTGAAAGATTCCTTCATTTCCGTTTATTTTCCCCTCTGCAACATAACATCCTCATTTACCTATTATTCAAACTCACATATCTGATATCCCTCTTTTTCAGCAT
This sequence comes from [Clostridium] clostridioforme AGR2157, assembly GCF_000424325.1. Classification (GTDB taxonomy): domain Bacteria; phylum Bacillota; class Clostridia; order Lachnospirales; family Lachnospiraceae; genus Enterocloster; species Enterocloster clostridioformis_A. The sequence goes on from NZ_AUJR01000063.1 coordinate 9,981, forward strand.
AACAAATTATCAACCGCTTCTCATAAACATCTATTCTCTTCACTCTATCCTTTACGACATTTTCATCATATTTCCCATTACATACAACTTTTCCCAACATCTCTCTTACATCTTGATTGTTCAAGGTAGGTGAATTTTCACACTCTGCCTTTCCTTTTTCCATCCTTGTCCCACATCTCCACACAATCTTCCCACGCTCCGTTCTACGCCTGAATCCTCCGCCACAATACCCACATACCAATAAATTACTAAGCAAGTATTTGCTGCTATATCGGTTACCACTGCTAATCTGATTGCCGTTAGCTGTTCTAATCAGCCTGGCTCTATTAAGCATTTCCTCCTGCACCTTATCAAATATCTCCGGAGAAATAATAGCCGGATGACTTCCTTTCACATAATATCTGGTACGCTGTCCAATATTTTTCTTTCGTATACCATTCAGATAATCCTCCGTAAATGTTTTCTGAAGCATCATGTCTCCCTTATATTTCTCATTCTTTAGCATCTGCTGGATTACATTTGCACTCCATACCGTTTTGCCTGTTACCGTTTTTACACCACTTTCCTCCAAGTGTTTTTTTATCTGTGAAAACGTGTAACCCTTTAAATATAACTCAAAAATCAACCGTACTATTTCGGCCTGCTCCGGAACGATTACCAATTCCCCTTCCACACACCGATACCCCATAAAATGTTTATAGCTGCTAAATAATCCTTCCTCAAATTTTCTTTGAATCCCCCACTGAATATTCTCACTCAAATTTCTGCTTTCTTCTTGTCCCATTGCTCCTGATAAGGTTATTGCCGCTTCTGCATCCGGATTAAACGAATTCACATTTTCAATTTCAAAATACATTTGAATACCCCTTTCTTTCAAATATCTCATAATCTGCAATAGCTCTACCGTATTCCTGGATACTCGTTTTGCTGATTTAGTGATTATGTAATCGAATTTCCCCTCTGCAGCGCTTTCTAACATATGTTTCAATCCGTTACGGCCTTTTTTCCTTAATCCACATCTTCCGCAATCCCAGAATACTCCTGAAAATACCCAACCCGGATGATCTGATATCTGTTCTGTATATGCCACAATTTGATGAGCCAAACTGGCTAACTGCGTCTCTTTCTTAGTGCTGACGCGGCAATATGCCGCCACACGCAGCGGTTCCATATTCTCTTTTTTCACAGGCATATAATATATATTTTTCAAAACACATCACCTCGTTTCATCAATAAGGAAAAGGCGCGAAAGCCAAAAGCCTTCACGCCTCACCACACGGCAACTATCCAATCTCACCTAATCATCATTTAACACTTGTATGATGTTTATAGAAGCAAAAACAACATATTCCTTTCATTTTTCTTGAACTGTGGTTTAATACATTCAGATACTGTGGACTTTTGATTTTATCCTGTAGCTTGACTACTCAACAGGAGTGTATTGCCGCTACTTTTATCTGAATTGTTTATAGCTGGATGTTGCCGGAGTGTTTCACTCTGAGTACTTATTTCAATCAAGTCTACGATGATAATCGTTGGTGGATATCACGGTATCAGACTTTATGAAAGGGAGGTACAACCTCATGATTTACGTAGGCATTGATATTGCCAAACTCAACCATTTCGCCGCTGCCATTTCTTCGGAGGGCGGGATACTCATCGAGCCGTTCAAATTCTCAAATGACTATGATGGCTTCTATCTGCTGCTTTCTAAACTGGCACCACTTGACCAGGACAGCATCATCATTGGTCTTGAATCAACGGCACACTACGGTGACAACCTTGTCCGTTTTTTGATAAGCAAGGATTTTAAAGTGTGTGTTCTCAATCCCTTATCGACTTCGGCTATGCGTAAAAATAATGTACGCAAGACGAAGACCGACAAAGTCGACACATTTGTTATTGCTAAAACCCTTATGTTGCAGGATCCTTTAAGGTTCATCTCCTTAAAGGATCTGGATTACATCGAACTCAAGGAACTCGGCAGATTCCGACAGAAAACCGTGAAGCAGCGCACCCGTTTAAAAATACAGCTGACTTCCTACATGGATCAGGTCTTCCCGGAACTACAGCACTTCTTTAAGTCCGGTGTGCATCAGAATTCTGTCTATACGCTCCTTAAAGAAGCGCCGACACCGAATGATATTGCTTCTATGCATATGACTCATCTCACTCATCTTCTCCAAACGGCTTCCCACGGTCATTTTGGTAAAGATACGGCCAGAGGATTAAGAATTCTCGCACAGAAGTCTGTCGGTATCCATGACAGTTCCTTATCTATTCAAATAACTCAGACCATTGAACAGATTGAGTTATTGGATAGCCAGTTATTCCATACAGAGCTTGGAATGGCAAACCTTGTCACCTGCCTCCACTCTGTGATCATGACCATCCCGGGCATTGGGACTACCAATGGCGGGATGATACTTGGTGAGATTGGCGATATCCATCGCTTCCCTACACCGGGCAAATTGCTTGCATTTGCCGGATTGGATCCGTCTGTTTATCAGTCTGGTAACTTCCAGGCCAAGAAGACCCGGATGTCCAAACGAGGCTCGCGTGTTCTTCGTTACGCTCTCGTAAATGCAGCACATAATGTCGTAAAGAACAATGCGACTTTCAAAGCTTACTACGATGCCAAGAGAGCCGAAGGCCGGACTCACTATAATGCCCTTGGGCACTGTGCCGGCAAACTTGTCAGGGTCATATGGAAGATGCTCACTGACGAAGTGGAATTTAACCTCGAATAAGAGGTCTGCATACCAATATCGATAGATTTTGAAAAAGCACCGTTAGGGAGCTTTATTAGAGTTACCCTTCTTTACCATCGATTAGAAAAATGAATTTTCGCCTAATTTATACTTGACTTTTCATAGCTGGTCTCTTTTGCAACAGGACAATACTTTCCGTATGTGTTGAGGGTGTGATTCGGATTCCTGAAAGGCGCAGTTTGGTCTTGGCGGAAACCATGTTTTTCATACATACCTCATCCAAACTTTAATTACGCAACAGACTGTGACACAATTATTCCAGTTCTTCTTTGCCTTTCCAACACACTACTATCGTTTTAAGATAACGTGTTGCTAACAATAAAAGGACTACCTATTTCTCAACGGACCCATTATTCTAATAATTTTTTGGAAGATAACATTATACAAATTCTACTTCTGATTCATCAAACCATTTATTAGAAAGGACTGTTTGTTTTACTAATTCTTTATCCTTCGTATACGCCACCAATGCCAGGCTATCTTTTGCTCGCGTACATGCAACATAAAACAGTCTCCGAGTTCGTGAAATACTATTATCTTTTCCCTGTTTCTCATTATCAAAATCCGTATCACTCATTTCTTTTGCACCAAACAATTTTTCATAACTAAATAGGTTACCCTCTGCCTCAGCATCATCCATAATAACCATGACTCGAGGATACTCCAATCCTTTAACACCTTGATGTGTTGAAAATGATGATTTCCCTTCTGCATATAAACAGTAGTTCTTCATTTCACTCACAGATGTAGATAATGCTTGTTTTAAAGCTTCTACTGTAGAATCTTGCTCCTGCTCGCAATCTAACACTATATGTTCCATTCGTTCCGAAAGATTAAATATTCCAGTCCGGTCTATTTCTTTAAATACATCTATGCAAGTTGGCATTTTTTCACCTTCAAACAACCTACATAGTGATTCCTTTGCTTCATTAGCAGTTTGTAGGCATTGTCTTTGATTTGCGCTCTCTCTTTGCAAATTATCTCTACTAAGCAACGGTGAATATCGTTTAATAATTTTCGCAACTTCAAATTTATTTCCTTCACTATTGGCATCAACCAACGGAAATATTATTTGTGAAAATATTTTTGCCTCTGGCAAGCTTCCATCTAAAACACTTTGTGCTATTCTCTTATTTTTATATAATGGTAAAAACAAATTTAAAAAATTCAGCCGCCTCGCTGCCATATAATGTTCAAGAATTAGACTCTGATACGCATTCTCATTTTTCCATTCCACATCTAATGATAACTGTGACATCCTTTTAGCAACCTCTAATTCTACTTTCTGCTTGTCTCCCAACGAGTCTGCTATGAAAAGATGTACTATGCCTTTTTTTGCATCTGTTCGTTCCCGTTGCTCCTTATCATCCACACATCTTCTGATAGAATTGGCTAATTGAACTATTCTTCTAGCACTTCTATGGTTCATTACCTTTACCGGCTTAATCCAACTATCCGGAATGCTATCCTCTAAATTTTCTTTACCATCCAGATATATTTTCTGCATCGTGTCACCAAACATTCCTATAATAATTTTATCTTTGTTTTTTGCATAAACATCAAGTAAAGCATCAACCAATTCTTTTTTCGTATCTTGACTTTCGTCGATTAGTAAAATGGGAAATTTGCTTATTAATATCTGTTGCATAGTAGCTTTACATTTAATAAATTCTGACCCCATTTTAATAACATCTGCATGGTCCAATGAATCATATCCACTATTTTCTCCATTAGGATTATATGAAAATTTACGCACTGAATCTATTTTCTCTAATCTCTTTTTATAACTTTCAATTTTACTTAACCTTGTTTGAGATGCCTTAGTACCCTTTCTCCCTTTAGCTTCCTCAATTTCTGTCTCTTCAAGCTTTTTCTGAATATTATTCTTTATCCAAATCCGGATATCTTTCTGATATGGACAAATAAGTTCCCATAAAAAGCTATGAATTGTAGAAACAAAAAAGATGGGGCTATACTCAACACGATTTAATATTTCATTACAAGCAGCATTTGTATAAGTAATAACCGCAATCTGTTTAGAATAAATATTCAATTCAATTCCAAATTGCTCTTGAATAAAATTTAATGTCTTTACAAGACTATATGTCTTCCCGGAACCAGCTCCTGCATATGTAAAAAAACTCTTTGGGCATTTCCAGTCCAAACATGATCGTATCTCCTCGTCCACATGATCATCTAAATGATTGTCGTCCATAGACACCAATTCTTTGCCGGCCATTTATCTCCCCCCTAATTATGCTTGTCTAACAAATCTTGTAACCAAAGTAATCCCTCGTTAATGTAATTTGGAACCTGTAAAGTTTGAGGATCCACGGAATAAATTAAATCTAGTGCAAAACCAGCTTTTGGCACATTCTCGCCACGAAATAAATTATAAATTTTCTCATGGAAACTTTCAAAATCAAGTCCTTCATTACAGATACCATAAATAGCTTCCATCAAACCTTCTCCTGTTGTTGTGGAAAATAAATTAAAATTAGAGTAAACTAAACTGTCTTCAAATGTGCTTGGTAATGCTTCGCATATTTTACCATTATATTTCAAATCAATTGGTATTTGATATGCAATTCTCATTTTGAATGAATATGGAGTTGTAAAACTCTTTTCTTTTTTCTTCTCTGAGATATCCAACAATTTATCCAATGACTTCTCTTTAAGCACCCATTGAGTAATTGCATAATTTGTGCTTATAATTCCTTTATCTCTTTGTGGAAGCGTGTGTTTATGATGTCCGGTGGGTTCCCCCGAATCAATATCAGTTATTATTAATGTCGGTAAACACATTTTCTCAATCAATGGTTTTAATCGCTGCGAATGTCTTCCATTTATCTCCAGCAACGTAATATATCTTTGATTCAATTCTTGATATTTATTTCGTATAAAATGGGGTAGCAACATATATTCTGCAGAACCTTCTACTAAAATTGCAGCATCTGCAAAAAACAAATCACAATGAGTTGTTCTTAAGTAACGAGTAATAAACCGTGTTGTCTCATTATCTTCTCCGAATACACCTGACAAATTAATAACCTTACTTACCGGAACAATACAGTCTTTTGTGGCTGGCAACCTTTTAAAATATCTTAAATCTTTAAAATCTACCTCTCTTGCTATATGGCTTGAATGTGAACTGATAACAAGCTGTGTTTGAAAATTACCATGTGCCTTCAAAAACTGACTATTAGTAAGAACATCATATGCCTTCTTAATGAATACCTGTTGGACTTGAACATGTAAATGAGCTTCTGGTTCTTCCAACAAAACAATGTGTAATGGTTCAATCCTTTCTTCCAGTAATTCTTTGTTCGCCTTCCCTGTTCTCATCCAATCATCTCTAAAACGCATTAAAAGAAATACCATAGAAATCAAATTTTGATACCCCAAACCATTATACTTTTCTGGAAGTCTCAATTTTTCTTTTGAATTAAGTGCATACTGAACAGCTGCTTCATGATTTAAACTATTTGATACACTTACCTTTGATTCAATTGTTATCCTTGGATCATTAACTCCCGGATAGCCCAAATCTTCTAATTCTAATATTGCATTATGAAATTTATCAGCCAGAGTATCATTAAAGACCTTTTTTGCTTTTTCCATCGCTTGAAGTGTTTTCAGATCCTCTGGCGATGGTTCATTTTCCGGATCCAAATGTTTATCATAATAGCTTTTTAATTGACTCGATAGATTCTGTGTATGATAATTGGCTTCTCCTGCACTCTCGTCTCCAGTATCAGAAAACCCTCTTTGTGCGCCTATAATATCTATTTTTATCAATCCCAGCAACGGATTTGATGTTGTACACTCCATCAAGTAATCTGTAGGTTGCAAATCATCATCATTCATCTTACTTGGATCGAGAACATACGCTTTTACCTCAAATAACGTATTAAATAAATCTCCTTTTCCTAAATACTCACATAGATTTTGAGGCCACAGAGCCAGTTTTACTTTTTTTGAACTAGCGCAAGTCTTCACTGCTGTCTCAAATGCTTCTTTATATGAAACACATAATTTTTCTACATTCTTTGGCAAATAAATAAATCTAACCCCTAAAACACCACCGTTCCAATCCAATGTGGGTATTATATTAGATACATAATGCAGTTCATTATCCTTAACATCAATCCATACATCCAGCGCTGGCATTATCTGTTCCATCTCCTGCATACATCCTTCAAAATCAAAATTCCCACCATTTATCCATACTTTCCCAATATCATCTAATTTTTTTCTATTAGATAGTGTAATATCATTAAAAACAAACTTTCTAGCAGATAAAAATTTTGCCAAAGCATCCATTGCTGAAGTTTTTCCACTATTATTTGCACCAACAAAAACTGTAGTTTTATCACTCAATTCAATCTTACAGCATTTCAACTTTCTAAAGTTCTGAATATCAAATCGCTTTATGTGCATTACAAATTCTCCCTTTTTGATTCTATTCTTTATACCCCAAACGAAGTATTATATTTTATATTACTCACTTTTCTGTTCATTTAACTCAGCTTCAATTTCTTCAATAGTTGGTAGTGTGCCTTTAAAATCCTCTGGTATCAGATTAGAAAGTTCGTATTCTGATATACCCAATGGTTGACTGCTAGACTCTATTGCGTATTTCGCCTGAATATTGTCTTTAGATTTACAAACCAATAATCCTAATGTTGGTGCATCCATATCAGTTTTTAATATGTGATTAACTGCAACCACATATGTTCCAAGTTGTCCTGTAAAAGATGGTTCAAATGCCGTAACTTTTACTTCAACAACTACATAACAGTGCAATTTTATATTATAAAACAACATATCAATAAAATTTTCTGTATCGCCAATTTCTATTCTATATTCACGTCCAACAAATGCAAAACCACTCCCAAGCTCTAGCAAAAATGCTGTAAGATTATCCATCAAAGCATCTTTCAGTTCTTTTTCATTATAATTCTGAGTCAATGTAATAAAATCAAAATTGTATGGGTCTTTCGTAAGCTCCTGTGCTAAATCACTTCGTATCGATGGAAGTGTAAGTTCAAAATTAGTAACTGCTTTTCCTTGCCTGTCAAAAAGTTTCGTATCAAGAAAATTTAGCAATACAGCCCTTGACCAATTGTTTTCTAATGTCTTTTGTACAAAAAACAATGCCTTCTGCTGGTCATCCCTACATTTATCCATAATAACCTTATGATGCCCCCACGGAATCATAAAAATTATATTCTTCTCTATTTGTGCACCAACTTGGGGCGTAATTTCATTTTTAAAAATTTGTGCATCAAGTTGGTGCGTAATTTCTACATTCGAATACAGCCTATAAAACTGATTCATATACTGTAAATTTCTTGGCGAAAATGACTTGATTTCCGGCAATTCTTCTACTAAATCTTTACTTATTTTTTGATAAACATGGCTGCCCCAAGATACATTCTTTTTCATCATCTCAATATCTCGTCCAAGAAGCCAATAAAAACGAAGCATCTCATCATTTACTTTTATAGAGGCCTTTATCTGACTGGCTCTAAAACGATTACTTACTTCAGATATCCATCTTTTATAATTACCTTCAAATTCTGCCCCTATCAATGTATCTATCATCTACCTTGCACCCACCTTCTCATTCATCATATATATCAATCTCTATTTCTATATAGTCTTTTATATTATACCATTCCTGCCTTTACATCCTTACCTATAACTTTTCCTGAAATTTTTTTATAAGTTGACCTCCACCACTTCATTATAAAACTTAGTGATTTCTTCAATACTGCTTGTCCTATTTTTTATTGGAAGTGACTCCCATATAATCTTGCGGTAGGGTGCTTTAGACTGATCTCCAACTCTGGAATCTACAATTGACACAATTCCTCTATCCTGTTCACTTCTTATCAATCGTCCAATTCCCTGTTTTAACTTTATTACCATTTCAGGAACTGATACTTTCATTAGACCATCACCTTTGCTTTGTTCATACTTATAATCAATGATAGGCTCCCTTACTGGAAATGGTAATTTGAAAATAATTACATGAGACAAAGACACTCCTTCAATGTTAATACCTTCCCAATAACTCCCCGTACCTAATAAGACTGAATTTGTATCATTTCTGAACTTTTCTAACGTTTCAGACTGCTTCGAATTACCCTTTTGCATAATTATTTCAAATGGCAGATTCTCTTGCTTCAACTTATTATATACTTCATACATATCCGTTTTTGCAGTAAAAAGAATCAGTGCTTTTCCATTACTAATTTGGAGCAACTTTGTAATTTCTTTTACTCCTTCTTCAATAAATTTACCCCTCTCTTTTGTTGGATGTGGTAAATGTTCTGTATAATAGATCATAGCATGTTCGTCATAATTAAATGGCGATATCTTTGGTTCACATATAAGACTATTATCTATCGGCAGTCCTGTATTATTGATAAAATATGCATAACTCTTTATATAATCTTCATTCTTGCCACTGGTAATAGTTGCAGACGTTAAAATAACCGGTAGATCAGAATCACTAAACATAATATTTCTTGTAATCTTGTCAACCTCTTTAGGACACTTATACAAGCGAACACCCATTATTCCACGACTGCCATTATCCCGTTCAAGCCAGAAAATATCCTCACTGTTATTTCTCTTTATTGCTGATGCTAAAAAGGCAACGTTGTCTTCCAGCATTTCTATTTCCTCATCAAAATTTTTTCTATTACGGTCACCTATAAAATCGCCAAATGACATAGCTGCTTCAAATTGAATCTCATCGAGAAGTTTTTTTAACCTTACAAAATTCGTATCAATATTTCTAACATAGTATCGATCAATATCCTGTCCCATTTGAGCTGCTTTTCGATCCTGCTCATCCATTTGCTTTAATAATGACTTAAAAACATCATCAATTAACGCATCAGCTTGTTCCATCTTTTTCGTAAAAGATATATCAAAAGAATTAACTGCTTTTCCAGCCTCGTACATGGAATCTTTTAACTGATTGAGTGAAATGCAAGATGTAACCGATGAACGCACCTTACTTTCAAGATTATGTACCTCGTCTATTACGATTATCCCCACATCCTCACTCATGAGTTGCTTCCTATAATTTGCTTTTTTATTCATGTTTACAGTAAGCAAATCTTGATTACATACAATAATTCCGTCGGTATATATCATTTTCCGACGCAAATTATGATAATGACAAGAGCTACAATAGCTACATTTATCCTTACAAAATTGAGGATTATATTCTTTCACATTCACTCTGTTCCATATTCCATCCGGAATGGGTATACTCCAGTCGGCTTTTTCATATCCGAATCTGGATACTGCCTCATATATTATCTGATGTTCTTCTTTCTCCTGGATAAATTTTGGAGTAAAATATTCATCAAACCTTTTTTTACACAAAAAATGATTTTGCCCTTTCGCTATAAGAACCTCAACATCATAATTCAACATATCCATAATTTTATCAATATCATGAATTAACTGTTCTTGTAAAGCGATTGTTGAAGTTGCAATCACTACAGGTTTTCCGTATACTTTATTATAATAAAGAACTGGAACTATATATGCAAAAGATTTTCCAATACCAACTCCTGCTTCTACAAGAACATGCTTTTTGTCCCTGATTCCGTCTACAATTTCGCAAGACATTTCCCATTGCCCTTCTCTATCCTCAAATCCTTCAGCAATAGCTTTATCTTGAAAAAAAGAAAATACATCTTCTCCGATTTTTTTAAATTTCGCTTTCCTTTCCACCTGATTTTTCCGAAAAAAAGACTCTTTATCATATTGCCATAAATACACTGAATCACCTTCTTCCTTCAATAACTTTAATACTTTGTACGAAACCATACATTCATTACTACTGTCTTTCATTTTCTATATCAATGTCGCATCTTTAAATTCCTCATTTGTACCCCTTTACTTCCCGCACTATTTTATCCTTTTGGTTAAAGCAGATTCATACTTAATAGATCTATATCAAATCCTATTTGTAAATAGTCATACAATTTTGAACCGACCGGCGAATAGATACTCACATTATTTGCTCTTACAAATATAGGAGTTTTAACATCCTGAATATGTTGCTTCATCCATTCATCATTTTCAGCATGACATCCCCACAAATCATCAATCGATACTCCTGTATTTTCGCACATACTCTTCAAATCTCTTATGGTTGAATCATCCGGTTTCAATAATCTAGTCCCATGTATAATATGATTTTCATGCATCCATGATACTGCTGTCTGGATATCATCATTTTCGGAATGCCATATTATAACACTTGGATTACATCCAAAATCATTCAAAATCGTGTCTCTGTATTTATTTATAATGCCATATATATTTTTACCGGATCTATCCTCTTTTGTAAACTCGTTCACAATATCTTTAAATTGCTTACTTGCCTGATCATAGTCTAATAATTCAAATTCTAATAATTGTTCTTTATTTATGCTCTGAATTATTTCTTCTGCAGTATGTTTTGCAATTTTTCTGTAGTACTGATTTATTAAATTAATCGTATGTATCAGGAGTTGCATATCAGTAGTTTTGCCTCTGAGTAACATATTATATACGCACACACACACTTCAAGGACATCAATTAAATAGTTCCTGTATGGCATCGGCATATATACATTTCTCATGGTCTCCTGTATTTTCCCAATAAATGCATATAGCGTCTCTCTATCCGCTTTGTTTGCTACTCCATCTACCAAGGGTACTTGAAAATACTGCGGTTTACTCCAGCAAAAGTCTTCTTTCAATTTGACGCTATACATATTTTCATCATACGGTTTTTGTGCCGGTATCACCACATTATAAGCACACCATTTACTTGTATACATACTTATATCAGAGCAAGTAAAATACGATATTCCTTGTACCTTATCTCGATTTCTCTGAACCCATTGCATCAACATCTGAGGAATAATATACTCTTGTTTATAAGATACCCGACCACTATGATTTACAAACCCACAAGCCAATACTAACGGATATTGCTTTACATACATAGAAGCTACCTTTAACCATGTATCAAAATTGTTATGTTTAATAGAAACACCCCACAAATAAATTTCTTCCGGTGCATACAAGGCCAAAAACTTAAATTCCTTATCTATGTTTCTGGTAGTTGCTCCACATAATTTTTCATATTGGAATTCTGAATAATAATATTTTGCCGGATATCCACACTCCTGCCAAGCAAGCGGAAGCATTGATGACAAATACAAGCTCGGGAATCCTGCTATACTGAATCTTTCATTATTAGAAAAAGCCTTTTTGCTCAAAGGAATATGAAACAATTCATTCGGATTATTCTGAATATAAGGAGTTTCCTCTTCAACACCTCTTACTCTGTAAAACTGCTGATTTGGTGTAATGCGTAGCTGAGTCCAACCATAATTTTTAATCAAAACCCAGTTATCAATAGATGCTATAAACAAATCTTTCTCCAGATTTTGCATCAATATATCTAATTCTTCCTGTGCGGCTTTAGGATTAGCATTTTCATAATGTTCAAAAATACCAGAAACAACCTTAAAGTTTTCCTCTACCGCTTTTATTACGCCTGTCATCGTTTCGTTTATTTTGTTCTGTTTTTCTGCTTCAAATTCACTGCCATCAATTAACCTTAATAGTTTTAAATAGCTCGATGCTTCTTCCTTATATTTTTCAGAAATGTCAAAATTCACATCAAAATATCTTTTAGGCAAATTTGTATTTCTTAAAAAATCCTCTATTTTTATTCCCATATTACCTTATACCTCCACATAACCCCATTTGTAAAATTACATCTTTCTGCTCTTATCATCATATTCCTTGACGCAATTTCTCAACTGCCTCATCATAAACTTGTTTCGTGTAATCATCAAACAGCACCCATTCCACCAACTCAAAAGCTTGCTCGTTTTCATTCAAGAAGCTGTTCACTGTCCTAACAGCTATTTTCGCTGCCTGCTCAACCGGGAAACAATAAATGCCTGTAGAAATGGACGGAAAAGCTATTCTCCGAATTCCATTTTCCAGAGCCACTTTCATGGAATTGTAATAACACTGTCCCAAAAACTCTGCTTCATTTTTACCGCCACCATTCCATACCGGCCCTACTGTATGTATCACATAATCACAGTGAAGATTATATCCTTTTGTTATTTTTGCTTGTCCGGTTTTACAACCACCAAGCAACCTGCATTCAAAAAGCAGTTCCTTACCGGCAGCTCTATGTATTGCACCATCAACACCACCGCCTCCTAAAAGACTGGAATTCGCTGCATTTACAATAGCCTGTACATCTGTAATTTTCGTAATGTCACCCTTTATAGTCTTTATCATTTAACATCCCACCTGATTTAAATTTCCCATTTTTTTGAATATCCTCTCTTTTTGGGTTTCATCGCTAAACTTTAATTCAAATCCTCTGTGCTCATAAAATCTATTTCTATTATCTCTTCTCTCATCAGTTTCTTCATCTACACTAGTATAACTCGATTTTAATAAGTTTACATTATTATCCTGAAATGGTATAATACTTATAGACCATTTCAGGAGGTAAAATGATGCCAAAGAGTGCTACGCCTATTTTTCTTTCCAATGATGATAAGTCATATTTAAAGTCCATTCTACAGAAGGGGACTGTTGAAGCCAGAGTCCACAGGAGAGCCAAAATCCTCTTATTAAAATCAGATGGCATGGCAGATGAAGCCATTGCTGACAAACTCGATATTTCGAGACCGACGGTAAAGCTCTGCCTGAAAAAATATATGGAATCAGGCGTGAAAGCTGCCATGGAAGACAGTAAAGGCCGTGGCCGCAGGATTGAAATTACCGAT
>NZ_AUJR01000064.1 GCF_000424325.1 [Clostridium] clostridioforme AGR2157
GGATAATAATCCATGCAGAAGAGGCAGGTGCCGTGTGGGGCTGCCATGCAGAGGGTCAGGTGAGCCATGTCCTGTCAAGCCGGATGAGCAGCCGTCCGATGGGCTGGAGCCGGAAAGGAGCGGATCAGATGTCCAGGCTGAGGGCATATCGGATGAACGGAGGAAAAATCATAGATCTGTTGATCTATCAGGAGAATAAGCAGAAAAGAGAAAAACGGATCGAGAAAAAAGAAGAGCTGGTGAAGGAGCTGCGGAGAGCGCAGAAGGGAAGGAAGTACGCCGAGAGATTACAGGGAAGTATCCCCGGATAAAATCAATTGAATCAGTCATCCGTACCGCCTGCGGACTACTGCGCACTTTTAGACCTTGGATGCGGTCCGGGCCTGTACACGGAACGGTTTGCCAAAGCGGGATTTCAGGTGACTGGTGTAGACTTTTCAGAAAGTTCCATTGATTATGCAAGGAATTCTGCAAAGAGGAGCGGACTGGATATCAAACCGGGCGGAAAGGTGCTTTTGGATGTTTTTTCCATGGAGAAGTATGAGGCATTCCGGGAAGGGGATACCTGGGAACTGAATCCGGACGGAGGATTTTGGCGGGAACAGGGATATGTGGTATTAAACAGGTTCAGTAAATTTACAGAGGACGTCACATTAGAACAGGTTGCAGTGATCTCAGAACAGGACACAGCGGTCTATTATCTGTGGAATCAATACTTTACCAAGGAAATATTGGAGAGAGAAGCAATTCAGTGCGGATTTCGCGTCAGCGGTGTATATGGGGATGTCGCGGGAAGGACTTATGATGGGACAGGGGATACGATTGCGGTTTTGTTGGAAAAACCATGACAGGGTAAAGGGATTCCAATGGCGGGAAAACCAAGAACCTTGTAACCCCAGCCCATTTCCTGTATACTAATATACAAACGCCCTGAGTCCAAGCCGCTCATGAGATGTCCGTCCAGCGAGTGCAAAATGGAATTCAGGGCAGAGAAAGGCGGGATGTTATGGAGTCATTTACCTGTTGTAAATTGGAGATATTCATACCGGAAACACATTTAAAGGCACTGCAGAAGGCATTGCAGGATGTGGACGCAGGGCATATAGGAAATTATGACAGCTGCATGTCATACAGTCCGGTGACAGGCTGCTGGAGGCCGTTAGAGGGCAGCAGCCCGTTTATCGGTAAATGCGGCTCCATCAGTACGGAGCCGGAACTGAAGGCAGAGGTGACATGCAGGACCGGGCGGTTAAAGGAAACCCTGGCCGCCATAAAGAAAGTCCACCCCTATGAGGAGCCGGTTATCAATGTGATTCCTCTGTACATGACCGGTATGGACATAGTGTCCTGATACCGGTCTTATTCCGGCAGCATATGTTGCCGTCAGTCAGCTTAATACTTGTCAGTGAAACAGGCGGAACGTGGATTTGTAATAATCAATGATTCCGTCTTTTTTCATGCCGGACAGTTCCCTGGAAAGGGCGCTGCGATCCATGTTCAGATACTCAGCCATGGCGTTTCTGTCCAGAGGTATGGTAAAGGGAACGCCATTTTGCAAACCGGAACAATTCTTCAGATAGGTCAGAATCTTATCACGGGCAGTTGGGCGGAGCAGGCAGGCCAGCCGCTCGTGAAGAACCAGACCTTTTTCTGCCACAATACACATGAAGTCTGCCTGTGGCAGGGGCAGTTTCTGGTACAACTGTTTATAAGCCGGTTATAGGAGATGAACAGGACCGAACTGCCCTGTTCCACGGTTACGGATACCGGACTTTTGCGGCCGGGACTGGCGGCCAGGATGACACCGATTTCACTTCCTTCTTTTAAAAGCGTGACCGTAAGGGTATGGCCCTGGGAATCTGTTTTGTATGATTTTCCCCTTCCCCTTAATAGAATACCGAATTTTTTTACCGGGCAGCCCTCCTCTACCACAACCGTCTCCCTGGCATAACCAACCGGCTGTGCCTTCAGACAGGTCAGGAGACGGCATACATCTTTTTGTGAAAGGCCGGAGAATAGTTTGGCCCGGATGATATTCTGCATGTTATCCTGCATGATGTCCTGAATGTTTTCTTTCATTGTGATTTGGTTGCCTGCGCAACTTACCTCCTGACTGTATTGTATTATAATTGACGTGTATATGCAATTAAAAAGACAGATAAAGGAGGAGTCAGGGATGAACACTGGTTTTACCATATTTTATTACAGCCTTACCGCAATCCTGCTGGCCTTATCTTTCCGAAAGGACAGAAAGAAGACGAATTGGGCAGTCAGAAAGGCTGTATTCATGATGCTGGGGGTGCTGCCCAATTTTTTGACCATTTTGCTGGTTACAGGAGCCGCTTTTTTTGTCCTGCCGCCTAAGGCGGTTCAAACCCTTATTGGAACAGAGTCAGGAATAAGGGGAATGCTTCTGGCCGCGGTTACCGGGGCAGCAGCCCTTGTACCGGTCCTGGCTGTATTTCCGGTGGCCGCCGATCTGCTTAAAAATGGGGCCGGGACAGCACAGATGGCTGTATTTATTTCCACATTGACAACGGTAGGTATAATCACCATTCCCTTGGAGGCAAAATATATGGGAGCCAAAGCCGCGGTATTGAGAAACCTGCTGTTTTTTTTGTTCGCATTTGGTACATCCTTTCTGCTGGGGGTAATATTATGAAGCATAAGGTGATGAAGGCAGAGACTATGAGGCCCTGGAAGGCGGCAGCAGCAGCGTGTCTGGCGGTGTTTATTTTTATTCCGGAAAGGTCCGGGGAGATAGTATCCTACGCCGGCGCGGGTCTTTGGCAGTTTATATGGAATCTGGTTACGGTATTTCTGTGTGTGGGGCTGATGGATGTATGGATTGAAAGGGATAGAATGATAAAAATGATGGGAGACAGGTCCGGTCCCTCTGGGATGGGCATATCCCTTTTGATGGGATTGCTGACAGCAGTGCCTGTATATGCGCTGCTTCCGATTGCCGGCCTGCTGCTAAAAAAAGGAGGGCGCATTTCCAATGTACTGATTTTCCTGTGCTCCAGTGTGAGTATCCGAATCCCGCTGCTGCTTTTTGAGGTATCGGCCCTGGGTATCCGGTTTGCGGCCTGCAGGTTTGTTCTCAATCTGGCAGTGGTATTTGTGATTTCTTTTTTGGTTGAAAGGCTGTTATCCCAACGTGACAGGGAGGATATCCGGGGGAGGAATCAGATAAATAAAGGGTGAATTAGGAAGAAACTGATAGAATGTAGCAAAATGGAAACATGGACGGCAAGGCGGGATTATGGTAGAATAGGATATCAGACTATTTTGAAGAAGGCAGGTACGGTTGGGATGAAATTAAGGGTATTGGTGGATAACAACACCTACATAGACAGGTATTATCTGGGAGAACCCGCGGTCAGCTATTACATTGAATGTGACGGCATCAGGCTGCTGTTTGATGCCGGGTATTCGGATGTGCTCCTTAAAAATGCAGAGGCCCTTGGAATCGACCTTGGCCTGGTTACACACATGGTATTTTCCCATGGTCATAATGACCACACAAGGGGACTCAAATTCATGAATGAGCGTTTGGAACTGTCAGGGATGGAGGTCATTGCCCATCCGTCCTGTTTTGATGAAAAGGTGTTTGGAGAGGAATCCATCGGTGCGCCCTACTCTGCTGCGGACATGGCCGGCATATGCAGATACAGGCCGTGTGACAGGCCGGCAGACATCTCGGAGCATCTGGTATTTCTGGGGGAGATACCGGATACGGTGGACTTTGAAACGAGAAAAGCCATTGGCAGGACAAGGATAAGGGGGAAATGGCAGGATGACTAAGAGGAGAGGAAGGCATTTTCATCATTACAGGGTGTTCCCACAGCGGTATATGCAATATAGTCCAATATGCCCAAACGGTATGCGGACAGCAGCGGATTCTTGGCATCATAGGAGGATTCCATCTCTTTGATGCAGATGAACGGCTGGAGCGCACAATTGACTATCTGAAATGCCGCGGGGTGGAACAAATCTACCCCTGCCACTGCGTATCCCTGAGGGCAAAGGCCAGAATGATGGAGGCTTTGAATGTGAAGGAAGTGGGGGTGGGCATGGAGCTTTGCCTAGACGGACAGACTGTGCATTAAATCGTAAGTTTTGCAGCAGAGAAAGGTTTTACATATGAGACAGACGGAAAAGGACATGAAGAAACCGGGAAAACACAATTCAAAAGAAAGGGACCCAAGATATGACTGCCTGCGGGCCGTCTCGGTCATGGCAATCATCATGGTACATGCCATGCCGGTGGAGACAATGAACACCCGCCAATGGTGGTTTAACAGCATCATGACGCCCTTCCTGCTGTCCTTTGTGGGAATCTACTTTATGCTCAGCGGCATGTTTTTGCTGGAACATGGAACAGAGCGCATCGGGGAGTTTTACAGAAAGCGTCTTATTACGGTGGGAATTCCCTTTTTGGTCTATGGCCTTATTTACTATTGTTATAATGTCCATGTGGACGGAGTGGTTCTGCCTCTCTGGAAGCATGCCGTGCGGTACCTGGGGCAGGTGCTGACAGCCGGGATTCCCAGGGCAGGCCATATGTGGTTTATGTATGCCATTGTGTCTTTTTATATCTGCGCGCCTTTTCTGTCCAGGATGGTAAAGAATATGACGGACCGGGAAATGAAGATATTCCTGTTCCTGATGCTGGGAATCCATGTGGTGGAGGTGGCCGGAGAAATCCTTCAACTGGACGTGAAGCCATGGGCCCAGTTTGTGCTGTATACAGGATGGGTCTACTATTTTCTTTTGGGATATGGGCTTAAGCGTTTATGCAGGAAGGAACAGTTCCCTATATTCGCGTTTCTGGCAGTTTGCGGCCTGGCCATGGATGTGGCTGCGGATATCTGCCTTTCATGGTGGGTACCCCAGAATCCCCATAAGTCACCGGCCATGGTGTTCATTTGCGCCGGAGTATTCCTTCTGTTTGAATATTATGGCGGGAAGGTGCCTGTATGGGCGGGAAAGCTGGGAATATTCGTCAGCAGGTACAGCTTTTCCATCTATCTGATTCATTTCCTTATCCTGAGCTATTATGTGAATCCGGTACTTCTAAGGGATATGATGGCTCGCCATTATATATTGGGAACCATGGTTTCCACCATTGTGACCTTCTTTTTATCCCTGGCTTGTTCCATGGTGGCGGACCATCTGGCAGTCAGGCCGCTGAAGCGGCTGGCTGGGAGGATAAGATTCAGGCAGGATGTGAAATGACTTAAATAGGGTGGCTGAGTGTGCATAAAGACCTATGACGGACAGGACAGAAACCTATGACGGCCGGGACTCATAAAAATAGGAAAACAGGTAAAACATACAAATAAGGGATATCGGAGACAGGATACAAAAGAGGGATGCCACGGATATCATTCATGGAAAAGGAGACGAAGGAGCATGGAAATAAAGGTGATAGGGGGAGCATTTTCAGTGTGCAGGCTTAAGGACCTGGGACAGGCCAGGATGGAGGACGACCTGTTTTTTCTGGGCAGGACAGATGAGGAGATATCTCTGGTGTGCAGGACTGAAAGCGTTCCCGAGGACACGGTTTCAAGGGAAGATGGATGGAGGGCGTTCCGGATTCAGGGCGAACTGGATTTTTCTCTGATTGGCATACTGGCCGGAATATCAGCTGTTTTAGCTGAAAATAAGATTGGGATTTTCGTGGTATCCACGTATAATACGGATTATGTTTTGACAAAAGCAGATGATTTAGAGCGGGCAGTGGGACTTCTGGAGAGCCGCGGGTATGGTATTGCCGGATAGGGTGCCCTGACGGAATGGGACAGGTCCGGCAGGAAATTGGAAGGAGCATTTAGAATGATTAAGATACGGAATGAAAAGGAATCAGACTATAAAGTGGTAGAGGATATCACCAGGAAAGCGTTTTATAATCTTTATGTACCGGGATGCGGTGAACATTACCTGGTCCATGTCATGCGGGGGCATGAGGATTTCATACCGGAGCTGGATTTTGTGCTTGAGCTGGATGGCCGGGTCATCGGAAACATCATGTATACAAAGGCCAGGCTGGTTGATGAGTCCGGGGAGGAAAAGGAGATTCTTACATTCGGACCTGTTAGCGTTGCTCCGGGATACCAGAGAAGGGGCTACGGGAAAATGCTGATGGAACATTCCTTTGGGAAGGCAGTGTCCCTTGGATATGATGTGATTGTCATATTTGGTAGTCCGGTAAATTATGTGAGCAGCGGTTTTAAAAGCTGTAAAAAATTCAATATCTGCCTGGAGGACGGAACCTATCCCGCGGCAATGATGGTCCGGGAGCTTATACCCGATGTACTGGACAGAAGGAGATGGATTTACCACGACAGTCCTGTTATGGCTATCTCTGAAGAAGAGGCGCGTCAATACGACGACAGCCTGGAAAAGATGGAGAAAAAATACCTTCCGAGCCAGGAAGAATTTTATATCATGAGCCATTCATTTATGAAGTAAGGCGCTGCCGGTAAAGATGCTTTGTTTTTGGCTGAGCCCGGGATGAAAGATGGATGAGGCATTGAGGGATACCTGAAATGGATGAAGGGTACATGACATACTGATGTCATGTTTTGTATGGTAACATGGCAGAAATATGCTCCGCGGCAGATAATATCAGCGGAGCTTGGAAAGGAATGGGTGCCATGACAGCGGGCATCAGTTCCGGGCAGGAATCTCCCCCGTTTCCAGGTACAGCGGTTATGACGGTGACGAGACGGGCAGCTATGACCTGACCGTCATGGCTGTCACAAGCGACTTCTTCACTCAAATGGATGAAAAGGTGAAAACGGGGCAGCCCGGAAGGCATGGGAGACAGTGTGGAGCCAGCAGAGGGATGGATTTCTGGGGAACTGAGACGCTGACAGAGCTAAAGGGATGTTTTAAGGCCGCGGTTTTTGTGAACAGTGCGGATGACTTTGGGATGCAGCCCCAGGTGGTGAACGGGGGTTCCAACCTGATTGCCGAGCTTCGGCGACGAAGCAGGACTTCCGGCACGTTCTGCCATTGGAACCAACGCCCTGCCGGGTGGAATCGCGTGCGAGATTGAGGTTCTGGTAAACTGAAATAGAAGCGGAAATCATCTCTTGTAAAAGCCTGTCCCCTGCTATATAATTGATAGCATAAAAAGTCAGGAAGCCCCTGAAGGGGAGCTGACAACAGGATACGGAGGAAGATGCAATGAAAATGGTAATCATCGAGCCGCTGGGCGTGGAAGAAGGAAAGCTTTTGGCTATGGCAAAGGAGGCCCTTGGGGACAGGGTGGAGATTGTGTATTACAATACGAAGACGACGGATACCGCAGAGCTTATAGAGCGCGGAAAGGATGCTGAAATCATCGTGGTATCCAATTTGCCTCTGAATGCTCAGGTTATAGAAGGATGCAGAAACTTAAAGCTTCTGGCTGTGGCATTTACAGGCGTGGACCACATTGCCATGGATGTGTGCAGGAAGAACGGTGTCATGGTATGTAACTGCGCCGGCTATTCCACCTGCGCTGTGGCGGATCTGGTGTTCGGCATGTTAATCAGCCTGTACAGGAATGTGATTCCCTGCGACAAAGTCTGCCGGGAGGAAGGCACCAAGGACGGCCTGGTAGGATTTGAACTGGAAGGCAAGAAGTTTGGCGTGGTAGGAACCGGGGCCATCGGCCTTCGTGTGGCAGCCATAGCCCAGGCATTTGGATGCCGGGTATTGGCTTACAGCAGGACAGTCAAGAATGTGCCTGGCGTCCGCTATGTGGATTTGGAGACACTGCTGGCAGAATGCGACGTGGTTTCCCTCCACACCCCTCTCACTGAGGAAACCAGGGGACTGATGAATGAGGAGCGCATCGGATTGATGAAGAAGAATGCGGTGCTGATCAACACGGCCAGAGGGCCTGTGGTGGACAGTGTTGCCCTGGCTAAGGCCCTGAAGGAGGGCAGGATTGCGGGCGCCTGTATTGATGTGTTTGAAAACGAACCTCCGGTCAGGAAGGACCACCCGCTGTTTTCAGCGCCCAACACCATTGTGACGCCCCATGTGGCATTTGCCACCAAGGAAGCCCTGGTAAAACGGGCTGTCATTGTGTTTGACAATGTGGTAAACTATCTGGATGGAACTCCCGGAAATGTGATTGGGTGATATTTGTATGAAAAAAGTCAGGAAGCATATCATATTTTCCGGCAGGGTACAGGGGGTGGGATTCAGGTACACCTCCTGCTGCCTGGCCCGCCCCCTGGGCCTTACCGGGTGGGTGAAGAATCTGTGGAACGGTGATGTGGAGATGGAGGTCCAGGGAGATCCGTTGGCTATTAGGCGATTCTTAAGGAATCTGGAGCAGGGAAGGTTCATACACATTGAACATATGGAAGCAGAAGACATTTCGGTGATTGAAGAGGGCAGTTTCAGGGAAATATATTAATAGCAGCGGAGGTTTTATGTTTGGGATAATTGTGGCAGGGAAACGAGTATATGATAAATTTGCTGAGGATGAGATGACGGTCTACGCGGCCCAGGTCTCCTTTTTTATCATACTCTCCGTGGTGCCCTTTATCATGCTGCTTCTGACAGTGGTCCAGATGATTCCAAGCATCAGCAACGCCAGGTTCATGGAATTGATTGTGGGCCTGGTGCCGGTGGATTACAAGTCCCTGGCATTCCGGGTGGTAAATGACCTGTCCTTAAAATCCCCGGCAACCATGATTTCCGTCACGGCCGTCACGGCCCTGTGGTCCGCGGGCCGCGGCATGTTCAGCGTGGCCAGGGGCCTGAACCGTGTGAACGGCCACGGAGAAAAGCGCTGGTATGTGATTAACAGGCTGATTTGCTCAGGATACACCATTGTGTTCATCCTGGTGTGTATCCTGTCCCTGGGCCTGCTGGTGTTCAGCAACATGATTCAGGCGTTCATGGTGAGCCGTTTTTCCATCATAGCGGACGTGACCACCCACATCATTAATTTCAGGGCCCTGTGGGCGCTGATGATACTGATTATATTTTTCCTGGGAATCTATACCTTTGTGCCGGATAAGAGGCTGAAGCTCAGGGACCAGCTTCCGGGAGCCGTGTTCTCCACCGTTGGGTGGATGGCCTTCTCCTTTGCCTTTTCCTTGTATTTCAGCCATATAGGGGGGAAGAATTACTCCTATATGTACGGAAGCCTTACAGCTATTGTGCTGCTGCTTCTGTGGCTCTATTTCTGCATGTGCATCCTGTTCTTCGGGGCGGAAATCAATTATTTCTGGAAGGAACTGTTTTCCGGGGAAACTGCGGAATGATTGGACCATGCCTGCTCTTTGGATAAGGGGCAGGCTGTTTTTGTCTTTTTTGTGTGAAACGGTCCGGCAGGCGCCTTGGCTGCCGCCGATATGCTCCCCTCGTTGACAATGGCAGTAATATTCCATCTGTTTCAGATTTAAGACCGGAATCCTCCAATTCGTTAAACGTATATCATATATACAAAACATTTTATATATGGTTGATTCTATGTTATAATACCAGGCAGTGTAAAAAATACAATGGATTCCGGCAGAGGGGTGAAAGACAATTATGAAACGATTGTTCAGCTATATGAAGGATTACAAGCTAGAAAGCTTACTGGGACCGCTGTTTAAGATGCTGGAGGCCAGCTTTGAACTGTTTGTGCCCCTGGTGGTGGCCCGCATGGTGGACGTGGGCATCCGGGGCAGGGACAGCGGATATATTCTTAAGATGGGAGGCGTTCTGGTGCTTCTGGCCCTGATTGGCCTGGCATGCTCCCTGACAGCCCAGTATTTTGCCGCCAAGGCAGCCACGGGAGCAGCCACCTCCCTGCGCAACGACCTGTTTTCCCATATAGGAAGATTGTCCTATACAGAGATAGACACAGTGGGTACGGCCACGCTCATCACGAGGATGACCAGCGACATCAACCAGGTGCAGAGCGGCATCAACATGACGCTGCGCCTGCTGCTGCGATCACCCTTTGTGGTATTTGGCGCTATGGTTATGGCCTTTACCGTGGACGTGCGCTCGGCCTTTGTATTCGTGGTCACCATACCGGTGCTCTGCGTGGTGGTGTTCGGCATTATGGCAGTCAGCATGCCTCTCTATAAATCCGTACAGAGACAGCTGGACAAGGTGCTGTTAACCACCAGGGAAAACCTGCTGGGGGTCCGTGTCATCCGCGCCTTTAACAGGCAGAAAAGCGAGACAGAGAAATTTGACCGGGAAAACGGAAACCTGGTCAGGATGCAGGTATTTGTGGGAAAGATATCCGCCCTGTTAAACCCTGTGACCTATGTCATCATAAACATAGCCGTGGTGGCAGTTATATGGGTGGGAGCTGAACAGGTGGACAGCGGAATTATTACCCAGGGAAAGGTGATTGCCCTGGTGAATTACATGTCCCAGATACTGGTGGAGCTCATAAAGATGGCAAACCTGATTATCATTATATCCAAGGCCGTTGCCTGCATGAACCGGGTGGACAGCATATTCCAGGTGGAGAGCAGCATTGAGGATAAGGGGAAAAGGGATGGAACGGAAGCCGTGAACACCGGGTCCCATGAGAACGGGGTTTCTGCAGATGGGGAGCGCGGGGGACGGATTCCAAAGGTGGAATTTAAAAATATGGAATTCGTGTATGCAGGCGCTAAGGAACCGGCCTTAAAGGATATTTCCTTCCGGGCCATGGCCGGACAGACCATAGGCGTCATAGGCGGAACCGGCTCCGGCAAATCCACCCTGGTGAACCTGATTCCCAGGTTTTACGATGCCGCGGCAGGGCAGGTGCTGGTGGACGGAACGGATGTAAAGGACTATTCCCTGGACACGCTGAGGGAGAAGACGGGAGTGGTTCCGCAGAAGTCCGTACTGTTTAAGGGAACGCTGCGCGGCAACATGCGCTGGGGAAAACAGGATGCCTCGGACGAGGAAATCTACCAGGCCCTGGATACGGCCCAGGCCCGGGAATTTGTGGATTCAAAGGGAGAGGGCCTGGACCTCTGCATTGACCAGGGAGGCCGTAATCTCTCAGGCGGCCAGCGCCAGAGGCTGACCATAGCCAGGGCCCTGGTGAGAAAGCCGGAAATCCTGATTATGGACGACAGCGCTTCGGCCCTGGATTTTGCCACGGACGCCAGGCTGAGAAAGGCCATCCGGGAGAACACCGGGGATATGACCGTATTTATTGTATCCCAGCGGGCAACTACCATTAAGGGGGCAGACACCATCCTGGTGCTGGACGAGGGACATCTGGCAGGCATGGGCACCCATAAGGAGCTTCTTAAGGACTGCCAGGTATACAGGGAAATATGCCTGTCACAGCTTTCAAAGGAGGAGGTGGAACGGGATGAGCAGTAAGAAACATGCATTGGACAAAAACAGGAGCAGGGAGACCCTGAAACGAATCCTGAAATATATCAGCCAGTACAAGTGGAGCGTCATTTTTTCCCTGTTCCTGGCCCTCATCACCGTGGCCCTCACCCTTTACGTACCCATCCTGACAGGCCAGGCCGTGGACCGTATTGTCTCGGCCGGACATGTGGATTTCGCCGGGTTAAAGGGCATTATCATGAAAATACTGGGAGCCGTGGCAATTATGTCTGTCTCACAGTGGCTCATGAACCATATCAACAACATTATCACCTACCGGGTTGTGAAGGATATTCGGACCAGGGCCTTCAGCCATCTGGAGGTGATGCCTCTAAGCTTTATAGATGTCCACCCATCCGGTGATATTATAAGCCGGATTATAGCGGACATAGACCAGTTCTCAGAGGGCCTTCTCATGGGATTTACCCAGCTGTTTACAGGCGTTCTGACCATAGCGGGCACGCTGCTGTTCATGCTTTCCATCCAGCCTGTCATCACGGCAGTGGTGGTGGTGCTGACGCCCATATCCCTGTTTGTGGCCAGCTTTATCGCCAAAAAGACCTTTGTCATGTTCCGGAAGCAGTCAGAGACAAGGGGCGAGCTGACCTCCCTGACCGATGAGATGCTGGGCAATATGAAGGTGGTTCAGGCCTTTGGACATCAGGAGGAGGCACAGAAGCAGTTTGAGGAGATTAATAAACGTCTGGCCGGATACAGCCTGAGAGCCACCTTTTTCTCATCCATCACCAACCCGGCCACCCGGTTTGTAAACAGCCTGGTCTATGCCGCGGTGGGCATTACAGGCGCCTATGGGGCCATCCGGGGATTCATCACCGTGGGACAGCTGACCAGCTTCCTGAGCTATGCAAACCAATACACAAAGCCCTTCAATGAGATATCAGGGGTGGTGACAGAGCTGCAGAATGCCCTGGCGTCCGCTGCCCGCGTGTTTGAGCTGATTGATGAGAAAACCATAATAGAGGACAGGGAGGATGCAGAGGTGCTCTGTGACGTAAAGGGCAGTGTGGAGCTTAAGCAGGTGTGCTTCTCCTATACGCCTGAGAAAAGGCTGATTGAGGATTTCAACCTGTCGGTACAGCCCGGCCAGCGGGTTGCCATCGTAGGGCCTACCGGCTGCGGCAAGACCACCATCATCAACCTGCTTATGCGTTTTTACGATGTGGATTCCGGCGCCATCAAGGTGGAGGGGGCCGACATACGGGATGTGACAAGGGAGAGCCTGCGGACCAGCTATGGCATGGTGCTTCAGGACACCTGGCTTAAATCCGGTACCATCCGGGACAACATATCCTATGGACATCCGGAAGCATCTGAGGAAGAAATCATCCAGGCAGCCAGACAGGCTCACGCCCATGGATTTATCATGCGGATGCCGGATGGATATGACACCGTCATCAGCGAGGACGGAGGAAACCTGTCCCAGGGACAGAAACAGCTGCTCTGCATTGCCAGGGTCATGCTGTGTCTTCCTCCTATGCTTATACTGGATGAGGCCACATCCTCCATTGACACCAGGACTGAAATCAAAGTCCAGAAAGCCTTTGCGCAGATGATGGAGGGAAGGACCAGCTTTATTGTGGCCCATCGGTTGTCCACTATCCGGGAGGCGGATGTGATTCTGGTCATGCGGGACGGTCAGATTGTGGAAAAGGGCAGGCATGAGGAGCTTCTTGGAATGAATGGTTTTTATGCGGATATTTACAATGCGCAGTTTGTGAGAGGGTAGTACGCAGGGAATTATGTAAGAGAAGGGGGCGGACATATGGGAGACGGACAGATGATGTCTGAATTGTATCAGGAGAATATGAAGCGGCAGGACAAAAACAGGAAGTGGAAGGACGCGGCGGCCTTCCTCTGCATCCATGGGAGCGGTCCTGCCCTCAGCCCTGCATCTTAATGGAATCTTTAGCTGACATTTTCCTAATCTTTATGTATAATAGTCCTTGAACCAAATCAATCTATGTAATATGAAGGAGGAATCATTCACCATGGAATCTGACCCTGAAGCGGCCAATATTTTATTCCAAATCACAATCCTAGTCATCCTGACATTAATCAATGCATTCTTTGCAGGCTCGGAGATGGCAGTGGTATCTGTCAACAAGAACAAGATCCACCGCCTGTCCGAGCAGGGCAACAAAAACGCAGCGCTCATAGAGCGCCTGATGAAGGACTCAACGGTGTTCCTGTCCGCCATCCAGGTGGCCATCACCCTGGCGGGCTTTTTCTCCAGTGCGTCGGCGGCTACCGGTATCGCCCAGGTGCTGGCGGTGCGGATGGCACAGTGGAACGTACCCTACAGCCAGACCCTGGCGGGCATTGTGGTGACCATCATCCTGGCTTATTTTAACCTGGTGTTCGGTGAGCTGGTGCCCAAACGGATTGCCCTGCAGAAAGCGGAGGCCTTCAGCCTGTTCTGCGTACGTCCCATTTTCTATATATCGCGTATCATGAATCCCTTTATAAAGCTGCTTTCCCTGTCCACCAGCGGTTTCCTGAAGCTGATCGGCATGCACAATGAGAACCTGGAGACAGATGTGTCCGAGGAAGAAATCAAGTCCATGCTGGAGACAGGAAGTGAGGCAGGCGTGTTCAATGACATTGAGAAGGAGATGATTACGTCCATATTTTCCTTTGACGATAAGAGGGCCAAGGAAGTGATGGTGCCCAGACAGGATATGGTGGCCCTGGATATCAATGAGCCGCTGGAGGAATTCCTGGATGAGATTCTGGAATCCATGCATTCCAAGATTCCTGTATACGAAGGGGAGATTGACAACATCATAGGCGTTCTGTCCATAAAGGCACTGACTATTGAGGCCAGGAGGACTTCCTTTGATAAACTGGATGTCCGCACCCTCTTAAAGCCGGCCTATTTTGTGCCGGAGAACCGCAGGACAGACACCTTGTTCCGGGAGATGCAGGCAAATAAAATTAAACTGGCGATTCTGATTGACGAATATGGCGGCGTGTCCGGCATGGTGACTCTGGAGGACCTGATTGAGGAGATCGTGGGTGATATCCATGAGGAATACGAGGAGGAGGAGCCGGAGCTTACGGAGCTGGAGCCTCATAAGGTTTACCGGGTGTCAGGCGGCATTACCCTGTTTGATTTGAAGGAGGAAATGCGCCTGCATATGGACAGCTCCTGTGATACCCTGTCCGGATACTTAATGGAACAGCTGGGGTATATACCGTCCCGGGAACAGCTTCCCCTGACTGTGGTTACGCCGGAAGCTGATTATGAGATACTGGAAATGGAAGACAGAGTCATAGAATGGGTGAAGCTGACCCTTAAGGAGACAAAAAAAGAACAGGAAGAATGACGTTCAGGGCATGGTACAAAGGAGGGAAAGTAAATGAGCTTTTTGTTGGAAGGCATTACGGCGGTAACCTGGCAGCAGGCAGTCATGTATGTGGTGGGAATTATCCTGATTTGGCTGGCGGTTAAGAAGGAATATGAACCTTCGCTTCTTCTGCCCCTGGGCTTTGGCGCCATACTGGTAAACCTGCCTTATTCCGGTGTGGTGGACCAGATGGTACAGGGAAAGATACCTGCGGCCGGAATCATAGAATGGCTGTTCAAAACCGGAATCGAGGCTTCGGAGGCCATGCCAATCCTGCTTTTTATCGGAATTGGCGCTATGATTGATTTTGGACCATTGCTGAGCCAGCCGGTACTGTTCCTGTTCGGGGCGGCGGCCCAGTTCGGAATCTTTGCAGCCATCCTCATTGCATGTTTTATGGGTTTTGATCTGAGGGATGCCGCCTCCATCGGCGTCATTGGAGCTGCGGACGGACCCACCTCCATCTTGGTATCCCAGGTTCTGGGGTCCAGGTACATCGGCCCCATAGCGGTGGCTGCCTATTCCTATATGGCCCTGGTTCCCATTATCCAGCCTTTTGCCATACGGCTGGTGACCACCAGGAAGGAGCGCCGCATCCATATGGAGTACAATCCCAAGAGTGTGAATAAACAGCTGCGCATTGCATTTCCCATCGCCGTGACTATCATAGTGGGCCTGATATCTCCGCAGTCCGTGGCACTGGTTGGCTTCCTCATGTTCGGAAACCTTCTAAGGGAATGCGGCGTTCTGGGAAGCCTGAGCCAGACAGCCCAGAACGAATTTGCCAACATCATCACCCTGCTTCTGGGTATTACCATTTCGTTCAGCATGAGGGCGGAGCAGTTTGTGAACCCGGCCACATTGATGATTATGGTCCTTGGCCTGGTGGCCTTTGTATTTGATACAATCGGCGGCGTGCTCTTTGCAAAGCTGGTAAATGTATTCCTTAAAATGGCAGGTAAGAAACCGGTGAATCCCATGATTGGGGGCTGCGGCATATCTGCCTTCCCCATGTCTTCCAGGGTGGTGCAGAAGATGGCTGCCAGGGAGGAACCGGGCAATATCATACTGATGCAGGCTGCGGGCACCAATGTATCGGGCCAGGTGGCATCGGTCATTGCAGGCGGACTGGTTATCAGCATTGTGTCCCAGTATCTGTAGGGCAATGGCAGAAATTGTGAGGAAATGGCAGAAATAAAGGTGCAGACAGGCTCTGGACATAGCGGCAAAGGAGGAAGCATATGAATATGGAACATGTGGGAATTGCCCTGGAAATCATGGGAAAAGGCATGGGCGGAATCTTTGCTGCCATTATCATCATCATGGCAGCGGTGATGGTGCTGGGCAACATAACGAAGGACCATAAGGATGACAACAAATAGGCTGGAAAATCAGATGGAATAGACCGGAAAATCAGATGGTCTTGTCAGCAGGAAAAGAATAAACAGGAACGGGAGCACTGGTATACAGCGTGCTCCCGTTCCTGTTTATTGTTTGAAAAACGGAAGGACTCCCTGGTCGCCAATCACGCCAGGTAATATCTGGTATCCCCGGCAATCACGCCGGAACCCCGCTTGCTCATCAGAGTTGGCTTCCTCCAACAGTTGAGAGTAGAAAAAGCGGTTGCTGCCCTGAGCTTCCGGAAACCAAAAGACAACATACCAATTTGTTTGAAATGACCATAAATGGTATGATGAATTTGCGGGATAAAAACGCAAAATATAGACAAATAACACTAAAAATACGCTTTAAATATGAGTAAAATTAAAATAATAGTTAAAAAGCTATTTACAAACATCATATGTTATGATACTCTAAGGACAGATGATACAAAAATGTGCACAAGTATTGCTTGCAAATATTGACTGAAAAGTAACAAAATGATGACGGTGTTTACCGCGGGGAAGGAGGAGCCAATGCGCAAAAATTTGAGAGAATCGCAAAACATCGATGTGCTTCCCATGGCGACGGCCCAGAAGGTCAAGACCATGATCATCCAACGTCAGATGAAGCCCGGTGACAGGCTTCCCACGGAAAAGGAGCTGGCAGGGCTGTTCGGCGTGAGCCGCTCCACACTGCGGGAGGCGATGAAGTACCTGAGAGCGGAGAACGTGGTTGTGATTCGCCAGGGCAGCGGAACCTTTGTCAGCGCGGAAACCGGAATCGGGGAAGATCCTCTGGGTCTGCATTTCACCAATCAGGAGAATTTGATTGAGAACCTATTTGAGACGCGTATGTTGATCGAACCGCAGATTGCAGGTCTGGCATGCCAGAGAGCGACGCCCCAGGACGTCAAGAACCTGGAACGGCTGGTGGAGGAGATGGACCGATGTGAGGTGAACAGCAAGGTTTGGGCAGAGCTGGACGTTCAGTTCCACACCGGGGTGGCGGAGTGCACGCACAACGAGGTTCTAATCCGGGTGGTGCCGATTATCATCGAATCCATCCGCAGAAGCCATGTAGAGACCCACGACGATTTGGAAAGCTTTAGACGGGCGAAACGCAGCCACCTGGGAATTTGTAAAGCCATTGCCGGAGGCGATTTTGTGGAAGCAAAATTTCAGGCCGAACGGCATGTGTGGGAAACATTAAATGATGTAAGAGAAATGGAGGAACGAAAATGAAAAAAAGACTGTTTGGAAAGAAAACACTGGCAGTGACCATGGCAGCTCTGATGGCGGCCGGGATGCTGGCAGGTTGCTCCTCAGGCAGCAAAGAGACGAACGCGATGCCGGCAGACACTACCGTAGCAGGCGGTGACGCCACCCAGGCGGCCGAGGGGGCCGGCGCTCCGGTTACCATCAAGTTCCGTTACTGGGCGGACAACACAGACTATTCCGCACTGATGCAGGAGATCATTGCCAAGTTCAACGCTGAGAACGGCAAGGGAATCACTGTTGTGGGCGAGGAAAGTCCCTGGGACGGCGGCGCATACTCCGAGAACCTGTTCAACGCCAAGATGGGCGGAGGCGACGTGGACTGTGCAACCTGGAAGCTGACCTCCACCCCCCTGTTCGTGAACAACGACCTGCTGGCTGATCTGACTCCTATGATCGACGGCTGGGACAAGAAGGACGATATCAACGACAATATTTATAATATCATGAAGCAGGCCGGAGGTAGCGACAGCATCTATGTGATGCCCTGGAATATCCAGGTATTGTACGTATATTACAGACCGTCTATCTTTGAGGCGGCCGGCGTAGAGGTTCCGAAGACCTACGAGGAATTCCTCACCGCTATTGAGAAGTGCACCATGGATACCAACGGCGACGGTAAGACCGATGTTTACGGCTTTGGTATGAGAGGCGCCAAGGGCGGACAGGAGCCGTGGGGCAGCTTCATCTACGGCCGCGGCGGCAACTTTGAGGATATGACCACTCCAGAAGCAGTTTGGGGGATGCAGGACTTCATCGACATTTACACCAAGGGCTATGTACCGCCGACGGCTACAAGCGACGGCTTTAACGAGATTATTGCAAGCTTTAAATCCGGCTTAACCGCTATGACCATTCACCACACCGGTTCCTCCGCAGATATGGAAGCGACCTTCGGCAACGACGTGTCCGCATTCCCGTTCCCGGCAGGCAAGGGCCAGTGGACCTCCATGGGCGACACCGAGACCGTTATTTTCGAGTCCTGCCAGAATAAAGAGGCTGCCTTTGAATGGGTATCCTACTTAGCGGCGGGCGAAGGCCAGAAGATGTGGTGTGAGGGCACCGGCAACGTACCGGTCAGCAAGACCGTACAGGCGGGCGACTTCTTCCGGAACAACCGTTTCATGAAGGCATCCATCGACGGACAGAGCTACGCAGGTATTCTGCCGCTCCTGGATACCACAACCGAGTGGATTTCCACCCTGTGGCCCAACACCGTATCCCAGGCGCTGACCGGTAGCATCACCGCCGAGCAGTGCATGAAGACCCTTCAGGAGGGCTTGTACCGCTAACCGTAACTAACCGGTGGAGTGCGACAAAAACTGCAGCCCCATAAATCAGAAGGAGGATTTGATCAATGGTCAAGAAACGATCCATATGGCCATACCTGCTGGTTGCTCCGGCAGTTCTCATCATCTTGTGCGTGGTGTTCATACCGGTCATCAACGCAATCACCATGAGTTTCCAAAATTACGACCTGCGCAGACCGAAAGAGATTGCCTTTCACGGAGTTGCCAACTATGCAAAAGCCTTCGGGGATCCTCTGTTTTGGGGCGCGCTCTGGAGAACCGTTGTGTGGGTAGTGGCGGGTGTTGGTTTTCAGTTCCTGTTCGGATTCATTCTCGCCCTTCTGCTGAATCAGAAGTTCGTTGGACGTGGAGCGGTGCGTGCGGTGAGCATGATTCCCTGGGTGACACCGGGTGTTTTGATCGGCCTTATGTGGCGCTGGATTTACGACGGCAACTTCGGCGTGCTGAATGACTTGTTGTTAAAAATACATGCCATCGGGTCCAAGATACCGTTCCTGTCCCAGGTGGGCACGGCGTTACCAAGCGTTATCGTTACCATCGTCTGGCAGGGCATTCCATTCTTCGCCCTGATGCTGCTGGCGGCTTTGCAGGGCGTTTCCACGGAAATGTACGAGGCGGCCGACATCGACGGAGCTACCGCCTGGCAGAAGCTGCTCTATGTCACGCTTCCGTCCATCAAGAACACGATCTTTGTCACCGGACTGCTGCGCGTGATCTGGGTGGCCAATTCCGTGGACGTGATCTTCAACATGACGGAGGGTGGACCTGCCTATTCCACACAGACGCTTAGCGTTTACATCTTCAACAAGGGCAGCGCGCTGGATTTGGGATACGCTTCGGCTATGGCGCTGCTGATGGCGGCACTGCTTTTGGTTGCAGCCATTCCGTATTTGAAAATGAACTTTAGGGAAGAGGGGGGGAGTACATGAAGAGGCAATCAAGTGTAAAACGCTTTTTTATCGTATTCGTTCCGCTGATTCTCCTGATGGTGTTCATCCTGTTTCCGTTCTACTGGACCTTCGCGACCTCTGTGAAGCCCCAGGATGAGCTTTACGGAGCGGTGGTTACATACTGGCCCAGTCACGTGACCTTCGAGGCATACAGCAAGCTGTTCACCACCACGGTGAATTTCCTGACGGCCATGAAGAACAGCTTTATCGTGGCTTCCTTTACCACTATCGTGTCGCTGACTGCTTCCACGCTGGCGGCGTACGCATTTTCAAGATACCAGTTCGCGGGAAGAAAGCTGTTGATGTGCACCTTCCTGTGCAACAATATGTTCCCCACGGTGCTGCTGCTGATCCCCTTATACACCATTATGCGTAAGCTGGGACTGCTGTACACCCCGACCTCTCTGGTACTGTCCTACACCACATTTACGATTCCGTTCTCCGTATGGCTGCTTTTGGGCTTTTTAAACGATCTGCCCATGTCCCTTGAGGAAGCGGCTCTGGTGGACGGATGCAACAGAGGTTCCGCGTTTGTGAAGATCATTCTTCCCATCTTGGGCCCCTGCCTGGTAGCAACCGGAGTTTACATTTTCATGACATCCTGGAACGAATATACATTTGCAATGATGTTCACCAACACCGACACCCGCACCATTCCGGTGGCTCTAAAGAGCCTGATCGGCCAGCTGGGCGTCCAGTGGGATCTGCTGACCGCAGGCGGCATCATCACGATCATTCCGGTTTGTATCATGTTCTTCTTTGCGCAGAAGCGGCTGGTTGAAGGCCTGACCGCCGGTGCTGTTAAAGGTTAATCTGTTAGCTGTCCCGCCAAAGGTGGATTGACGTCGATAAATGAGGAGGAAACAATTATGCAGTATGATAAGAAAGCAAAGGAGTTGCGGGCAGAGATCCTGAAGATGCTTTATGCCTGCCAGTCCGGTCATCCCGGCGGGTCACTTTCCTGCGTGGAAATGCTGATGGCGCTGTACTATGAGGTGATGAAGGTTGATCCCAAGAACCCGAAAGCTCCCAACCGCGACCGTTTTGTGCTGAGCAAAGGCCATGCCTGCCCCGCCTTATACGCGATCCTGGCCGACCTGGGCTTCTTCCCAAAGGAAGACTTAGTGGGCCTGCGTCAGATTGACAGCCATTTACAGGGCCATCCGGACTGCATAAAGACCCCGGGCGTGGATGTGAACACCGGTTCCCTGGGACAGGGCGCTTCCCTGGCAATGGGCCTGGCGCTGGCTGCAAAGCGTGCGAAAGCGGATTACAAAGTATACGCTGTGTTAGGCGACGGAGAGTGCCAGGAGGGCCTGGTGTGGGAGGCCGCGATGGCTTCTGCCCACTACAAGCTGGATAACCTGACCTTTATGCTGGACTACAACAAACTGCAGATCGATGGAAGCAATGACGAGGTTATGAGCCTGGGAAATATCATGAAGAAGTTCGACGCATTTGGCTTTGAGTGCTTCAGGGTAGACGGCCATGACATCCAGGCCATCGTAAAGGCATTAAAGGCTCCTGTATCCGGAAAGCCGAAATTCATCTGCTGCAACACCGTCAAGGGCAAGGGCGTTTCCTTCATGGAAGACCAGTTCGGATGGCACGGCAGCCCCATGAACAAAGAACAGTTTGAGAAGGCGTTAAGCGAGCAGGAGGTGGAGTAAATGGGAAAGTCATTGAGAGTTGCTTATGGTGAGGCACTGGTAAAATTAGGAGCTAAAAATGATAAAGTAGTGGTACTGGATGCCGACCTGGCCCATGCCACCCAGACCTGTATGTTCAAGGATGCTTATCCGGACCGTCACTTCAACATGGGTATTGCGGAGGCCAACATGATGTGCGCAGCCGCAGGCTTCGCGCACACCGGATACGTTCCCTTTGTGAGTACCTTCGCCCTGTTCGGCGCAGGCCGCGCATTTGAGCAGATCCGCAATTCCATCTGCTATACAAACTGCAACGTGAAGCTTGGTTTCTCCCACTCCGGCCTTTGCGTGGGCGAAGACGGCGGAAGTCACCAGTCCATTGAGGATATCGCGCTCATGAGAGAGTTGCCCTATATGACCATCTTCGTTCCCTGTGATCCCGCTGAGACCGAGAAGGCTGTGATGGCCGCCGCCGAGATCGACGGACCGGTTTACATCCGTGTGGCAAGACCCGTATGCGATGATATCACCACAGCGGACACCCCCTTCATCCCTGGCAAGGCCAATGTGATGAAGAAAGGAAATGACGTCTGCATCATCGCCTGTGGACTGATGATTCCCAAAGCTCTTGATGCTGCCACCGAGCTGGAGAAAGAGGGAATCAGCGCAGCGGTTGTGAATATGCACACCATCAAGCCCATCGACAAGGACATTGTGCTGAAGATGAACGAGACCTGCAAGGCTAT
This sequence comes from [Clostridium] clostridioforme AGR2157, assembly GCF_000424325.1. Taxonomy (GTDB): domain Bacteria; phylum Bacillota; class Clostridia; order Lachnospirales; family Lachnospiraceae; genus Enterocloster; species Enterocloster clostridioformis_A. The sequence goes on from NZ_AUJR01000064.1 coordinate 22,036, forward strand.
CGTAACCGTTGAGGAGCACTCTGTGATCGGCGGACTTGGCTCCGCGGTGGCGGAGGTTCTGGCGGGCCATGACGGCGCGAAGTTCGGCATGGTGGGGATTCAGGACAAGTTCGGCAAGTCCGGCAAGCCGGATCAGTTGTTCGAGGCTTACGGTCTGACCGCCGCCAACGTGTCTGCAACGGTAAAAGAGCTGCTCAAATAAAACAGGAATCATTTTGGAGGATAAGACAATGACCATTTTGAACTATGAGTTTAACGGCAAGGGAATGCAGCGCGTATTTGAGAACGAGAAGTGGACCGTGGGCATCAAGAACTGGAAGCCGGCTAACGACGTAACCGGTATCGACTGCCTGGAGCGCCACAACAAGACCGACGAGCTGTTCGTGCTGGTGGAAGGTTCCTGCACGCTGGTATACGCCAACGAGGTAAACGGCGGACTGGAGTTCGGCGCTGTGAAGATGGAAAAGGACAAGGTTTATAACATCCCGGCCACTTTATGGCACAACACCATCACCCGCAAGGACACCAAGATGATTCTGATCGAGGATTCCAGCACGTCCATGGACAACAGCGATATTTTGAACCTGACTGAGGCTCAGATTGAGGAAATGAGAAGCCTGGCATAACAAAGACGGCCGGCGGCGGCCGGGTACGGCCCTGCCATCCTTCAGGGACGGGTTGGGCCGCTGTTAAAAGGAAAGTGACTATATACCCCGTAAACAAGGGAAAAAATAAAATATGAGCTTATCACGTTACCGGACAAGCGCCGCCCAAGTAGAGACTACGGGCGGCGTTTTCCGTTGTGAGGCGGAAAGGAGGACAATTCCCATGCATCGGGCCAAAATGGCCCGAGGCCGCTTGTGGGCCTGACTGAAAAAGTTAGGCCCTTTTTTCATATTATAGGAAAGTCCTTGCTGAAACGAAGTTATGTAAACTAATGATTCTGCCAAAGGAGGGTATAGAAAACAGACGGTGGTTTAGAACAGGTCGATATAGAACCCTTCTTCCCATCCATCATCGTCGAGGTCGTCATCTTCAGTTAAAAAGTAATGCATATCCAATAAATCAGAATCGGTCATGTCCTTGACCAGTTTGGGTGTCATTCCTTCTGGAGGATTTTTGATGTATTTTTGTCTGAGTTCATCCACATATCTTTGATTCATTTGCAACTGCCTCCCATCTGTAATAAATGTAGTATGAAGCAGATGGGAGAGAAAGTCAAGCAGAG
>NZ_AUJR01000065.1 GCF_000424325.1 [Clostridium] clostridioforme AGR2157
CAGGAAACCAGTTTACAGGACATACGAAAAGCCCGTTTCTGATTATACATGTTGCCACAGGAAGGACAGAAACGGCTTTTACAGGAAAAAGGGACAAATTTAAGGTTCCCACAATGAGGGCAGCCAAAGAAAGCGCCGCCAAAAGAAGGATCATGGCAATGGATCATCTTGTTGATGTTATCCAAAACATTTTTGCCAGGACGGAGCACATATTGGATGTATTCAAGGTGGTCAGAAAAAATAGTCTGGAGGATGTTGTTATAATGCATAAGAACATTTTACAATAAAAAGTCAAAAAGATAAACCCCCAAAACCCCTCATGAGTGAGGGGCAGGGGAGTTGAGAGTGCCGAAGGCACTTTGTTCTCTGCCGGAAAGGAGGTGCAGTTACGGCTACCACCCGATTGATTACCCACCATATCAGCAAGGGGGAAACCATTGGGCAGTCTTTGAAAGACCGTCTGGACTATGGGAAGAACCCGGAGAAAACCCAGGGCGGGGAGCTCATTTCTGCCTATGAGTGCGACCACCAGACCGCCGATGCCGAGTTCCTGCTCTCCAAGGCAAAGTACAAGGCTGTCACGGGCCGGGAACAAAAGCGGGAGGTGGAGGTGCTCTGCTACCAGATCCGCCAGTCCTTTGCCCCCGGGGAAATTACCCCGGAGGAGGCCAACCGGATAGGTTATGAAACGGCCATGCGCTGGACAAAGGGCAAACACGCCTTTTTCGTTGCCACCCATACGGACAAGAAACATATCCATAACCACATTTATTACAATCCGATCTCGCTGGACTACACCCGGAAATTCCGGGACTTCTGGAGGTCGGCGGGGGCTTTGCGGCGGCTCTCTGACCGGGTATGTCTGGAAAATGACCTGTCCGTGATCCAGAACCCAAAGCTCCACAGCAAGGGCCGTTTCCTGCATTACGGCCAGTGGATCGGGGAACGGCCCCCGTCTGCACAGCAGAGGGTGAGGCGGGCCATCGTTGCCGCTCTGGAGCAAAAGCCCGCCGACTTTGCGGCGTTCCTCCGGCTTATGGAGGAGTCCGGCTTTGCGGTAAAGCATGGGCGGGGGGCGTGATTTCCTTTCTTGCTCCGGGGCAGGATAAACCTACCCGCCTGCGTTCCTCTACCCTCGGGGACGGTTTTGATCCCGGGGACATCCGGGCGGTGATTGCCGGGGAGCGGCCCATCCCGGTACTGGCAGACGAGGCTCCGGCTCCGGCCCGGCGTGTCAATCTGATAATAGATATTCAACAGCGCATGGCCCAGGGCAAAGGCCCAGCCTATGAACGGTGGGTCAAGGTTTACAACCTTAAACAGATGGCCGCCGCCCTCCAGTATCTGCGGGAGCATGACCTTATGGACTATGAAACGATGGCGGCCAGCACCGAGGCGGCGGTGGAGCGTTTTCATGCTCTCGCCAGGGAGCTGCGGGAAACAGAGGCGGCCCTCGAAAAGACAGCCGGGCTTATGGCGGCAACGGTGGATTATGCCAAGACCCGGCCCGTATTTGATGGCTATAAGGCGGCCGGTACAGTAAAAAATATCTGGCCCAGCATGAGGCGGAGCTTGCTGACTACCGGGCGGCAAAGGCGGCGCTCAACGAGCTTTTGGCCGGGGAGAAACTTCCCAAAATGGCGGATATGAAAAAGGCCCGCCAGGAGCTGGCGGGAAAGAAAAAAGCCCTCTATGCCGAGTACCGCAAGGCCCAGGCGGATATGCGGCAGGCCGTGGTGGTTAAGGCAAATATTGATCATCTGCTCGGCCATACGGACGGGCGGGAAAATAAGGCCCAGGAGCGATAGCGACAGGCCGCAGACAACAGGCGCATAGCGCCGGGACTTTGGGACACTTTGTCCCGAAGTCCAGCGGGTTTGGGGAGCTTCCCAACAAGCATTTTTGCGGGGCCTGCGGCCCGGCAAAAATAGCAGGTGTGGCCACACCTGCCCTGCTTGCCGTTTCGTGCAAGCCTGAGAATAGCGCAAAAAACGGAGGTTACGCTTTCTTACGCTTCCTCCGTTTCCCGGGCCTGCTTGAGCCCCTCTGCTGTGGCTTTTATTACAGTTAATTCTTTTTCGTCCATGGAATTGAGCAGTATATCAATCTGCTTTCTGCAAGAGCTTTCGCCGCTTAATTGATCCACTGAAATGTCCAGCAGGGTGACAAGCTGGTAAAAGGTGTTGAGGCTTGGGTGCTGGCCCCTGTTCTCAATATACATGATGGAGCGTGGCACACGATCCACCAACTGAGCGAGGTATTCCTGCGTCCAGCCCTTTTCCTCTCTTTTGCGTTTGATCTCCCGGCCCAGGGCGTGGAAGTCAAGTTGTTTGTCGTATTGGTACATTCTCATATCACCCTATATTATTCTACATTTCGGGTGAGACTATGAGAACGAAGTGCATTTTTACTTTAAGTAGTATTTTATTTCGTGTCAAGCGACTTTATAGCATCAAACCCGATTTCCATTTGCTCGACCATACAGGTAGTATTTAATTTCATCTTGACCACGCCTTTGTATTGTGGTATACTATGAGTATACTAAATAGAACGGTGGTTTAACATGGACAGACAAAACAAGAAAGAGGCTATTGCAGCTTTACACAAAGAGCAAATTATGAAAGCGGCTGTAAGACTGTTTTCTGAAAAAGGGTTTGCACAAACTACGATCAATGATATTTCAAAAACATCTGAATATAGTCGCCGTACAATTTATGCCTATTACGAAAGCAAAGAAGATATTTTACATCATATTGTCGAAAAAGGATTGCTTATCTTAAAACAGAACATTGAGGATAGCATAAACTTCAATGAAGATTTTATGGAGCAGTACAAGGGGATTTGTATTGCGATGAGTAAATATCAAAATGACTACTCACATTCCGCAAATCATGTAAATAGTGCAAATTCTGCCAACCTTGATTTCAATAGCCTTTCGGACACAGTAAAACATATTTTGGTTTTGGGAACAGAAATAAATAATCTTCTGGCAGAATTTATTGAGGGCGGAAAGAGTAAGGGCATTGTCCATCCAGATGTTGTTCCAATGATGACAGTGTATATTTTGTGGTCAAACATTGACGCCTTACTTGTACTTGCCCAAACAAAAGGAAAATTCATAGCAAAGCAGTTTTCGATTTCGGAAAAGGACTTTTTAGATTATGGCTTTAGGCAGATTATCAATTCAATTTTGAAAGAAAGGGTTTGAAATGAAAAATCGCACATGGCTGATATGCCCAATATGCGGCGGAAAAACCCGAAGTCAAATCCGGGAAGATACGATTTTGATAAACTATCCTCTTTTCTGCCCTAAAGTAAGCATGAAATACTGATTAACGTACAACGCCTGAACACCATCATTGTGCAGGTATCAGAAAACAAAGCGGCAAACCTCTAACTGGAACTTTGGGACAATTTGTCCCAAAGTCCAAAAAAGGAGAATGGAATGGAAAAAGACAGCTTGCACTTTGCTCTTGCTTCAATCAGCGGGGCGATGGAACAGCAGGTTACAGACAAAATACTTTCTTGTAATCAAAATACGGCGGCATACGGATTAGTTTTAACACAACAGCAAGCCGTTGCCCTCGCACATACTCGGACATGTGCCTTAAAGGATACGAAACGGATTGAATTTAATAGCGGCATCATCGACAAACTGATTATGGCCTTTTGCAATTCACCGTATATATCAAACGAGAACTACGAGGATACTTTACATGAACTGATTGGGATGTTTTACGATTTCAAAAATGATACTTGGGATGCTGTGACGGATGACGAACTAATCAGTTTTATGAAAAAGGCATTTAATGGGCGCTGTCGTGGCTCACTGGAGCTGCTTTCAAGCGAGGCGTTGCCGCAATTATCCAAACATATTCATAGTGGACGTTCTTTTGGAACATTCAAGCAGTATTCGGAGGAACAGCATGACCGTACTTGATATTTTACATCCAATCTTACCAGAGCGGTTAAATTCAAGATATTATTTTCAATCCCTTATGGAACAGGCGCATCTTTGCGGGTTACTGTCGGATCAAGAATTATCAAAAATCCAAACGGAACTGCTGATCATTCTTGCGGAGCAGACCGACAAATGGAGCCAGGGAAAAAGTAGCTCTATCCCCACGGAAAAGGCGCAGGAGCTTTTGACTTCTGCCGCTTTTGTGATAGGGGTACAGTTAAAGACCTATCAAGCACCGGAAAGCGCAGTAGAGGCATTGAAAACAGAACCGTTGAAGTCTCTTTTTGAAAAGGGATTAAAATTGGTGGAGCGCAAAATAGCAATTTCACGCCATCGACAAAAGCGTATAACGGCACATTTGCTCAACACGCCCAATGTATATTATCGCTCTACAATCGTAGACGGCATTAACGGTTTTTTCAAACTATACCGGCCACAATTTACCGCCCAGGAAATCCACATCACGGCTGATTATCCCACCTACTTGGGCAGACCCAATTTTGACGGTATAGAGTTTATCGAACGATATTTGCGGTGCATTGAAGCGGAGAATGAGTTTTGTATGCACTTTGCTCCACGGGACATACACCATCTGTTGTGTGGGCTCACTCAAGATTATCGTAGTGTTCCCATGAACCTGTTTGAACCTGTATTTCTATCTGCGCTTGGACTTACTATCCTACACCGCAACCCAGAAAGACTTGATTTATCACAAGATGATATTGTTTCTCTGTATTACTCTTTTTCTGAAAAATCAAATCAAGAAATACAGTCTATTCTTGAAAATGCGTTTTGCGATTTGGATAGAAAGATGGAACTGCCGGAAATTTCAAAACGCTATATCCATTTGTGCATACCAAAACTTGCTGAAACTATCCAAAAATCAGTTGCCTTAAAAACTATGGACAAAGTATTTCTTGTTCCGGCTTATCCAGAGCACGAGCCTAAAATCACAATTTCTTACGGAGAACGCATGAACGATATAAAATATCAAACACTGATTGATAGTATTTTACAAGCGGATGGTAGTCAAGATAAAGTCAAATTGATATTGCAAGAAGTCCACTCACTGGCAGACCTTTTGGATATTTTATCTGATGCAGAGCTATATAAGGAGGATTTTGAACTTTTAACGAATTTATTACCGACCCCAGTGTTTGTCGCTCTGCTCAATCAATATCCGAGTGATGATTTTTTAGAGCGAGAAAGCGATAAATTATTATATGCCGCACTACAGAGCAGAAAGCAACATATTTCTCCCGAAGAAATGCGGCAGATAAAAAAAGTAACTGCTGCTCTAAAAAACGGAAATATTGATCGAGAATAAAGAGCCAGACGCTAAGACGCAGAGCCGATAAACTCGTGAGAGATCACGGTTTATCGGCTTTTTCTGTTTCCATGCAAAACTGCTTCTAGTGTTTGCGACATGGATAGACGGCGGTTTTGAAATAACAAATTTCAAGCCGCCGTTTTCTTTTGAAAAAAGAGAATACGGAGGGTGTATTAAAGTCGCCCTTTTTTAAGGACACGGCGGTGCCCAGGAGGTATCGCTGTGTCCATTTTCATATTTTGTAGTCCCCGTGAGCTCTATCAGTTAAAAAAAGTGTAGCCCCTCCCCCGGAGCAGTCCGGCTATGGATATGAAAACAAGCAGTACATAAATGAATATATTATTTCGTGCGTCTGCATGGCTTTGTGTCATGTGGGCGTTTTTTGTTATCCGTACTTCGAGACAAAGTGTCCCGAGGTGCGGTGTAACTCCCCGGGATGCCGCTCCCCGCCGCCCCCGTTTCGGTCACTCATTCAACCAACACCGAAACGGGGGTTTAATTATGACTACAATCAATCTGAAAGATTTTTATTATTGGTACACGCAGGATCAGTTTATCCCTGTCCGGCATGAACAAGCGGGGGATCACCTATTACTTGAATGACCACGGGACACTTTGTCCCACAGCCTATAAGCAACAGCAGGGGCTCAAGTACAACGCCCCCAACGCCCAGGGCAATCCTATGTGGAGTACAATCACCATAGACACGATCTTAAAAAACCGTGTTTATGTGGGGGATATGGTACAAGGCCGCCAGCGGGTGAAAAGCTATAAAATCCATATTCAAGAAAAGGTGCCGGAGGAAGAATGGTTTATCGTGGAGAATACCCACGAGGCCATCATAGACCGGGAAACCTTTGCAAAGGTGCAGAGCCTGCTCAAACGGGATACTCGCACCGCTCCCAAAGCTAAACAGCTTTACCTGTTCAGTGGTTTTCTGAAATGTGCTGACTGTGGCCGGGCGATGTCCCGGATCGCATCCAAAGGGATTTATGTATATTATCAATGCGGCACTTATAAAAGTCTGTCAAAAAAGGCTTGCACCATGCACTTGATTAAAAGTGACCGCCTTGAGGCCGGGGTGCTGTTTGCGATCCAACAACAGGTGCATCTGGCAATTACCTATTCCGAGCTTGTTGCCCGTATAAGGGTTTAACGGCTGGAAAAACAGGGCTATGTGTTGTAAGCAAAATCTGTGTATTGGCTGCCTGAGCCAGTTCCTTTAGTGCTTTTATCAGCACTCGCTGGTTATTGGAATGCTGGGAAGTTTCTGGTTCTTCAATCGCATAAATTATCCCCGTGTTGTCACCTTCGGCAGCTCTCCGCTCAGCTTCTGCTCTGAAAAAATTCAACAGGACAAGTCTTTTGACACCGCTTCCTCTTTTATTGATAGGAATGTCCTCATCTCCTGAAATTGACACTGCCTTAAAAACATCCGCCCATTTTAACTTGTCAGCAGTAGGGATAACCGGATTCAGACTGTTTGCAACAGCAGGATCCATTTCCCGCAACTTTTCCAACGTTCTGCTTGAAACTTCCTTTAGCTTTGTTTCTACAACCTCAGCTACTGAAGCCAACGTTTGTTGCAATTCTTCATCATTGATGATCTGCTTAACTGCCTCTTTTAATGGATCCTGAACTTCACTGTCGCCATTACTTCCTGAACGCCGTGACCGTGGCTGACCTGCTGCCCTGGCCGGAGAGATACAGTCCACGGAGGCCCGGCTCTCCCAAACTTCTGAGCTGATGGCCGCTGTGGTGAGCTACGCCAAGACCCGGCCTGTATTCGATGGGTACAAGGCGTCCAAGTATTCCAAAAAGTATCTGGCCCAGCACGAGGCGGAGCTGGCCGACTACCGGGCGGCCAAGGCTGCAATCAATGACATTTTGGGCGGGGCCAAGCTCCCCAAAATGGACGTACTGAAAAAGGAGCGCCAGGAACTGGCCGACAAGAAAAAGGCCCTTTATATCGAGTACCGGGAGGCCCAGCGGCAGATGCGTGAGCTGGTGGCCGTCAAGGGCAGTGTGGATCATCTGCTCGGCCTGACGGACGGGCGGGAAAATAAGGCCCAGGAGCGGTGAGCGACAGGGCCGCAGACAATGGGACTTCTGGCCAGTGTGGCCAGAAGTCCATCGGGTTTGGGGGAACCCCAACAAGCATTTTCGCGGCGCGAAAATCGCAAGTGTCTATACACTTGCCTTGCTTGCCGCTAACGTGCTCCCCCGGAAACCCCGCGAAAAACGGAGGCGGCGTTTTCCCTATGTCCCCAACCTTTCACGGGCTTTGTGGATGCCCCTTGATATTCTCGCTGTGAATTAGATGTGTGTTTGGTGAAATCCTTGCTATGTGCTTTATAATAATAAATAGGAGAATTTAGAAAATTTCTTGTCACAAATTCTCTCTCCGATTGTCTAATAAAGTATAGGAGGTAAAAAAGCCATGGACAACATAGAAAACAAAGAACTGCTGATCCTGATCGAGCAAGCCACCGCCGGAAACAAAGACGCACTGGAAACCATTATCCTTAGTGTGCAGGATTTAGTATTCAACCTGTCGCTGCGGATGCTTGGAACCTTTCCAGACGCGGAGGACGCATCACAAGACATTCTGCTGAAAGTCATCACACACTTATCCTCATTCAAACAGGATAGCTCTTTTTCCACTTGGGTATTCAGTATTGCGGTCAACCACTTGAAAAACTACAAAAAGCATATGTTCGCAAAATTTCCTCTTAGCTTCGAGTTTTATGGGGATGATATTCTGAATGGAAAAATTGATGATGTGCCGGACTTGACGCAGGACATGGAAAAATCCATCCTGGCGGAAGAACTGAAAATGTCCTGCACCAACGTCATGCTCCAGTGCCTTGATGTGGAAAGCCGCTGTATTTTTATCCTGGGCACGATGTTCAAGGTGGACAGCCGAATTGCGGGAGATATTTTGGGGATCACCGCAGAAGCATACCGGCAGAGATTGTCCCGGATCAGAAAGAAAATGGCAGACTTTTTGCGCGACTATTGCGGCGAATATGGAAACGGGAAGTGCCATTGTATCAACCGGGTCAATTACGCCATTCAAAACCATCGAATTTCTCCGGCCCATTTGGACTTTACCGCCGCCACACCTATACCCCCCAAAACTATGCTGGAAGTAAAAGAAGCGATGGAGTCCATTGATGATTTGTCAGAGGAGTTCTCTTTCTGCAAAACATATCAATCGCCGGAGGCTTTGAAGCAGTTTATCCAAAAATTTTTAGATGGGACAGCCCTATCCGTCGTCCAAAATGCGTAGGAGGAAATTGGCTCAATGAATATATCGGCTATTTTGAAATACCTGACCGAGCTGCGCGATAACAACAACCGGGAATGGTATCATGCACATAAGGCAGAGTATAAAGCGGCAAATGCGGAATTTGAAGCGTTGATCCAGACGCTTATTTTCAGCATTGGAGAATTTGATCCCAGCGTCCTGCATAATGCCCCGCAAACGCTCACGTTCAAACTGAACCGGGACACCCGGTTTAGCCATGACAAGTCCCCGTATAACCCCGCTTTTCGCGCCCACATTTCCTCTATGGGAAAATTGCCTGTCCCGGTCGGGTATTATCTGATGATAAAACCGGGGGATCAATCGTTTTTAGGCGGGGGCCTGTTTGCGGATATGTTCAAGGATGCGACAACTATGGTACGGGACTACATTTCCGCTAACGGTGAGGAATGGGAACAAATTGTCAATGCTCCAGAGTTCAAAAAGCACTTCACTGTGCAAGGGACGGCGCTTAAAAATGTTCCTGCCGGATATGATAGAGAACACCCCCAGGCAGAGAGTCTAAAGTTCAAGAGCTGGTATCTGGAATATCCTATCAAAGATGCGGAGCTTGACGATGCGGAACAGTTCCTTACTTGTGCTACGGAGCTTTTTCGCCTGATGAAGCCGTTTAATGACTATCTGAATAAGGCTCTCGCTGGTTTTCAAATGCCGACACGGTGAGAGGAGCATCAATATGAAAAAATGGCTTGATGAAGAATACGAATTTGAAGTTGAAGTAACTGGCTTTCTGCGCGGCGACCATACGGAGCATTACTGCCGAAACGGGGAAGAAATTGGGGACAAATATACCTTTACCTATGGTTGCCCCGTCAATTCGGAGGGTTATGGTATTTGCTCCAAAGTAATGATGGTGCTTTTCCCGATTATGGAGGCCATAAGGAGCGGCGGGGATTTGGAGAACATCGGCGGCGATGGAAAGTACAGCAAGGTGGCTGTCTGTCCTGATGGATGCGTTATGTTTCGGATTACCGCAAAACCTTTAGGCAATCAAAATCCCTTTAAGGGGAAGTGCTTCAGCTAAAACCTTGTCCTATCAGCGGTTTCAATAAGATGCAAATTTGATATAGAAAATACCATCTGCCCAACGGGATAATAAAAAAACCGTTGTTTTGGCGGCTGGTATCTACGCGCCCCAAAAAACAAGTAGCCTTGCGGCGGTTTTGAAATGACAAATTTCAGACCGCTGCTTTCTATAAGCAAATGAGCAAACAGTATATGTTGTAGTTGCCCATTTTAAGGACACGGCGGTATTCAGGAGGTATCGTCATGTCCGTTCTTATTGTTTCTCCACCTAATTTGTCATCAAAAAAAGCCCGGCCCTGTCATGGGGATGTCCCGCAGTCAACTGCGAAAAAGGTCTTTTCCTGTTGGTGCATCCATTCGTCCTTACACCTGAAACCTGCCAGTACTTAAATAAGAATAATGTCGTACTTGTCCGCGTGGCCTTGCGCCATGCGGACATTTTTATATTCTGCTTCTGGCCATCGTGGCCAGAGGTGGTGCGTGGCAGTTCTTCTGGCTGTCGCTCCCCGCCGCCCCTCCATTTCGATCTGCTGTCCGTCAACCGCCCAACATCGAAATGGAGGCAATTATGAAAGTGATCATCCTAAACCACTACTACCCCCATCTGACCGAGCGCATCACGATGGAAGTATCGGACGAAATCGCCGTGACCCTCTCCGCCGGGGGCCGCCTGGGCGACAGCTACAAGCGCCGCAAGCGGGATCGCGGCGAGTGTTCCCTGGACAGCACCCCCGGCTTCGAGGGGGATGTGACCCATCCGCCCCTGACCCCGGAGCAGATCACCGAGGCCGGGGAGAACCGGGCCGCCCTCTATGCGGCCATTGACCAGCTCCCGCCCGTCCAGGCCCGGCGCGTCTATGCCCACTACATACTCGGCATGGGCAGGGCCGACCTTGCGCGGGCCGAGGGCGTGGGGATCAGCCGGGTGAGCGGCTCCATTGGAACGATATGGTAATTGACAAAGAAAACCGCATTGTTTCTATGAACGGTATCGTTGTCGATCTCACCGGCAAAGAATTTGATCTGCTTTTCTTTCTGGCATCTAATAAGGGGCGAGTATATACAAAGAAACAGATTTACACGCAGGTACGGGAAGAAGAATACGCATTTGATGACAATAACATTATGTCCTTTATCAGCAAGCTGCGAAAAAAGATTGAGCCTGACCCAGAGCATCCGTTTTATATACAGACCGTTCGCGGCGTCGGCTATCGCTTCAATAAGGAGGCTTGAAATGGAAATCAATGTTTATCTGTTTCTGGCTTTCATGCTTGCTTTGCTTACTATTGTGTTCCTCATTTCCAAATTGCGGCACGTTAGAGAACAGCTAACAATGATAAAAGACGCTCTGGAAGATATAAAATGCGGTAATCTTAACCGCCGGGTTTTAGCAAAAGAAAGCGATATGACTAAGCAAATCTGCTATGACATCAACGAAATCGCCATCTCCAATCAAACTCGTCTTATCCAGCAGCGGCAAGCAGATCAGGCATATAAACGGTTAATGACAAGTCTCTCCCATGATGTCAAAACACCTCTGGCCTCTTTGGTCGGGTATCTGGAAGCGATTGAAAGCGGGCTTGTTGCCGGGGAAGAAAAGGAAGAATATATTTATGTTGCGTCAGACAAAGCACAACACTTGAAACACTTTGTAGAAAGCTTGTTTGAATGGGTTAAGCTGGATGCGGGGGAACAGATTTTCCGTTTTGAACAGATTGACCTTAACGAGTTGACCCGTAATATCATAGCGGACTGGATTCCTGTTTTAGAAAACAGTCACTTTGAATACGAAATAGAAATACCCGAAACAGAGTACCTTATTCGAATAGACCCCAACGCATATACCCGTATTCTCAATAATTTGTTGCAAAATGTAATCACTCACAGCAATGGCGATAAAGTAGTGCTGTCTATTTCTCATGATAGAGAACAGACCCAAATTGTAGTGGGCGATAATGGAAAAGGAATTTCCCCTGATGATCTTCCACACATTTTTGAAAGAATGTATCAATGTGATAATTCCCGATCCGGAAAAGGAAATGGCTTAGGGTTATCTATTACGAAAGAACTTGTCAACGCCCATAAAGGAATAATTTCCGTTGCCAGCACTCCCGGTTCTGGAACGATGTTTACAATCCTGTTTCCGAAGACCCCATGAACATGCAGAGCTTTTTGCTAAAACAAGAAAAAAACAAGGGTTCGGCAAGGTTTTGGCAAGGTTAGTGTGTCATACTTTTCTTGTAATTAATACAGTCACGACAGCGGCTGGTATATTGCAAGAAAAAACCTATTGAAAGCGAGGGAATCCAACATGGATGATTTTGTGATTGAGACAAAACGATTGACGAAAATCTATGGGGAACAAACTGCCGTTAACGCGGTTGATCTTCATGTAAAAAGAGGCCGTATTTATGGTCTGCTGGGGCGTAACGGTGCCGGAAAAACCACAATTATGAAAATGATTTTGGGCTTGACTTCTATTACGTCTGGCGAGGTGGACGTGTTCGGCAAGAATATCAAAGGACAAGAAAAGCGTGTATATCCCCGTATCGGTGCAATCATCGAAACGCCGGGGTTTTACCCAAACTTGACCGGGACGGAAAACCTGGAGATTTTTGCGAAGCTACGCAGTACAGCCGCCCCTAATGCGGTAAAAAACGCACTGGAAATTGTGGGGCTACCGTATAAAGACAAAAAGTTGTTCAGCAAATATTCCCTTGGTATGAAGCAGCGCCTTGGTATTGCCAATGCCATTTTGCATGACCCAGAACTTTTACAAATGGTCGGCATTTGGCTATACACTCTTTATTTTCCTGCCGGTTGTTTTAGGAATACTTTGTACCATGCTTATCCATGAAGAAAAGCAGAATGATGTCCTGAAACAGCTTTGGATTGTGCCTGTCAGCAAAGCAAAGTATCTTTTCAGTAAATTTTTTGTAGTTTTAGTATACTCAGTCGGGTTTATGATGATTACGGCTCTCGCGGTTCTGTTCAGCGTACTCCCCGGATATGTCGCGTTTGATTGGGGAAGCGTCCTGTATTTGTTGGAAAGGTGTTTCGAGATTGGAGTGCTTACCGCTTTTGCAATGCTTCCGATAACCTATCCCATTGGGTTTCTCAAGCACGTAAAGCTCAGCGAAGGCGAGCAGGCAAAAATAGCCGAAATCCTTTTCGAGATTACAGGATATAATAAGGAAAGAATTTTACAGGAAGTAGCTGGGATTACGCCCGGTGGTTCCGACAATTACACCTTCCAGATCGGTGGGGATGGTATGCAGCAGGACGGCAACGGTGGTTTTACCATAGGCTCGGGTGAGAACCAGCAGAGCAGTCCTGAAAAGATGACGTTCGCAGTAAGGGATGATATGGACTATGCCCGATTCAAGGAACTGATGGGGCAGGCGGATGATCTTCTGGGTGGTGGTTCTAACTACGCGGTGGATTCGCTGATTGGGTATGGAACGGTTCCTCTGACCTATGAAGAGGCAAAAGAGCGGTACGACCTTGCGGTCAGTTCCGATCAAGTGACCGGCGGCTATGCCCGTTTGTTCTCCGATTATGCAGGCGTTATGGTACTGTCAATCCTGCCGGTGTTTCTGGCGGTTATCCTGAGCATGAAAGACAGGCGTGCCAAAATGGAGGCGCTTAATGATTTCGGGTGGCTTATGCCCAGCGTAATGATTTCCACAGCCATTGGTTTGTTCTTGACGGAGTTGACCGGCACGCCCATTGCCGTTGTAGTACAGGGACTTTGGTGGATGCTTGATGTGAATCTAGGAATCAAAACTGTTCATTCGGGGTATTCCCTGCTTCGTCTGACTCCCCGACACAATGCAGGCCCAAAGTCACTGTTCCGTACACAGGACTATCTGGATCATTTCCAGAACCTTGTGCAGAATAGATTGCTGATGGTGGGAATCTCTCTGGCGCTGATCATACTCACAATTTTAATCTATGAAGCAAAAAGAAAGGGGGAATTCGGTGGAAATGCATTCTTCAAAAAAGCGGTTTCCGGTATTAGAAATTGCAAAAATCAATCTCAGGCATAATGCACTTTTATCCATTGCGGTGGCTGTCCTCTTATGCCTTGTAACGCCACTTCTCATCGGCACAGCCAATCTGGATCGTAATTCCGCAGCCATGCCGCTGGAGATGTTTGTTTCCCTGATTGGCGTTGTGCTTCTAACGCCGGTGTTTCAGCCGGAGCAGAACGAGGAAATTGACGATCTGGTATCTTCCAAGTATTGCAGCACAGCAAAGGTCCACCTGATACGAACGGTGTATTCTGCGGGGATTGCCACCCTGCTGATCTGCGTATTTACCGTATATATGAAACTGCAAAGCTGCGATGTCGCGCCGGTTCTGGCACTCGGAACGATAGCAGACGTCCTGTTCTTAGGTTCCATGGGTATGCTGACCTCGGCGGTTACGGGAAATACAGTCATCGGATACATGCCGCCGCTGCTTTATTATGTGCTCAACATCGGTATGGGGCCAAAGCTGGGAAGCTTTTATCTGTTCTCTATGGTCATTGGCAGCTACACAGCAAAGCTGTGGTTGTTCGTTGCGGGACTACTGATGATGGCAGCAGCGTTATTCTATCAAAGGATTCGTAAGCGGATACAGTAAAATAGTCGCAGTGAGAATTAGATTACTACTGCCTGTTCAGAAAGCATGATAATCAAAAGCCCTGATACTCCACAATTTGATGTGGATATCAGGGCTTTACATATTTTCTATTCCGTAATTTTTCCAACTAATACAAACCTGGTATTAAAACTCATAGTGGCAGGCAGAAAGCGTTACGAGCCGATCTGTGGTTGCGGGGGTGATTTCACTTCCAAAACCAGAGCGTTCTTTTGTTTCCTTTTTTGCCTTACATAGTCATCGGCAAGCTCAGATCGACTTCAAAGCCGCCATATTCACTATGCTTTATCAGCATTTTTCCGCTGTGTGCAAATACAATTTGCTTGACAATGAGCAAGCCTAAACCGTGCCGTTGCTCAGAGGTGTTTTCGTCGCAGACCATATAATGCGGAGAATGATTGAGTTTCTCAATCTGCTCATCTGTCACACCTATACCGTCATCGGCAACAACAACCGTATAAAAATGATCTTCAACAATAACACGAACAAAGATATGACAACCCTGTTCGTTATGGTTCATACTGTTTTGAATCAAATTGCTTACTGCTCGTTTGATTAAATCTTTATCAATACATACGGGGCAAGCGGTTAAGGTTTCATCCGTTTTCCATTCAATCATATATTTTTTATCAATATTCATATTGATAAAATCGACCACAACCTGACGGACAACAGCAATTAGATTTTGCTTTTCAGGATTGATTGGCTGCATATTATATTCCAGTTTGGAGGCAAGGTTCAAATCGTTAATTAAGTTCCTCATTCGATTACTTTGCTTCACAATAACCGCAGCCTTTTTTCGGTTATCTTCTGATAGCTGCATATCACTTTCTAACTGTCCGGCATACCCCATTACCATTGACAGCGGTGTGCGTATGTCGTGGGATACCCCTGCAATCCAATTTGCTCTTGCGGTTTCTTTTTTGCGAAGCTTCCTGCTCTGAGTTTGCAAAATATCTGAGGTCTTGTTAATGTTTACCGCAAGCTCAGATAAAAGTCCTTTTTCCCTGATATGGACTTCTTCGTTTGTAGACAAAGCCTGTACTGCGCTGACTATTGGTTTCACGGATTTTAACAGCTTGGAATTGGCAATCACATAGATTATAAAAATCAAGGCTATATTGATCGCAAAAACAGAAAGAACCGTTTTGGGCAAGTTGGCGATTAAATTATAATCCCAGCTCGGCCACATATGTTTCCAAAAGCTGTCTTTCGGATAGCCGAGTACCACAAGTCCGTTTTCTGCTTCTCCTGTAAATGTCGGATACCCGTCTATATAGCCACGGGTTAAGCTTGCTATATTTGAAACGGTGTATGACATAGGTACGGTTTCGGGAAGATTATCCGTTTGCCATACAACTTTCATTGTTGCGTTGTCAATAAAAATTGCCCATACATTCGTATTTTGAAGTTCAATCTCTGTATCTTCGGTCAAAACATATTCATTACCATCCTGCAACAAATTATCGGCAACTTTCTGCGCCGTTGTCCAAGGAGAACCATTTGGTGCTTGATTGAGCATATATGTCCCTAATAAAGCAAAATTCAGAATAATGAGCAACACCGAGGACAAGAGCATAATACCGACAAAACGCCGTATTAGTTTCGGTACGCTTTTCATATTACTTGCCCTCCACAACGAGTTTATAACCAAGTCCCTTAATTGTTATCAGGGAAACAGGCTGAGATGGATTCGCTTCAATCTTTTCTCTGATCCGGCGAATATGCGCCATCAGTGAATTTTCATAACCGAAAGGATTATCGCCCCAAGCGGCTTCACACAAAGCGTCGATCGTAACGATTCGTCCGGCGTTTCGATATAAGGCTGTGAGAATATCATGTTCCTTTGCTGTAAGTGAAATATGCTCTCCGTCCTTTATGATTTCTGCACGCTCAAAGTCAATTTCGCTGTCATGCAATTTTACAAGAGGATTTTCTGTTTTATAACTCCTGCGAAGAATGGCACTCACACGGAACAAAAGCTCCTTTGGCAAAAACGGCTTTACCATGTAATCGTCTGCACCGAGTCCGAAGCCACGAAACTTATCGTTATCCTCGCCACGGGCAGATAAGAACAGCATGGGATAGTCAGCCACTTTTTTAAGCCGCTCCATCAGATCAAACCCATTCCCATCAGGGAGCATTACATCAAGAATTGCAAATTCAGGTTGGTAGGTTTCAGAAACAGTAATCGCTTCACCCACCGTTTTTGCCGATTTAATATTATGAAATCCGTCCTCGTTTAAAATAGACACGACCATATCTAAAAGCTCCTGCTCATCATCGACAAGCAAAATGCGTTTTTGCTTCAAGTAATCATAGTCCATAGGTCTACCTCCTTTGTGTTTCCTATTATACCATAAAAATATGTCATTTTCTAATATGCTCTGAAATGTAAAGTAAATGTAAGGACACGAGAAGGTTAGCACAAGGTTGGGAAGTTACAATGTACTTGCAATGATGCGAAAGGAGCAAAACACAATGAATATTATTGAAACTAAAAATCTGACAAAATCATATGCTGATTTTACTGCGGTTTCGGGTATCAATCTGCATATCCCGAAAGGCGCTGTCTATGGTTTTCTCGGTCCGAACGGTGCTGGAAAGTCCACTACAATGAAAATGTTTTTGGGACTTACCAAACCAACCGATGGCTCATTTACGATTGACGGGAAGATGTACTCCGAAAACAGAGTGCAGATTCTAAAAGAAATCGGCTCGTTTATTGAAGCCCCCGCCTTTTATGGAAATTTAAGCGGTGAAGAAAATCTCGAAATTATTCGCAAGATATTGGGACTTCCCAAATCCTCCGTAGCGGAAGCTCTTGAAATCGTGGGGCTGACGCAATTTAAGAAGCGGCTTGCAAAAAAATATTCCCTTGGAATGAAACAGAGGTTAGGTCTTGCAAGCGCCTTGATTGGAAAACCGCCAATCCTCATTTTAGATGAGCCGACAAACGGACTTGATCCTGTCGGTATCCACGAAATCAGAACGCTGATCCGTTCTTTACCTGAAAAGTTTGATTGTACCGTTTTGGTATCGTCGCATTTGCTGTCCGAAATAGAACTGATGGCGGATACCATCGGTATTTTGAATCACGGTCATCTGCTGTTTGAGGGAACACTTGAGCAGCTTAAAACCAGTGCAGTTTCACAGGGCTACCCTACGGATAATTTGGAGGATACATTCCTTGCCTTGATCGATGCTGACAACAGGCAAAGGGGGGCGGTGCGATGAGCGTTTCTTTGGAATGTAAAAAGGCAAAGCGGACTGGATTTTTACCCACATTTTTATGTGGAGGTATTTTAGCTGCGGTTGTCCCTATTATCAATATGGCTGTCCGTTCGGAAATGTATCTTAACCTGCCAGGAAATCCGATACAAATTCTGCTTGGCGCAAATTGGCAGATGATGGCAATGCTGAACGTGCTGCTTGTAGAGACGGGAGCCTGTCTGTTATATCATACCGAATATGCCGACAATGCAATGCAGAAAATGAAGTCTTTGCCTATTCGTGAAAGTTCTATTTTCTTGAGCAAAGCAGTTTTGACAATTTTTATGAGCCTTTTTGTGCTTGTAATAGAAGCGGGAGCAGTCACATTATGTTCCTATCATTGGTTTGAAATCGGAAGCGGCTTTTTTGGTGAACTGTGCAAAGGCTTCGGGTATTCGTTATTCTTGATGTTACCCTGCATTATTTTGTCGCTTCTTATTTCGGAAGCCTGTAAGAATATGTGGGTATCACTTGGAATTGGCGTAGTATGCGTGTTTACTGCAACTATGCTGCCGACAAGTCACTTTGCTCTTTCTCTCTTTCCCTTTGCACTGCCTTTTCAGATATTTGCGGGTACAGATATAACGCAGTCAACGCACTATATCTGCGGTGCAATCGCAGAGCTTGCTGTGTGTGGTTTGGCGCAGCTCATACTTGTAAAGGTAAGGAGGTCGTTTGAATGAGCTTTTTAACACTTGTCGGCGTAGAGTTCAAAAAAATACGCCGATCTAAAATCCTTTTCATTTTGGCAGTAGCTGCCGTTATTCTTTGGATGCCGTCTATCTTGAATGCCAAAATGAATTTCGGTATGCAGGCAGAGGGAATTTCGCCGGAAAACAATTTCTTTATTCAAGGCTTTATGGGAATGGCGTGGTTTATGTTCCCTGCAAGTATGGTAGTCGGGACAGTTCTTTTAAGTCAGACTGAAAGAGCAAACAAGGGCATTTTGAAAATGCTTTCCCTGCCGATCAGTACAGCGAAACTATGTATAGCCAAGTTTGTTGTGTTGCTAACGCTGGCGGCAACACAAATCTTAATGATGACGGGTGTGTACTATATCAGCGCCGCCATCAGTTCGGGGACACAGGATTATAATTTTATCTTGCCGCCATTGTTTGTTCAAAAAGAGATTAGCTTAATATTTCTGTCCGCAATACCGATGATTGCATTTTTTTGGATGTTATCAGTTTGTATTCAGACGCCGATTTTTTCTATTGGTATCGGCTTGGCTTCGATTGTACCGTCGGTGTTGATCATCAATACAAAAGCGTGGTTTGCTTATCCAATGTCGTATCCGTTTTTCGTTATCACATCCGAATATGGAAAACTTGCAGCAAACCTTGATATAGCGCAGGTTGAGCTAATACCGTGGATACCTGTCGCTATCCTTATTACAATCTTATGTTTAGGCATTTCCTGCCTTCGTTTCGGGCAGGCTGAAAGGAGATAATTATGATGAAAAACAAAATTTTAACCGCTGTCAGCGCCATTATGCTTTTTGTCCCGTGGACAATTCTCCCGCTTAGAACTTTTGATTGGGCGTTAGAATCGCCTGTCGCTGAAATTATGATTGCCTGCTATGCAGCATTTATGATTTTCAGTGGAGTGTTCACCATTATCTCTTATGTCAAGGCAAAGGCTCAAAACAATTTGATGAAAGTTTGTTTAATTGTAAACAGTCTTTATGCAGTTGCCGGTGTTTTCTTTTTAGGACTGATGGTTGTTCAAAATATGATGTAAGGAGGCGCATTCGCTATAATGCGCTTATAGCCATTGCAGTGGCTGTCCTCTTATGCCTTGTCACTCCACTCCTCATCGGCACAGCCAATCTGGATCGTAATTCCGCAGCCATGCCGCTGGAGATGTTTGTTTCCCTGATTGGCGTTGTGCTTCTAACGCCGGTGTTTCAGCCGGAGCAGAACGAGGAAATTGACGATCTGGTATCTTCCAAGTATTGCAGCACAGCAAAGGTCCACCTGATACGAGCGGTGTATTCCGTGGGAATTGCTGCCTTGTTAATCTGCGTATTTGCCACATATATGAAACTGCAAAGCTGTGATGTGACGCCAATTTTGGCGCTAGGGACGATGGCGGATGCCCTATTCTTAGGCTCCATGGGCATGCTGACCTCCGCGCTGACGGGAAATACAGTCATCGGATATATGCCGCCGCTGCTTTATTACGCTCTCAACATCGGTATGGGGCCAAAGCTGGGAAGTTTTTACCTGTTCTTTATGATAACGGGCAACTACACAGCAAAGCTGTGGCTGTTTACGGCAGGGCTGGCAATGATTGCAGCAGCTCTATTCTATCAAAGGCTCCGTAAGAGTATGCTTAAAAAAAGGACATCAATACGCAGTGCTCACTGTGTGTTGATGTCTTTTTATTAAATGAATCAATTTACATTGGCGCTTTACACCAGGGGGTGAAAATATAGTCATTGACAAACTAGGAGGTAGCATATTATGCGTGATGTGAAAGAGCCAGAGATTCGCAGAGCTGAAATCATGGATGCTGCGATCCAGTTATTTACTATAAAAGGATACCTGAATACTACAACGCAGGACATCATTGATAAAGTTCAGATTTCTCGCGGACTTTTATATTATCATTTTAAGAATAAAGAGGATATTCTATACTGTATTATAAACAGATATTCTGAACCATTACTGAAGCAGTTGGAATCATTGGCATATGATGAGACGAAAAGCGCTCCTGAGAAAATCAAAGCATTCGTTTCTCTGACTCTTGTTTCGGATGAGGACATTACGGTTGAAAATTCTGTTCTCCAGGAAGCGGTTAATCTGGAGGAAAATCGCTATATGCTGGATCGTTTTTATCACAGGTTATGTGAGTGTATGATAGGTTACTTTGCCTATATTCTTGAACAAGGAAACGAAGAAGGCGTGTTTCATGTGGAAAAGCCGAAAGAGATGGCGGCATTTTTAATGACTGGATATATTTTTGTATCTAATGACGCTAAGATTGCCAAACAGGATAAGAGACAGTTAGAGAGTTATTTGGAGACATATAAAATACTGTTGGAAAGGGTATTGAATCCTAAAGTGCCGCTTTTTTTCTAAAATTTGAATGAGAGTTTGTATAACAGCAATATCATTCTTATTTTTCACACAATGACTGACAAAATGTCAGTAAGAGAGATGGGTGTTTTGATTGAAACGCCGGTATTTTATGAGCATTTATCAGCGAGCGAAAACCTGGAGATTCATTTAGCCTATATATTCACAGAAGCTTCTGGTGCTGGATGAGCCGTTCAACGGATTGGATCCTATGGGTATCCGGCAAATGCGGGAACTGTTCTTGTCTCAGATCAAAGATTATGACAGGACAGTGTTGATTTCCAGTCATATATTAAGTGAGATCGAGCATATCGCACCTGCCTCTGTGGCTGGTTCCAAACACGGCACAAAGCTCCTATCATTTTGTAGCGTTTACGCTTTTTTGCGTTACATTAGGAATTACCTTAGCGGCAGCTCACAAAATTACGAAAAGCATATGGGTTTCTGTTCTGCTTCATGCATGGTCCAATACTGTTTTAGGAGGGAGGTGTACCTTAACTTCTTTGTGTGGTTTCCCAAGTCTGAAAACCTGGAATGTCAGTTTGGCGCAGATAGTGGTGATAATGATTATAATGGTTGCTTATACTCGGAAAAGGTCTGAGTAGTTTCATAAGTCTGTTACAGGCTTTTCCAGACCCATTGACAAATAGGAGTTTTTTCTATATAATTAAACTGTAAGTTTAATTATTGGAGGGTACTATGGGAAGGAGAAAAAAAGAACCGAGAAGCGTACATCGGGAAAATATCTCCTCTGCGGCAGCCACACTTTTTATGGAAAAGGGAATTTCCCAGACGTCGATGGATGATATTGCAAAAGCGGCGGGCTACAGCAAAGCCATGCTCTATGTGTACTTTGAGAGTAAGGAAGAAATTGTCAGCGTATTGGTACTGGACAGTATGAAAAGGTTATGCTCATATCTTTCCTCGGCTATACAGCAGCAGGAATCTACAAGGGAAAAGTATGACCTGATTTGTCAGGAGCTGGTGCGGTATCAGGAGGAATATCCGTTTTATTTTAATATGACGCTGGAAAAAATCAATATTCAGTTTGAAAACCAGAATACTTATCCAGAGGAGAAGGAAACCTTTCAGGTAGGAGAAGAGATCAGCAAAATGATAAAATCTGTTTTGCTGTCCGGCATGGAAAAGGGCGACTTGCGAACAGACTTGGAGATTGCGCCTACTTCGTTTTCATGCTGGGGGATGCTGGCAGGGCTGATACAGCTGGCAGCAAGTAAAGAAGAATATATCAAACAGTCTATGGGACAATCCAAAGAACAGTTTCTCCAATATGGATTTGATATGTTCTACCAATCTATTGCGAACACGGAGGCAAAGCAATGAGCCAGAAACGAGTACTTGCGATTTTAGGTAGTCCTCATCCAGATGGAATCACGGCAGCCATGCTGAACCATGCCGTTAGTGCGTCGGAAAAGGCGGGATATACTGTTACCAAAATCAATTTATATGAAAAGGATCTTGCTTTCTGCACAGGATGCAGGGTTTGTTTAAAAACAGAACAATGTGTGCAGAAGGATGATATTCAGGAAATCACTTCCCTGCTCCGGGAATGTCAGGTTGTAATCCTTGCGGCTCCTGTATACTGGGCCAATGTTCCAGCGCCTGTGAAAAACCTCTTTGACCGGTTGTTGGGAATTGCCATGGAAGAAACGGCAACCTTCCCTAAACCGAGACTGAGTGGGAAGCGATACATGCTGCTGACCGCCTGCAATACGCCTGCTCCCTTTTCCTGGATATTCGGGCAAAGCAGAGGTGCGATCCGCAATATGGACGAATTCTTTAAAACAGCCGGCATGAAACCTATGGGAAAAATTGTCTGTGCCAATACAGGAAAGCGGAAGACCGTACCGGATCAAGTCCTAAACAAGATAACGAGGTGCTGGAAATGAAGCGATATTATTGAGGATTTCCTTAATGGTCATTTATTAGGAAGCAACGCCAGACCTGACAGTAGCGTAAAATAAATTTCGGGTAATGGGAATTTATGTAAACCATAAAAAGGAATGAAAAGAAAGCACCCCTTTGTGATAATATAGTTTTGCAAACATACACTCACAAAGAAAGGTGCTTTCCATGATTAACAGTATACAACATTTTATCGAAAAAGAAACCTATGAAATTGAAAAGACCATGAGGAAATTTGTGGAAGGAGCTCTTGATATTGATTCCTATGGGAAAGAACTTTGCTGGCAGCGGGGACAACGTCATGGATGGCATCCAGGAACCGTTTGTTTGCAGCTTTTGCTATTTCTGCATACCGGTAGAGGTTGGCGATTGACTTTCCCATGGGAACCCAGCGCTTTGAAGCTGTGCCGTCCCTGTGGCGGACATCCTTATAAGTTTTGAATTCCTTTGGGTCATTGATGGTCAGCTCAATCCGCAGGCAGTTATATTTATCGTACATCTTGATGCTGTTTGACTTCATTTTGAATTTGATCCTCCAGCCCTCGGGACGTTTACGGTAATCGGAGACTGCCTCTCCCAGAAACTTTGCATCAAGT
>NZ_AUJR01000066.1 GCF_000424325.1 [Clostridium] clostridioforme AGR2157
ATGACCTCTGCTGACTTCTCACGGCAAGCTTTACTCCGTGACAGCGAATGTTTTATCGCCACTTTCACGTCCGTGAGACCTCCCCGGGTACTCACACGTTCTTTCCCACTTATACCTGCCCCGTTTACTGCTGGCGTTCCGTGCAGTTATTGGACTTTAGTTTGTTAGGCAACCTCATCCACGCTTCACAGCCTATCCGGACAACTTTTACAGGCCAGTGGTTTGCCTCCGGCTTCCTTCAGACCCCACCTCACGATGACGCCCTTGCCATTGGCTGCACCCTTCCCACTGCCGGGCGGGTCAGGGACTTTCACCCGTTAGAACGTGCGCCCGCCGGGCGCACCTAAAAAAGGCGGCACCTGTCTTTAGGTACCGCCTGCGGTCATTCTTAGTGAATTCAATTTAATTATGTTCCTGCAAAGGCATATTACATCTCGCCTAATCCGCTCTCAATGGCCTCGGTCAGGGTCTTCATGGCCTCTTCCTCGTCCTCGCCGTCACAAATCAGGTTAATCTCAGTGCCGCACTTAATTCCGGCTGCCATAACGTTCAGAACGCTCTTAGCAACAATCTTCTTCTCCCCACATTCAATTGTGATGTCGCTCTTGAACTTCATAGCTGTCTGTGAAAGAACGCCTGCTGGTCTTAAGTGTAATCCGGATGGATTTACAACCGTTAATGTTTTGCTGATCATAATACACTCTCCTTATTCACTATTTTGTACTCTTGGACACTGCCATTGCCCATGTCCCTTATGAAAGATTCTATTACATCTGACTTCCTATGTCAAGTTAATCGGAAAAATCCCAAGCAACTTTTTCACAATCTTGAGGTCAGAAAAAAGCGCCGGCATCATTCCTGCTGACGTACTGTCATGCATACGAAGGAGCTTAGCAGGCACCACATAACAGGCCCTTCAGGTTGGGCCCATCCTTCATTATGGCTTTGGATTTTCCTGTGACGCGCGTTCCTTTTGTCTCTGAACCGCTTCGGCCCGGGAATAGACGCAGCCGCAGTAATCCTGACGGTAAAGTCCGTACAATGCGGATAATTCCACGGAGCGCTTATAGCCGTTTTTCTTCTTGAAATCCGAAACCAGATAAGGGATTCCATACTGACCGGCCAGTCTGCATCCGATGTCATTGAGCCACCGGGCATTCTTTAAGGGGCTGATGGAGAGGGTGGTTGTGAAAAAATCAAAGTCCCCGGACGCGGCTGCCCTGGCGGCGCGGCCCAGCCGCAGTTCATAGCAGCGGTGACACCGCTCCCCTCCCTCCGGGTCCTTCTCATGGCCTCTGGCAACGGAGAAGAATTCCTCCGGTTCATAGCTGCCTTCCAGGAACCTGACCGGCCTTGCAGTCTCCATTTCCCGTATCAGCCGTTCCTGCTCCTTCACTCTGGCCTCATACTCTGCCTCAGGAAAAATATTGGGATTGTAATAATACACGGTCACATCAAAGTATTGGCTCAGATATTCCAGCACATAGCTGCTGCAGGGAGCACAGCAGCTGTGCAGCAGCAGCTTAGGGACGCGGCCCTTTCCCTGCAGTCCCTCTATGAGCCGGTCCAATTCCTTCTGGTAGTTGCGTTTCTGTCCTGGCTGTGTCATTCCTTTGCCATCCTTTCCTGAATCTTCCAAATCCGGTTTTTTCCTGAACCCTCTGTTATTTTTACCTGCCAAAAAGAGAGGCCGCCCGTTTACGGCCCCTCTATATTAAATGCTCCCAAATCTCCTCACCATAACAGTCATGCCAAAGACCTTCTGAATCTGAAGCCCCTGCATGGTAAGACTTACAGGAAATCTCTGATTCGTTTGCTTCTCACCGGATTGCGCAGCTTTCTGAGAGCCTTGGCCTCAATCTGACGGATGCGCTCCCTGGTTACATTGAATTCCTTGCCCACTTCCTCCAATGTACGGGGGTGGCCGTCTTCCAGTCCGAACCGCAACACAATGACCTGGCGCTCCCTCTCCTTAAGGTCTCCCAAAAGGGCGTCGATGTGTTCCCGCAGCATCACGGATTCCACATTGCCCTCCGGCGTCACCACATTGTTGTCCGCCACGAAATCACCAAGGTTGGAGTCGTCCTCCTCACCAATGGGCGTTTCAAGGGAAGCCGGTTCCCTGGCAATCTGCATGATTTCCATGACCTTATCTTCTGTCATATCAAGAGCCTCTGCCAGCTCTGTTACGGAAGGCTCATAGCCCAGCTCCAGCGTCAGCTTTCTCTGCATCTTGGACATCTTGTTGATGGTCTCTACCATATGCACCGGTACTCGGATTGTCCTCGCCTGATCTGCCAAAGCCCTTGTAACGGACTGGCGGATCCACCATGTAGCATATGTACTTAGTTTGTAACCCTTTGTATAGTCAAACTTTTCCACGCCCTTGATCAGTCCTAAATTGCCCTCCTGTACCAGGTCCAGGAAGCTCATGCCCCTGCCTGTATAGCGCTTTGCAATGCTGACCACAAGACGCAGGTTGGCCTCGATTAGCCTCTCTTTTGCAAACTCATCGCCGTCAGCCTTACGCTGGGCCAAATCAAGTTCTTCGTCTGCCGTAAGAAGGGGCACGGTGCCAATTTCTTTGAGATACATGCGGACCGGGTCCTCTGTTCCGATTCCCTCTAACAGGTCCACTGCATCCAGGTCGATTTCTTCCTCTTCTGCATCTTTAATGAAGCTGTCGTCGTCTAAATCCAGGTCCAAATCAATGTCATCAAGCAGAACAGTGTCCTCGGTAAGCATCGCTTCGTCCAGTACGGGGACCACATCAATGCTGCGGCCCTCCAGGTAACTGTAAATTTGGTCCATCTGTTCCGGTGACAGATTATCCCCGGTAAAAAAATCATTAATCTCCCCTGCATCCAACGTGTTGTGTTTGGTTTTTGCATGTTCGACCAGCTTTTCCAGCTTCTTTAAAAAATCGTCCTTTTCCACTGATAAACGTCCTTTCGCATAAAGGTAAATGTGGAAACTCCCACAACTTATCATTATATACCATCGAAAACCTTATTTCAACAATTTTCGACATTATTTTTTATTCTATCCGTTTCCGCCCTGATTCCTCTTCCGGATGATTCCTCAACAGAATCTGTACGTTCTCCCTGATATTTCCAATGGTGACCTCTGTTCTGGATCCGCCGTATTCGCCGTCCAGCACCCAGTCCACCTCCTGTTCCGAAGTAAGGCGTATGGATGATGTCTTAAACTTATGCACATACTCATTGGGTTCTTCCCTGAGAAACATGTAAGAGATGATATTGCTCAAATCCACCGGTGTCCTCGGCATCCGTATGAGCAGCACCTCAAAGAGGCCGTCATTGAGAGCCACGGACTGATTCACCAGTCCCTTAAACCCGCCTACACTGATGGTATTGGTCACCATGCCAAAGGCAAAATCCTCCTCCAGCAACTGTCCGTCCCACTCCACCTTCATATGATAGGGCTTCAGTCCTGCCAGGCTCTTTACACCTTCCAGCATGTACGCCTGGTGTCCCAGGAGATTCTTCCTGTCCTGGGATGTCAGATAGGACACCTCCGTAAAAGCCCCAAAGGCCGCTATATACATGAAATTCCTGTCTTCACAAAAGGTTCCGGTGTCAATGGCAAAAGGGGTTCCCTCCACTATATCCCAGGCAGCCAGGGGCATGCGCTTGGGTATTCCCAGGCTGGTGGCAAAGTCATTGGTGGAGCCGGCAGGAATATAGCCCAGAAGCGGCATTTTCTTAAGCTTCATCATTCCGGATATGGTTTCATTGAGGGTGCCGTCTCCGCCGCTGCACACCACCACATCCACCTTTTTACCCAGCCTGGCCACCACGTCCATGGCATCCTTCTGCTTTTGGGTCACGTGGACACGAAGCTCATATCCGGCCTTGGTGAAGATGTCCAGTATTTCCATCAGCTGTCCCTTAATCTGTTCCTTTCCGGAACGGGGATTGAATACAAACAACATTTTTTTCATCCTGCATTCCTCCCTTTCAGTGTAACCATTTTTGTCAATCTTATCCAATGAGCTTTGTATATGCATTAAATGCATTGGGCAAAGCGTAGGTGTGCTCCAGGTCCTCCCTGGATACCATGAAGCAGGATAAGGGTTCCTCTTCCTTTGAGAGAACCACCCTGTACCCTGTCATGTGCCACTCCACATGGGAAAACACATGCTTTGCCTCCGGCAGCGGCTCCACCGACTCCACTTGCTCCCGGTCAAGTCCCAGCGCCTGCGGCACCGCCTCCCCGGAAGCCATTCCCTCAATATTGGGAAGCTCGTAAAGGGAGGCCAGCAGCCCCTTGGGAGGGCGCTTGCGTATGGCCACCTTATTCTGGTATTCTATGATAAAAACGGTCCGGTCCTCAATCTTCCTCGCCTTACCCGGAGATTTGTACGGAATCTCCCTCCACCAGCCGTTCTTACCGGTAAGGCAGACGGAAGCCAGAGGACACTGGCTGCATCTGGGTTCGCCGCCGGGTATGCACACCAGGGCTCCGATTTCTATGAGTCCCTGGTTGTAGTGGCTGGCCTCATCCTGCGGCATCACGTCCTTAAGCACTGCCTCGATGCCAGCCTTTACAGAGGCTTTCTTTATATCCTCCCTATCTCCCAGGACCCTGGAAATGACACGGAGCACATTGCCGTCCACGGCCGGCAGCGGAATTCCGTAGGCGATGGAAGCAATGGCCCCCGCTGTATAGCTTCCGATTCCCGGCAGCCGGATCAGTTCATCAAAGGATGCAGGAAGGCAGCCGCCGTATTCTGACATAATCATCTTGGCCGCTGCCTTTAAATTTCTGGCCCGGTTATAATATCCCAGGCCTTCCCACATCTTCATGAGATGATCGTCTTTTGCCTGTGCCAGATGGGACACAGTGGGGAACGCTTCCATGAAGCGCTCAAAATAGGGCTTGACCGCCTCTACCCTGGTCTGCTGGAGCATGATTTCCGATATCCATACCCGGTATGGCTTCGGATCATCCCTCCACGGTAGGGAACGGGCCCTGGATGAATACCAGGCCAGCAGGGGGCGCTCCATGGCGCTGAGCCGTTCCCTGCGTCCTAGGGGCATCTCCTCCCTCTCCAGTACCTGAAGGCGGTCATACAAATGTCCTGTATCATACATATCCATATATACCTCTTACCGATACCTCTCCTGAAATGACGGCTGATACGTTTCCGTCCTCCCGTCTGACCAAAAGGCTGCCTTCATCGTCAATGCCCAGGGCCTTCCCTTTATACCGGTTTCTGGGGTCCAGCACCAGAACCTCCCTGCCCAGATTGACAAGGGCCTTATTGTAGTCATCCCTAAGACCTGACATATCGCATGTCTTCATGAAGATATCATAATAATATTCAAAACTGTCCGCCACCGCGGCAATGACAGAACTGCGCTTGATACTCCTGCCTGCCTCCAGCTTAAGGGAGGTGGCCGTCGCCTTGATTTCCTCCGGAAAATCATCCATATTTACGTTGATTCCGATTCCCGGAATCACATAGCGGATGCATTCCACTTCCGTGCTCATCTCCGTGAGGATTCCGCATATCTTTTTTCCATTAAGCACCGCATCGTTGGGCCATTTAATCATGGCCTCAAGTCCCGTGCTCTCCTTTACGCCCCTGACCACTGCCAGTCCTGCGATAAGGGTCAGCATGGATGCGCTCATGGGAGACATGGACGGCCTTAGCACCATGCTCATCCATATGCCTGTGCCGGCCGGGGAGACCCAGCTTTTTCCCCTCCGCCCCTTTCCGGCTGTCTGGCGGTCTGCCGCCACCAGTGTTCCGTGGGGAGCTCCCTCCTCTGCCAGTTTCCTGGCTCTTGTATTAGTGGAATCCGTCTCGTCAAAATATACCAGCCTGGTCCCAATCCACTGCGTATGAAGCATGGATGCAAGCTCAGCCTGGGTTATGACGTCAGCACCTTCCACAAGGCGGTATCCCCTGTTCCGGACCGCCTCTATTACATATCCTTCTTCCTTCAGTTCACCTACAGCCTTCCAGACAGCAGTGCGGGAAACTCCCAGCATCTCGCACAGCTGCTGTCCGGACAGGTAATCCCCGGTGCTTTTAAGCATCCGTAAAATCTCTGTCTTCATATGCCGCTCCTCTATGCCCAGATACTGATGGCGCTTAAGATGCCAAGGACCATAAGTCCTGCCGCCAAAGCCAGCTGCAGGATACTGGCGCCAAACTTCTTCTTATCCCTTCCCCTGGTCTTAAGCTCAAATATTCCGTTTACCGCGTTTAACAAGGCTGCCAGTAAAAACACCAGAGGGAAAAGCATATGATT
Organism: [Clostridium] clostridioforme AGR2157; assembly: GCF_000424325.1. GTDB lineage: Bacteria > Bacillota > Clostridia > Lachnospirales > Lachnospiraceae > Enterocloster > Enterocloster clostridioformis_A. The sequence continues at coordinate 6,285 of NZ_AUJR01000066.1, forward strand.
TCCCTCCGGGTTAATGAATGACAGCACAGCCAGGATTACAATGGCAATCCCAAGCATCAGGTGTACCATGTCCAGGAATACCCCGGAATGGCGTTCACTCCGTCCTCTCTGTCCCTGCATATATTATGATTCTCCTAACGTTGCAAGCATAACTGCTTTGATGGTATGCATCCGGTTCTCAGCCTCGTCAAACACAACAGACTGGCCGGACTCAAATACTTCGTCTGTTACCTCCAGCTCGGACACATGGAAACGCTCTCCCATCTCCTTGCCAATCTTGGTCTTAAGGTCATGGAATGAGGGCAGGCAGTGCAGGAAAATGGCCTTAGGTCCAGCCAGGTCCATGACAGCCTTTGTCACCTTATATGGAGTCAGGTCCTTAATCCTCTCCTCCCATACCTCGTCAGGCTCACCCATGGATACCCACACATCCGTATCAATGATATCCGCTCCCTTAACAGCTTCCGCCACATTCTCAGTGAGGGTAACGGAACCGCCGCTGGCCGCCGCATAGGCCTCGCATTCCTTGACCAGGGATGTGTCCGGGAAATACTTAGCAGGAGCACAGGCCACGAAATGCATGCCCATCTTTGTGCAGGCAATCATCAGGGAGTTACCCATATTATAGCGCGCATCTCCCATATACACAAGCTTTAAGCCTTTCAAACATCCCAAATGCTCGCGTATGGTCAGAAGATCCGCTAACATCTGGGTGGGATGGTCCTCATTGGTCAGGCCGTTCCATACAGGCACACCGGCGTACTTTGCCAGTTCTTCCACGATTTCCTGTCCGAAACCACGGTATTCAATGCCCTCATACATCCTTCCCAAAACCCTTGCCGTATCTGCAATGCTTTCCTTCTTTCCGATCTGTGACCCTGACGGGTCCAGATACGTGGTACCCATACCCAGATCATGGGCTGCCACCTCAAAGGCGCACCGCGTCCTGGTACTGGTTTTCTCAAAGATAAGAGCCACATTCTTTCCGCGCAGCGAATCTGCCGGCACTCCCTTTTTCTTTTTATCCTTCAGGTCCGCTGCCAAATCCAGCAGGTATGTAATCTCCTCCGGTGTATAATCCTTCAGTGTCAAAAAATGTCTTCCTTTTAAATTCATAGCGTCCTCCCTATTCCGCCACCCATGTCCTGCCATGGCCGCGGCTTGATTCTCTGCAATAAATAACCATGCATTCCTATTTCAAAACGCATAGTTATTTATATTTATGCATCTTTATGCATAATATACTACACCTGAGTGCCGCTGTCAAGTACCGGAATCATGGCTTTTAATGCCGTAGTACCGGCTTTTTTGTGAATCAGGCGCAGCAGTTCCTCCACTGTATAAATTTTAAAACGGCTTATGCGGTACTGTTTTGCCAAATCCTCCAGTATGGACAGGTACAGCTCCTTATAGTCCCATCCCTCCTTCAGTTTCAGTTCCTTTGCCAGCCGCGGGAATATCTGCTCTGTGTAAACGCGGTATCCCAAAATGGGTTCCTTCTGATCCTCCCGCCCGGGCTTTGCCTCTCCTGCCTCTTCCAGCTCCGGCTCCATGTAAGAAAGGAGGCTCTGTATCTCTGACATCATCTTATCAAAGTAATAAGGTTCACCTTCCGGCGCATCAATATAATAGACACGTCCTGCCAGATCATAGAGCATGCGTTTTCCGTCAAAATATCCCAACAGCATGTTTCTTCTCGCCCGGCGTCTGTCAAACTCCAAAAGGCCGCCCAAATCCCTTCGCGGCGCCACATGGTACAGGTTTACCCCTTCCGGTACCTCCAGCTTCTTTTCCGTATCTACACCATAACCATATATCCTCAGGACAATCACGTCCTTATATCCTCTGTCCAGCAGCACATCCACCGGCACATTATTGATTCCGCCGCCATCCATATAATACTTGCCGCCCAGCCGTTCCTGACGGAAACCAATCAGATAGGCGCTGGCCATAAGCAGATCCGCTACTGCGCCTTCCGGAGCCTCCTTCACATTGGCAATAAGGGGATGCCGGTCAGAAATGGAGTAAGTTACCACATACAGCTCCCTGTCCGAATTACGTATTTTTTCCTCGTCCACCACATCCTCAATCAAAGCCCTGAGGGGAGCGATATCAAAGCCGCCGTCCCTCAGAACCCGTATGGCTCCGGTTATGAGTTCCCCCACATTAAGGGATGCCAGACTGGAAATATCCTTAAGACTGAATTTTCTCAGACGCTCCATAAGCTCATCGTCCACATCCATGACCCTGGAGTAGCTGATATTCTCCCAAATACGCTCCGCCTTTTCAAAATCATCCATGCAAATAAGGGCACCGTTCAAGGCGCCAACGGAAGTACCCGCGGCGCCCTTTATCCTGATGCCCGCTTCCCGGAGGGCACGCCAGGCGCCCACCTGATAAGCGCCTTTGGCGCCTCCTCCCTCCAGGACAATTCCATATTCCTTACTCAAGTCCAGCTGCAGCTTAATGATGTTCACCTGCCCTTTCCCGTCTGCCCAGCATAAATGCCACAGGACGTATAAGAATAAGCGTAAGGAATGATACGGCCACAAACACTGCCAGCTGCGCCTCCATAGGCAGCCCGGCCAGGGCTGCCGCAAATCCGCCTATGGCCCCTGCGGCAAACCACAGGGAAGTCAGGCAGCCAAAGGCCAGCTCCACTCCCAGAAAAATCAAAAATGATACAAGCCATCCAACTGATAACATATGCAACTTCTCCTTCCTGCGGGCGGATATGGCCGGAAGTCCTTTCTTATGCTGTTTCCACCGGAACGCTCATTCCTGACGCGATTCTGTCACTGCCGGCAGTTTCTTCTCTGTCTGGCAGTCTCAAACATAAGAACGGAAGCAGCAATCGCCGCGTTCAGGGATTCCACCTTTCCCTCCATGGGAATCTTCACCAGGCAGTCTGCCAGCGAGGTGGTTTCCTCCGTAAGACCATTGGCCTCATTTCCAATTAAAAAGCCCACATTGTCAGTATAATCTTCCTGGTCATAATTATTCATACCTTTCAGATGGGCCGCAAAAAGACGTACACCCTTATTTTTCATGAGCATGCAGGCATCCTGCAGATCATCCGCATACACAAAGGGCATTCTGAATATAGACCCCATCGTAGAGCGTATAACCTTTGGATTATATAAATCTGCCGTATCATGATTCATGACAATGCCGGTGATACCAGCGCCCTCTCCTGCCCGGATAATGGTGCCAAGGTTTCCGGGATCCTGGATGGTCTCCAGGACCATGATGGCCAGAGGCCTGCCGCCTGATGACGGTCTCACAATGTCATCCATGGTATAGCGCCTCTGCCTCACCACGGCCAGCACTCCCTGGGGTGTCTGCGTATCTGCCATAACATTCATGACCACATCGCTGACTGTCTCCGGCCGGAACCGTTCCATCCAATTCCTGTTATCCCTATCCCCTGCAAAATTCCCCGTAACATACAGGGCATCCACATCCTCCGGGTTCAGCTCCCTGCACATCCTGAGGCCTTCCACCACATACATGCCCTCTTCCCGCCGGGCCTTTGCTTTGCTTCTCAGGCTCACAACACGCTTTACCTGCTTGTTCGATGTACTGTTAATCATCCGTATCCATTCTCCTGACACTGCTTATTTGATGCCTTCCAGTTCCTCCAGCCACAGCCTTCCCGATGCATCGCTGGGCATCCTCAAATCACCTCTGGGAGAAACTGCCACAGAGCCCACCTTAGGCCCGTCCGGAAGGCAGGATCGCTTAAACTGCTGGCGGAAGAAACGTCTGTAGAACACCTTCAGCCATTTAAGGATAGTCTCCCTGTCGTACTGTGCCTTAAACGCCTGGACCGCCAGACGGTAAATCTTAGCCGGGGCATACCCGTATCTGAGTATATAATAGAGATAAAAGTCATGAAGCTCATAAGGCCCCACCAAATCCTCTGTTTTCTGGGAAATCTGGCCGTCCTGCGGAGGCAGAAGCTCCGGGCTAACAGGCGTATCCAGCACATCAAGGAGCACATCCGCCAGCTCCTTTTCATTGCATGTATCCGCATAGTAGCGGACCAGATGACGGACCAGAGTCTTGGGAACCGACCCATTGACACCATACATGGACATGTGGTCGCCATTATAGGTAGCCCATCCCAATGCAAGCTCTGACATGTCTCCGGTTCCTATTACCAGACCTCCCGCCTCATTGGCAATATCCATAAGGACCTGGGTTCTTTCCCTGGCCTGGCTGTTCTCATAGGTCACATCATGGCTGTCCATATCATGGCCGATATCCTCAAAATGGCGTGTCACCGCTTCCCTGATATTAATTTCACGAAGTTCCGCCCCCACCTTTCCCGCCAGGGTGCATGCATTATTATAAGTCCTGTCCGTGGTCCCAAAGCAGGGCATGGTTATGCAATGTATGCCGGACCTGGGTATCTTAAGACTGTCAAATGCCCTCACGGTCACCAGCAGAGCCAGCGTGGAGTCAAGTCCTCCCGACAGTCCAATCACTGCTTCATGGCATCCCGTATGCTCCAGGCGCTTCTTAAGACCCATGGCCTGAATGGAAAGAATCTCCTCACAGCGCCTGTTTCTCTGTCTCTCATCCCTGGGCACAAAGGGAGCCGGGTCCACATACCGAAGCACATCACCGCCTGGCTGTGAAGAACCATGGGCCTGGGCATCCTGACTCCCGGGGCTGTCCTCCAAAACCGCATCAAAGCTGAATTCCACGGTCAGATATCCGCCTTCCTCCCTGGCTGCCGCCGGGTCCGGGAATGTGCTCATGCGCCTGCGCTCACTGTCCAGACGTTCCAAATCCATATCAGCACATATGCTCTCGTTAATAAACCGTCTGGACTCCACCAGGCAGGTCCCGTTTTCAGCTATAATATTCTGGCCTCCAAACACCAAATCCTGGGTGGATTCCCCCTCCCCTGCATTGGCATAGACATAACCGCACACCAGCCTGGCTGACTGACTGCATATCAGATCATGGCGGTACATGTCCTTGCCTGTGGTCTCATCACTGGCAGAGCAGTTCACCACCACCGTGGCCCCGGCCAGCGCATGTCTGATGCTGGGCGGGCATGGCACCCACACGTCCTCGCATATTTCAGCCGCCACCGTAAGTTCCGGCATGGTCTTACACTTAAACAGGAGGTTGGTGCCCATAGGGACCTTTTCTCCATTCCAGCAGGTCATCACTGCCCGCTCATTGCCCGGACAAAAATTTCTGGCCTCATAAAACTCCGAATAATTGGGCAGGTTTCTCTTAGGCACTATGCCTATAAGTCTCCCTTTTTGGATGGCTGCCGCTGCATTGTAGAGCTTCCCATCCCGCTCCCAGGGAAGCCCCAAAAACACCAGAATATCCTTTCCGTCCGTAAACCGGACAATACGGTCCAGTTCTTCCTTCGCCTTTCTTAGCAGGGCCTTCTGACCAAACAGGTCCGCACATGTATACGCAGTAAGGCAAAGTTCCGGAAACACCATAAGCTTCACTCCCCTGCTGTATCCCTGACCAATCAAATCCATAATCTGCTGTGCATTATATTGTGGGTCAGCCACCCTGACCTTTGGCGTGGCAGCTGCTACCCTTAAAAATCCATCTTTCATGTCTGGCCTCCATTGAAAATAATTGTTATGATTTAATATACCACAGATTGGCAGAAAAATATAGGGAGGAATTGGGCTGGATGGGTACGCGGACCCTGTAAGGTTTTGGGGGAAACTCCCCATTTACATCCCCCCAATTCTATTATACAATCATAAAAACAAATAAAATACAGGAGTTGTTTCTATATGATAAATGAATTTTCCAGAACTGAAATGCTCATTGGCGCTGAGGGGATGAATACCCTTAAGAACTCCACAGTGGCTGTATTCGGGGTGGGCGGAGTTGGATCCCATGCAGTGGAGGCCCTGGCCAGATGCAGCGTGGGCCGCCTGATTCTTGTGGACAATGATACGGTCTCACTTACAAATATTAACCGGCAGAGTATTGCGCTCCACAGTACCATCGGACAGTTTAAGACCCGGGTCATGAAGGAAAAAATTGCCGACATCTGTCCCGGCACACAGGTTATTACCTTTGAGGAATTCGTGCTTCCCGATAATTTAGAAAGCCTTTTTGAGCATATAAATCACCAGATGGGACAGGACAGCTCTGTGGATTATATCCTGGATGCCATCGATACAGTGACAGCAAAGCTGGCCCTGGCAGGCTTTGCCGCCTCGCACGGTATCCCTGTGATTGCTTCCATGGGTACCGGCAACAAGCTTCACCCGGAACTCTTCCGGATATCCGATATCTCCCAGACCTCTGTGTGCCCTCTTTGCAAGGTGATGCGTAAGGAACTAAAAGCCAGGAACATCTCCGGACTGAAGGTCTGCTGGTCACCGGAGCAGCCCCTTACACCCGGACAGACGGCGGAGGATACCGGGCGCCGCCGCGCCACTCCCGGAAGCATTTCTTTTGTGCCGCCTGTGGCAGGACTTGTTATTGCAGGGGAAATCATAAGGGATATCTGCGGGCTGGCATAGCCGCAGATATCCCTCTGCTCTTTTTATAATGGGTTCATCCTCTGCCCTATTCCAGGGGCGCCCGGTAAAACCTGCCTACAAACTGCTGTGTCCTCAGCACATTGATGATGATATGCTCATCCGCTTCCTGCATGATGTGGATGGCGTTGTTTACCTCATAGGCTGATATGACTGTATTTAACAGGTACATTTTCTTTTTGCTGTACCCTCCCATGGCTTCCACACAGGACATTCCATGGCGGAAATGGCTGATATAGGCATCCACCACTTCCTGCCCCTTTATGGTAGTTGCCTGAAGGGTAACCAGCTCGTAGCGGTGGTGGAAGGCGGAAATCATGCGGGTGGAGATAAACTGGAAGATAATGGAATAACCCGCGTGCTTCCAGCCAAAAATAGCGCCGTAAAAACAGTACATGACAGCATTTCCAAAAAACACATAGGACCAGATGGAGAGCCCTGTGCGGTTGGATACAAACAGGGCTATAAAGTCCGTTCCTCCGGTGGACGCGTTTCCCCTGAGGGCAATGACGATTGCACTTCCGAAAATGACGCCGCCAAAAATAACATTCAGCACTTCATCTGTAAAGATGGGGCTGAAGTTAAATATCTGCAGGAAAATACTGCTTAAGAATACCTGAACCAGGGAAAATATGGTAAAACGGATGCTGATTCCCTTACAGCACAGGAGTGCCACCGGAATATTCAGCAAAAGCATGGTGACCTGCATGGGAATAATAAGCCCTTTCAATTCCCCCAGCCGTTCCACAAGCATGGCCATGCCTGTAAATCCGCCGGATATGATACCGGCCGGCCGCACAAAAACCTGCAGTGCATAGGACTGGATGAGGGCGGATACGAACACCGCAGCCACTGTGATGCCGATTCTTACCCGCCTGTCTTTCTTCCATTGATTGATAAAAGCTGAGATTCTCAGAATCTGTCCCATAGGAAATTTCGCTCCTGTTTCATTAAGTTATCATATCACATAATTATCCTTCATGCTTTTCTGCCACTGGATCAAATCCTCCAAAGTATATTTATCCACCACTCCGCTGATGGCCTCATCCAGCTCACGCCACAGGCGCAGGGTCACACAGTCCATCTGCCTGGCACAGGGGTTCTCATCCCCGCTTAAGCAGTCCACCGGAGCCAGGCTTCCTTCTGTGATTCTCAAAATAGAACCCACTGTATAGTCCGAAGACGGTCTGGCCAGATAATATCCCCCCTGATTTCCCCTGATGCTGCGAACAAAGCCGGCTCTGGATAAGATGGAGATAATCTGCTCCAGATATTTGCCGGATATTCCCTGACGGTTGGCAATGTCTTTTATTTTAACAGGCTCGCCGTCTCCGTGAATGGCTAAATCCACCATGGTGCGGAGGGCATAACGGCCTTTTGTCGATACAAGCATGTATGTTCACGTCCTTTGTCTTAAATTTTATCATGCCATGAGTATATCATACTATTCCTGTAGGAAATATGTCAATAGTAAGTTATTGTTCCTGCCAGGTCTGCCCAAATACTTTATGAATAGAGTGCACCATTTTCGGGAAAATAATATGGAAACTGAGAAAAATTGCAGGTCTGATTCCATAAGGCCGGCCTGCTGACGATTAAGAACGGAGGATTTTCATGAAGAATGAACCGGTATTCCTTACTGACAAAAACCACAACATAGTGTTGGAGGCCCTTTCATCGGCTCCCAATGCAGCTCTCCCTGATTCCTGCAAACCCTTTGAAATCCTGGAGCCCACAACCACTGAGGGCGCAGCGGAAAAACATCTTCCGGTAGTGGAGCAGAATGGACTCCATGTGACAGTCAAGGTGGGAAACATTTTCCATCCCATGGGACAGGAGCACAGCATCGGATGGGTGTGCCTTGTGACGAAAGCCGGCTGTATCATGCGCGTTCCCCTGACCCCTGATTGCGAGCCGGTGGCATCCTTCACCCTGGAGGAGGGGGATGCCCCTGCTGCTGCTTACGCTTACTGCAATCTTCACGGACTGTGGAAAAAATCAGTCTGATTCTCCCTGGCATGATACTCACCAAAAAGCCCCGGATGGCAGAGCTTTATACCTGCCTTTGTTTCCGGGGCAAGGTGCCGGAAACATCCGGACAAAAAATGAGAGCCGCCCTTCCCCCACAGAAGGCAGCTCTCAGTCACGATCAAAAACCGTCACACTATTAGTTTATCTGGCATCCCCATACCAAACAAAAACCTGTAAGGCACTCCTTTGTGCTTCTTACATGGACAATATACCACCGCTCCCATGATTTGTCAATCATTTTTGTGCATATTAGTGAATTCCCTTCCCCTATATACAGGTTTTTATATAAAATTCTTCCATTCGTCCGCAGGTCAAAGACAAATGTCTCCTGTATATTTATCTCTCATCGGTACATACTAACTTAAGCAATAATTTTTATCTGAAGTCACACAGAAAGGAAGAAACCATGGAGTTTTCCCAAAATTTAAAGGACAACATTACTTACCTTCACAAGAAGCTGAATGTACAGACGAATTTTGACGTGGTATACCGCATAGTCCACATCGGCGGCCGGGAAGCATGTCTTTATTTCATAGATGGTTTTACAAAGGATGATTCCCTGTTGAAAATTCTGCAGGTGTTCTCCACCATCAAGCCAGAGGATATGCCCAAGGACGCCCACGGCTTCTCCAAACAGTATGTTCCTTACGGCGAGATTGGACTGCTTTCCAATGACCAGGATATGACCGTCCAGCTGTTGTCCGGTGTGTCCTGTCTCTTTATTGACGGTTATGATAAATGTATTACGATTGACTGCCGCACCTATCCTTCCCGTGGTGTCAGCGAACCGGAAAAAGATAAGGTCATGCGGGGCTCCAGGGATGGTTTTGTGGAAACCCTGATTTTTAACACTGCCCTGATTCGGCGGAGAATCCGGGATCCCAGGCTTACCATGGAAATCACATCCGCCGGAGAGAGCTCCCACACTGACATTGCCATCTGTTATATGGAAAACCGGGTGGATAAGCAGCTCCTGGATAAAATCAAGAAACGGATTCAGAATCTGAAGGTAGATGCACTGACCATGAATCAGGAAAGCCTGGCAGAGTGTCTCTTTCCCCATAAATGGTTCAACCCATTCCCAAAATTCAAGTTTTCAGAACGACCTGACACCGCTGCCGCCTCTATTTTAGAAGGAAATATCGTCATCCTGGTAGATAACTCTCCCTCTGCCATGATACTTCCCTCCTCAGTCTTTGATATCATCGAGGAGGCAGATGATTACTACTTCCCGCCTATTACAGGCACTTACCTCCGTCTGTCCAGGATGACCATATCCCTGCTGTCCCTGCTTTTAACCCCTACATGGCTTCTGTTCATGCAGAATACGGAGCTCATACCGCACTGGCTGGCATTTATCCGTCTGTCAGATCCGCTTAATGTACCTTTAATCTGGCAGCTTCTTATACTGGAATTTGCCATTGACGGCCTGCGGCTGGCGGCTGTCAATACCCCCAATATGCTGACCACCCCTCTCAGTGTGATTGCCGGTATTGTTCTGGGGGAATATGCGGTAAAATCCGGGTGGTTCAACAGTGAGACCATGCTCTACATGGCCTTTGTTACCATTGCCAATTACTCCCAGGCCAGCTTCGAATTAGGATATGCCATGAAATTCATGCGTATCATCATTTTAATACTGACAGCTATCCTGAATATATGGGGATTTGTCATCGGAATCATCCTGTCCGCCTGCGCCATCATATTCAACAGGACCATTGCCGGCAAGAGCTATATTTATCCGCTGATTCCATTCAGACTTTCAGAATTAAAAAAGCGTTTTCTCAGGGGGCGGCTGCCTCATACAGAGAAGTGATTGTTCTATCCTATGGTAACAGTATAAAAACAGTGAACCGGCCTTCCGGCCGGTTCTGCTTCCTAACTCATATTGCAATACATATCAAAATAGGCCTCCGCCTCTTCTTCTGTCAATGAAAAATGTTTCTCCAGCTTGGCCAGTATGACTTTTTTGTCTTTCCCCTCTTCCAGGTTATCTTCTATAAGGGCTTTAATGCCTTGTGACAGGCCCTGTTCTAATCCCTGCTCTAACCCCTGCTCCAGCCCCTGCTCCAACCCCTGCTCCAGCCCCTGCTCCAACCCCTGCTCCAGCCCCTGCTCCAACCCCTGCTCCAACCCCTGCTCCAACCCCTGCGACAAGCCCCGCTCCAACCCACGCTCCAGCCCATTCTTCTCCGCCTCTTCTGCCAGCCTCTTATAATAGCTGCGCATGGTAGCCTCATCGCTGGCTGCTTTCAGGCGCTCCAGGTACAGATAGCGCAATTCTTTGTCAGCATTCAGGCGTTCCAATTCCTCAACTGCTTCCTTCATATAACGGTTTCTCTTTGCCATATCTTTAAGCACCTCCCAGTCACGGGCGGATATAAGCCTTGCCCAGTGATATACCTCTGTTTGCTTTTCCTCCTCACTGCAGGAATCCAGTTGATTTAAGTATAGCACACGCAGGCTGATTTTGCCACTATATACCCATCCGGTTTTATCATCCATAAGCCGTATGACTGAATAAAAATGTTCTGCTCCATTCTGAGGAAATCCCAGGATGCTGATATGTATACACTCCTCCAACGCATCGTAATTCTGGCCTTTCAAGAAATCCTCTGTATACATACGGCTGATATAAAAGAGGCTCCGTTCTTCCCAGAAGGGATGTGACAGAAGCTGTATTTCTATATTGACCTTCTTGCAGTGGTTCAGGTGTACCTTTACATCCAGTATTCCTTCCCGGTCCTCAGCATATTCCCCGTGAAGGAATGTATCCGGGAATTCCAGACTGGTGATTTCACCTGCCGGAATGTCCAGCAGGCTGCTTAAAAGTCCTGTCAGAGCAATTTTATTGCGGAAGGTTTTCTTAAAGGCAAAATCATTGGTCAGGCATATGTCCAGGGGCCTTCCGCTGTCCGCCAGCTGCTTTAACTGCAAATCCACTTGTTTCTTTCCTTCCCTAAAAAACCGTCTGATGCGCCCTTTGTGCCATTTTCCCATAGGCATAGCCCTCCCTAAAATGTTTGATTTACGTGATATGAGTGGAAATCCCGGCAGATACGCCAGTCCCCGGCAGAAAATATTGGATTTCATACCGGACAAGATTCTTATATAGATTGTTTAGAAACAATCTGATTGGTTCAGTATATCATATAAAGGTACTGCTTTCAATATCTCCCCTGCTTTTAAACAGGGAAATTACGCTTGGAGAAATTAGTCTTTTTTGGAAATTACACTTTGAGGACAGACCGTTAAATCTAATTAATATTTTATCCATGCAAAAAGCAGCGCCGGACTTCCTCCCTTCGTCAAAGGAGAGATATCCGTCGCTGCCAATCTCTGTTTTAAATCATAACCATCAAAGCTTATCCGCATTCCTGAACAGTGTATGGCCGTTTGCGTTCTTCACCAGACCAGTCACATCAGGCTTTGCCAGGACAACGGCATTCAGATAATACAGAGGTATAATAGGCATCTCATCCATCAGGATGGCCTCTGCCTCCTTGAATATCTCCATACGCTTACTGTTATCCGCCAGGTTGCGGCATTCTTCTATCATGCTGTCATACTTCATGGCATTGTCCCCGCTCCAGCGGTTCTGGTTGTAGGCACGGGCCTGGGTAAAGCAGTTCAGGTTCGTGTCCGGATCCAGGTAGTCACCGGTCCATCCGTCAAAGCAGACGTCAAAGTTTCCGGCCTTCTGCTCATCCCAGTACACCTTGGACTCAAAGGTAACAATATCTGCCTGTACTCCAAGGTTATCCTTCCACATGGACTGGATTACCTGGGCAATGTCTTTGTTCTCTTTTGTGTTGGTGACAATGAAGGTCAGGACTGGCAGTCCCTCTCCATTGGGATATCCCGCATCCGCCAGGAGCTGCTTTGCAGCCTCCGCATCCTCTTTAATCAAATCGCCTGATACGGTGCGGAAGTCGTCAGAGGAACCTTCATATGGTATCCCATATGGCACGAATCCGTAGGCTGGCTCGGGCCTTGACGGAACGATGGAGTCGCAGATTATCCTGCGGTCTATAGCCATGGCCAGGGCCCTTCTCACATCCGGATTGGACAGATACTCCTTGGAACAGTTGAAATCATAATATCTGGTTCCAATCTTGTCATATCCTTTCAGTTCTTCCGTGTTCCCATACTGGTCAATAGCCTGGGAGGTTACCAGGTTATCGCCCATGGCGTCAATTTCACCTGCATTATATGCGGACAGGGCTGACTCCGGAGACTGGATAATTACGATTTCCACTCCGTCCAGTTTAACGGAGTCCGCGGCATAGTAATTGGGATTTTTCCTCAGCACATAGCTGCTCTGGGGATTTATCTTCTCGAGGGTAAATGCACCGTTGCACACATAGGTATCCGCGGATTTGGTCCAGGGCTCCTGTCCCTCCACCACCTCCTGCTTTACAGGGAAAAAGTTGCTGGATGCTGTCAGATAAAGGAAATATGGCGTAGGCGCTTTCAGGGTCACTTCCAGGGTTTTGTCATCCAGAGCCTTTACCCCCACATCCTGGACAGAGCCGCCCTGTGTGTTGTACTCTTCCCCGCCCTTCAGATAGTGCAGTTCCCATGCGGCAGGGGAAGCCGTATCAGGATTCAGGACGCGTTTCCAGGAATATTCAAAATCTCCTGCCGTCAAATCGCTTCCATCGGACCATTTAAGTCCGTCCTTCAATGTAAAGGTGTAGGTCAGACCGTCTTCGCTTACCTCATATGTATCACACATGGCATTGCTCAGGCTTCCGTCTGCCTCCAGCTGGAACAGGCCGCAGAACATATTCTGCAGGAAGGTGGACGATGTGCTGTAGTTATTCAGGGTGGGGTCCAGTGTTTCCGGTTCCTCCATCACTGCATAAGTAAGGATTTTCTCTCCCTCTTTTGACCCGGCGCCGGCATCCGCCGAAACTTCTGTACCGGCATCTGTCCCGGCAGGACTGCTTTGTGTTCCTCCGCAGCCGGCCAGGGTGGTGGCAGTCAGGGCTGCACAGAGTAACAGGCTTAATTTTTTCTTCATAGATTTCCTCCTTTTTCCCGGATTCCCCTTGAGCAGAATCCAATACAGGAAATTATACCTGTATTCTCCGTGGAAAGTCAATACATGAGAAGCAGTTTTGCAGAGCCGGCCCTGTCACCGTTCCCTACGTGCATCCATGCCCTTCTTCCAGGATATCCTTAAGCACCCGCCCTTCCAGCTCCCGAGTGCTTCCCCTGGATTTGATAAAATCCGCATTTACAACCTTGATTTTCCTGCTATAATTGGTAGGGGTGTCTTATCCCAATTCATACTCTGAGAGGTTATCATGAAACACAATTCACATCAATTTCATTGCGGACTGAAAGATGGCATACCCATCGGGCTGGGATATCTGGCCGTGTCCTTTACGTTTGGAATCATGGCAAGGGGAGCCGGCCTCACCACCCTCCAGTCCGTTGTCATGTCCTTTACAAACCTGACAAGTGCTGGACAGTTTGCAGCGCTGGGAATCATACAGGCCGGGGCCCCCTTTATGGAAATGGCAATGGCCCAGCTCATCATCAACCTGCGCTACTGTCTCATGTCCTGTTCCCTGTCCCAGAAGCTGAGCGCAGACGTGCCCTTCTTCCACCGTTTCTTCATGTCCTATGGGGTTACGGACGAGATATTCGGCGTGTCCGTATGCCGCCCCGGCTGTCTGAGTCCCTTTTACAGCTATGGGCTCATCTGCGTTGCCGTGCCCGGCTGGACCCTTGGCACCCTGCTGGGAGCAATTTCCGGGGAACTGCTTCCGGCACGTCTCTTAAGCGCCCTGAACGTGGCACTGTACGGAATGTTTCTGGCAGTGGTGATTCCACCAGCCAAGACAAGCAGGATTCTCACCGGCGTCATCCTGGCCTCCATGGCCTTAAGCCTTGTGTTTGCCCATGTGCCGTTCCTGGCAGGTCTCTCATCCGGCTTTAAAATCATCCTGTTAACCATTCTGATTGCCGGTGCGGCAGCCATTCTGTTCCCTGTAAAGGAGGATCATGAACATGAATCATAATGTGTACCTGTATATCCTTGTGATGGCAGGCGTGACCTACCTGATTCGTCTCCTTCCGCTGACCCTGATTAAGAAGGAGATAAAGAACGTATATATAAAGTCCTTTCTCTATTACGTCCCCTACGTCACCCTGTCCGTCATGACCTTCCCTGCCATCCTCCATGCCGCTGCCTCTGTGTGGTCCGGCGCAGCAGCCCTGGCAGCAGCTGTTCTCCTGGCCTGGAAGGGAAAGAGCCTGTTCCAGGTGTCCCTGGCCGCATGTGCCATGGTATTCCTGCTGGAACTGTTCCTGTAAGCAAAACAAGTTCCATTCCCCAGGATTCCTACAGCGACAATCCGCCTCTTGCCCTTGCCCGCCTGTCCATGATGGACTGGATGACCGGAACCATGAATATTGCAACGATTCCGCCTGCATAACCGTTATTATACAGGTTCATGCCTCCATACACGATTCCCACATTGAGGGCAACGGAGGAATGCAGGTAACCTGCCACGATTCCGGCCACCATGCCAAATTCCCCGGCCACCGGAGCAAGGGTGGTGGAGAACAAAAGGGCCAGCATGGGGGAAGGCTGATAAATGTTCCATGTCTTGGTGAAGCTGGCCAGATATACCCCCATCATCACCGGGGCTATGTTCCTCAGATGTTTTCCCGTGGCCCCAAAGCCCACAATGGTGAAGATGCCGCAGATGGTGGGTCCGTTCAGTTCACCTCCCACTGCCAGCACGAAATAGGTGGCGAACATTCCATTGACTCCCATGTTGAACACAGTGCTGGCGCCGCCTTCATCTCTCAGATAATCCGTTCCGGCGATTCCGTAGGATTTGATGATTCTTTTGTAAGATTCCCAGATACCTCTGCCTCGCACCGCAACCCCAAAGACAATCATTCCGCCAAACAATACAGACAGCACAATTCCAAAGACCTCATTGTTTCCCGTGGACCAGATGAGCCTTGATTCTATCTCCACACCAAGGGATTTTAACACTGACACAATGACTGTGGCTATGATGCCTGCGGCAAATCCCACATTGTACAAAGAGTATCCTTTGTGTGCAAAATGCACATGGGTGGAAAGGGGCGGCAGCACAAAGCCTATAATCAGCCCCACGGCCAGGGCTATGGCCAGCCGCATCACCACCGGCAGGTTGCCCACCTGCATCATCTGGGTGATGATTGGCGAAAGGCTGGTGCCGTACAGACCGATGTAGATGTACCTGCGCATGGACGTCTTGTGGTACCTGGCATACAGGTACACTCCGGCCAAAATGGCCCAGATGTTAAGCAGATTTTTGCCAAACAGTGAGAACCCGAACATCAGGCAGCTGGATGTGATGGTGTGACCGTCCATATCCATGCCCATGAAGTAGATGATACCAATGCTCATAAGAGTCAGGGCACCGGCGTTGATGAGGGCCGCCCCCACACCGCCCACAACGAAATAATCCGTAATCAGAAAATCCGGCTCTTTTATCAGACGCACGATTCCCGGACCGATTTCCTGAATTGGCTGCAAAAACAGCCCAATGACCATAAAATAAACAGGAAGCAGCGACAGCAGAAAAAACTTCTGCTTCCTGGTCAGGGATTTCAGTTCATGAAAATGTTCCAGATGTTTCATAAATACCTCCCAACAAACATTCTTTTTCTATCATAACTGATAGACCCCCGGTTGGCAAAGACATTTTTTACTTCTATTGGAAAAATTATTATTATGCCCCAAAACAAGAAAGTGCCTTCGGCACCTCAACTCCCCTAGCCCCTCATTCATGAGGGGAATTAGGGCTTGTTTTTTGCGTCATTTTATTCCATAATAATCTCATGAATGTGATTCAGAAGATGCTCAGAGACTATTACGAAATCATTGAATACGATATAAAACCCAGACCTGTCGTCATGGAAAACATTGATAAGGTCATTAACTGCGGGGATCCTTCTTATGGTGGCGCCATGTATGGTTGTCCCCATTGCGGTAACCTCAAGTTCGTTCCTTTTCGCTGCCACTCCAAGTTTT
>NZ_KE384167.1:0-12276 GCF_000424325.1 [Clostridium] clostridioforme AGR2157
CTTTCACGTCCGTGAGACCTCCCCGGGTACTCACACGTTCTTTCCCACTTATACCTGCCCCGTTTACTGCTGGCGTTCCGTGCAGTTATTGGACTTTAGTTTGTTAGGCAACCTCATCCACGCTTCACAGCCTATCCGGACAACTTTTACAGGCCAGTGGTTTGCCTCCGGCTTCCTTCAGACCCCACCTCACGATGACGCCCTTGCCATTGGCTGCACCCTTCCCACTGCCGGGCGGGTCAGGGACTTTCACCCGTTAGAACGTGCGCCCGCCGGGCGCACGTAAACAGGAGGAACCATCCTGTTCCTCCTGCTGATATATGACATTCTAATTATCTAGCCCTTGACCGCACCAGAGGTAAGACCTCGGACAAACTGTTTCTGCATACACAGATACAGTATGATCATTGGAAGGGATGCAATGGTGATGCCTGCCAGCATTACCACATAATCTGATCTCATATCGCCTTTAAACGTCATCAAACCGATAGGGATGGTCATAATACTCTTACTCTCCAGGAACACATTGGCAAACAGGAACTCGTTCCACACGAAATTCAGGTTCACAATGGCGCAGGATGCAAAAATCGGCTTGCTGATAGGGACTATAATCTTTCTGAATATTTGGAAGCTGTTGTATCCGTCAATGACTGCCGCTTCCTCCAGTTCCTTTGGTATACACATAAAATAAGCACGCATCAGGAATACAGTAAACGGTATCCTGAATGCCACATACGGCAGGATAACCGCCCAATACGTATTATACAGGTGTGTGGCCTGAAGTATCTTATACAGCGGAACCAGTGCCACCTGCTCCGAGAGGGCCATGCCTCCTAATGTAATCAGGAATATCAGGTTTCCGAATCTGCTGTTGAATCTGGTTATGCCATAGGCCAGCAGGGAGCTTAGAAACAGAATGGATATAAGGGAAATGGAACTTACAATGACAGAATTTCCAAAGTATTTGTAAAGCCCTTTATTCCATGCTGATATATAGTTGGCAAACTGTACTTTCGCAGGCAGCGCCAGAGAATCGGTAAACAGTTCCACATTGGTCTTCAGCGAATTCATAATCAGCCAGGCTGCCGGCAGTATAATCACAAGCGCCAACAGTATGAAGAATATATTCAAAAGTACGGTTACTGCTGTTCGTTTCTTCATATGCCTCTCCTTTCTACACTTCGCCAGACCCGGTGATCTTCATCTGAATCAGTGACAGCACCATGGTTATCATGAATATAAATACACCGGTTGCAGCCGCCATTCCCAAGTCGTCGTGAAGGAATGCGTTCTGGTAAAGGAACACCCCCAATACCTGCGTACTGTTTCCTGGCCCTCCTCCAGTAGTGGAATATACCTCGGTAAACAACTTGAACGCTCCAATTACCGTGATGATTGAGCATACCAGAAGCTGCTCCTTTGCAAGAGGCAGTATGATATGGAGTGCACGTTTTACAGGTCCCGCGCCATCAATAGACGCTGCCTCAATATAATCATTGGACACATTCTGTATGGCCACTACCATGAGAAGAGTGATATATCCGGTAAACTGCCACTGACTCATGGCTATGATACAGTATATGGCAATCTTGGAATCTCCCAGCCATGAACGAGCCATATCCCCGTGTCCTATGGCTCTCAGAAATGAGTTCAGCATGCCCAGGTCCGGCTGATATATGAAGGTAAACAGAATACCTACTGCTGTCAGTGAAATCAGGGCCGGTATATAATATATATTCCTGTACACATTACGGAACCGTCCTGTAGCCTTACTCTCAAGAAGAAGCGCAAGCAATGTTCCGAAACCCACCTGAATGACGAGGGAAATAATACAGTACAGTCCGTTGTTCTTCAGCATGATAGGGAGGGTATCCTTTGTAAAAAACCGGATGTAATTACTGATACCCACAAATTTTGCCGAAGAGGAGTAAGATGACAAGCTGAAAAAGCTGTATACGATATTCGTTATGACCGGTATGTATACAAATACAAGTACCATAATAAGACCGGGAATCATATACAAATATGGGGTGGATTTCTTCGTTCTCATAGCTTTTACCTGCTTTCTTATGTTGCAGGGGGATGTTTCCACATCCCCCTATAGATTACTCTGACTTGATCTGCCCGGATACAAGACTCTGGGCTTCTTTAGCGACTTTCTGTACTCTTGCCATTGCCTCCGCAGGTGTAATATCTCCATTTGTAAGGTCGGAAGCTGCTGTGAGATATTCATCACATGTTGTTGAATAAAGAGCGTTGTCAAACCATGGTCCCATGATTTTGGCTTCATTTACAACCTTATAGCCGTCCAGCAGTTTCGTATCATTGACTCCTTCTGTAACATTCTTTGATGCGTTGAACCAGCCGATGGTCTGTGCCTGCTCCTTGCCCACTTCCGGCCCTAAAAACCATTTCAGGAACTCGATACATTCGTCCGGATACTGTGTTTTGGACGAAACCACAAATCCTTCCGGAACGCCAGTTAATATATCAGGGTTGCCTGGACCTTCCACTACAGGGAATTTGAACATACCGTAATCCAGGTCGGCGTTCAGGTCTGTAATATATGGAATCTCAATGAGTTCTGCATAGTACATAGCGGACTTGCCCATTGCAAAATTGGTTCTTGCCATGTCTGCCGCTGTACCGTTCACTGCATCGTTGCAATAAGGAATCAGCTGCTGATAGCATTTTAATGCTTCTTCATAACCAGGATCGGTGAACTCTCCCTGGGCAGGATCAAAATCTTTTTCTCTTACCTCATCGCTTACAAGCATCTGGTTCAGGCTGCCAATATAGTGCGCTGCCGGCCACTTTTCCTGGTTTCCGTAAGATATGGGAGTGACACCAGCCGCTTTCAGCTTATCACACACTTCAATGAGCTCATCCCATGTAGCCGGTGCCTTCAGACCGTTCTCTTCAAATATTTGTGTATTGTAGAAGAAAAGCTTGCAGTCAAGTCTGAATGGAATGCCGTATGTAACACCGTCCTTCGTATAGTTTACCAGCTGGGACTCCATGAGGGAGTCCTTCCACTCCTTATCTGCTTCCAGGTATGGGGTAAGGTCCATAATCAGGTTTTCTCTTAAAAACCGCTCTGAAAACTCGCCGCACCAGCTAAAGAAAATATCAGGAGCATCATTGCCGCCAACCACTACTTTAATTTTTTCTTTGTATGGATCATTCTGGGCACTCTCGACTACGATGTCGATATCGGGATGCGCCGCCTCATACTCAGCAATCTTGCTTTCAATAAAGCCATTAAACGGCTCATCAGGAAACCTGTGGAAAAACTTTATGGTTTTTTTCTCTCCTGATGTCTGATCAGCCTGTGTAACACCTGTGTCAGCTCCTGCCTCCGAAGAAGCCGGTGCGTCCTTCTTGTTGTCACCGCCGCTGGGGGTAAATCCCGCACAAGCTGTAAGTGACATTGCCATGGTTCCTGCCAACAGGGCAGCCGCCGCTTTCTTAACAAACCTTCTCATAATAAACTCCTTCCGCCTCTTCATAATACTTTTTTGCATAATGCTTTACTCATCCTGAAACACTTTGCCAAATCCGAATGATCCATTCTTCTGGCAGTTGACTGCCGAGTAAACGGCTGCACGGTACAGACTGGTTCTGACTGCCAAATCCTGATAGTCTGCAGCTGTCACTGTTCCTCTGGTTCCCGATGCTGCCGGGAAGTCCCTGGAGTCCTTCATGGCATCCACATAATTTATCAGGAAGCAGGTAATAAAGGAATCTCCCGCTCCCATGGTATCCACCGCCTCTACCAGACATGGTGACTGTTCGTAGAGGCGTCCGTCTACCATTACCAGCGCACCCTTGGACCCCCTGGTAGCAATAACAATATGTCTGCATCCGAATTCCCGAATCAGAGCCATCTGTTTCTCAATCTCGTTTCTGGGCATATCGCCGCAGGAGATACTGGCACAGTCAACATATGGCGCACATTGTCTCAAATACCCCTCGTCTGCCCTGTCCGAAAAATCCATAGATACAAAGGATGATGCCTGACGGATTAACGGAAGCTCATCTTCCACATAACTGAAGATACTGGTATGTACAATGTCATAGCCGGCTATATAAGCCCTGTCCATTCCAGTCAGCCCCAGAGGATGTTCCCTTGATACCCCGCCTTTGTTGGAGCCGGTAAATACCCGGTCCCCGTCGTCCAAACGCACCTTGGCGTATCCGTTCTCTCCCGGATAAAAACGGCAGTGGGAGAGATCCAGCCCAAGACCACGGATCGTATCATACACATGGGCGGCAGCCTCATCATCTCCGAACACACCCAGATAACCGGCTTCAATTCCGAACATCTTTGCATAGACTGCAAAATTCAATGCGTTTCCGCCCGGGTACATGGTACGGATGTGCATATACTTATCCACCACGTTATCGCCCAATCCCAGTACTCTTAACATGTCCTCACCTCTTTGTTGATGTGTTTTAATTATCATGTAATCATTATATGACGTTATGTATATTTTGTAAACATAAAATGTACTCATAATCTAATTTTTGTATAATTTTCACATTTAGCATGTACTTTTTTTGGCTTTTTGCCAAAAAAGCGAATTCCAGTCGCCTATACGCAGGGAATCCGCTTTATTAGTATATTTACTGTTCGCTGTGGGCATCAAATCAATACGTCATATAACCTCTCAATGCTTTGTAAAACAGAGGCTGTAGGGTCCACTCTGTATCTGCCGTCTGTTATCTCCAGGGACAGGTAACCTTTGTAAGAATACCGTGAACACTCTTGCAGATACCCTTTCATATCCAGAACTCCGTCCCCCCATGCCAGGTGTCCTCTGGGCGCACCGTCGATAAAATGCACATGCACCAGACGCTCCCCGAATACCTTCAGGTAATCCTCCGGCCGCTCACCTGCCAATGCCATGGGAATTGTATCAATCATTGCCCCGATTGCCGGATGACTCAAATCCTCCATCATCCTTTTAAAGATACTGGATATTCATTACCGATACCTGGGATTTACTGATTGTTATCTTTCTCTGTCCGCCTTTTCTCAAGCATTAACCATGACCGTCATCTTATAGCGGTCCGAATTAATCACACTTTTACAGTTGTGGACAGGATTTCCCTCCCGATCATAGCTGACATCCTTTACATAAAGCAGGGGCTTATCGAGCTCCACGCCCAGATACTTGTGCTCAATCTCATTGGCCTGGCTTATTCCAATTCTTTTAATGCCATTATCCATGATTGTCCCATTCTCCGCCAATATCTGATAGAGGGACCCTGTGAGGTCATGGCCCAAAAGGTATGCGAAACGGGCCGGAAAATGATTTTCCTCCAGCATAACGGGAATCCCGTCGCAGGTTCGCACCCGCACAATCTTAATGATTTTCTCGTGTTCCTGAATCTTCAGTTCCTCTGCGTCCACCATAGTGGCCTCTGCCAGTTCCGCAGACACCAACTGTGCCCCGGCCGTGTTTCCCTCCGCCAGACAGCTCTGAGTAAATCCCATGAAACCATTGATATTGCGGCAAAGCTTTTTCTGCGACACAAAGGTTCCTATGCCCTGTCGCTTTACCAGTATCTCCTCCTCCACCAATAATTCCACGGCTTTACGCACTGTTATCCTGCTGACGTCATACTCCCTGCTCAACTCTATCTCAGTAGGTATCCTGTCATTTTCTTTTAATTCTCCGTTGAGTATCTGATTCTGGATTACCTCCATCAGCTGCTGATACAAAGGGACGCTTGATTCCTTGTTCAGTTTTCCCATGATTCCGCCTCCATTGATTATGTCTGTAACATTATTATACGATACATGACCATATATAGCTTAAGTATACCATCGGGAAAGTATTCGCGCAACCATTTCAAACGTCCCTTTTCTCCTTGATTTCAATGCATTTTTGGAACTGCCAGCATGCTTTCTGAAGGGCCGGGTATATTAATAATCCAGCCTCCTATAATACCTCCTGATAGCCAGAGGATGCTGTCTGTTATGCTCCAGATGAGTGGATACCCTCTGGAAAGCAGAACGCATGATGATTGGGCAGAGCATTCCCCTGAACTCGTCGCTGATTCCCTTAAGCTCAAAATCCTTGCTGTCAAACACAGTCACCTTAGCGCTGATCCTGTGGACAAAATTCTCCACCCTGTCCATGAGCGGACGAGTCTTATCCTCACCCTTGATTAAAATTACAGAGGTATCCTTGTCAATAACCTCCAATGTCCCATGGAAGAAATTAGAGGCCGATATGGGCCTTGTGCGCATCCACTGCATCTCTTCCATGATACACATGCCATAGCAGACAGCCCAGTCCACTTAAGCTCCTCAAAAAACATCTCATACCTTGGAAACTGGCCTGCATGATACATGAAGCGCAGGGTCACGGTGTACCAGAAATAGTATCCTCCGCCTGCGGTGGTTATGAGATAATCTGATTTTTCATAGAGCGGGCTGCCTTCCTTCTCCACATAGCCTATGACCGTGGCTCCGATTTCATGGGCCTTATCCACCGCAGCCACCACTTCCTTCGTATCACCGGAAATGCTCTCGATGACTACCACGGAATCCTTGGAAAAGTGAGGATTGTCCACCACACAGAAGTCCGCTGCATTTTCGATGAACAGCGGAATGGTAGAGCCTTCTTCCCTTACTATGTGGGCCATCTGGTTGGCATAAAGCACAGTTCCCCCAATTCCTATGTAGAAGATATTTTTATATCCTCTCTTTACTACCTCATCTACTGCTTTCTCTGTTGCTCCCACAATGCTGAGTCCGTTTTTGTGCTCCTGCAGAACCTTTGCCTCATCAAAATTTAACATAACAGCTTCTCCTTGACGTCATATATTGTTATGTATAACATATCATAACATTATATAAAATACAAGATGAATTTGCTCATTATTCATAAAATAACTATTTCAACAGGGCATATTAAAGCATCCCTTCGGACATCAAAAAGGAGCTGCCCGTCCGGACACGTCATCACATGACCCGCCGGAATAAAAACAGCTCTATTATCTCAAACCTGCTCTAACGCAAACATAGCCATAGCATTCAGCACATCCCGCTCCATTGCATCCACTGCCGCGTTAGCCAAATCATGGAAGTATTTGACTTCCTTCTCCTCCAGCAGTTTCTTCACTGCCTTCACGCCCGCGTTAGACATGTAGGAGAAATAGTTGACGTATGAGCAGGTCTCCATATCTGGCCTCCGATGCAAAATCCGGTACGGAAGGAAAATTCCCGATATTGGCCAGCGCCACATCCAGTTTTTCCCAGACACACCTCCGCTTCCCTATTTACGGCCGCAGCACTGGCGGTAACGCTTGCCGCTGCCGCAGGGACAGGGCGCATCCGGGTCAATGCGTGCTGTCTTGGCGTCCAGCTCCACCCGGTTATAACCACAGTTGCCAACCGTCCTGGTTTCCTTCCATACCTGTTCCATGATTTCATCGAATCCATTCATCTTTTCCTGGGAATCCAGGTTCAGTCCAAAATGCTCCATGATGTCTTCCACTGCTTTTGGCGTTGTCCCCAGCCTTACGTGGTGATGGATGGAGGACGCTGCCTCCTGAGCGGTCTCCTCATCGCAGCCAACCATGGCCAGGAAAAACGCCTTCAGCGGGCGGATATGTCTCTTAATTTCTACTGCTCCGGTTCTGGCAATCTCCTTCACCTGCGCGGCAGAAGGTATATAAAACTCCTTGCCCTTCTGATAATTCAAAACATCTTTATAGGCATCTCCCTGAACCAGATCCCAGTCAATAAACCGGTCATCCCAATAAGCAAAGTCAGTCCAGACTCCTTTCATCTCACGGCAAAGGCTGGTAATTTCCCCTGCATCTGCCTCACAGCCAACTGCCTTGCAGATTGTCTCCACCTGGCCCGCATCAGCGGCGCCGTAAAGGTAAACCGCTGCCTTGCAGCAAGCCCATACCTGGCTGCGGTAATGACGCTCAGACTGGAATTTCTCTGTATTCAGCTCATCATATGCCTTTGCCACATCTGCCGGAACAACTGCTGTTCCCAGGCTGGTAAACCCGCAGTAACCGCCGTAGTGGAGGAAACTGAGAGCTTCCAGGTCTCCCTGGTATTCCATACCCCTGGCTGCAGCCGCCTTCTCAAACTCTGCAGCGGTCTCATCGCTTAAGGTGCCGAAGAACCGCCCCATGCGCTGGGAATCCAGCAGGGCGGCAGCCAGAGCCGGGGCCAGCTTATTCTTACCCATCTCACCGCATCCCCCAATATGGTGAACCCTGGCAATGCGCAGAAGCTCGGTCTTTTCAAACCTGGAGAACAGGTCCTCCAGGGTATGGATTCCCCTTGGAGCTGGCCTCTGTGTTTCCGGCTTTTCAGCATCCTGGGGACCGGTTACCTGTTTGTGGGCTGCATGTTCCTGAGCCGCATCCTCCTGTACCGCATGTTCCCGGGCTGCATGTTCCCGGGCTGCATGTTCCCGGGCTGCATGTTCCTGTCCGTCTCCCGCTCCACCTTGTCCAAATGCCGGATGTGCCTTTAAATTGGCGTTTACTTCATCCATGTCATATTCTCCTATTCCCCGCTGGCGGGCCCATTCCTCCATCATGTCATGCTCCTCAGCCTCAGGGTCAGACAGCTGGTCCAACAGGTCATAGTAACCGCCTATACCGCCGCAGTCCTCCGGAATATTGTCTCCCTTATACTTTAACACCTGGGGATAGCTGTATTCATACTCCACTTCCTTCTCCATGAGAATCTGGTGTTCCCATGCATCCCCGAAGTCGTAGGTATATATAAAACGAGGGTTCTCTGTTATGAGAGTTCCAATCTGTGTTCCCTCCTCCAGCACATCGCAGCTGCAAGACTCCGCCAGATCCCTTATAAGCAGCCCCAGTTTCTTAAACTCAAACTCGTGCAAATGGTAATCACACCAGCCAAAGGCCTCCTGAATCACCTGATGGAGCTGGCAAAACGTAAACTGCTCCGGCACCACCACGCGTCTCCATATAGGCGGTTTACTGCCTTTTATGGTAATTTTCAACTGATAACCTTTCATAAGGCCCTCCTTCGAATCTCATATATTTGTATAAGCAGGCATCCTGCGCCGTAACAGGCAATATCCTTCCAGTCAAAGACGGAACCCAGGATAATCCTGGCCGCAGCGTTCCCCTGCAGCCTCAGCATCTCTGCCAGGCGAAAATACTGCAGCACCTCCACACAGACCGCAAATAGAAACACATATAGCGGCAGCCGCTTCATGCCCCTTGGTACGAACACCCTGACAAAACAGTACACCACCACCACCAGCATGTCCCCTATATAGGGTCTGATGATGCGATCGTGAACATGCAGGGCGATAATTAGATCAATTATAAATACAATGATACTTGCGGCCAGATAACCCCATCTGACCCTGTATTTTCTCCCGCTATCCATTGGGTCTCCATCCGGCCATCTATCGTATACCATTGAGTTCCTGATACATATCCTTGGCAAATGTATCTGTCATGCCGCAGATATAATCCGTCACCAGTAGCAGACGCAGATACAGCCGTTCCTCATCATCCCTGTCCCGGGCGCACATGGAATATATCATCTTATAATTGTCAGATATAAGGGAAACCAGCTTTTTCTGCACCTGGGTCATGGGCAGGTCCGTATCGTAGGGAATCACAGCGTCCACAAACCGGTCCAAAAGAAAGTCAAATATTATCTGTGCCGCTATCTCCAGCTTCAGGATGGGGCTGGTGCTGAACGCATACCGGAAGGCAATATCCCCCAGCGCTTCCATCAACAGTTCCACATCCGTACCTGCAAAAAGGTCGCTGGTGTAGGTACCCTCCATAATAGATTCATAGTTGCCGGCAAAACATTCCGTAACGCCTGAAATCATCAGGCCCTGGACGCTGATAATCCAGTTCTGCACCGCATACTGGTCCGGCCTGTCATATCCCTTTCCCACGGCCTTTCCATACTTCTCCTCCAGCCATGACACAATCTGGATATAGTGGTTTGTCTGGCTGTCAGCCTTATACGCCTTTAACTCTGCCAAAAGGCGTTCATAAGAAATACACCCCTTCTTTACCGCGTCCTCGATGTCTGCCGTCTTATAGGCAATGTCATCCGCTGCTTCTAATATGAATGCCAGCGGGTGCCTTTTCCCCAATGTGCCTGTTGATTCCTGCACATCCTGGAAGTTCTCCCTGTCGCCATGGAAATATCCCATCTTCTTGGTGCGGATATCGCCGCTGTCCTTATCAATCTCCAGGGAAGATACCGGATACTTGATAATAGTTCCCAAGAGAGCTTTTGTCAAGTTCATGCCATGCTCATCCACCAGGAAATGAAGCCTTGTCACTACCCTGAACGCCTGGGTATTGCCCTCAAAATGACAGAAGTCCTGCACCATCTGGGGCTCCAGAATTTCCGCAAGGGTTTTCCCTTTAAATGTAAGCTTCTCCAGGTTCTTCTTAAACCAAACCTGAATGGCTGTCTCACCAAAGTGGCCAAAGGGAGGATTCCCGATATCGTGAATCAATCCGGCACACTGAAGAATGTCACACACCCCCGCCTTATGTTCAGGGGTAAAAGTTTCATCCTTGATAATAGTACGGATGCTCTCCGATATGTTCTGTCCCAAGGATTTTGCCAGAGATGAAACCTCCAGGGAATGGGTCAGCCTGGTACGGATGAAATCACTTCTGTCCAGCGGAAACACCTGGGTCTTATCCTGGAGGCGCCGAAAGGATGCACTGCCGATAATCCGGTGATAATCTTTCTCAAACTCTGTCCGCAGGTCCGTGGAGGACTGTTTCTTGTAGCTGCGGATGCGGTCGTCGCAAAGCAGTGTCTGCCAATCCATACATACCTCCTTACTGCTTTCCCGCCAGAGTCCTGTCCCTTATAATCCATCAATCACGGCTGATAATACCAGCCGCAGACAGGACAAAACACGGGATACGTTTCATTCTAGTATATCTAAAGTCGATTCCCCTGTCAAATCTGCCTTTCATATGCCAGAATATGCCTTAAACATGCGTCTATATCTATTATCAACAAAATCGTGAAAAAAGCAACAAAAAACTGCATCTTTTGCAGTTGACAGCCGTTGTTATTTGTGATAATTTGAAATGAGAAAAGCAAATGAATAGGTTCTTCGGGGCAGGGTGTGATTCCCTACCGGCGGTATAGTCCGCGACCCGCTGCATGAGGCTGATTTGGTGCGATTTCAAAACCGACAGTATAGTCTGGATGAGAGAAGACAATTTTGTTCATATGAATATTGGGCGTCATTCCTTATTTATATTGACTATGAAGTTATTCTCAGGTTCCCCGGAACCTGAGATTTTTTGTTTCCTGGAACTTCATTCATTGCTGAATCACCATACCGAAAGCATTTATCAAGGAGGTTTTGCTATAAACTAAATGGAGTATTCTGAAACTTATTTACACCGGTATGCTGGCTGCAGTTGCCGGCGCCCTCATGTCCCTGGAATTCTCCGTTCCCATGATGCCGCCCTTTTACAAGATCGACTTCAGCGACGTGCCGTCCATTATTGCCCTGTTCCTCATGGGACCTGCTTCTGCCGCCTGGGTTATGGCAGTCAGCGTCCACATCCGGACCCTGTTCGCCTGTTTCTGCATGCATTTATTACCCTTCCCCTGTATGCAGCGGCCATGAGACTCCCTCTGAACCAGGTGATTACCATGGTGGCCGCGGTAAATCCGGCCATCAGCGATCTGCCCACCTTCATCTTTATGGCTACCATCCCCTTCAACCTATTAAACTGGGGCTCAACTGCTTTGTGGGATATCTGCTGTACACCAGACTGCTGGCAGTTTATCCGGCCATAAGAACCGCGTGAGGAAACGCGGGTTAATAAGTCACGATAATTTTGAATCATGTGTATATAACCTCCTGATTGGATTGTACGGTTAGAGATGGAACAGGTCAACAAGTATTGTCATGATTCCCCTGGGCGCGCTGGAGCAGCACGGAAACCAGGCGCCTCTGGGTACGGACGATATCATACGGCTGAAAGGGACGGATAATTCTGGAAACCAGCGCTAAGGTACTGGTGCCGGGGCTTAGGGAGATTCGGGCATGGAAGGTGTAATGGAAGCTTACATTCTTTATACCCTTTAACAAGATTATGGCAGAGGTGGGGCTTACCCCACCTTTTTTGCTGATCATTGTTAGTTTGCTCTAACCTTTTACAGTTCAAAATACGCTGTTTCGTTTGATAAAAGGTAAATGATACTTTAACTTGATGTAATCCTGTATTTGGCGGATTTTTAGCCCA
>NZ_KE384167.1:14022-22226 GCF_000424325.1 [Clostridium] clostridioforme AGR2157
AATTTCAATCCACTCCGCCGCGAGGGCGGAGACAGCAATAATACACAATAACCTCTACTATTCTCCATCACATTTCCACAAACAAATCATATAACACCCCCTTCGAATCACCCCAACCATCCCTGCATCCATCCCAATCCACTCTCATTGTGATATTTTTCTGGTGCGAATCCCCCCGTAAATCCATGTTTGCTTCAGGTTCGCACCAAAATATTTTATACTGCTCTACCGCCCGCACACCATGTCAAAATATCAATGGTTCTTCCACATTAATCCCTTTACTCACCCCAACATGGTCCACTTTTGTAGAGTGTTTATTCCCCAGGTTGTAAAATCTAAGGCTGTCCGTCCGTTCATCAATTATATCTGTCAGTATCGCCTTTAGCCTTATCAGCTGGGCATTATCCAAAATACATTCAAATACGGAGTTCTGGACGCGGGTGCCATAATTGACACATTGCTTTGCAACCTTTCTCAGCCTGGCCCTGCCTGCGGCGGTTTCCGTATTCACATCATATGTAATCAGTACCAGCATATACCTTCCTCCTCCGGCCGCAGCTGTCGGGTGTCTTTCTATTTCCAGAAAAACGGCGGATATTCATCAATATCACCTCTCAGATATCTGGACAGAAGCATGGCCTGAACAAATGGAATCATTCCCCACTCCACCTTCTCATTCAGATATGGATGGGTAATCATCTCCTTTTTCTTGTTCTGCCATTCTGACAGCAACAGCTTCCGTGCCTCATCTCCCATAATGACAGCGCCGTCCTCTTTCCGGGAAAAATCCTTTTTGTTTACCATCTTCCGGTTAATCAGGGTAAGCACAAAACGGTCTGCCAGAACCGGCCGCAGCTCCTCCATTATATCCAATGCCAGGGAAAGGCGGCCCGGCCGGTCCGTATGCATGAATCCCACGTAAGGGTCCAGGCCAACTGTTTCCAATGCTGACGCAACTGTATTGGCCAGCAGCGTGTACACAAATGACAGCATGGCATTCACATTATCCAAAGGCGGCCGCCTATTCCTTCCCTTGAAATAGAAATCCTTTTTCTGCTGTAATATGAGCTGGTCGAAAACCCCAAAGTAAATACTGGCATCCTCCCCTTCATACCCCCGCAGCTGAGCCATGTTCCGGCTTTCCTCTATGCGCTTGAGGGATTGTTTCAGGAACCCGGCCGCATCCTTCACCTTCTCTGTGTCAATCTGAAGTCCATGGTCTCTCACAGCTCTTTCCAGAACCCATCTGGCATTGTATACTTTTCCAAGGATACAGTTTCTGCCTATTATCAGGCATGCGTCCTGATCCATGGAAACCTGGTATTGTTTCCTGCGCAGAAGTACGTTTCCCCGCACATGTCCGGTCACGCGGGCCAGAAATCTTCCCTGAGGCGAAAGGATGCAAAGTGATATGTCCCGCTCCGCGCATCCCCCCATGAGGGCCGGGCTCATTCCCCTGTATCCAAAGGACACTATTCCCTCCAGATTATGGAGCGGTATCCGTCCCAGTTCCGTATCGTTGTCATAGATTACCACATTTTCCCCGTCCAGCGACAGATAACTATCAGGAGAAGTAACATACAGGGTGTTTAATAACTTCCTCATACATCCTCCTCAATCTTCCCACGGATATAATCCCTGACAGATGATGCTTTTCCCAGTTTCGGCATGCATATATCTTTCATGGAGCAGGCATTACAGCTCTTTGACCATCTGACCTTTGGTGTATATCCCTTGTCATAAAGTTCATGCATCTCCTGAAATATATCCCTTACCCGTTTTCGCAGTTCATCTGTAATCTCCACCATATTCCTGCGGTGAATCTCTCCGTAATACAGTGCCCCCGCTTCAATCCTGGCTGACAACATTTCCTCCAGACACATGGCCTGGGCCGTCAGCTGCAGTATATCTGCTTCTGATTCCTTTGGGCTCCCCTTTTTATATTCCACCGGAAATACCCGGAACAGTCCCCTGTGCCCATGGAGTCCGATTCCATCCTCCGCCCTGTGAAACTCTACAATATCGCATTCCCCGCTGACACCCATACTCCTGGAATACACAGGCAATGCCCTGCTTATCATCACATCGCCCCGCTTTTCTGCCAAATATGGGTCATGGGCCTTTTTGTGGAGCAGCTCTCCTTCTATGGTATGCTCATTCTCTTTCCACTGCTGTTCAATATGTATAAGGGCCCACTGGCGTCTGCAAAAGGTAAAATGCTGGATACCGGACAACATGAGGAAGTCATCCTCCCTGTATTCCATTATATCTTCTCCGAAACTTCAACTGTTTCCGGAATCTGGTCCCTATGGACGGCAACCGTGTAATCCCCGTATTTCCTGGGATACTCCACATCCTCATTCTTTTTTACTTCCACGGCATCAAAGAGTTTATATGCAGGGCAATCCCCCAGTTCCTTACTGTGTTTAAACACGATGAGCCGGCGGACCGCCATTTTTCCCCTGGCTGCGGAATGGTCGATTTCAAACATATTGATGATGGCATCCCACAAAAGTTCCAAATCCTCCTCTGAAAAGCCCGTGGATTTTCTGGCCAGATTAGCTGATATGTACCCCTCTGCACGGTACAGGGCGTAGGGAACGATATTCTTTCTTCCCATTTCCGTACTCTTATTTTCCGAATCCTTTTCTGTGGTAATGGCCACACGGGTAATGGTCACTTCCTGACTTACAATGGGGTCAATGCTTCTGGCAAAGCCTAACTGAACAGGCCCCCGCACCTGCCCGCAGTTTAAAGCAGCCTTTACAAAGGTTGTCATAACCGCGCCAAAGGTTCGGATATCGAAAAAGTTACGGCACATAAAATCCCGGATTTTCTGGTCTACCTGAGGGTCTTTCTTTTTGAGTTCCTTGATTCCCTTTTCATCTGTCTTAAGCTCAATGTACGCGGTATTGTCACTTCTGTTTAAGGGTACATCCTCCCGGATATATATTTTATACCCGGGCTCGTCTTCCTTCAGTGTCTCCACATAATTGCGTATCTTACGTTTTAAGCACACATCCGTCACGATACCGTATCCGCTCTCCGGATCAATCCTCGGCAGATTGCCTGCATCCGGGTCGCCGTTTGGATTCCCGTTCTCCACATCAAATAACACCACAAATTCATACCTGTTCTTAATCACCTCTGCCATCTTAAGCCTCCTCCTTTATCTTCTTCTCATATCTCTTCTGAGTCTGATGGTAATATCCCAATATGAACATTCCCTGCTCCTCCAGGGTAAGCCGCCTTGGGCAGGCTGCCTTCTGTCCCTCTGCGACAGTCAGCCTTCCCTGTAAATCACCCAGTATTTTTTCATAATATATCTCCTTCGCCCCATTGTTCATCTTCTTTATGTGGCTGTTTTTCAGCTTAAATAAAATGGGAAAGATTGCCGCCGGCGTCGCGCATGCAGAGTTAAAATACTTATCCTTTATGGTGGCGTTAATCCCCGGATTGGCGTCCTCCTGGATTGCCTCCAGAACCGCAAACTCCCTTCCCAGGATGTACGCGGTATTATTACTGTCTTCATTCAGCGCCATGGTTATTTCCTCCTTTTCATTTCCATTTTTCAGCAGATATGCTTTGATAATGGCTGCCCTTCCCCTGGTTATCTTATAAATCCGGCTGTCCCCGTCGTCCTGCTCTGCCCGTATCCTGCCAAGCACGGCCTGATACAGGGACGCCGGATACCGGCTGCCAGATATGATTGCCCTGTACACTGCCCCGGACATACTGGGAACCGGCTTTTTATCCCTGGACTTTTTATTGACGGTCTCCTGCAGCATACGCCACGTTCCCAGATACTCCACGGCGTCGGCTGCCGGACGCACTATTTCCATTCTGTCATAATGTTCTTTTATATGCTTTAATATATTTCCAAAGCTGTCCTGATAGAAAAAACGCACTGCCAGCCTGGCTGCATTAGGCGCCAGACCTAATATATAAAATTTCCTGTCCATATCAAGACTGTCCTGGACATCCTGAGCCGCAACCGCTTTTCCCTCTGCCAGGTTCTTGAATACCCCATCCACTATTTCCTGGTTCTCCATCGTTGGCTCCGATACGCACGCAAATATATTCTGGTATCGTTCGTCGCCTTCCTCGGACCAGTAAACCACTGCCGTGTCACCGATGGTTGTCCCATGAGTCCGGTCCCCAAGGAGATAATTGAGCGCCGTGGTATAGGCATAGGCCGCGTATGTTCCCACCGGTGCGTTAAAGCTCTGTTCCTTGCCGTATGATTCAAAGGCAGGTTCATTAAAGGAGACCAGCGCAGCTCCGCAGGGCTGGGCTCCCCGGACACCTTTTATGGTACCGTGAATCCTGGCGATTTCCTCCCTGCGCCCTGTCACCAGACAGACGCCCACAGGTCCTGTTCCTGACTGACGGCTGTATTCTTCCCAGCACTGCCTTATATCCGGGTCCTCATGGACATATTCCCCGTCCATCATGAACACCAGATTAGAACCGGATATGATCTCCTCCAGTTCCGGCATCAGGTATGGGTTTTCTGCTGCCCGGTCCGGCGCCCAGCAGTCAAAAAAACGGCACACCGCCCTGGCTGCGGGACTGCTGATATGCCCCAGAATGTCCTTATGCTTCTTTTTGGCGCACTCAAAACATTCCCTGGACCTCTCCGGTTTCCCCTTATTATCAATTCCCAGCATATAACCGGAATGGTCGCACAGGAAATTGGCAGATACACCGGAACAACGGGAAACCATCTGGGGTACCGTAAGGTTCCGGGGTACCCAGACTGTCTTTTTGCCGTTCTGCTGCTCTTTTTTAAGGGGGATAACGCCCATAAGCTCCCCCTGCTCTGAAATATCCAGCCCGTACGCTACCCTGGCCCTGCACCAGCCCGGACTGGTTATCTTTTCCTTCCGCTCAAGAGCTTCATAATATTCAACAAGCGCCTGGAGAATCATCGCACC
The DNA here is from genome assembly GCF_000424325.1 of [Clostridium] clostridioforme AGR2157. Taxonomy (GTDB): domain Bacteria; phylum Bacillota; class Clostridia; order Lachnospirales; family Lachnospiraceae; genus Enterocloster; species Enterocloster clostridioformis_A. Next base: position 18,960 of record NZ_KE384167.1, read on the forward strand.
ACCTCACAATTCCTTACATCCAGAACACCATCCTTCATGACAGCCCTGAAAAACATGGGTTTAATGTCCTCTGTATCTGAGTAATCAAGATCATACAGCATATACCCCAAATCTCTCTCTGTGCCGTCATATGCAGTGTCTACTTCCTCCTCTTCATAGAGGGCAAACCGGGCAGGGAATTCCCGGCATCCAAAATACGGCTGATGATAGCACTCCCCCCTGCGTAGGCGCCGCATGATAATGTCCTTAAACTTACCCTCGTTATCCCCCGGGGCTGCCTTGGGGGTCATCTCGAAATGGGCCTCAACCACATATTCCACATCCCGCAGAAGAATGGACGCCCTCTGTACGATTTCCTCTTTGCTGCTTATATAAAGCGGTTTTCCTGCCCCGTTTATGGCAGTCAATGCGTTTCCTGCCAATACGGTTTTCTTTACCTCATTTCTTCGGATGCTGGTAAACTGAATGGGTTTTCTCACATAGATTTTGTCAATCACCCACCGCATCCCCGGATGCCAGTAGACCGCCTCCAGCATTCCCCTTGCGGCGGAAGGCGTCATCACATCATAGCTGCACCGTTCCACCTTCATCTCAGGGCGGCTGAAAAGGGCATAATCCCCCACATCCGGACCCGTACTCCTCGGCTCATCACTTCACTCCTTTCCGGCATACGCCATTTTCATGAAGGGGACTCAAAACATGACGGCATCGCCGCGGCTTACGTCAATCACAAGTCCTCTCTCCCTTGTATACTGCTCCTTATTCCTCAGAACATAAAAATCCTGGTCTATCTGTTCAAGGCGGCCAGCGCCGTTTAACGCTTCAAAATCATGTTCAAAAACATTTACACAGTACTGTCCCGCCTGCCTGATAAGCTCCCTGTTATGCTCTCCCCGCCGGATTTGCATGGCAATCCGCGCTGCTTCCGGCTCTGTATCAATTAAAATGGTCCTGGTATTGCTCTCAATCAGGCGGAACCCGGAAGCCACTGATGCAAATGGAAACATGAAGGAACGGCTTCCCTGCTCAAACTGCTCCACCACATCCTTTGCGTCCAATCCCTCCCCTTTATACCGGTACAGCCTGGTGAAATATTCTCCAATGGCCTCCGGCGATGATATATCTTCATACTTTCCCACAATCTGCCCCGCAACTGAAATAGGCAGTTTTAATTCCTGTGGTATATGGATATCCTCCTCTTCCTCCAAAGTAAATACCTGGGTAATGCATTCTTCCGGATCCCTCTTTCCCTCCCTGTTGCACCTTCCGGCAGCCTGGATCACGCTGTCAATTCCGGCCAGCTCCCTGTATACGGCCGGAAAATCAAAATCCACGCCTGCTTCCACCAGGCTGGTGGAAATAAGCCGGCACGGTTCTCCTGATGACAGACGGCTGCGAATCTCCTTCAAAAGCTCCTTCCTGTGCTTTGGATACATCAATGTGGATAAATGGTACGTTCCCCGGTCCTCAATGGACTCGTAGATACGCTGTACACGCTTTCTGCTGTTCAGGATACAAAGGACCTGATGCCGGCCTTCCAGCTCCTTCACCAGATACTCCTGGGATATCCGTCCTGCCAGGTGTATCCTTGTTCTTTTGAAAAAATCATATTGTCCTTTTACATCCGGACATAGTTCCGCCGCCTCCAGTTCCTGTATCTTTGCAGGAAAGAAGGGCTGCAGGGACGGCTGGGTAGCCGTACAGATAACAGCCGTGCAGTGATAATTACATATAAGCTCGCTGACAGCCCGAATACATGGCATCAGATATTTCACCGGCAGCATTTGTGCCTCATCAAATATGATTACACTGTTGGCAATGTTATGCAGTTTGCGGCATGCCGAGGTCCTGCAGGCATAGAGTGATTCAAAAAAATGGACATTTGTAGTGACCACCACCGGCTTGTCCCAGTTTTCTGCGGCCAGCTGCTCCATTTTTAATTCCTTGTCGCTCTCCTTATCCTCATATGTTACATTACAATGGTTTTCCAGGACATTTTTCTTTCCCAGGATTTCCTTAAATACCTGGGCGTTCTGTTCGATGATACTCGTATACGGGATCACATAAATAATCCGGTCAAGACCATGTTCCACCGCGTGGCGCAGGGCAAACCCAAGGGAGGACACGGTCTTGCCTCCGCCGGTAGGTACCGTGAGCTGGTACAGCCCCTGCCTCCTGAGGCCTGCCTGCAAACAAGCCTTCAGTATAGCCGTCCTTCTTCCATTTACAGATGTCAAATCATCATTGGAAAGCCAGGATTCCACATGGCTTTCCAGACGCCTGAGAAGGACATCCATACAATCATGGTCCCCCCTTCCCGCATCCTGGCCCAGCATGAATTGTTCCGTATCCAGATAATCTCCGTCCACAAGGCATGAAAACAGCATCCTGATAAAAAATGACAGGCCGAAGCCGCCCTTGCCTATCTGTCTCAGCGGCAGCCCGGGAAAATCCGGCATCTCAACTTCATTTTTATACGGACTGTAATCCTCTAACTGCTTCTTAAGCCTTCCCTGAAGCGTGGCCTCCCCCGCCGTGTCTCCGGTCCTTCCCCCGTCCAGAAGGCCTGAATGGTGACCGCTGATACAATAAGCGGCGCAATAAGCAGCCAGCGGGTTGGACCCGGCATACTGCCGCATCATCTCCTGGGCTCCCGCCGTGGCGTGGTCCGTAATGGAACCGCCCTCCAGACGTTTTTTAAATCCCTGGGAATATTTCCCGATGTCGTGCAGAATTCCGCATCCATATCCCCATGCTCCGCACCGGAAAGCCCCTGCAAACAGTTCAGAACGCCTGGCAGTCTCTGTCAGATGCTCCTTCACGGTCTGTTTTCGCGCCTTGTCGTCACTGATGTGCGCATAGTATTGCATATGTTCCCCCTTTCCCTCAGTATTGTACAAATTATAACACATATTTGTCTTAAAAATGAACTACCCCGCAGCAAGCTGCGGGGTATCGAAGGTTGCAACCTCTACATATAATCCCATATGCTATACTGCTTTGTTTTCTCTACGTTTTTATAGATTGTTTTATAATTTTTTTCCTGTCCCAGTTCTTTCACATATCTACTTATGATTTGCTCATTCCCATGTTCACTCACCGTTGCTACGTAATAGCCATCTGTCCAGAATTCTCCTCCCCACAATTTTTTCTTCACTTGTGGACATTTCGCGAACACCTCCCGGGCTATGATGCTCTTCACTATTTGGATGATTTTTTTTGGACTATATGTAGGCACTGACTGGATAAGAAAATGTACATGGTCTT
>NZ_AUJR01000069.1 GCF_000424325.1 [Clostridium] clostridioforme AGR2157
TAAGATTTCAGTTCGCGGTCGTACCATTCATAGATATCATTATATAAGTCTGCGGCCTGATCCAGCAAAGCCTGCAGTTTATTGATTTTTACCCTGATATTTTCTGGCACAAAGGGTTCGTCTGTTTTTAGCTTCATGAGATACCTCCTGATGATCTTATATCAGAAGTGTACCACATTTGATAGATCTTTCCAAAATATCTTGACAGAAGCCAAAAGCATCCGTATAGTAAAGGTAGGTGGTCACGACAGCCACCTACCTTTCTCATTAACCTATCATAGAAGATTTCAATTTACAGACTTTTTTTCATACCCTCGCATTTTCCGTTGCTGCCTTTAGCTGTCCGTAAACGAAACACAAATGAAGAACAAATGACTCCCCAGACTACGGCTTCAGCCCTTCGGAGGAGAGACGAAGCATTCTTCCATCAGTGTATACATATAAAACTGATGGGAGAATGCTTCCAAAAAAATCATGTCCGCCTCTTTGGCAGCATACCTTCTTTTTAAGGCAGGAGCTATATTAAATATCTTTTTAACAAGCGGGTCAATTCTATAACGTCGATAGGCTTTGCTATATGAGCGTTCATACCGCACTCCAGGCAATGCTGTATATCGTCCGAAAAAGCATCCGCACTCATAGCTATAATTGGAATAGATAGGGCATCAGGATGATTCAGTCCCCGAATCGCTTTTGTGGCTTCATATCCTGTCATGTGCGGCATCCGTATATCCATAAGAACAACATCGTAATAACCCTCTGGTGATTTTTGGAACTTGTCCAAACATATCTGGCCATCTTCTGCCCAATCCAGTTCCACGCCCAAATCGGACAACAATTCTTTTGCGACCTCCCAGTTAAGCTCATTATCCTCCGCAAGCAGGATACGGCGTCCGGATAGATCAATATTTTGGTTCAATGTCTGTCCGGGTTCCGTTTCAACGTCCATAAACTGACGCAAAGCATGATACAGCGTAGATTTAAAAAGTGGCTTGGAAATAAAACCACTAATACCCGCTTCACGGGCCTCTGCTTCAAATTCACTCCAGTCGTATGCAGAAATCAGCAGAATCGGTACTTCATCTCCCAGATTACGCCGGATTTCTTTTGCAACCTGAATCCCATTCATACCAGGCAGTTTCCAATCCAATAGAATAATTTGATAATCATCTCTCTTTTTGTGGTGTTCATTTACCAGTTCTATTGCCTTTTCTCCTCTTAATGTCCATTCTGCTTTTATTCCGATGGATTTTAGTGCGTCCATGGCTGTCTGGCATAATAATTCGTCATCATCAACCACCAGCATATTCCAGGCGGGAAGAACCATATCCATATCCATTGCAACCGCTTTTTCAAAATCAAACATAAGAAGAAATTCGGTACCTTTATCAGGCTCACTTTGTATCTCAATGGTTCCTTCCATTGCGTCCACAATGTACTTTGTAATCGCCATACCCAAACCGGCACCCTCAGTTTTATGTATCCTGGCTCCATCCGCACGGCTATAGGATTCATATATTCTTTTCAGAAAATCCGGCGACATGCCAATTCCATTATCCTTGACCTTGATATGAATTCGGACATAGTTTTCTCCTTTCGGGGATTTTTCTTCAGAGAGGGATAATTGTATCGAACCTCCCTCCGGTGTATACTTCGTTGCATTTGATAAGAGATTCAGCAAAACCTGATTCAAGCGGACACCATCGCACCACACATTTTCTGTTAAGATATTTTCAACATGTATGTCAAAGGTTTGCTTTTTTGTCTTTACCTGTGGCTGCATAATGCTAACAATTCCTTCAACAACTTCCTTTAATGAAGCTTGCTCTGTTGTTAAAGTTAATTTACCGCTTTCAATTTTAGACATATCCAAAACATCATTAATCAGCCCTAATAGATGTTTACTTGATAATGTAATTTTTCTAAGGCAACTCTCTACCTGTTTCCGGTCATCTATGTGGGCTGTGGCAATCGCAGTCATGCCTACAATCGCGTTCATGGGTGTACGGATATCATGGCTCATGTTAGCTAAAAATTCACTTTTGGCTTTGTTCGCTTCAAGAGCCACCTGCCGGGCCTTCTCCAATTCATGCAGCTGTGAACGGGTTATGGAGAAATACCGGAGGAAAATCAATGTTAGAAGATTAAAACAGAAGCACAGGACAACCATGTCATGAACATACGCTGGCTGCTCAGATTGTTTATGGCATCGTCCAATATACTATACGGCATCACCGATACTAAATACCACTCAGAATAAGGTAATGATATACCATAAATTTGCTGTTTTTCACCATTTACTTCCAATGTTGCAACATATTCTTCATGATTTTTTAGAGCAACACAAAATTTTTCAATAGGATTTTCTACAGATGATTCGTTTTCTGTAGAATCAAGTTGCCTTTGTAGTTGTTCAAAAAAATACCACAACTCAGTATTGGGGTTTTGTATTACAAAACCGCCGTCTGGCCGTATAATATGATAATACATCAGCTGCCCTTCATCCTCTAAGGAAAGGAAATCGGTGATATACTCCAGAGGAACGGCTGCTACAAGTCCGGTGCTCATATCGCCATTCTGCATAGGATAAGTAGTAGCATTAACGCCAAACAATACCACTTCATTTCCAGCAGAATCAACGCCTACAGCGACTCTTTGTTTCCCTTGTACTAATGCTTCTACAAAAGGTTTTGGGTTAAGTGGCTCAATTGCTTGTCCATAAAGAGTCTGAAAATCTCCCTCAGCAGAACAAAGTGCTAAATAGTCAAAATTCCTGACCTGCGTCCTGTAAACAAGTTCCTCATATAACTTCTCTTTATCCTTATTATCTGCTGAGACAACAGAAACAATGCCGCTGACCTGCTCAAAACTCAATTTAATTGCAGTTTCAAAGTGCCTGGACATTTGTTCATTCATTCCAGACATATAAATTTCCCCAATTTCGTAAACAGTCGTTTCACTCTTTCAAACTACATATTAGAAAACGCGTTGTAGGATTCTTCTTTTTACTGTTTCCCATTGACGTCATTCCTCCTTGCAACTCTTAAAATCTTCAATAACATTAATAATTTCATAATAATCCTTTGATAATTGCGGCATCATATCACCAGCTTTATTCCAATCATTTTCTTTTAATGCTTTTGTTACCAGACTACTGCTTTCAAACAATCTGGTAAACATCGGTGTACAAGGGGTACAAACGAGATAAAATAGAAATGAGGGTCGATAGAGTGGAAGTATCAGATTTTCCACTCTATCTGAACACGGTCGCTGGTGGCCTTGATCGTAGAGATCAAACCATCGGCGGCTTTTCTTTTGTCGTCAAAATCTATGCTGTCCCAGTTGTCGAGATAATAGGACAACTTCTTTATCTGCTGGGGCGATATGGTTTCAACACTCAATTCGGCGATTGCCTTTGAAATAGTCTGGCGTCGGGTGTCCAGTTCTTCAATTTTTTTGTTAGCGTAGGCAAGTAAGGTCGCATTGGCTCCGGTCAGCGTATCCAGCAGCTTTTCAATTTCTGCCTCCACCTGTGCCAGTTCCACTTGATAGGCTGTCAGTTTCGGATTGACTTTTTCCTCCCTGCCGTGGAGTATCTGAAAGTCTTTGAATTTCTCCTGCATGGCCGAGAAAATGAATTGCTCAAATTCTTCTTTGCGGATTTTCCCGCAGCCCGGACAGCCTTTATTTTCCGTCCGTTTGGTACAGCGGAAATACCCGGTGCTGTTTGGTACATGGGTGGCTTTCAGCGCATACCCACAATGACCGCATTTGATTTTTCCGGCCAGCCAAGTGTTCTTCGGTTTCCGTCCCTGTTGGAAGGTGGTATTTGCCATAAGTTTTTTCCGGCATTTCAGCCATGTGTCAGAGGAAATGAGTGCTTCATGGGGAGCGATAACAAGTATCTGGTCTTTTAAGCACCTGTCCTTGTCCTCCTTCACATCCCGCCCCTGATAGAGATAGCAGCCGTTTGTTCCGGCAAAGTCAGAAGCGTCATTGACAATCGCTGCGCCCTGGCTCTTGAAAAATTCGTACAGCTCCAAATCGGCCTGTGCGTAAACCGGGTTTCTTAAAAGCTGGGAAAGAAATGTACGGAACATGGATTTGCCATAAATTTTTATGTCATGTTCCTCGAAGTATCGGGTAATATCTCCGAAGGAGGTTTCCGGTTCAGCGTACATTTCAAACATCAGCCGAACATGGTCGGCGGCTACGGGGTCGGCAACCATTTTCTTTGTGCGGATACCCTCTACCACAGTAGGCTCTAACTGATAACCGTATGGCGCCTGTCCGCTCATGTGAAAGCCTTTCAGGCACCGTGAATAGTAGGCGTCTGTGACACGCTTCTGAATTGTCTCACGTTCAAGCTGGGCGAATACAATGCAGATATTCAGCATGGCCCGGCCCATCGGTGTCGAAGTATCAAACTTTTCCGTGGAGGATACAAACTCCACATCGTACTCTTGAAACAGCTCCATCATCGTTGCAAAGTCCAGAATAGAGCGGCTTATACGGTCCAGCTTGTACACGATGACCCGCCGAACCTTTCCCTTGCGGATCTCGCCCAGCAGCTTTTGAAACTCCGGCCTGTCCGTGTTCTTACCGGAATAGCCTTTGTCCTTGAATACCCGGCAGCTCCCACCTTTCAATTCATACTTGCAAAAGTCGATTTGACTTTCAATGCTGATACTGTCCTTGCGGTCTACTGACTGTCTTGCGTAAATACAATCTTCTCTGATAAATTCCATATTGGGCTCCTTTCCTTGTTGGAATGGAGCTACCAACCTTACAACTATATTATACCATCAGCAGCCCCGGACAACAATGTTGCGAATGATTAGGGAAATCTGTCTCCATATTTGCTGAACACCTCGTAAAGACAACGCTCAATTTCTTTTTTGCGCTGTGCTTTCTCCTTCGGGGGAAGTACCGGCGTGAGGCTTTCCAGCACAATGATCTTCCCTTGAAATGCGACAGACTTTGTTTCTCGTTCATAAGTGACAGCTTGCGTCATTGAAAACCTCCTTTGCGAAAGTGCGTGTATATGCCAGCCTTTCCCACTTGTCCCGTGGGGAAATGTCAAAAGACGGCACCCGGCAGGTGCCGCCCTTTGAGTTTTCTCCACTTCGGGTCGATGTGGCCCGAGGTCAGTAAGGACTGGAATGGTACTTTTCTTTGGCGTCCTCCACGCTGTTGAGGTCAAATACTTCATAAAGCTGCCCCACAACACGCCGTATATCCTTCTTTGAAAATCCGCAGTTCTCCATTGCCATAATGACATAACCACGGCAAGCGTCATTGCTCCATTCGTCCGGTTCCAAGCCGGGGATCATTCCAAACGCATTTCCCATAAAGTGCTCCTTTTTTGAAAAGATGGGGAGCCGCGCCGGATCGGTTGGCCTATCATCAGACAGCATTGCCGGGGGCTCCCCATAGGTTTTCACTTCATTTCAGACACACCGGACGGACATAGGCTTCATGCCCCATAGTATTTCAACTCTCCCCATTCTGATGGCAAGGCGTTCTCATTGCCTGCGACGGCTCACGGCTTGCAAGGCCGCTTCAACGCTCGGACTGTGACTAAACGCAAGTATCCGGGGCCTGCACCTGTTCCGGTGGAGCCAGCCTTGCCCCACCTATGGCATGGACCTGTTCGCTCGCTCAGTTTTACAAAGACTGTATTCTCTGAAATCCGAGGTCATGGCGGGTCTGTCACACAGCGCGTTCCCCTTCGTATCCGGGTGTCTTTTTATTCAATTTTCAATCTGCATGAGGCTTGTCTGAACCTCGGGCCATTGTGACCCGAAGTGTTTTACCTCTCATAAGCCATTTCATTTTCCGGCCTAAATCGGTACGCCTTACAAAGAAATTTTCAAAATTTTTTCTAAGCGCCGCAGACCTCGCTCGATTGCGACACGAACCACTTTTTCATGGACGCCCTCTGCCCGGGCAATGTCCTGTTTGGTCATGCCGAGAATGAAATGAGCATAAATCCGTTTTGCCTGTTTGTCCGGCAGACTGGCAATTGCTGCGTGAAGTTCCTGCATGGTAACTTTTCGCTCGTACAGCTCATGGGGCGAAAGTGCGACAAAGACAGCCTCATGCTCCAGCCCATCATCCCGATCAAGGGAATAGTAGGCTTTGTGGCGGTATGTACGCAGCCGGTAGGCAGCCTCTTTACGATCAAATTCTTTGAACATTTCTGCAACTTCTTCCGATACTTCCATGAAGCAATCTGATGTATAGAATGGGTAATAGTCCCGCAAATTGATAATAGCCATATTGACCTCCGTTTCGGTTGTTGGTTGACGAGTGACCGAAACGAAGGCGGCGGGGAGCGACACCGGGGAATGACTTCGGGCCAACATGACCCGAAGCAGCCCCATAAGAACACAAAAGCGCCCGGGCGGCATGAAGCCACACGGACGCATGTAATGACATAATAGTTAAGGTTCCAACAAATTTCGCATACATAGCCGGAATAACCCGGAGGTGGGACTATACTTTTTTTAATTGGTGCAGTTTATGGAGACTGTGAAAGAGAAAAATAGACACGGCAGCATCCTCCTATGGCCGCCGTGTTGATTACATGGTGTGCTGGGTCGTCGTTGGTTTTTTGGGGAAAAGAAGCGGCGGCTCTAATCTGAACCGCCACTGAAATAAGTAATTTAAGCGCACCAAATCAACCTGCCCAGCAACGGTTTTTTTCTTTTCCCGTCAGGCGGGCAGGAGTTTTCATAATGTTTTCACTGTTTTTTATCTTTTCTCAATGTTAATAATCCGTTGTGTCCAATCACGGTAAAATGCTTCTTCATGTGATACAAGCAACACCGTACCATTAAAATCCATAAGAGCTGATTTCAGTGCATCCTTTGCCTGAACATCCAGATGATTTGTAGGTTCATCCATAATCAGAAAATTGCAAGGGGTCAGTGTTAGCAAGCACATTTTCACTTTGGCCTGCTCACCTCCACTTAATGTTCCAATAGCTTGCATCGCATGTTTACTGGAAATCCCACACCGAGCTAAATGTTTCCGAACATCCTTTATTACCATATCGGGATGGACATTGGAAACAATTTGAATTGGTGTCTGTTCAGGTTCATCCCATATCAAGTCCTGCTCAAAATATCCAAGGGCAACTTGATCGGAAAATTTGAAATGACCTTGCATGGACGGGATTTGCCCAATTAAAGTCTTGAGCAAAGTGGACTTCCCAATTCCATTAAAGCCGGTGATAACAACTTTTTGACCGCCCTTAATACTAAAATCAATATCCAATAGAACTGGATAGTGATACCCAACTGCCAGGTGTTTGACCTGTAAATGCTCCGTATTTGTCAGCGGTAAAACAGGAAAATGAAAATGGGGGATAATCTCTTTCTGTTCCAAAGCTTCCATTTTGTCCATTCGATCAAGCTGTTTTTGCCGCCCTCTTGCCATTTTCGCTTTTCGTCCAGCGATATTTTTCCTGATAAACTCCTCTGTTCTTTTAATCTCCTTTTGTTGTGCTGAGTATTGACGAATGTAATCTTCACGCAGCAGTGTCTTTTTTTGCAGAAATTCAGAATAAGTGCCGTAATACTTTGTTATTGTGTCATTATCTATATCGCAAATACGATTTGCAATTTTGTCTAAAAACTCAAAATCATGGGAAACAACTAAAAAAGCGTTTTCTAAAGAAGATAGGTATTCTGCCAGCCATGCAACATGGTCTTTATCAAGAAAATTTGTTGGCTCGTCTAATAGCAATACATCTGGTTTTTCAAGCAGTAGTTTTGCCAAAATCACTTTTGCTCGCTGGCCGCCACTCATTTCGATGATAGGGCGGTCAAGACCAATCGCAAGCAGCCCCAGACCATTTGCAACACGCTCGATTGCAGTATCAATGGAATAGAAGTCATGTGTTTCAAGATACTCCTGATAGTAGGCAGCAAGTTCCAGACTTTTCATATCTCCATCGGCAGCCTTTTCATATAGTTGCATGGCTTGTGCTTCTATCTCAAACAGTTTCGCAAAAGCTGATTTTAAGAACTCTTTCATTGTGAGCGTATGGTCGATTTCTGCATACTGATCTAAGTAGCCAATCGTAATATTCGGTTGCCAAATAATGCGGCCGTTATCAGGTATAATCTGTTCTGTGCAAATTTTAATCAGGGTGCTTTTGCCGGTTCCGTTCTGTCCGACAATCCCAATGTGTTCCCCTTTGTTCAGTGTAAATCCTGCATTTTTGTAAAGCAGGTTTTCACCAAAAGAATGTGTTAGTCCTTCAATTTCTAATAAGCTCATTTTTAAAAAACCTTTCTTAATATATTTGAAAAAAGAAAAGGCAGAAAGCAAAGATACGCAACGGTATCTGCCTTCTGCCTTTGGCATGGTAACGCAAAAACAAAAGGCTATGGACAAAACATTGTCCATAGCCTCGCACACATTTTAATCACACGGAAAGCCAACACAATAAAATGGGTAGAATACCCCCTTGGCTTCCCGATGAAATCTAAATGCGCTCTTTATACGCTATACTCTGCACAATGTTTCATCGGAATGGATTGTACAGAGTTGATTTTCTTTTTGCGTTGATCTGTTAAATGAAAATTCATATTTTGCTCTCCTTTGGAGATAAACTTTTTTTAATAATAACACGATTCTCCCTCTTTGTCAATTTTTCGAAATAAGAACTCTTGAAATAAAATACTACTTTACATCAAATTTCATTACATTCTCATAATCTAACCCGAAATGTACAATGATATAGGGTGATATGAGAATGAACCAAACTGAAAGAAAGTTTGACTTTCATGGGCTCGGGCTGGCTCTGAAAAAAGCCAGAGAGGAAAAGGGCTGGACGCAAGCCTATGTTGCGGAATTGGTAGACCGTGACTCCCGTACCATTATGAATATCGAGAACAAAGGACAGTATCCGAGTTTCAACCTTTTTGTAAAGCTCATTACCATGTTTGACATTTCGGTTGACCAGTTTATTCATACGGACGGAGGCGAACAGGAAAGTCTTTGCAGAAAGCATATTGATGTGCTCCTAAACTCCATGAACGAGAAAGAGCTTGTTGTCATGGAGGCCACAGCCGAAGGGCTCAAGAAAGCCAGAGAAACGGAGGTTCCAGAATAAGGGCCTCTGTTTTTTTGCGCCATTTTCGGGGGTGCCGCTAAGTGGCAAGCAATGCCTCTGTGGCCACAAGTGGCACAAAGGCGGCTTGTTGGGGCTCGCCCCAAACCCGTATCTTCGGGCCAACATGGCCCGAAGTGTCAGCGTCGCTTTGCTCCTTGTTTTCATAATCTCAACGCTCCTTTTCATGCTTTCTGCCCGGCTCGGTGTAGCCCAGCAGAGTATCAATGTTCGCCTTGATCGTGACGATCTCCTGCATATCCCGTCGTGCCTTTTGATATTCTCCATAGAGCTGTTTTTTCTTTGCTGTGAGCTTACGGCCTTCTTCCTTCAGCACATCCATTTTGGGGAGCTTTGCCCCGCCCAGCAGAGAGCGCATTTCCGCTTGTGCAGCCCGGTACAGTTCAAGGTCGGCCTCATGCTCCGCAAGGAATTTCCGGCTGTACTTCGTCGCCTTATACCGCTCAAAGACTGGGCGGGTTTTGGCATACTGAACCGTTGCGGCCTTTAGCCCGGCATTGGTTTTCATGGCCTGTTCCGTCTGCTTGACCTGTTCGGAAATAGCATGGAAACGGTCTGCCGCCTCGGTGGCTTTCTGCGCCAACTGCTCATAATCGGTCAGGCCATTGTCTTGTATATAGGCAAGAGCGGCGGCCATCTGCTTAATGTTAAATACCTTCGCCCAGCGTTCATATCCCGGCCCCTTACCGGCAGCCAGCTTTGCTTGAATATCCACCGCCAGACTGATTTTCCGCTCCGAGCGCCCGGGGCGTTTTTCTTTGCCCTCAATGGCGGCCAGAACATCTTGCAAGTCGTAGCCGTCCCCCAGCGTGGAGGCTCGCAGACGGGTAAAGCGTTCCTGTCCCTGCCCGGTCAGCCGGAAACTGATACCGCCGCCCCGAACCGTCTTGACCTCATATCCGGCCCGCTTCATCAGATTGAGAAATTCGTCCAGATCAGCGGGGCGTTCCGCCAGCGCAGTATCAATGGCAAGGCGCAGCCTGTCCTGATAGGAAAGCGGCCCTTTTCGTTCTTTCTGCCATTCTCCATAATTCCGATACTTACCCTTGCTCCGGGGCTTCGGGTTCTCCACAATGGACAGCCCGTTTTCAAGACACAGCCTGTCAGAGAGCCTACGGAGGGCAAAGCTGGAGCCCCAAAAATTTCGGAATTTCCGGGTGCAGTCAAGAGTGGTGGAGTTGTAATAAATGTGACAATGGATGTGCTGCTTGTCGGTATGTGTGGTAACGATAAAAGCGTGCCGCCCCTTCGTCCAGCGCATAGCCAGCTCATAGCCGATACGGTTTGCCTCCTTCGGGGTAATCTCGCCCGGATAGAAGGATTGTCGTATCTGATAGCACAGCACATCATTTTCTTTCTTCTGTTCCCGGCCCGTCATAGCGGCATAGCTGGCCTTTGCCAAAAGGAACTCGTCCGCCACGGTGGCCGGATCACATTCATAAGCGGAGATATACTTTCCGCTTTCTGTTTTCTCCGGGTCCTTGCCATAGTCCAGACAATCCCGGATGGCCTCGGCAATCGTTTCGCCTTCACCCGCATGGCGTTGTAACAAAGTTGTGGTAGCCAGAAATCATCCCTCCTTTCCATGAGAAAAGGGCAACCCATTCAGACCGCCCCGACTTCGGGCCATCATGGCCCGAAGCTGTTTAACTTGCCAGAAACCGATACAGAGCGGATTTGCCTCCGTCCAGCGCCCAAAGAAGGGAGCCAGCCGCCGCTTGCAATCCATACGGCGAAAGAAGGAAAGCAAGAAACAGAAATACAATCCCGCCTATGGGTGTCGGCGTGAAAAAAAGAGCGACACCCAGCACCGCTAGGATCACAGAGGCAATCGTCAGCAGGACGGCACAAATATCAAATAGGAACACCAGCAGAGCCGCCAGAAGGGACAGCGCCAAAGCAAAGGGAGCGACCAATATTTTCAGCAGTATCTTCATCTTCAAAACCTCCTTTATCTTTTCTATTTTCATTTTACCATGCCTGCCCAGGGACATAAATGTTGCGAATAAATAGCGAAACCTGTCCCGGAGGCTCGGGCCATCATGGTTAAAAGCCATTGTTTCATCAGAAAGAATATTGTATAATCAGTGTGCGAGAGAGGGGTGATGGATGTGCGAGAATCACAAAAGCAGTTGATTTTAATGGACTGCAAAATTATGATGAACAAATTAGGTGATATACCATTTGATATTTCCTTTGAAAAGCTTCAAACAGAGTTATGGAACATTGGAAACAAATATGGTATATCAGGACCAGAAGTGTTTAAGATACTTATGGATAATTTTCCAAAAAAGGGGGGATAAGGCTTGAAAAAAAGCAGAAGTTTATTTGAAGCGTTTCGGGCACTAAAAAATTTGGTTCAAGTGCTATTTAAGAAAATGCCTGTCCTTTTTTTGGTGTTAATTTATTTAGTAGATTTAGGTATACGAAGCTACCTGTCAGAAGGATTTTCTACTACATACTTGTTAGGATTACTTATCCTTTTAATTTCGATAGGTATTTATGTCAGCACAAAAAGCTTTTCTGAAACAACACTCAGCTTTGTATTAGGCGTACTAACGATTTACTCAATTGATTGGGAAAAGGCCAATATTACTTTATTTGTCATTTTATATTTAGCATATATTGTAATTGTGTTTTATGTTTCTGTTATAAGATTAGCGGCAAAGCAAGAAGTAATATTAAGCCAAGCTGCTTGTAAATTAGACATCAAAGACCATGATAGAATCTACAAACATCTAAAAGCTATTTCTCACACGACGACAAAATACAATCAGCTATCTATATTGGATAAAAGTGAAGTCATTCGATATTTGGCCTTTCGCCAAGTTATTACCGGCGAATATGAAGAAGCTATCAATGTAATCGAGTTAATCAAAAGCGTTTGTCAAACTGATATTATTTCTTGCTGTGAAATTTACTACGGTTTCTATGCGTACTGCTATAACAAGCAACCAAGAACTCCTAATATCTCCAGCGAGATTGAGAAGATGTTCGATAAAGTAACTACCCTTACCATGTCATACACAGAGTTTTTTAATGTTTTTGCCTCAACAAAAAGAATACTGGTTGAAGGGAAATTAACTTTTGAAAAGTATTTACTCGAAATAAGAGAGCTTTCACTTAAAGGATACAGTAGTGAAGATATAATTGATTTGATGAAAACAAAATACCTATAAAAATAGGAGGGATAAAAGTCGTACGACTTTTATTCCTCCTATTCTACTTTTGTACCAGCTCGGAGAGCTCCCGCAGCACCTTTGACACCTCGCCCCACAGCTTTTCATAGTCCCGTTTCAATCCGTCGATTTCCTCCGGGTACACGCCGTAGGTATGCGCGTGTACGGCGACCTGATTGAGATTGTTGGAACAGCGTCTTTGCAGAGAGATCAATTCTTTTATGGGCGCAAGGTCAACGTGCAGGATATACCCGTTCAGAGCCATCTTCCGCACATAAGCCCCGGCGTTGGAAATGCCCGCTTCGGCCATCCGCTCATGGATGGCCGCCAGCTCGTCAGGCGTCACCATGACGTGCAGATGGACATTCCGCTTTCGGTTCTCCATCAGCGTTCCAGCTCCCGGCCCTTTCTGCGCTCTTTGGGCTCCTTCACTTTGTCCAGCGGCTTGGCGTCCAGCTCCGGGGGTGCAGGCTGGATGGGCGTGTTATTGGGTACGCCGTTGATCATGTTGCAGTTCTGCTCCGTGGAGAGCTCGGCGGTTTTCAGATAGTTGTCTTTTTCGTGCATGGCAATCCTCCTTTATCGTTCCTCATGGTTTTTATGGTTCCGCTTCTGGCTGGGCTCCTTCGGGGGTTCCTGCCCTCTGGCTCCATCTTTGAGCCGGGCGGTAATGGAGGGGCGCGCCCGGTCAGGATTGCCCGGTGCGGGTTTCAGTTCATAGTCCTCCATCTGTTTTTCGGTCAGCGGCTTCGCATAGGTCAGTTCGCCCCATGCCATCAGCCTGCCATTTGCCACAGGACGCCGCCTGTCGTCATCGTAGTTGACAATGGAAAGGGGCGGGTTATCCGGGGACTTCGGGTAGGTGCCTATGTCCACAGGGCGCTGGGTGGAATAGTAGCGGTAAACGCCCTCCGGGCCCAGCTCCGTATTTTTGACTGCCGCATGATAAAGGTACTGATAATCGTCCACCCGGCGATCAAAGTCTCGCTGCGCCCATTCCAGACTGTTTCCATAGCGGCCCCAGTAGTAATCCCGCTGGCCCTTTTCGCCCTCGGTAAACTGCCAAGTCACAAAGGGGTCTGGCGCTCCCGGATTATGCCCCAGCGCAAAGCCGTGTCCGCTGTCAAAAGTGGTTGTTTTCAAAATGGCATAGCCTTGTACAATCTCCAAGAGATACTTCCTTTCTGTACCTCGGGCCAACATGGCCCGAAGTGTGGTATGTTACGAAATAAGGGAGTAAACCGGGGCGGGATGGGTTGCAGTATTCCCGCCCCGGAAACACCCTCAAAAAAGCCCGGAATATCAAGTCTTTGGAGGCGGCAAATCGTAACCGCCGCCCGGCCTTTTCTCCCGCATTTTCCTCATACGTTCCCGGCTTTTCCGGCGGTTTCCTTCGGTCTTACAGGCGTCGGAACAATAGGCTTGACGGCCTTCCGGTAAAAATGCCCGCCCGCAGACCGCACAGGCCCGAAACTCCGGGGAAATACCTTCCACGGTCAGCGCCGCAAGAAGCTCCGGGTCGAGAGGCAAGACGGCCTCCTGGAAATAGCGGCAGTATGCCCCTGTCCAGCATTTGTGCAGCATATAGCAGGCATAGTCCAGCGGCAGGCACAGGCCCGTTTCCCGGTCATAGTTGGCGCACATCCCCGTGACAAGGGAACGGATTTCCTTCTTCTCGTCACGGGTCAGCTCCCGGGCGTCCATTCAGGACTTCGGGCCACGATGGCCCGAAGGGCGAGGCTCCACGATCAGCGCCCGGAACTTCTTCCGGCACTGTTTTTTCTTTCCTTTGCACTCCTTGTAATAACGGCATCCCTTACAAGGGTCGTCATTGTCCCAGCCGGGGTGCGGTACTTCCTTCATCATTCGTTCAAAAGGGCTGCTTGTAAAATTCATTCTCATTCCTCCGTATCTTCCTCCCACGGCGGGGTATCTTCGTCCTCGGGTTCCTCTGCGATCTCCTCCAGCTCCCCGTCCTCATATTCGCAGTAATCATCTTCCAAATCCGGGGCTTCATGCTTCGGCTTGTAAATCTTGAAATAGTAACCAATTCCACCGCCGGCCAGCACCACCGCGCCGATCAGGAGCATAGAGAGAAGGGGGCTGTCCTTTTTCTCCGGCTTGGGTTCCGGTACTTCCTCCACAGGTTCGGTGGGCTTTGGCTCTGGCTCCGGGGTCACTTCTTTGGGCGGTTCCTTACCCTGTTCGGCAAGAGGCAGAAGGTCGTCTGTGGTAACGGTATTGAGGAAATAGACATTCTCGCTGGTTTTCTGTTTGTCGATCACCAGATAAAACACGCTCTCGTCTGCTGTGGTAATGGTGTAAAACTCTTTACCGTCCTCGTCGGTGGCGTTGTCCACCACGGTTCCCGTCCCGTCCGGGGTAAAGGGGTTCTGGGTTTCCGGCTCCGCTTCGGTTTCCACCGGAGCGGGAGTGGCCTCGGGCTGCGGCTCATTGCTCTGGGCGTAAGCCGGGACCGTAAAGATCAGGCAACACAAAAGGCTGGCAGTTATCGCCGCCAGCCTGCGGTATTTAGTTTTCTTCATGGGCTGTGTCCTCCTTTTCGGGCGCCTCCGGCTTCGGGTCAGTATGGCCCGAAGCGGTAAGGCTGTTTTTGGGGTCATTCAGAAAAGCCATAAGCTGGGCGGGTGTCAGTTTGAGGGAGCGCACCGCCTGTACGATCTGGCTGTTTTCTTCCTCCTGTTTCTGCTTTTCCAGCTCCCGGATTTTGGCCTGCCACTCGGCAGCCTTCTCCCGGGCTTTTTCCAGTTCCTTATCGAGCTTGTCGATCTTGTTCATGCAAGGACTCCTTTCCTCTGGCTCACAGACGCCCGAAGGCATAGAAATGTGTCTGCCAGTAGCTTGAATTGATATTTGCGTATTGGATGGGGGACCCACAATGGAGCATCATCCCGTCGCCCACATAAATCCCCACATGGGACACAGGGCCGGGGCTGTCATAGGTTCCCGTGAAAAAGATAATATCGCCCGGCTTTGCCTCGGAGGGAGAAATGATAGCACACTGGTTGTAAATGCCCTGCGCCGTGGTACGGGGCAGGTTGTGGACGCCGCTGGCCGTGTACACCCAGCAGACAAAGCCCGAACAGTCAAAGGAGGTGGACGGGCTGGAGCCGCCCCACACATAGGGCCAGCCGATGTACTTTGTGGCTTCTTCCATGAGCGCCGCAAAAGCCGGGTCATCCAGCGCCTCGCCGGGTATCTCATAGCTGGGGCCGGTATCTTCGCCGCCGTTGTAAATCCCTTCCCACAGATAGGGTTTGTTGCCCTTGAGCTGCTGCATAACGGTGTAGATTTCCCGCTGCTGTTCGTTAAGCCTCGGCAGGATCACGGCGGGCAGCGTTTTGTTTGTGAGGGTCACATTTAAGATGTAATACTCATAGGGGACTTCCTCGGTGGTGGTTTCCCCGGTCTCCGGGTCGGTGCTGGTTTCGGTGCGGTAGCGTATCTCGACTTCCTCCGTCAAGGTCAGCTCATACTGTGCCTCAAAGATCTCCCGCAGCTCGTCCTGCACCTGTTCACGGAAATACACATGGTACTTTGCCGAGAGATAGGACGCCAGCTCATAGGGGTTATGGCCGATCTCGTCCACGGAATAGCGGTACTCGTCATAGCCGGGATGGGTGCTTTCAATGTTCGCTACCGTCTGCGCCAGCTCGTTTTCCAGCGCCGTGTAGTCCTCGTCCACCCCCAGCAGGTCCGTATCCTCCGAGGCGTAGGAGGTGCCGGATAACGCATTGGCAAGGCCGCTGCCAAGCGTGGGAAAGATGGAGCTTACCGCCGACACAAGAAAACAGAGCAGCAACAGCAGGAGCAGGACCAGCACCGCCACAGGATGACGGGTCACAAACTGCGCCGCCCGCCGGGTCGCAGTTCCCGAAGCGGCAGCGGTTTTCTTTGCGGCCTTTGCGCCCTGTTTTGCAGCCGCCTTTGCTTCTTTGGAATACCGGCGTTTCAGTTTCCATTTCTGCTGCACACGGGAAAGCGGATTACTGGCAAGCTCCGGGTGTTCGGAGGCCATTTTCTGAAAATCCACATTGGCCCGGGCTTTTATGTCCTTCCGTTCCCACTTTGCCACCTTCCGGACCTGGTGCTCCCGGTATCTCCGTTTGGCATACCGGGTCAGTTTCCGGGCTCCGGCCTCGGCCACAAGTTCCGACTTATGGGCTCCTTCCACACCCACATTTTCATGCTCAACTTCGTGGATTTTGTTGTGGAGATAAAACCATGCTTCGGTGCGGGCTCCCCGAACAGCTTTCTTCGCAAGCCCCGGCGGCTTCTTCGCTGCCCGTTTTGCCTCGGTCTTGTCCAGTTTCTCCCGGGCCTTTCCCAGCTTTTCCCCGGCGTGTTCCGCTTTTGCCTGTGCTTTCTGGTACTTGTCCTTTTTGCTCCCGGCCTTCTCGGCGGAGCCCTCCGGCTCCTGTGCCTTGCCGGTATCCTGCGGCCCGCCCGCTTCATCTTCCTGCCTCATGCGGTCAGAGGGACGGCTTTTCCGGCTGTCCTCTTGAAACTTACCGCTTTTGGACTTCGGGCCATCGTGGCCCGAAGGACTGTCCTGCCCGGTATCCTCGTCCTCAAACCGCAGGCGTCGGGACGGTGCGGGGGAAGGCCCTTCCCGTTCAGCCGGTTCGGGGCGATTGCCCCCGGTATCCTCCGTCGGCCCCGGCCTCTGAAAATTCCGTTTGTCCGGTTTCTTTCCGATGATGTATCCCTCCTTTCCAAACCTCGGGCCATCATGGCCCGAAGTGCGTTATGCCCGGTTCATTTCCTGTTTTTTGTCCTCCGGGCGGGTGGTCATAATGGCGTACAGCTCCGTGTTCTGCGGGAAACGGTCAACAAACGGGATGGTGGTGTTCCCGAAGAACAGCAGCCCTTCGCCGGAATTGGTATGGGTCACATAGGAAAGCTGGTGGGGGCTGATCCCAAGCTGTTTGGCTAAAATCTGCCGGTCGCCCTGTGCCTGCGAGAGCAGCACAAGGAAGTCCGAGTTTTCAAAGATATTCTCGATCTCCGGGCTTGCCAGAAAATCCTTCACGTTCTGCGTTAAAGCACTGGGAACGCACCCTTTTTTTCGCAGCATTTTCCAGATCGCCACACAATAGCTTGCCGTCAGACGGTCACGGAGCAGCACATGAAATTCGTCGAAGTAGCACCATGTAGCGATACCGCGCAGGAAATTCATGGACACCTGTGAGTTTACCAAGTCCTGCATAATGAGCATGGCAATCGTCCTAAGCCCTGCCCCCAGCTTTTTTAAGTCAAGGCATACCAGACGGCGGTTCAAGTCCACATTGGTTTCATGGTTGAACACGTTAAGAGAACCCGACACATAAATTTCAAGGGCAGTTGCCAGCCGTACCGCCTCGCCCTCCGGCTGGGAACAGAGCAGGTCATACAGGGTTTGGAGGGTCGGCATTTTGCTTGTTTCCGGGTTCTGCAAGTGTTCCCGGTACATCTGGCGCACACAGCGGTCAATAACGGTACGCTCCACCGGCTGCAAGCCGTCCTTGCCGCCGACGATCAGCTCCATCAGCGACAGGATAAAGTCGGCTTTCAGCGCCATCGGGTTTTCCTCGTCGAAGCTCAAATCAATGTCTATCGGGTTGATGTGGTGGGGGCTGTCCGGGGCGATCTCGATGACCTGTCCGCCCAGCCGCTTGATAAGGGGCGAGTATTCGCCCATCGGGTCAACCACAATGATCCGGTCACGGGTGGCAAGGAACACGTTCACAAGCTCCCGCTTTGCGGCGAAGGATTTGCCGGAGCCCGGCACGCCGAGGAACAGGCCGTTGGGGTTTTTGAGCTTTTTCCGGTTTGCCATGATGACATTATGGGAAAGTGCGTTGAGCCCGTAATAGACGGCTTCGCCATCCATGCGGAGCTCCTGCGTCATAAAGGGAACGAAAATGGCCGTGGAGCTGGTCGTCATGCCGCGCTTGATCTCAATGCCGTTATGGCCCAGCGGAAGGCTGGAAAGAAAACCGTCCTCCTGCTGGAAGTCCAGCCGCTTCAAGGTGCAGTTGTATTTCTGGACGATACCCGACACCGTGAACAGGTCATTGTCCAGCTCCCGGCGGGTCGGGGCCATGTTTACCACAAGGAAGGTCAGCAGGAACATTCTTTCATTCCGGCTCTGTAAATCTTCCAAGAGGGTCTTTGCGTCGTTGCTGTATGTTACGAGGTCGGGTGGAAGTATGTCCATGTCGTACCCGGACCGGGCAGCCTTCTTTTGTTCCTCCACCTTCATCTTGTCAATGTCGGAGACTTTGGCCTTGATGGATTTTACGGCGGCGGCCTGATCGACGGTTTGGATATGGAGAGTGATGGTCATTTCCGCATCCATTTCCAAAAGCTCCGCCAGCAGCTTGTCCGAGAGCTCCGAGGCTAAAATCTGCAAGTAAGAGGCAGCGCCCCAAGTCGTCCCCACCCGGAACAGACGGCTGAAACGGAAGTCGAAGCTGTCCGGGGCGATAAAGTCTTTGGTGGAAAGCCCGGTTTTTGGAATCATATCCCATGAAAACCGGAAGGGGGAGCCGCTGCCGGGGTGGAGCTGCCCGTGAAGAAGCTCCAGCCGTTCCAGCCCCGAAAGGGAGCGGCACTTGACGCCCAGCTTTTTGAAGTTCCCGCAAATGTCCGCCTCTACACGTTCCAGCCTTGCCCTGGCGGTGGGAAGGTCGTCCACGTTCACGCCGAAGGTCAGGAGCTTTGTGCGGACAATGCCGTTGTTGCTTTTGGCGATCTGGTTTTCCAGCATTTCCACATACTCACACCGGACGCTGTTGTAATCGTCATCCTGCATGGGGATGTTCACGCTGTACCGGCTGCCCGGGCGGCTCCGGTGGTTGAGGAAGGAAAGCTGGAACGGAAGGCTGCTGTCAAAGTAGTTAAGGCAGGCGCTCCACCCGTCAAAGATGGCTGCCTGATCTTCGGACTGTGCGAGCTGGTAGTTGATGTCCTCGTATTCAATGGTTTTGGTGTAATAGCGGTCCGCTACCCGGCACACCCCATCCCGGTACATTTCCCGGTAAGGGAGGGTCTGCTGGGCGGTGGTGGGAATATTTTTTCCTTTCGTGAACAGGCCGGTAAGGCCCTGCTTTTCAGGCTTTCTGCCTGCGGGCTTTCCGGCCCTTCTGCTGTTTCGCAATTGGCTGCGCCTCCTTTCTGGCGCTAAGCAGCGCATAGAAGTTTTCGGTTTTGTAAGGCCGCACACGGGGATAGAGGAACCGGGTGCGGATGATGTTTTTCAGCACTTTTTCCAACGGCAGGCCGTCCCGCTCATACATAGCCAGAAAGAAGAACGGGAGCATGAGGCCGATCATCAGGAACATGGCGGCGCTGTTCCCGATACTGTCACGGGAAAGCAGGTAGGCCGGGAGCCCCACCGCCGCTGCGCCGGAAAAACAAACAAGCTGGCGCTTCGTCAGATTGAAGGCCAGCTTTGTCTTGATTTTGGAAAGGTCTTTTGGTACTGGCACATAGGCCATTTGGGTACACCTCCTTTACTGCTTCGGGCCATCATGGCTCGAGGTTATCTTGCGGCTTCTTTGGCCGGGGTTGTACTGCGGGCAGCTTCGGCGGCCTTGCGTCCGCTCTGCCTTGCCCGCCAGTATTCGGGGTTATACTGCCGGATGGACTGATTGAGTTTTTCTTCAAACTGTTCTTTGTCCTTAATGCGGTCAGGGATGTTCCACAGTTTTTTGTCCAGCAACTCCCGGAGCACCACACTTTCCTGTGCGTCCTCCTCATAGCAGATATAGCCCTTGTCCTTGAAGCCGCACTTTTTCGCTGCTGGGGCGAGGACGGCGGCTACCTCATTTGCCACCATCGTTCCGCCGTAGCTGGCGGTAGATACCAGAAACACCCCCGGACAGAGGGTTTCACAGCTCTGCACCTCGCCCCACGGGGAGTTTTTCGGCGCATGGAACATTCCGCCCGTCCGGCTCCGATCCGCCTGCATGAGCGCTGCCTTTTCTAAGATGGCTTTCAGTTCCGGGGAAAAATAGGCATATTCCCGAAGGACACGGGCGGCCTCCCCGCCGCAGGCGTTCATCAACAGGGTATAGGCGTCGCTGTCCGCTTTGGTACAGCGCCCCAGCAGTTTTCCGTCGTAATAGCAGGCCGCGTCATAGCCCGCCCGTTTGCGTGGCATGGTTCCCGCCTCCTTTCTGCTTCGGGCCATTATGGCCCGAGGTCAACGCTCCGCCCCACGGCTGGGCTTTTCCTTCGGGGGCCGTTCTGCCTTTGCCTGCTCGGCAGCCGCTTTCCCGGCTTTGAGCTGGTCGCTGATGGACGCACGCCCCACAGAGCCGCGCTCCGCCATCTGTTCCAGCTTTGCCTCATAGGCTTGCAGAACAGCGGTATTGAGCTGTTCCCGGAACTCCTTTGTGACAGGGTAGGCCATATCCCGGTAGCCGCCTTTGCCGTCTGGCTGGCTGGGCATCCCAAGAAAGAGCCCCTTGCTGCCCTGTACGATTTTCAGATTTTCCACCACAAAGCAGTCATTGAATTTCACGCTGGCAAAGCCCATGAGATTTTTCACAGGTTCGATGACCCGCACGCTTACATCCAGCATTATAGGGGCGGCTGGTGTTCCGCCCGCAGTTTTTTCCTGCATGGATTTCTCCTTTCCGCTTCGGGTCATCATGGCCCGAAGCTGTTACAAGTTTACAGTGCTTTCAACTTCGTTTCCCCACACGTCCCATCCGGGCTTTTTTTCTCTGGCGAACAATTCCACTCGTGGTATATCGCCCATCAGTTCTACAATTTTCCGCCTGGCCTCGTCCGGCTTTTTGCTGTGGCGCTCTATCGGGGAAACAATAAGCTGATGGACACC
Source organism: [Clostridium] clostridioforme AGR2157 (assembly GCF_000424325.1). Taxonomy (GTDB): domain Bacteria; phylum Bacillota; class Clostridia; order Lachnospirales; family Lachnospiraceae; genus Enterocloster; species Enterocloster clostridioformis_A. Next base: position 21,176 of record NZ_AUJR01000069.1, read on the forward strand.
GGCAGACTTACGCTTCGGATGTCCTTTTACGGCTAAAAGACAAATTTCTGCATTACCTCTGGTCCAGTACCCCAGACCGTAAAACCATGAGTAGGAGCGCCGGTTCCTCTTTATCCATACAAAAGCCACAGAGCGATAAGAAAAGCCCCATGCTTTAATGACCTTTAAGGCTTCCGGCAGTTGCGGGAATGTTGCCCACAGAAACAGAACGCTGTCTTTTGCAGCCAAGTCGGCTACCGGAAGGGAACAGATTTCTTCAATACTCATAGTGGGATAATGAAGCTCTGCTGATCCCTGCCTGTTTTTCTGTTCATACCGCCACGGTGGATCTGCATAGATTATTGAAAATTTTTCTTTCGGCATGATCCTCCTTTCTGCTTCGGGTCAGCATGGCCCGAAGTCTCTTAATGGCAGCCAAAGATGGATTTTGCAAGACTGCCTGTTTTGAATAAGGTAAAACACAGCAGCACCGTATATCCCACGCAGCCCCAGATCGCCCCGATGGGGTCGCCGTCGGTGGCGATACTCTGGATCAGCACCGCATAGATGGCGACACAGACTAAGATCAACAGACCTTGAAAGCCCACTGCAAAGAGGGAGCGGAAATAGTTCTGCCCCATGTGTCCGGTTTCCCTGTTGGGGACTGTGGCAAACGGGATAGGCGCTAAACTTGTGAGTAGTAGGGTAAGAACCCAGCGCCTTGCCATATCGCTATGGCAGGTTTCCGAGAACTCCCCTCCGAACCGGACTTACACCTCTCGATGTATCCGGCTCTCCAGATGTCAGTCTAATTTCCCTGCGTGTAACTTATCGTGACAGTCAATACAGAGTGCCATTGTCTTGCGCCTGCGCCCAATCATGGCGATTTCCCATTGTTTTCTGCCACTTAAATCTTTGAGTTTTCGTACATGGTGTATTTCGAGCGGTACATTCTCTGCGCCGCACCACTCGCATTTGTTCGCTTGTAGCCTTTTAATCAGGCTGTTGCGCCCATAGTTCTCAACTACTCTTGCTACTATATCGGGATT
>NZ_AUJR01000070.1 GCF_000424325.1 [Clostridium] clostridioforme AGR2157
CCTGTTCTAAACCACCGTCTGTTTTCTATACCCTCCTTTGGCAGAATCATTAGTTTACATAACTTCGTTTCAGCAAGGACTTTCCTATAATACAAAAAAGCGCCCGGTCACCCGGGCATCCCACATCTCACATTTCCTATTTTCCAAATGTCACAAACCGATTATCCCTTAGCATCTTCACAAATTTAGCCAGCCGGGACGGATGCAAATATATCCGGCAGCGGGTCTGAGCCGATGACATGGCTGGCGGATGCATACAGCACATCATCCAGCTCATTGCTGGAGCCAAGAAAAAGACAGGACTCCATGGCCCTGCCTTGTTCTTTTTATGCCTCTCTGCCTGAATGTGAGTAAAATGTAATCAGATACAGACCACACAATCCCACCAGCGCATAGATTATCCTGGTCACCCAGGAGGCTGTTCCGAAAATCCATGAAACCAGGTTGAAATTAAAGAATCCTACCAGCCCCCAGTTCACAGCCCCAATCAGGGCGATTGTAAGAGCGGTATAATCCAATACCTTATTACCCATTGCATGCTACCTCCTTGTCATGAGCATTTCGTGCCTGTCTTTCAGACACATATGCAGCTTGCTGTACGCTGGTAGTATGTACCGGTTTGTGGAATTCCATACATTTTTTGCTTTTTTATCACGATTCCTGTTTCCTGGCAGATGACGGCGCTTCTGCCAGTCTGTCCTGATTGTCCTCCCCGGCTGCCTCTCTCATCTGCCGCATTACCTCCTCCGGAAGTATATCGTACAGACGGTTCCGCTTCAGCTGCGGCTGTTCCAGATATTCTTCCCTCAGTATACTGTTTACCCGGTCCAGTTCCTCCTTCAGTTCCCTGGCTGATATAAGGCGGCATCCCTGGCCCAGGATAATGACCTGTTCCACTCCGTCCGAGGTTGCCACGGACACGTCAAACCTGCGTGCATTTTCATGGGCAAACTTCTCTATATACTGGTCCGCTGTCTCGGCCTCCTTTGTGTATACCACCTGGATATTGTGGTATTCGGAAACCTCCGTGGCATGGCCCGCCACACGGTAGGCATCAAATACCACCATCAGGCAGCATTTGCGTATGGCCTGATAGTTGCAGAGCAAATCCATAAGCCGGCCTCTTGCCCCGTCCAGATTGTCCTGGGCCAGCTCCCGCAGTTCCTCCCAGGCAAAGATAATATTGTAACCGTCCACCAGCAGATATTCCTGTCTGGCCTCCTTTTTCTGGCGGGCAGCTTCCCCCTGAGTCCCGTAGGTGCGTGTCACCGGAGCACTGTAGCTGCCGGCAGGCCTGCTTCCCCGGCGCTTTTGCGGATATCCCCTGCGGGCCGAGGATTTATCCCGGCTGTTGGCATAAAAAGTGCGCTCCAGTATGGCGTCAATCTCATCCGTGCCCAGCCAGGTTTCCCCGGATTCCCCCTGTCCGGCAGAGGATTTGCCCGGATTCCTGAAGGAAGAAGGATTCCCCTCGTTCTCCATTCCTTCCCCATCCGGGGATTCCATAACCAGACCGCTGTCCACGTGCATATACTCCTTCACCTGGTCCCAGCTAACCACAAATCCGGCCCCATGGGCACAGAACACGGAACCTGTGGGATTTTCCGCATCTCTCTCCGGGTCATAGGCGGTCTGCTCGATTATCTCCTGGCTGTTATGGCATGGCTCATATCCTTTGATCGTACATGCCAGTCTCCCGTGGCCCCTGGTGTAGGACATGACTTCTGCCTGATACCCCTGCATGGCGGCAACCGGCGCTTTTCCCACAAGAACAGCCTGTCCCTGTCTGTTTTCCTCGATGGCACAGGTTCCGCACCGCTTCTCAATATCGGTCATGGCCCTTCCGATGTATGCCTCCGGCACCTCCAGCCGGAAGGAATACCACGGTTCCAGCAGGATACAGGACGCCTCCATGAGCCCCTGGCGCAGGGCCCGGTAAGTGGCCTGCCTGAAATCCCCGCCCTCCGTGTGCTTGTTATGGGCCCTGCCCGCCACAAGGGTGATTTTCATATCTGTTATGGCTGCTCCGGTCAGAACGCCCCGGTGCACCTTCTCTTCCAGGTGGGTCAGCACCAGGCGCTGCCAGTTCCTGTCCAGGTCATCCTCGCTGCATCTGGTCTCAAGCTGAAGCCCGCTTCCTCTTTCTCCCGGTTCCATCAGCAGATGGACTTCCGCATAATGGCGCAGAGGCTCAAAATGCCCCACGCCTTCCACGGGGCCTGCAATGGTTTCCTTATACACGATGTTCCCTGTGCCGAATTCAACCTGAATGCCGTAGCGCTCTTCAATCAGGCTCTTTAACACTTCTATCTGCACTTCTCCCATAAGCTGCATGGATATCTCTTTCAGTTCCTCATTCCATACCACCCGCAGCATTGGGTCTTCCTCCTCCAGCTGGCGGAATTTTGGCAGCATCACAGCCCCGTCGCAGCCCTCCGGCAGTTTTACCTGGTAATTCAGCACCGGCTCCAGCACCGGGAACATGGAGTCCTGCCCTGCCCCCAGTCCCTGTCCCGGATAGGTCCTGGTAAGGCCGGAAACTGCACATATGGTTCCTGCCTCTGCCTCAGGCACCGCTTCGTACCGGTCCCCGGAATAGACGCGAATCTGGTTTACCTTTTCCTGCCATACCTCGGATGGTTTTTCCGTATTTCCATTGGAAATAATTCCCTTTACCTTAAGGCTTCCTCCTGTAATCTTAAGGTGGGTCAGACGGTTTCCCTGGTCGTCCCTGGAAATCTTGTATACCCTGGCTTCAAACTCCTCCGGATATTCCGGCGCAGAAGCCCACCTGCGGATTCCGTTCAGCAGTTCCTCCACCCCAGTCAGTTTAAGGGCGGAACCAAAGAAACAGGGGAACAGCTTTCGTTCCCGAATCAGGCGGCGTATGTCATCCTCCTCCACATCCCCGGTCTCCAGATAATGTTCCAGCAGATTCTCATCGCACATGGCAACGTGTTCCATGAATTCCTCTGTCCCTGCCCCGGCAAAATCCACACACCCATCGTCCAGACGTTTCTGCAGTTCCTTCATCCGCTGGTCCCGGTCCGTGCCAGGCTGGTCCATTTTATTGACAAAGAGGAATACAGGTATCCTGTATTTAGCCAGCAGACGCCACAGGGTTATGGTATGGCTTTGTATGCCGTCCGCACCGCTTATGACCAGAATGGCATAATCCAGCACCTGAAGCGTCCTCTCCATTTCCGCGGAAAAATCCACGTGGCCCGGCGTATCCAGCAGCGTCAAGGGCTGGCCCTCCCATGTCAGAGCCGCCTGCTTTGAGAAAATAGTGATGCCCCTGGCCCTCTCAAGGGCATAGGTATCCAGAAAGGCGTCTTTATTGTCCACCCTCCCCATTTTCCGTATGCTTCCCGCCAGATACAGAAGCGCTTCCGATAATGTAGTTTTACCGGCATCCACATGGGCCAGAATTCCAAGTACCATTGATTTCATATCCTGTCTCTCTTCCTGCTGTCTTATCTCACTTAACATGGCCGTACATCCACCGTATTGTCGTTAAGGGTGGTGGCTGCTCCTATATCGGACAGCCGTTCATGGTGGAGGGCGTTGACCAGAAGCCCGCCTTTTGTGAAGGTCCTGTCGTAAACACCCTCGGCCGCGGCCGTTCCTTCCGCCACCATAGGCGTTATTTTCGCGGTAAACTCCACCTCTGCCAGCTCATTGAAGGCTATAACGGGGCTGCCGTCCGCGATTTTTCTTGCCGCCGCATCTCTTGGATGGAGCATCAGCGCCATGAGACCCCGGCCTGACTTTAAGTCCTTCCTGTCCATAAAGACCGAATTTAACGTATACGCGCTGGGCACTGCCACCAGCCTAAGTGGATAGGTCCCCCCATGGCTCTTAACATACCTGGGCATGGCCTCCTCCATGTTTTCATTATAAATCATCATTTTACCGGAAGGCGTCCTGAAGCTTCCATGGTCTGCAAAGGCTGTGGATATGACTCCCCCGTCCCTTAATATGCGCCATTCCTCCTCTGAGATACGGGATAACCCCTCCATGGGATGGGCCAGAAGCTCCTCAAACATTTCTTCCTCTGTCCTCTTAAAGTATTCCTCCTCGTATCCCATGGCCTGGGCCAGCAGGCGGAAGGTATTCCAATTGCTCTTACTCTGCCCGGACGGCTCGATGATTTTTCTGGCTGTCCCAAAGGTACAGTATCCGTACGCCGTATACACATCTGTCTGTTCCACGGAAAATGCGGCGGGCAGAAGGATGTCCGCATACATGGCCGTATCTGTCATGAACCGCTCATGGACCACCGTGAACAAATCAGGGCGCAAAAGGCCCTCCAGGATTCCCTTCTGACAGCAGACAGAGGCCACCGGATTGCCTCCATAGACGTAAAAGCTGCGTATGGGCTTATCTCCCCTGCTTCCTGAAAGGGCGGAGGCAATCTCATTGATATTCACCTTGCGCCCCGGTTTCTTCCTGAAATCCGGCCTGGTGACCAGCCGGTTGTCCACATAAGGACCCGCCCCAGGATTACAGCCGCACAAACCGCCGCCCGGACGCCCCCAAGCGCCTGTATAAGCAGACAAAATAGTGATGAGCCGTGTGGTCATTCCCCCGTTGCCATAGCGGGAGGGACCGCTTCCCAGAATGATGGCCGGAGCCGGAGCTGAGGCGTATTCCCTTGCCAGACCCGCAATCACCTCTGCTGGGATTCCTGTCTCCTCTTCCGCCCAGGCAGAGGTATATGGGGCAAGGGTTTTCCTGAATGCCTCATACCCTTTTGCCTGGCAGGTAAGGAAATCCCTGTCTGCCAGGTTTTCTTCCTCCATCACATGCATCATTGCCAATGCCAGGGCTCCGTCCGTGCCCGGACGAATCAGAATGGTCTGGTCACAGTATGCTTCCATATCTGCCGCACAGGATTCTATGAGCACCACCCGCTTTCCCTGTCTGCGTGCCTGGATCAGCGCCGGCATGGACTGAAGCCTGGTAGCCTTCATATTGCTTCCCCACACCAGATAGAAACTGCTGTCCGAAAGCTCCCTTGGGTCCAGACAGCCGGTCTGGCCCATGACCGCCTCATAGCCTGCTCCCTTTGCTGAAGAACAGAGTGTCCTGACCAGGTCACAGGCCCCCATCCGATTGAAAAAGGCATCCCCGCATTTACGCTGCAGGACACTCATGACCCCTGAATAATTCATGGGCAGGATGGCATCTGCGCCGTCTTCCTCCAGGATGCGGCTCCACCTGCCGGCAATCTCCTTTACCGCCGCATCCCAGGTCATGGGTTCAAACCTTCCCTCTCCCTTGGCACCCACCCGTTTCATGGGGGTGATGATACGCTCAGGTGAATGGATGGACTGCTCATAGTGCTGCATCTTCCTGCATATCAGCCCCTTTGCAGCCGGATGGTCCGGGTCGCCTTTCACACCCAAGATTCGGATTCCGTCTGTTTCTGCCAAAAGTCCGCAGGATGTGGGACAGTCGTAGGGACAGATTGTTTTTCTTATATATGATGCCATCTTATGTCACTCCCTCTATAGCTGCGCCCAGTGCATAACCACGGCCTGGCATAATGCGGCTTGGTATGGTCCGGCGGAATCCGTTTGGCCTTGCATAGTCCGGGCCTGGTCCTACCTGAAATCCGGGCGCTGTTATCTGATATTAAGTATAGCCAGCAATCGCTTTTCCGTCAAACTAATTTTCCTTTCCCTCCAGGCCCGTGCTGCCTTCGGGACTCACCTGTACCGAACAGTGTTTGACCTGGGGAAATCTTGCTTCTATGGTATCGTGGACTTCCTTTGCGATTCCGAATGCCTGCTCCAGCATAAGACTTTTGTCTGCTTCAATCTCCAGGTCCACATATACCCTGGAACCGAAAAGCCTGGTCTTCATGGAGCCCACCCGTTCCACTCCCCGGGTATCCAGCACCACCTGCTCTATGGACCTGACCGTTTCCTCGTCACACGCCTTATCCACCATCTTATCCATGGAATCCCTGAACACATCCAGGGCGGCCTTGACTATGAAGATGCAGATGATGAAGCTGGCCAGCGGGTCCATGACCGGCACTCCCATCCTGGCGCTCAGAATACCGATAAAAGCGCCCACTGAGGACAGTGCATCGCTGCGGTGGTGCCATGCGTCTGCCATCAGTGCCCCTGATTTTAATTTCCTGGCCGCAGCCCTGGTATACCAGAACATCCATTCCTTTACCACTATGGATATGACCGCGGCCCCCAAAGCCAGCATTCCCGGAACAGCCCTGACCTTTTCCGGCCCGGAACCAATGGTTTCCACAGCGCTCACCCCGATGGCGATTCCTGTAGCAAATAATACCGCTGACAGCAACAGAGCCGCCACGCATTCCATCCGCTCATGGCCATAGGGATGTTCCTTGTCTGACTTTCTGGAGGCCATGGTGATTCCTGCCATGACAATCAGCGTGCTGAACACATCCGAGGCTGAATGGACCCCATCCGATATCATGGCACCGGAATGGGCCAGGATGCCCGCACCTACCTTGAATACAGAGAGTACTAGGTTGACGGCAATGCTGACACAGGATACCTGCATGGCCAGACCCGTACCATGACTTCTTATCTTTTTTTCTGAAGCATTCTGCTCATTACCTTCTCCCATCGGTTATCTCCTCCCATATATATGACAATCACCGAATCTGCCATCCTGCCCCCAAAGCAGAAAAAACGTCTGTGGGGCAATGTAAGTATACCACTGTCCCACAGACGTTACTGTCTGCTGCCGCTGCCCGCGGCCCGGCTCCCAAGGCAGTAAGCGCCTCCGGCCTGCTCAGTTTGTACTGTAAATTAGATATGCAGCGCAAAGAGTGTCTTTCTACAGACTGATATGAAGGTCTGTTACTGATAGGATATGAGGAATGGTTCTGTTTGGTGCGGCGTTTTCAAACACGCTCTAAAGCAAATGCTTTCTAAGCTCTGCCCCATCCGCCGCGCTCAGATAAGCCGGCGCAATATCGAACACGGTCTTGCAACCGGACTGCCCTTCCCTGCTCAGGCGGTATGCGGCCCTGGCATAGGCCACAATAACGGATGCAGTGAATTCCGGGTTGGAATCCAGCTTTAGGCTGTATTCAATCACATGGCCGTTCTCATCATTCCATCCGGTGCTGCCGGTGCGGATAACAAAACCGCCATGGGGAATTCCGGCATGGTCACGCATCAGTTCTTCCTGGCTGATAAAGTGCACCGTGGTGTCATAATCAGCAAAATAGTTTGGCATGGTGACGATGGCTTCCTCGATGGCCTTTAAATCAGCGCCTTCCTCCGCCACCACAAAGCATTCCCTGGTGTGTTTTTCCCTGGTAGTGAGCTCCGGCGCTTTTTTGCTTCTCACAGCCGTAAGGGCATCCTCCACCGGAATGGTATACTGCCTTGCATCCTTCACGCCTTTGATTCTGCGGATTGCATCGGAATGGCCCTGGCTCACGCCCTTGCCCCAGAAGGTATAGTCACTGCCGTCCGGCAGGATGGCATTGGCATAGAGCCTGTTGAGGGAGAACATGCCCGGATCCCAGCCAACGGATATGATTCCCACATGGCCGCTTTCCTTTGCAGCCCTGTCCACTGCCTCAAAATGCTGGTGGATATTGGCATGGGTGTCAAAGCTGTCTATCACATTGAAATACGCTGCCATTTCCGGGGTCTGGCCTGGAAGATCTGTGGCGCTCCCTCCGCAGAGTATCATCACGTCAATCTCATCCTTCATGGACAAGGCTTCCTCTGCCCGGTAAACCTTTGTCCCCTCTGTCAATATGCTGAGGCTGTCAGGACTCCTTCTGGTAAACACTGCTTTCAGCTCCATGTCAGGATTGTGCTTAATGGCACACTCCACACCCTTTCCAAGGTTTCCATAGCCTAAGATTCCAACTCTGATTGCCATATTTTTATTCTCCTTTGTAACGTAATAGTGTGGGTTTTTGGTTTTTGTAAATTATACTACAGCCTTCTTTCCTTGGCAAATCATTTTTTTATCACTATAAATTGCAGACGTGCGCTTACCTGCGCTTTTTCCTGTAGAGATAGACAGCTCCGCAGCCAATAACCGCAACGGCCAAGACAGCGCCTGCATACCACTTTAATCCGGATGTGCCGGAATCTTCCCGGTCCTGCATTTCCTCCTGTGACGGGTCCTGCTCCGTGTCCATGACTTCGTTCTCTTCCTCGGATAGACCGGCTGTGTCCGCCTCCGGCCCACCAGCTGCTGTTTCATTTACAGACTCACTGTCTCCATCCTTATCATGGCAGCTGCGGGCCTGCGAAGGAGTTGCCTCCTTAAGCAGATTCTCTGCTGCCTGTCCTTCAGCCGTTCCCCCGTTTTGAGTATCGGGGTTGGAATACGGCGTATAGGATTCCCTTCTGCGCCCTCCCCTGACTCTTACCGGCGCCTCAGGCGCGTCGGACTCCTCCTCCGTACCAGACTGGGTGTGGGAAGAATTTGCCCCGGACGAACTGCCGTATCCCCTATATCCGCCAAAATTGCTGCCGTAGCTTCCTCCGTATCCGCTGCCATAGCCATAGCTGTCCCCGCCGTACACAAAGGTAAGACCCTGGCCAACAGACTCCGGTATGGCTATCTTTACCTTATCCGTCTCATAGCTTCCGCCGGGCCACTCAATCCTGGCCTTCACATAAAAGGAACTGTCCCCTGACTGGAACCTGTATATGAGATAACCGTCCTCCACAATGCTTGTATTCAGCGTGTTTCCGGTCTCCTTCAGGAAATTTTCGTACTCCACAGTCTCCTGTCCGCTCTGTGACGATGCGGCTGTCACCTTGTTCTTTTCCTTTTTCCAGGAATGTCCGTTTTCACTGCGCAGTATGTATAGGGCATTGATATCGGAAGGCACGTTCTTGAATTCCAGCCTGGCGGAACCGCTGCCATCAGCTCCTATATTCAAAAGGACTGCCTCTGTCAACTGGGGTTGTGTGCCGCCATATTCCGGGTTGGTCTGGCTCTCACCGGGAGGAACCGGCTCCGGCGGGTCTATGCGCTCGTCACGGATGTCGGTTTTCTTAAATCCCTTAAAGTCCTTGCCTTCCTCCCATACCAGCGTTCCCTGATTTCTCAGGATAATGGCCGGTTCATCCGACGCATCCCTCTGTATCTGTCCCCGTTTCAGTGTCAGGCACCCTTCACCCTCAACCGATATCAGGCTTTTTGTTCCCGTTATGACCAGATTGGGGTTATCAATGACAACGCCTGACTGGGTCAGGTTTTTAGGTGCCAGGATTTTTATGGGTCCCTCAGGTATCCTTATTTCAATAGGGCTGATATTCTGCTGACCGTCAGGAAGCCCCAGGGTAACAGGTTTGGTAATTACCAGGTTCTTTGGCAGGACTCCTATGCTGTTTCCTCCCGTTAAACGGCCGTCGTACCATTGCCTCAGCTGGTCTTCATTGGCAATGTTCACCAGTACCTCCCCTGTCCCCGGAGATGTATCAGCCTTGGAGTCACACACATCGGCAAAGGCTGTGAAAGCAGTAAATCCTGTCATATTCAGCATATCCGTTATGCCCGGTGCACCCAGCGCACCCGCTGCATCCGTCACGCCTGCGACATCCCTCACCCCCGGCCCCACGCACGTTCCGTTTATTCCGCTCAACCCGCATAGCAGCCACACCACGGCGGCCAGCCCCGCAGTCATCCTTCCTTTCTTCTTCCCTCTTCTCTTTCCCCCCGTGTCTCTGTCCATTCTTTTCATCCTTCAAGTTCCTTCCCTTCCCCCTGCCTCCTCTATCAGCAGCATACCGGCCGCAAAATCCCATGGATTCAGATAACGCTTGAAATATGCGTCCAGCCCCTTAATCCGAGACATATTTCACTTAATGGCCTGCTACAGAAGGATTATACCACAGAAACAGCTTTTATGACATATCTTCATACTCCATAAGAGGCCAATCCCGCTCAATGTAAAACATATCATCCATCAGCAGCCAGTTGGCCCTGAAAAACCGCATGAGCTGCCAATAACCGGCCCCATACAGATTGAACTCCTTAATAAGGTCAAACTTTGCCCTCATGCTCCTTGCATCCTCATACCATACCTCGTGCTGGATACCGTACTGCCAGTACCGGAAATAGGGCGACATGGCAGTTTCATCAAACCGGATATCCACTCCAAAGTCAACTGCCAGCTTCACCGCCTCCAGGGTTCCCAGGGACCTGGCCCTGGTTACTCCCCGTTCAAAAGGAAGGGGCCAGTCATAGCCGTAGTTAGGGATTCCCAGAATGATTTTCTCAGGCGGAATCTCGCTCACTGCATATTCCACTACCTTTCTCACCATATTGATGGGGGCCACAGCCATGGGAGGCCCCTGACTGTATCCCCACTCGTAGGTCATCAGCATGACATGGTTAGCTGCCTCCCCCAGCAGCCGGTAATCAATACCCTCATAGAGAAGCCCCCTCTGCTGAGCCGAAGTCTTAGGCGCAAGGGCCACCGTAACCGTATAGCCGAAGATGTTAAGGACCCGGGTAGCCCGGCGCACAAAATCAGCATACTCCACCCGGTCTTCTGCCAGCACATACTCAAAGTCAATGTCCAGGCCCTCGTATCCCTTTTCCTGCATCGTACGTCCCAGCTCCCAGATAAGACGCTGCTGGTTTTCCTGGCTTCTCACCAGGGCTGATACCAGATTATTGTTAAAGCGCCCGTCCTCTCCCAGGGGCGTCAGAGTAAGTACCGGGCGGACGCCCCATTGCAGCGCCTTTTCTATCATCCATGTGTCATCCTCCATGGGAAGAACCAGATTTCCGTTCTCTGTAAAACCATAGGAAAATACATTGATGGCGCTCAGATAAGGCAGGGTTTCCTCCAATACCCCACTGTCAATGAAGGGGTATGCATAACCGCTGGAAAACAGTGGCCTTCGTCCCTCCCCAGTCTCCCCGTCAGAAATATAAAGAGCCTGGCCAACGGCCAGGCGGTATGGGTATTCTATCTGATTTGCCCAAACAAGGGTCTCTACGGGAATCCCCTGTGAATCTGCGATGGAGTCAACACTGTCTCCCTGTTTCACTACATATATTTTCATGCATTTCATTCCTCAACCTGAATTTATACAATATATGCAGCACAGTCAATCTTTAATCCACCAGTCTCTTTGCCATCCACTTCCCGCTCCTTACGCGCAGGAAGGAGAACAACGCGCCGATAGCCCATCCTGTAGGTATGGACCACCATATGGCGCTGGAACCGATAAAATGCGCCAGCAGGTAGGCAATGGCCACGCGGGAGAACAGGTTTACCACGGAGCTGAGCATAAACGCCCCCATATCTCCGGCTCCCCGCAGCAGACCGTTGCTTACAAACAGGGCTCCCATCAGTATGTAGAACACGGATACGGTCTTCATGTAACTGAGTCCGTAGCTCATGGCGCTTCCCTCAGACCCCTGTTTCAGGAAAAGTCCCAGAAGCTGCGGCCCGAACAGGAAAATGATACTGGTAATGATAAGTGAAAATATCACCACCATGAACATGCTGGCCTTGTATCCCTGCTTCACACGGTCCATTTTCCTGGCTCCAATGTTCTGGGCCGCATAGCTGGACATAGCATTGGAAAAGTTCATATTGGGCATCATGGCCAGGGTATCAATCTTAGTGGCAGCCGTGTAACCGGCCACAAACACCTTTCCGTAGGAATTTACCAGCCCCTGCATCAGCATCATGCTGACGGAGACAATGGACTGCTGGAGCATGGAAGGCACGCCCACCTTGGCAATACGCTCAGCTGAGGACATGTCGAAAAAGGTAAACGCCTTTCCTCTGGCTTCTTCCTCATTCTCCATCTTCCTCAGGCGGGCAATCAATACAAAAAAGGAAAATACAGCACACATTCCCTGGGAAATAAGGGTTGCCCAGGCCACACCTGCCACACCCATGTTGAATTTAATGACAAACAGCAGGTCCAGGACAATATTGGTCAGGGCGGATACTATGAGGAACTTAAGAGGTGTCTGGCTGTCTCCCAATGCATTGTAGATACCATTCAGTGAATTATACAGGAACAGGAATACGGCTCCCCCGAAATATATCCTCAGATAGGCAAGGGAGTCAGCCATGATATCCGGGTCCGTTCCCAGAAGAGACAGCAGAGGTCCCGCGATGATTTCCCCGATTCCCATGATAATAAGTCCGATGACCCCCAGCGATATGAGGGCCGTTGAAACAGTTATCTTCATTTCAAGTATCTTACCTGCCCCGAAGAACTGGGAAATAACCACGGTACATCCCATGGACAGGCCCGCCGCAATGGCTACGGACAAAAAGACCACAGGGAAGGATGAGCCAACGGCTGCCAGGGCATCCTCCCCCACAAAACGTCCCACCACCATGGAATCCACCATGTTGTAGAGCTGCTGGAACAGATTGCCCACTACCATGGGCATTGCAAAGAAAAACAGCAATTTAAGAGGTTTTCCCTCAGTCAGATTGTTTACCATATGTACATTCTCCTACTCTGTGTTTATATTCAATTGCATTTTCAGCAATCCGCCGCAGATAATCCTGCTGCTGCCTGCGCTCTTCCTCTGTGAATCCCGAAAAACAAATCTCGTCCCATCTGCCGGATATGCGGTGTATCTCTTCCAGGACCTGATTTCCCCTGCAGGTGAGACTTACAAACTTCTGCCTTTTATTCTTCTCGTTGATAAGACGCCGCACCAGTCCCTTTTCCTCCAGCACAGACAGATTTCTGGCAATCCTGCCCTTGTCCAGGTCAAAATGTGCGCCGATATCCTCCTGGGTACACTGGTTGTCCTGAAGAAACATGATGATTTTCCCCTCCAGGGGCTGCAGTCCAAACTGCTCCAACTCCCTCCGGATAAACCAGAGCTCACAGCGCCGGTATATTCCCGTATATTGATTCATTCCGTTCTCCCTGCTATTTCTATTGTATTATACAACTGTTGCATCAGTCAACTATTATACACAGCATCCACGGATTTGTCAACCTGCGGCTTATATCCCGGAACTATCATTCCCGGAACTTTCCCTGAGCTGTCCCAAAGCTGTCCCAAAACTATCCGCGCCCGTCTGATGCAGCAGGCATCCAATGCTCTTTCCTCAGAACTTCTGAACATGAAATTTTTGCGGTGATTCCCCATTGCAGGAATCATTGTCTGAACTGTTACAAAAGAGCGGTCCTGATATATAGGACAAACCTATAGGACAAACCATATGTTTAAATTGCAAATGTCGGACATTTATGGTAAAATATAGGTAAATTTCAGAAGAAAGCGGGGCTATCAATTATGGATAAAGAAGTATTAAGTTTCATCGTTGAAAAAACACACGAATTAATGAATGCAGCATCATGCAGCAAAGAGGCAAAGGCATCAGCCCAGACCTGGCTGGATGCAGTTGGCACTGAGAACGAGGCCGCAGCAACAAAAACATACATTGCTGAGCTGGAAGCAGACATCATGCCGGTTGACGGCCTGATTGGTTTTGCTGAATCCGATATGTGCGCCCAGGTCTTCGGGGCAGACAAGGCCAAGGACGTGGCAGCCCATGCAAAGGAACTCAAGGCCGCAGGGGCAAAATACTGTGATTGTCCTGCCTGCGCAGCCGCAGAGGCAATTCTTGAAAAGAAGGATGACATTCTTAAATAAGAATATCGTTTCAGACATGCAGTATATCAAAAGAGCATCCGGAAGAAATGACGGATACTCTTTTTTTGGCTTCGCGGCGATGCAGGAATTTCCTCATTGACTTTCCGACGCATGTGTCGTATATTAAAAACAGACACGAGTGTCGGAAATAGGCAGGATAAAAGGCAGGTGGTAGGCCCATGGGCAAAAAAGGGGACAAAACAAAGGCAGCCATACGGAAAGCGGCACTGGTTTTATTTGTCCAAAAGGGATTTAAGGATGTTACAATGAAAGATATCTGTGAGGCAGCAGGACTTAGCCGCGGCGGATTATATACGCACTACGGGAGTACCGGTCAGGTATTTGCTGACATCATAAATGAACTTATGTCGGGCCTTGAAAGCCAGGTTGCTGAAAAGATGGAATGGGACCTGCCGGCAGCCCTCATATTGGATGAATTATTAGAGCGTTACCAGTCCGAGATGCTTGACAGGAGCGGTTCGTTAGGACTTGCTTTCTATGAGTATTACAGCGGCATGCCATTATCAGAGGACAACGCCATGCTGAAGCAGTATTACATTTCAAAGACAATGCTTTGCAGCCTGATTAAATACGGCATTGACAAAGGCGAGTTTAAGCAGGCCAATGTAAACGCGGTTGCGGATTTGCTGCTATTCTCTTATCAGGGCGTACGGATGCTGAGCAGTATCATGCCGCTGGACGACGATAATATACCAAAGGGCATGATCAGCGAAATCAGGGCGATGTTAGTAAAATAAAAAATGACGCCAGGAGGTGAACACGGATGAAGTTGAAGATTGTAGGAAGCGGCGGAATGTTTCTAATTCCCAATCCTTTTTGTAAATGCTCTGTCTGCCAGGAGGCCAGAATAAAACGAGGCCGGTATGAGCGCCTAGGGCCGAGTCTTTATATTGAGGACATCGGAATGCTCATTGATACGCCGGAGGACATTGCAGTTGCCTGTGACAGGCAGGGTATATCCAGGATTGAATATCTTTCCATCTCCCACAAGGATCCTGACCATACGCGAGGCATGCGTATCGTGGAGCCTTTGGGTTACAACTGCATTGCCGGCAAAGGAACACCCATACAATTCATAGCAATGCCTGAGGTTATAGACGATATCAATGCCTGGAACGGCGATGGACTGTACTACTATCAGAATATTCTGAACTGCATTTCAATTAACAGGACGAACTATGCTAAAATCGGAACGATAGAATTACACCTGGTAAATAACAAAACCCATCGCGGCAATATGACATTTTATGTTATATCAGACGGCTCCAAAAAGGCTGTTTACGCCTGCTGCGATGTGAAGCCATTTGTCCCCAATCAATTGTATTATGATGCGGATGTTTTAATAATCGGGCTTGTTTCCGACGACGGCATACTTAAAGACGGGTCAAAACTTGATTCCGCACCTTTCAGAGACGATATGTTCACCTTGGATGAGATGATGGAGATCAAGCGCGCATACAGGATAAAGCGCATTATCATTACTCACATTGATGAGTATTGGGGCAAATCCTATGCTTACTACCGGGAATTTGAAAAAAAACTGGACAATGTATCATTTGCCTATGACGGCATGGAAATTGTCTTATAGCCATCCCAGGTCTGGCAGAAGCCGGCCAAAACCTCCCTGCCTCTTTTTTTCTTGCCGCATGGGGCAGGTGGGAACGGAAAATACATATAAAAATCACGTGTGCCCCTGTCTGGGCTGCATAAGTAAGCCCGGCCATGAATCCGTACCCTGCCGCAGTCAAAGACCAACTTCCCTATTCTTCAAACGTCCCCTTCATAATAACCTCTTTATTCCACACAGACTTCCTGCCCCCGGCCATGACGTGGAGGATATCCATGGAATCATCGTACACCACAAAGTCAGCGTCCGCACCTTCTGCCACGGTTCCCTTGACTCCAGTCAGTCCCAGCACCCTGGCAGGGTTCTTAGTCAGGAGATTCAGCACCTTTTCCAGGCTGGCTCCCCGTTCGCACACCAGCACCTTCAGCTGTTCGTGCAGGCATTTGGGTGATGCATAGGTGAGGCCGATGCATTCCATCTTGTCATTGAACCTGGGCGCGCTTCCGTATGCATCGCTGGACATGGTCATGTTAAGACACTCTGGGTCCTGCTTAAGATAGCTCAGAATCTGGTCCGCCGTCTCCTCTAACTCCTCCCTTGTAAGTCCTGCCGTCATATCAATGGTTCCGCCCCGCTTCACAAATTCCAGGCCCTGTTCGAACAGCTCCCGGGTGCGTCCCATATGGGTTGGAAGGAATTTCTGAATGGGCACATCGCTGTTGTCGATTGCATAGAACAGAGGATCCAGCTTGGCCTTACCGCTTCCCATATGGATGGTCACATAGCCGCAGCACCCGGAGAGCATGCCGGCCCTTCGGGCCTGGGTTGCCAGTGAAATCAGCTGCTCCCCTGTCAGATTGGAGCCTCTGTGGTCGCTCATGGCGATTTTAACGCCCACCATCAGGTCAATAAGAGCTATATCCCGCTCCACGCTCCCTGTGATGGTGGGGGACGGGTATCCGTATGCTCCGGTGAGTATACGGCAGGTGATTCCCTCTTCATTGAAAGCCCTTGCCTTTGCCAGAAGGTTCTCCAGGCTTCTGGTTATCCCGTCTGTGCCCAGGAGTCCCACCACCGTGGTAATGCCGTTTCGGACCAGCACGCTGAGGCTTGCCTCCGGCACCCTGGTGGCGGGTCCGCTCTCGCCGCCTCCGCCTGTTATGTGGACATGGATATCCATGTATCCCGGCGTCAGGATGTGCCCGCCCAGGTCCACCTTCTCCACCTCCTCTATCTGGTCATATTCGTCTATATGGTCCGCTATCCTGGCTATCCGGCTTCCTTCTATCAGGATATCCTTCCTCCCCAGATGCTCCGGCGCATATATATCTCCCTGTTTCAAAACTTTCATGGATTCATTTCCTCTCTTTCAGCAAAATCATTACAGCTCAGCCGTAATATACATGTGCCTATTATATAATCAATATGAAAAAAAAGAAAGTGCCTGTTGATGGTTACAGACACTTTCCAAAACGGAACTGCTGACAAAATAAAGAAGAGTCTGCCATTGTTTATCAAATAGCAATCTCTTGAATTAGACTTTATTTGTAGTTTACATCCCAAGTTAGGTCGGTTTACAAGGAACTACACGCAGACCACGAAACGGGGGCTGCTGACAACAAATAAAGGCTGAGTATCAATCACCGGGAAAGTGCGAGATATTCAGCCTGTTTTGTTGTTCGGGGTTTCCAAAGGGGCTTGCCCCTTGGCACACGACTTTGCTTGCAAAGTGTAGTGTGTTATACGCTCTGTCGGCGTTGCCGTGAAAATGCCGTTGCCGCCGGGGAGGGCAAGGGCATTTGAAGCGGCAGGAAAACAGGGCTGTGATTGCGTGGCGTGAAGCCGCAAGCGCAGGACTGGTTTCATCAGCAGACAGGGCGTATATGAAAGCCCCCGTCCCTCGTCCTACGCTCCGTCTTGTGGACAAAGTGTCCCGAAGTGTGGCTACACTCCCGAAAAAATAGCAGGACAGCGGGTAACTGTCAAGGCTGAAATAAACGGGCTTACACCCGGCCTTGACTGTCGTCCGTTGTCCCGCTAAATGGGTGAACAAGGCGGCCACTCCCTCAAAGTGCTTGGCCGCTCTCTTTCTGATTTTGGAGCGTTTCCTTTCCCAAAATTGAAATGGGCGGGAAACCATTTTAGGGCTTTCCCGCCTTGATTACCTTTTAGCAAAGACGGACGGGGCTGTCAACGGCGGCGCATTTCAATGCGCTGTTCATCTTGACCGTTGACTGGCTCGGCTGGCTTTGCTATTTCCCGATAGATTAGGGAACTATTTGAGTGGCGTTTCACGTTCTTGAACATAATTATTTTCAAAGCTAATAGAAATGATTGCATTTTTTATTCCTGTCCCTGTAAAACAGACGGCGTATTCATCATCTTTTTTTAGATTGTCCAGTGAAATGGAAAAAGTAGTTAATTCAACTGTTCCATTCCATGTATTACTCCATAAAACCTCACTTGTTTTATTGTTCTTGATTTCTAAAATTCCAATTTCGCCATCCATTTCTAATTCGCATTTTGCTGTTACATTCTCTAAATCTTTTGATACACAAAATAACTTTTCATTGATAAATGGCTCTGTATCATCATAGTTTTCATTTAATTGCATTTCAATTTTTACGCTGTCTGCGGTATTAGCATTGGCTATGGAGTTTTTACATGATGTTAAGGCTACCATGCTAACAAGTACAATACATAAAACAAGAATTTTCTTCATAAATACCTCCGCATACTTTGGTTTTCTGCTCTGTTATTTTCTCCCCCGCTGTGGGTTTGGATTTTTTAGCAAGTCTGATTTCTCCGCAATCTTTTTCAGCCACTTCTTTTCGTCCTCTGACAGCTTCTTCAAATTCAATTTAAGCCGTTTACAGATAAAGGCCAAAGACGCTTGCTCCGGGTCGCCGTCCTCGCTGGTGGCTTCGTCTGCGGCCTGTAAAAATCCTTTCAGCGGATTGTCCTCCGG
This sequence comes from [Clostridium] clostridioforme AGR2157, assembly GCF_000424325.1. Classification (GTDB taxonomy): domain Bacteria; phylum Bacillota; class Clostridia; order Lachnospirales; family Lachnospiraceae; genus Enterocloster; species Enterocloster clostridioformis_A. Next base: position 18,186 of record NZ_AUJR01000070.1, read on the forward strand.
GACGCTGAAAAAATCGTCCTTGTGGGTTTCCCGCAAGTCAAAGGCTATCTTGTTTATGTCCTGCTGTATCACATAGCGACAAAAGCTGTCCTCGTCAATGTGGGCGGTGATTAACTGCCTTAACTGCGGGTCAGTCAAGCCGGGATTGTACCGTTTCATAATGGTTGCGCTCATAGCGTCCACAATGGCGTTTGCACCCTGCACCTGCTTTGTCGCTACGCCGTTCACATAGATTTCAAGGTCGGCCATGAGCCGGGGAAAATCCGGGTGCGCCGCCAGTTCACACAAGAGGGAATTGTCAATCAATCCGCTTTTCAATAGCGCAATCATATCATCACTCAAACACAGGTCGGCAAGATCGGCGTTTGGGTGATTTTTTGTTTCGGACAGCCCCAACAGGTAGTCAGCGGTCACGCCGTAAAACTTTGCCAGCTTGATAAGGGCATAGTGGCTGATGTCCTTAAAATCGTCCGCTTCATAACTGCCCAACGCAGACTTAGATAGGTGCGTCTGCTCCGCAAGCTGTTCCAGTGTCAATCCACGCTCCACACGCAAGTCTTTTAGACGTTCCTGTATGGATAGTTCCATGCTCCCCCTCCTCGCATTATAAACTGATATTTGCTGATTTGTTCCAGTAAATCACTCCGCACTTTCTACTACGAATTTTGCGCTTCCCTTTGTTTTTTCTCCTGTTACTGTTACTGTATATGTTCCGCTTTCTTCTACCTCAACATCAAAGTCTACTGAAAAGAAAATGCCTTCACTTTCGGCGATAGGTTCATCGTCATTTTTCTGAATTTTATATGATAACTGACCGTCCTCAATTACAATTTCCGTATGAATGGTATCCCCAGCTTCAACAACTAAATCTTGAGAATCAGTAGTATTAAACGCTGTATATTCCATAATTAGTTGCTTGTCATTTCCTGTTCTGCTTCCATTGAAGTCTGACGAACAGGCTGTCAGTGATGTAATAAGAAATATAACACTAAAAATAGTTATAATTTTTTTCATTGTTTTCTCCTCAAATCGTTAAGGAAAGAATCGAAGGTGGTGCAAACGAAAAAGCAGCTTTGATATTTCGATAACTGCCCTTTCGTTTGCATCAGTTTCGATTTTTCCTGGTTGAACAAAGGCGCGTCCGGGTAGCCGTTATATATGGACTTTCAATTTCCCCAGCCTTTTAGCGAAGTATACTGCATATGGATGCATGGCAGCCAGATTCGGCGTCCGGTGTCATGTTTATGGCATCAGAAATAAGCCTCCAAAGGAAGCTTAAAAAATATTCAGTTGCCTTTTTTAACATAGAAGATGCGGTTCTGGCATTGTACAAGGCTGCCCTGCCGGTAAAGGAATGATCCTTCCGCCGCAGGAAGAACACCTGCAGATATCCTTATTGTAAAGCAGCCGGATCATGGCAGGGGCATCCAGATCTTTCAGCCTTGCGATATACTTTCTACAGCCGAGGAGATTCCGGCACAAGGTGATCTTCTTATTCTTGTTCCGGGATGACAGCAGGCCATAGTGGCGTATCCGGACAAAACGCTTTGGCGGGACATGCATCAGAAATCTGCGGATAAACTCCTCACCGGAAACCGTAATCTCCTCCCACTGGCCCTGGTTTTTATAATCTTTTGCAGTAAATGTGACCATAGAATCCG
>NZ_AUJR01000071.1 GCF_000424325.1 [Clostridium] clostridioforme AGR2157
CGTCAAAGCTGCTGCAGGAAGAATTCCCGAAGTTGAAAAAGAAATATTGGGGACAGCATATATGGGGAAGAGGATATTTTTGCGGAACGGTAGGGGAAGTAGATCAAAAAATGATAGAAGAATATATAGAGAAGCAGGGAAAAGAAGAAGGCTACGATAATTTTTCGATAGGAGAAGAATGACTACTTCAGTAGGGCTTTAGTAGACTACAGTCTAAGAAGAAAGGGCTTCAGCCCTGCTGTGAGTTCAGTCGCAAAAGCAGGGGCTTTAGCCCCCACTGCGACTTTCAGTCGCTTAACGGCGGCCTTTAGGCCGCATCAACCCACCGGCTTTAGCCGGTGGTAGTTGAGTGCCTATCGGACTTGAGAGGAGGTGGGAGCGATGGCGCAGAGAGGCAGGAAGCCGAAGCCGACCGCATTGAAGATGCTGGAGGGGAATCCGGGCGGACGGCCGTTAAATACAAAAGAACCAAAGCCAGAGAAGAAGGCTCCACGCTGCCCTTCCTGGCTGGAAGACGAGGCGAAAAAAGAGTGGAAGCGTATGGCGAAGGTGCTGGAGAACATGGGGCTTCTGACAGAAATGGATATGGCGGCCTTTGCCGGGTACTGTCAGGCGTATGCCCGTTGGAAGGAAGCGGAGGAATTTCTGACGCAGCACGGTTCAATGGTGCGGACGCCAAATGGTTATTTGCAGCAGGTGCCGCAGGTATCCATTGCTCAGACCAATATGAAGATTATGCTGAAATTTTGTGAGCAGTTCGGTCTGACACCATCGGCCCGGAGCAGGATCGTTGGCGGAGAGAACGGCGATGAGGAAGATGAAATGGAGAAACTGCTGGAAGGAGGCGAATGCTGATGGATTTTCAATACACCCCTTCTCCCTTCATGCTTTCCACTTCACATTACGATGTGAAGCGGGCGGATCATGCGGTTGCCTTTATCCAGAACCTAAAACACACGAAAGGGAAATGGGATGGAAAACCATTTCTTCTGCTCCCGTGGCAGGAGCAGATTGTCCGGGATCTTTTTGGAATCGTAAAAGCCGATGGAAAGCGTCAATTCCGGAGTGCCTATATAGAGATACCAAAGAAGAACGGGAAGTCAGAACTGGCAGCAGCCATCGCACTGTATCTTCTCTATGGGGATGGAGAGGCAAGTGCGGAGGTATATGGCTGCGCTAATGACCGGAGCCAGGCATCTATCGTCTTTGATGTGGCTAAAAGAATGGTAGAGAAATGCCCGGCACTGTTAAAACGGTCAAAGATTGCTGCCGCTACAAAGCGGATCGTTAATTACCGGAATGCCGGGTTTTATCAGGTGCTTTCCGCTGAAACAGGAACGAAACATGGCTTGAATATTTCCGGACTGGTTTTTGATGAGATTCATGCACAGCCGAACCGGAAACTCTATGATGTTATGACCAAAGGTTCTGGCGATGCCCGTGAGCAGCCGCTGTTTTTTATCATCACTACTGCTGGGACAGATAAGGAGAGCATCTGCTATGAACTGCATACCAAGGCGCGGGATATCATGAATGGCCGGAAATCGGATCATTCTTTTTATCCAGTGATCTATGGGTTAAGTGAAGAGGATGATTGGAATGATGAGAAAAACTGGTATAAGGCCAATCCTTCCCTTGGACACACCATCAGTATTGACCGTGTCCGGGACGCTTACCGGGAGGCTTTGGATAATCCGGCAGAGGAAAATGTGTTCAAGCAGCTGAGATTGAATATTTGGACAAATTCTGCGGTGGCGTGGATACCGGAGCATATTTATGACAGGGGAAATCAGAAGATTGATTATACTTCCCTTCTGGGCCGGGACTGCTACGCCGGGCTTGACTTATCCTCCACTTCAGACATTACGGCGTTGGTGCTGGTGTTTCCTCCGAGGACGGAAGAGGAAAAGTATATTGTGCTTCCTTTTTTCTGGCTGCCGGAGGAAACACTGGAACTTCGCTGCCGCCGGGATCATGTCCTTTATGATGTGTGGGAGCGACAAGGGTATATTTTCACAACGGAGGGGAACGTGATCCATTACGGTTTTATTGAGCGGTTCATTGAGCAGCTGGGAGAAAAGTATCACATCATTGAAATTGCTTATGACCGTTGGAATGCTACACAGATGGTGCAGAACTTAGAAGATATGGGATTTACCATGGTTCCCTTTGGACAGGGATTTAAAGATATGTCCCCACCATCAAAAGAACTGTACAAACTGCTGATGGAAGGAAATATCATCCACGGCGGCAATCCGGTTCTCAAATGGATGGCCCAGAATGTGGTGATGCGGCAGGATCCGGCGGGCAATATTAAGCCGGATAAAGAAAAATCTGTGGAAAAAATCGATGGGATTGTGGCGTTAATTATGGGACTGGATCGTTGTATTCGTAGTTCACCGCCAACCAGTGTTTACGATACAAGAGGCATTCTCTTTATTTAGAAAGGGGCATGAGTGTTATGGGAATCTTATCAAGTTTATTTCGGTCAAGGGATAAGCCGTCTGACCGGACATCCGGCAGCAGTTATAGTTTCTTTATGGGAGGAAGTACCTCCGGAAAGCGGGTGAATGAGCGGACGGCCATGCAGATGACGGCGGTGTATTCCTGTGTAAGGATCCTGTCGGAGGCAGTGGCCAGCCTGCCCTTGCAATTTTATCGTTATACCGAGGATGGTGGGAAAGAAAAAGCGGTGGGACACCCGCTTTATTTTTTGCTCCATGATGAACCGAATCCGGAGATGACATCTTTTGTTTTTCGGGAAACGCTGATGACACACCTGATTTTATGGGGTAATGCCTACGCTCAAATTATTCGGAATGGAAGGGGAGAGGTGATCGCCTTATACCCTCTAATGGCAGACCGGATGTATGTGGATCGGGATGATAAAGGGCAGCTGTATTATGAGTACACGTTGAGTTCTGATGATGCGCCGACCATGAAAGGTTCTGTTGCGCGGCTTTCTCCTTATGAGGTGCTGCATATTCCGGGGCTGGGGTTTGATGGGCTGGTGGGATATTCGCCCATCGCTATGGCAAAGAATGCCATCGGCATGGCCATGGCCTGTGAGGAATATGGGGCGAAATTTTTTGCCAATGGCGCAGCACCGTCTGGGGTGTTGGAACATCCTGGAACCATTAAGGATCCCAGCCGGGTGCGGGAAAGCTGGCAGAGGACATTTGGGGGCTCCGGTAACGCCAATAAGGTGGCGGTACTGGAAGAAGGAATGAAATATACCCCGATCTCCATTTCGCCGGAGCAGGCACAGTTTTTGGAAACAAGAAAGTTTCAGCTGGATGAAATTGCCCGAATTTTCCGTGTGCCTCCCCACATGATTGGGGATCTGGAAAAATCCTCATTTAATAATATCGAGCAGCAGTCTATGGAATTTGTGAAATATACACTGGATCCCTGGGTGTCCCGCTGGGAACAGTCCATGGTGCGGTCTTTACTATCCAAGGAAGAGAAAAAGCAGTATTTTATCAAGTTCAATGTGGATGGATTGCTGCGTGGGGATTATCAGAGCCGGATGAACGGATATGCCACGGCAAGACAGAATGGATGGATGAGTGCCAATGACATCCGGGAATTGGAAAATTTGGACCGGATTCCGGCGGAGCAAGGAGGAGATTTGTATTTGATTAATGGAAATATGACAAAGTTGGAGGATGCTGGTCTGTTTGCAGCGGCTCCGGCAGGAAAGGAGGATCAGTCCGATGAAAAAGTTTTGGAAGTGGAAGAATCAGGCGGGAACACAGGAACGGACGCTGTTTCTGAACGGAACCATTGCGGAAGAGAGCTGGTATGACGATGAAGTCACGCCGGCTCTTTTTAAAGAGGAATTAATGGCAGGAAATGGAGATATTACGGTCTGGATTAACAGTCCAGGTGGGGACTGTGTGGCCGCAGCGCAGATCTATAACATGCTGATGGATTATCCTGGAAATGTAACCGTTAAAATCGATGGGATTGCGGCCAGTGCCGCTTCGGTGATTGCCATGGCAGGCACAAAGGTGCTGATCTCCCCGGTAGGCATGCTGATGATCCATAACCCGGCAACTCTTGCTTGGGGAGATTCCGGGGAGATGCAAAAAGCCATTGAGATGCTGGGAAGTGTGAAGGATTCCATTATCAACGCTTATGAAATCAAGACAGGCCTGTCCCGTACAAAGTTATCACACATGATGGATGCGGAGACTTGGATGGACGCCGGAAAAGCGGTGGAACTTGGTTTTGCCGATGGGATTCTTGCCAGGGCAGAACTGACGGAGAATGTGGAACCGATGACAATGTCCATGCTGTATTCCAAAGCCGCCGTGGTCAATTCCCTGATGGATAAGATTGCGGCGAAATGCATGACAAAACTGAAAACCGAACCTGCAGGCCGCAGCGTAGACAGTCTCTACGAGCGGCTTAATTTATTGAAAAATTAGGAGGACATGACGATGACGATTTTAGAATTGAGAGAAAAGAGGGCAAAGGCATGGGAGGCAGCGAAGGCTTTTCTGGATTCCCACAGGAATGAAAAAGGTGTGCTGTCTGCAGAGGATGACGCTGCCTACACCCGTATGGAACAGGAAATTACAGATCTTGGGAAAGAGATCGCCAGGCTGGAGCGGCAGGAAGCCTTTGAACGGGAACTGTCCCAGCCCCTGAATAAACCTCTGACGGGACGTCCCGTATCAGGCGGTGTGGAAAAAGAAAAGACCGGGCGTGCTTCGGAGGAGTATAAGGCCAACTTCTGGAATGCCATGCGTTCAAAAGTGCCGCTTCCCAGTGTGGTCAACGCTCTGGAGGAAGGGACGGATTCCGAGGGTGGTTATCTGGTCCCAGATGAGTATGAGCGTACCCTGGTGGAAGCCCTGGAAGAGGAAAATGTGTTCCGCCAGATGGCTAAAGTGATCCGCACTTCCAGCGGGGATCGGAAGATCCCGGTGGTGGCAACAAAGGGAACGGCGTCCTGGATCGATGAGGAAGGGGCGTATACGGAGAGCGATGATTCCTTTGGCCAGGTATCCATTGGGGCTTATAAGGTGGGTACCATGATTAAGGTATCCGAGGAACTTCTCAATGACAGCGTCTTTGACCTGGAATCTTATATCGCAAAAGAATTTGCCCGCCGGATCGGGGCGAAAGAGGAAGAAGCGTTTTTTACCGGAGACGGTTCCGGGAAGCCTTTGGGTGTCCTTGCGGCTACCGGTGGTGCCGAGACCGGGGTGACCGCCGCATCTTCCACGGCGGTGACAGCAGATGAACTGATGGATCTGTTCTATTCCCTGAAATCTCCGTACCGGAAGAAGGCAGTGTGGGTGCTGAACGATTCTACGATCAAGGCCGTTCGGAAACTGAAGGATTCTACCGGACAGTATCTGTGGCAGCCTTCCCTTGTGGCTGGTACGCCGGATACCCTCCTTGGAAGGCCGGTGAAGACCTCCGCCTACATGCCGGTGATTGCGGCGGGGGCAAAGACGATCGCATTCGGAGATTTCAGCTATTACTGGATCGCTGATCGGCAGGGACGCTCCTTTAAGCGCTTGAATGAACTGTACGCCGCCAACGGTCAGGTAGGCTTCCTTGGATCCCAGAGGGTGGACGGCAAGCTGGTGCTTTCCGAGGCCGTGAAAGTGCTGGCGCAGAAAGCAGGTTCCTGATGGATTGATGCGAGAAAAGGGCGGCATCCCCTTGTGTGGGGACGCTGTCGGTAAAAAAGGAGGACAGGAAGGTTGCTGGTGACACTGGAAGAAATGAAAAATTACCTCCGGGTGGATGACAATGAAGACGATGGGCTGATCACTACGCTTTTGGCGTCAGCGGAGCGGATGTGCATGGACATCCTGCGGATAGATGAAGAAAGCGGTCTGCAGGAAGCGGAGAATGGAAAACCGGCTGTGATGTATACGGTGGCCTATCTGTATGAACACCGGGAGGAAGCTGACCATCATGCCCTGACCCTGACGCTGCGCTCCCTGCTCTTTGGAAGCCGGAAGGAGGCGTTCTGATGGAGATTTCACTTTTGAATGTAAAAGTGACCTTCCAGAAAAACTCCGTAGTTGCGGACGATATTGGAAACCGCAGGAATGTTTGGGAGGATTATTATACCTGCCATGCCACGGTCAGTGGTGAGGGCGGGAATGAAAAGGCTGCCGCCGGATTGACGGTTGTGGATTCTGACATTGCTTTTACCATCCGTTTTTGTAAAAGGGCGGCGGAGGTGACAGCGGACGGTTTCCGTATCCTGTTTGGCGGGGAGATCTACAATATCGTGGCCGTGGATCACATGAACTATAGAAAGAAAGCGCTGAAGTTCCGGTGTGAGAAAGCGAGGCGGTAAACATGGGACAGAATGTACAGATCGGGGAGCTGGCAGACACCATTATGGAGACTTTGGAGGAATATGCGGATCTGGCTGCAGATAATGTGAAACAGGCAGTAAAAGATGCCGGGGAGACAGTAAAGAAAGAGATCCGTGCCAATGCTCCGAAGGATACCGGGGATTATGCGAAAAGCTGGGCGGTGAAGAAATCTAAAGAGACTTCCAACAGTATAACGATGACGGTTTATTCCAGGAATCGTTACTACCTGGCCCATTTGCTGGAATTTGGCCATGCCAAAAGAAATGGAGGGCGGGTCGCTGGAAAGAGCCATATTGCTCCGGCAGAAGAAAAGGGAATCCAGCAGTTGGAGGAAGAGGTTGAAAGGAGTCTTAGGGATGGATATGTTGCTATCAATTTTAAACAATATAGGAGTTCCTTATGCTTATGACCACTTTGCAGAAGGGGAAGCACCGGATCCGCCTTTCCTCTGTTATCTGCTTCCGGGGAGCGATAACTTTTCCGCAGACGGGAAGGTGTACCACAAGTTTACGGAAGTTCGGCTGGAACTGTATACGGATCTCAAAGACCTTGAAGCGGAGCAGAACGTGGAAGATGTTCTGGACGCAGCAGGGGTTTTTTATAACAAGTCGGAAACCTGGATTGACAGCGAGAAGCTGTATGAAGTTCTGTACGCTTTTGAAATGCCAGCAGACGGAGAAGGTGCTGGGAAAAACGGGAATGAGATGAAGGAGGCTGGAAATGTCTACGAAGAAAAATAAAGTCAAATTTAATATCTGCAACGTGCATTACGCACTGATTACGGCGGACGATGACGGAGATGTGACCTTTGGGACACCTGTGGCTATGCCGGGCGCAGTATCCCTGTCCCTAGAGCCAAACGGCGAGCCGTCCAACTTTTATGCGGATGGGTATGCCTATTATACGATCTCCAATAACATGGGCTATGAAGGGGATCTGGAACTGGCCATGGTGCCGGAGAGTTTCCGGACGGATGTGCTGAAGGAATCCCTGGATGCTGGTAGAGAGCGCCAATGTGGAAACAGCGAACTTTGCCCTGCTCTTTGAGTTTGACGGGGATGTGAAGAAGATCCGCCATGTGCTGTATAACTGCTCTGCGGCCAGGCCCAATATTGAGTCCACAACCAATGAGGAGGAGATTGAGGTACAGACGGAAACGCTGGCTATTACGGCGGCTCCCCTGGCAAATGGCTACGTGAAGGCCCGAACCGGAGACAGTACCACGGATACGGTTTATACAGGATGGTATACTTCTGTTTATATGCCTACGGTTACGGATTCGGATACCTCCGGGACGCAGCAGTCCGGCCAGCAGGGGGCGGAGGATGAGACAGGAGGGGAGACCTTATGAGCATGAAACGGAATATCACGATTGACGGGCAGGAGGTTCCTTTTAAGGCATCCGCCGCTATTCCCCGGATCTACCGGATGCGGTTCCATCGGGATATTTATAAAGACCTGCGAGATCTGGAAAAAGGGATCGATAAAAATGATCCGGAGAATTCGAATCTTGATCTGTTCTCTTTGGAAATGTTTGAGAACATCGCCTATGTGATGGCAAAGCACGCCGACCCTTCTATCCCGGATACACCGGAAGAATGGCTGGATGGGTTCAACACCTTTTCCATCTATCAGGTGCTGCCCCAGATCATTGAACTGTGGGGGCTGAACACGCAGACGGATGTGCAGGCTAAAAAAAACTTCGCCCGACTGACCGGGAAATGACAACGCCCCTGTTCCTCCTGCGGTGCGTGCAGCTGGGGCTGTCCATCCGGGATCTGGATCTGCTGACCATCGGGATGGTGAACGATATGTATGTGGAGAGCCGGAACGATGAGCATAAATATGCGGTGGTGGCTACGCAGGAGGATTTTGACAGGTTTTGAGTGCTTTTACTGGATCGTGAGGCCGTCTTAAATGCGGTAGCGGGTAATATCTTTCCAGTTTGTAGGGAATCCCATTATATCCAAAAGGGAAGATTCGCTGATCTGCCCGCTGTTTTTTATGTACTTATTGATAATACCGATTAATGCGCGTTTAAATTCCAGAAAGTCCTGTTTGGGGAGCAGGTAACGGAAAGCGATGACCAGACCGAACAGATCCCGTTTTCCGGAAAGATACTGATTCCCTTTTTTTGGTATATTTAGTTTCTGATGAAGCATTGTATCTGGAAAATCAATCTGGGTCCGGAAAGAATAAAGCCGTTCGTTATGTGCGCATACGTTCCGGAACAGGGTAAGGATTTTCAGATAACGTTCCAGGTTCTTTTCATTTACGCCTGGAAAATCTTTGCTGATACCGCTTTGCAGCTGGAAGGGGAGCAAGGCGTAAAACTTGGAAACCTGTCCATAAGTCAGGGTGTTGGTCAGCACCCATAGAGGAACATTATGGTAAACCTTCCGTTGGTGGATGACATAATTATGTTCTGTATTTTTATTTGCCTGGTAGGATAAGATCTGGATCAGGCGAGTGATATCAGCAGCATTCTTTTTTGTATGATTATAATTCCCAGGAGTGAGGTATGCGGTCTGCTGTTCGCCATGGAGACTGCAAAAATGGTAGGAAACAAGCTGCCGGATTTTACATTCTATTTCACACAAATATTTGAAAACAAGTTCACGCAGGGAAAGATCAAACTGGTACAGGGCATAGATATCCTCAAAAGAAGTATTATTCTGGTAAATACGGGTCATCGGGTTGATGAACGGTGTTTTATATCCGCCGATCAAGGAAAAATATCCGATATTTTTTAGGATTTCTTTTGCAGCTGCCCGGTCATGAATTTGAAGTTTTTTTTCGTTCTGAAGTTTATCAAGCTGCTGGTCGTATGTAAGAAACGGTTTTGACAAAGCTTTCCCCTCTTCCTGTTTTCAGAATAAAAAAAGGAGGGCCCGCAGGTCCTCCCCCGGTCTCAGTCCTCACGAGTATCTGAAACCTGATCACTAAGACAGAGTCTAGCACGGATCCACTCAAAAGTCAATGGCTTTTAGCAAATCCGGCAGCTTTGTCCTTTGATTATTGTATTCGAAGAGAAAAGAAAATATGCAAAGATTCCGCCCGGAGTAATCCGGGTATTTTCTATATTCATTTTCAGGAGGTAGTGACACATGGCAAGCCGGATCAAGGGCATTACAGTGGAGATCGGCGGCGATACCAGCGGACTGGAAAAGTCGCTTGCCGCAGTGAACAATTCCATAAAGAAGACCCAGAGCCAGCTTCGGGATGTGAACAACCTTCTGAAACTTGATCCGTCCAATACCATTCTTCTGGCGCAGAAGCAGGAGCTTCTGCAGTCCGCGATTGGAGATACGGAAAAGAAGCTGGAAGCCCTGGAACAGGCTCAGGAGGATGTGGCGAAAGCCTTTGAGCGGGGCGACCTGGGGAAAGACCAGTACATGGCTTTCCAGCGGGAGGTTGAGGAAACCAGAGGTGCGCTGAACCGGTATAAGGCGGATCTGTCCGGTTTGCAGTCAGAGCAGGAGCGGCTGTCATCTAATACGGAGCGGCTGAATAAACTGTTTGCCACTACGGGTTCCAGTGTGGATGATTATGCCGATGTGCTGGGAAGCCGCCTGGTGACGGCGATCCGGAATGGGACGGCTTCGTCTGACCAGCTGAAAACAGCTGTGGAGAAGATTGGGAAAGCAGTCACCGGCGGGAAGGCAGATATCAAGCAGCTGACAGATGCCCTGGATACGGTGGATGACGGGCAGGCGGTACGAAATCTGATCAATGATCTGAATGATGTGGGGAATGCTGCTCAGGACGCTGCGGATGATATCGGGGAAATTGCCCAAGCAACGAAAGGTACAGCTCTGATGGAAGCCGCTGATCAGTTATCTGTGGTCGGGGATAAGATCCAGGATGTGGGCGATAAGGCGGTATCCGCTTATGCGGAGACAGAGACTGCTGTTTCCAAAGTGAACGCTTACTTTGGGGAGACCGGGAAGGCGGCGGAAGCCAGCGCTGAAATTGTGAAAAACGTGTACGGCTCCGGCGTGGGCCAGAGCATGGATGCGGTGGCGGAAGCGGTCATCATGGTCAAGAAAAACCTGGGGGATCTGGGGAATACAGATCTGACCAACCTGACGCAACAGGCGCTGACTTTGGAAGAACTATACGGGATTGATATGAATGAGACCCTGAGGGGCGTCAACTCTTTGATGAAGCAGTATGGCCTGACCGCCCAGGAGGCCATGGATTATATTGTCCGGGGTACCCAGAACGGCCTGGATAAGACCAATGAACTGGGGGATAACCTGTCTGAGTATGCCGGGAAATTTGAGCAGGCAGGGTATTCGGCTTCGGAGTATTTCCAGCTTTTGCAGAATGGTCTGGAAGGCGGGGCTTATAACCTGGATAAGGTCAATGACGCGATCAATGAGGTGACGACCCGTCTGGCGGACGGCACGATTGGGGAATCTCTTGATCTGTACTCGGAAAAGACGCAGGGGCTATTCCTTGCCTGGCAGAATGGGGAGGCGACCCAGAAGCAGGTCATTGACTCGATTGTATCGGATATTGGAAGCTGCACCAGCCAGCAGGAAGCGTTGAATATGGCGGCGAAGGCTTTTGGAACCATGGCTGAGGATGGGAACCTGAAATTCATTACGTCCCTGACCTCTGTGGGGGAGGCGTATGATAGTGTTACTGGCTCAGCGGAAAATCTGTTTACCCAGACCCAGACGCCTATGCAGGAGATGGAGGCGAATACCCGGAAACTGCAGCAGGCGCTAGTTCCCCTTGGGGAAAAGATCGTAGAGCTGGCCAATGTGGTACTGCCTCCTCTGGTGGCGATTATTACGGCAGTGAGCGAGGTGTTCGTCATGCTGCCGGAACCTGTGCAGAATTTTGTGGTGATCCTTGGAGCGCTGCTCGCAGCGTTTACTGCGCTTACGCCAGTAATTGCAGCTCTGGCAGTTTCCTTCGGGGCGCTGAACATTTCTCTGCTCCCGGTGATCGGTATTATTGCCGGGGTGGCTGCAGCCATTGCCGGGATCATTGCTATTGTAAAAAACTGGGGTGCAATTACGGAATGGTTCGGAAACTTGTGGCAGGCGGTATCGGAAAAGCTGATGGAATTGTGGAATGGGCTGGTGGTCTTTTTTACGGAGACGATGCCGGCGGCGTTTCAGAAGTTCATCGGCTTTTTCTCGTCTATCCCGGACTGGTGGAGCGGTTTGTGGTCGCAGGTCTCCTCCTTCTTTTCGGATACCTGGAATACCATTTTGCAAAATCCGATTGTCCAGTTGGTGGTGGATACGGTCACCTCTTTGTGGGAAAACGCAAAGAATACCCTGCATGGCATCTGGTCGGGGATTTGCGACATTGCCGCCGGTGCCTGGGAGCTGCTGAGAAATGTGATCCTTGCCCCGGTGCTTCTGCTGATCGATTTGGTGACGGGGAATTTCTCCCAGCTTGCCTCTGATGCGGCGCATATCTGGAACAATATCAAAAATACGGCTTCCCAGATCTGGTCGGGAATCCGGCAGGTGGTAGTTTCTGCGGCTTCGGGACTAAAGCAGGGTGTGGAAACAGTGCTTTCGGCACTCTCGCAGTTTGCTTCCCAGATCTGGTGGGCGATGAAGCAGACAGCATCTTCTGTCTGGAACGGCATCAAGACTACGGTGGTGAATATCGCATCCATGCTGCGTGAAGCGGCGGTGTCCGCCTTCCAGCGGATGGTTTCCGGGATCGGCTCTGCCCTTTCCGGGCTGTATTCGGTTGTAAGCAGTGGATTTTCTTCCGCCATCCGGTTTATTACCGGTCTGCCGGGGCAGGCGTTCCAGTGGGGCAAGGATTTCATCCAGGGACTGATCAACGGAATTTCCAGCATGATCCAGAGTGTGATCAACACGGTTTCTGGTCTGGCTGACCGGATCCGTTCTTTCCTGCACTTCTCTGCTCCGGATGAGGGGCCGCTGGCAGATTATGAGACCTGGATGCCGGACTTCATGAAAGGGCTTGCAAGCGGCATTGAGAAAAACCGGAACCTGGTGGAAAAAGCTGTCCGGGATGTGGCTTCGGATATGGTACTTTCACCGAAAGTAAATGGGATGGAGTATGGCTATGCCGAAGGTGCTTTATCCGGCGGGAATATGTCCGACCTAATCTCCGGGATTTCTTCTGCGGTGTCAGAAGCATTGGCAGGATTTTCCGGCCCGCAGGGAAATATTGTGATCCCGGTATATGTGGGCGGTACACTTTTAGATGAGCTGGTTGTAACGGCGCAGGCGCGGCAGAACCTGCGGTCGGGAGGGAGGTAACCTATGGCATTTATACAGTATCTGACTTTTGACGGGACAGCCCTTCCGCTGCCGGATTCTTATGAAGTACAGATGGATGACGTGGAGGCGGATTCTGGCGGGGAGACGGAGGCCGGGACGGTGCAGCGGGATGTGGTGCGTGCAGGAGTGGTGAGTATCCCGGTGACGGGGTGACCATGAACCTGGGAGTAAATCCATTACTGCAGTTTGGCCTGGAAGAGACCAGGGCAGAACTGTGCGGGAACATCCTGGATGCCCTTTCCAAAGTGAACTATGTGCCTTTTGATTCAGATACCATCGGAAATCCGGCATTGGATCTGGGAGATGTGCTGACCTTCTCCGGCGGGCAGGCGGATGCCCAGCGGATCACCTGTGTGACGTCTTTTACGGTTAAGATCGGCGGGCGGCAGAGCCTGAAATGCGTGGGGAAGAATCCAAGACTTTCCCAGGCAAAGTCCAAGAACGATAAAAATATTTCCGGCCTGCTTAACCAGATCGAGGCGGGAAAGATCGGCATCCACACCTTTACCAATGCCTCTGAGTATACCATCGTTGAGACGGATGTGCGGATCATCAGCATTGAGTTCGCTTCCAAAGAAGAGAATCACGCCCAGTTCTTCGGCCAGGTGGTGGTGGATGTTGCGGCTGATCCGGCCGCAAGGTCAGCCAATGCCAGCGGCACGATTGTGATCCCGTTCCCCTCTGGGGAGAGTGAGGGCAGTGAACCGTCCGGGACGGCTCCGGTAGGAAGTGAGGCGGGAACTTCCAGCTCTGCTGTTGATGCGGCTGGCACGGATATTTCTGTAGATGTGAGCCTGCCGGTCACCTGGATGGAGGACGGGAAGGCAGTCTGCTATGTCACCTTTGAACTGAACAATGCGGAGATCCTGCTCCATCATCCGGTGGAGACCTGGCACAGCGGAAAGCACATCCTGTCTTTGTATTACCCGATTGAAAATATCGTGCCGAATATTACAAACACTTTCAATGTGTACCTGCGGATGGAGGACGGCTCCGGAAGTGTGGGAATCGGGGACTGTATTGCTTCCATCAGCGGCCAGGCTATGGCGGCGGCTGCGGCGTGGGACGGCAGGATCGATATTGAGGAAACTGTGGGGCTGTTTTCTGTGGGCGGCGGCCTGCAGGGAAAGGGCTTTACGGATGTGATGGCAGTGGAAACAATGGAACTGGTGCAGAGAAGTTACTCAGATATCCTGAGCGTGAAGCCGAAGATCGGGGCGTTCTGCCGGCCGGTGACGCTGCCGGTATCCAGTGACTCAGAATGATGGGAGGGAAATAGACATGACGTTAAAAGGCGTGATGACAATCGAACTGACGGACGCGAATACCGGGGCGATGGAAACGGTCACGGAGGAGAACATGATTACAGAGTCCGTCAATAACATCCTGGGGTTAAACCCTATGGGTATCTTTTATGCGGCAACTGGGGAGTATGACGATGCGGTCCTCTGGAACGGGAACCTTCTTCCCATCTGCCCCAACATGATCGGCGGCATCCTGCTCTTTTCCGAAGCTCTGACAGAGGATGAGGAACTGTTGTATGAAAGTTCCGATAACCTGCCAGTGGCCTACGCTTCCAATAATGTCAATTCTACAGCGAATCTGGCCAGGGGTAGCCTGAACTTGACGGAGAGCATGGCTCTTTCCAACGGCTATAAGTTTGTGTGGGAGTTTACGCCCAACCAGGGCAACGGTACGATCGCGGCGGTGGCGCTGACCAGCGCTCTTGGCGGGCAGAATGGTTTTGGGAGCCCTGTGGGGGATGCCAGTACCTTCCTTCAGCTAAAGGCGGCGGATATCGGGTCAATCCCGGACGCTAATAAGATGGTGCTGTTTGAGGCGGTGGAGATGGATTTTGAGAACAGCCTGCTGTATTCCATCACCTTTGAGAATGCGGGCGTCCGGATCCGGAAGCTGCGGATCCCGGTGTTTTCCATCGGGCTGAATGAGAAGCTGGACGATTCCACTTATACCGTCCTGGATGATGAGGTGCTGACGCCGGAGACCTTTGAATTTTTGGGAAGTTATACCAAGTATGGGGAATTCATGGATGGGCAGGACGGATACTGGTACGGGTTTTCCAATGAGGGGAATTCTTCCGGGGACGCTGCGATGCTCTGGATCAAGATTTCCAAAACAGATTATTCCTTTACAGAGGGGCAGTGGACGCTGTCCAATGCCAAGCTGATGGATGTGGGAAACCGGGAAAATGGTACCTTTGCGGAGCGGGTAGTGAAATGCTGCGTCCGGGGCGGATATCTGTTTGTACCAGCCTATGACAAGACGGGGATCTATAAGATCAGCCTGTCCAATTCCACAGATGTGACGCTGATCAATTTCGGTTTTACCTCCCAGTGGAAGCCCCTTTGCGAGACCGGTTCCTGCGAACTGTATCTGACACTGGTCGGGGATTTGATCATCGGCGGGGATTTCCAGATCACGGCGGAGGACACAGTGATCCAGACTCAGGGAAGTGTGCGGCTCAATAACGCCGCGACGCCCCTGTTCCAGTACAAGAATTTCCTGTTTGGATGGGGCGGCAGCTATGGCAATGAGTACCGGACGGCTTATCTTTTGACGCCGTACCTGGCGTCCATCAATAACCTTTCCTCAGCAGTGGTGAAGACGGTGGATAAGACCATGAAGATCACCTACACGCTGACGGAGGAGTGAGGGGGATCAGCGGCGTCGCTTTGGGGAGTCCCCGGAGATGAGAATGTATTCCTGCTGTGGCTCTGCTACACGCTGGAGTTCCTGGCTTTCTTTTTCCAGCCGGAATTGGAGGCTTCGGATTTCAGCGGCTTTGCTGTCCAACTCCTTCTGGGCTTCCATGCGCTGTTTCTCAGCCAGTTCCGTTTCGGTCATGGGGCGGATACACAGGGAACCTTCCCCATATTCGACCACAATGGTACTTCCGATGGAAAAGCCAAGTTCTTCCAGCCAACGCCCCTCCATCTGAATTTTAGGGACCTGGGTGTAGGAACCACCGGAAAGGCGGCTGGTGTATGCGACTTTGATATGTTTCTTGTTCATGAGCGTACCTCCTGTTCCTCTGTTTTGTGGTGTTTCCTGCGGCGCTTCCGATAAGCCCTTTCCCTGCCAAGCCAATAGGTGTCATGGGACCGGATCTTTTGGATGCAGCCAGAAAGCGTTGCTCCATGTCCGTGTTCATGGTAAGGGGTTCCTCTGCGATGGGTGTGATAGATCCGGCAGCTTCTGAAATGCGGGTATTCTTCCAGAAGGATATGCCAGCAGTGGCCGGTGTTGTTTGATTGGAGTGTTACGGCACTCCCATTTGATGCGATGATGGAAAAATAGACGGGATCAATGGCTTTCAATTCCTTTGGCGTAAACATTTTTTCCTCCTTCCTGCCAAGGGCTTTTGGTGATTGTATTTATCACTCTACCTGGCAGGAATAGCAACCTGATTCTGTGCCATAAACTGCACAAATCTCCGTAATGGAGATTGTGCAGCTTAGACACTTCACATAGCAACCTGCAGGCAGGCGCTCAGAGATGGGCGTCTTTTCTTATGGAACGAAAGCGAGGTATTTGTAATGAAAGAATTTTGGAACATGGTCCAGATGGTATTTGCCGCTGTGGGCGGATGGCTGGGGTATTTCCTTGGCGGGAATGACGGGCTGCTGATCGCCCTGGTGCTATTTGTGGCGGTGGATTATCTGACCGGTGTGATGTGTGCCATTTCTGATAAGACGCTGTCCAGCAACGTAGGCTTTAGGGGCATCTGCAGGAAGGTGCTGATCTTCCTTTTGGTAGGGATCGCCAACATCCTGGATGTCCATGTCATTGGCACTGGATCGGTACTTCGGACGGCTGTGAGCTTTTTCTATATCTCCAATGAGGGCGTGAGTCTGATGGAGAATGCGGCACATCTGGGGCTTCCGGTGCCGGGGAAGATCAAGACTGTCCTGGAACAGCTTCATGACCGGGCAGAAAAAACAGAAACGGAGGAGAAATGAGATGAAGTTAGTACAGAGTATTTTAACGAAAAATCCATGCTATACGGCGGGTAGAAAGATCACAGTCAAGGGGCTGATGCTCCATTCCGTGGGTTGCCCGCAGCCGAAGGCGTCTGTGTTTATCAATAGCTGGAATAGCCCATCCTATGACAGCGCCTGTGTCCATGGGTTTATTGACGGCAATGACGGCACGGTGTACCAGACCCTTCCCTGGAACCACCGGGGCTGGCACTGCGGCTCCGGCAGCAGGGGCAGCGGGAACAACACCCATATCGGTGTGGAGATGTGCGAGCCTGCCTGTATCCAGTACACGTCAGGCTCAAACTTTACCTGTTCCGATCTGTCCACGGCAAGGGCTGTGGCAAAACGCACCTATGAGGCGGCAGTGGAACTGTTCGCCATGCTGTGCAAGCAGCATAATCTGAATCCGACCGCAGACGGTGTGATCGTCAGCCACAGAGAGGGCCACAGCCGTGGAATTGCATCCAACCATGGCGATCCGGAGCATCTCTGGAACGGCCTTGGTATGGGATATACCATGGACGGATTCCGTAAGGCAGTGAAGGCTGCCATGGGTGGAAGCACGGCCGGAGGTGGTTCTTCTTCTGGCAGCAGTGGTTCTGGGACTTCCGGTTTCCCAGCGGTTCCCTTTACGGTAAAGGTACTCATTCCGGATTTGAACTACCGGTCTGCCCCGTCCATGAGCGGAAGTGTAAAGGGTCAGACAGGAAAAGGAATTTTTACCATTGTGGAAGTGAAAAATGGCTGGGGCCGTTTAAAAAGTGGAGCAGGCTGGATTTATCTGGAGAATCCATCTTACTGCACCGTGCAGTCCTCCGGTTCTGGAAGCAGTTCCTCCAGTGGATCTTTTTTGGTGCAGGTATCCGCAACAGACCTGAACATCCGGAAAGGTCCGGGAACCAACTATGGAACTACTGGAAAGTACACTGGAAAAGGAACCTTCACGATTGTGGAGACCAGATCGGGACAGGGGTCCAATGCAGGCTGGGGCAAACTGAAATCCGGAGCCGGATGGATCAGCCTAGATTATGCTAAACGAGTGTAAAAGAAAGTGAAGAGTGCCGGGCAGGAGAGAAACAATCCCCTGTCCGGCAAAATTTTTGCAGGGGATAAGTTTGGCGAGAGTGGAAGCAAAAACCGGTGGAAATGGTGAAACTGCTTGACTTTCATGGGCTTCAGAGTGATAGATAGACTACCAAAAAAGTAGAAAGGAGAACTTGTAAAAATGGTAATAGCAGGAAGAGTGAACCGGGTGGCTTTTTACTGCCGTATGAATCATAGGAATCATGATTATACCCAGTTTTTGGATGATGTAAAAAAACGGTTGGAAAGAGCCTATGGAAAACAGGAATGGGAACTGAAAATCTATTTTGAAGAAGCCTCTGGCGCTGATCCGGACAGAAAGGAGTTCAACCGTCTGAAACAGGAAATATCACAAGATCAGATTGATGTAGTGGTTTCTGTCCGGGCGGCGATGATCGCCAGGGATTGGGGACAGTTTATGGAGTTTATGGAAATCTGTGAAAAGGCGCAGGTGGAAGTCCTCTGTTTGGATGAAGTGGAAGATGCAGGGCGTATTTTTCAAAGGATTCAGAAATTTATTACGGCTTATTTTGGGGGAAGTGAAGAAGTATGCGAATAAGGATTATCACTGCGGTTCCTACAGCAGAAAAGAAAAAAAGAGTTTGCGCTTATGCCAGGGTTTCCACTGACAGCAGAAGGCAGGAGGAATCTCTGGAAAACCAGACAGCAACCTACGAAAGATTGATCCGGTCGAATCCGGAATATGAGTTTGCTGGTGTCTATGCAGATCAGGGAATCTCTGGATATTGTGAGAACCGGCCGCAGTTCCAGAAGATGCTGGAGAGAGCAAGAGCAGGGGAGATCGATCTGATCATAACAAAGTCCATATCAAGGTTTGCGCGAAATACCGTCACCGTTCTGAAAGTTGCGAGAGAACTGAAAGAACTGGGTGTCGGTATTTTTTTTGAAGAACAGAATATCAACACTCTTTCAGGAGACGGCGAGATGATGCTTGCTGTCCTCGCTTCTTTTGCCCAGGAAGAGAGCAGGAGCATGAGTGAAAACAATAAATGGAGCATCAAGAAGAAATTTGAGCGGGGAGAGGTGATGATCACCACTTCCCGTTTTTGCGGCTATGACAAAAACGAATACGGGGATTTGGTGGTGAATGGCAAAGAGGCAGAGATTGTCCGGCTGTCTTTTGACCTTTATCTGATGGCCGTAGGAAGCACCAGAATTGCGAGCCTGCTGGATTATCTTGGGGTTCCTACAGTGACAGGGGGAACCTGGGAAGGCGGGACTATTAGCGGAATGATCGCCAATGTGTTTTTTGTCAAGCACTTTTCCCTAAAAAAAGCGTCAGAATTCCCTTTTTTCAGCAAGGGAATTTCCCTGCTTTCGGCGGGCATTGATTATGCGTCCCGGCGCATGAGGGCATGTTCCATCCGGTAGCTCTTTCCTTCAAATATCAGGAGATGTCCATGATGGACAAGGCGGTCGATCATGGCTGCGGCCATCTGGTCATCCGTAAAGATACCGCCCCATTTCGAGAACTCCAGATTTGTGGTAAGAATCAAGCTTTTACTTTCGTAACTGTCGGATATAACCCTGAATAGCAGCTGTGAACCATCCTTATCAACTGGAACATAGCC
>NZ_AUJR01000072.1 GCF_000424325.1 [Clostridium] clostridioforme AGR2157
CACTGTTTTTTATGGTCTGGTCCATCGTTTCCAGTGTCTCTACCAGAATGTTCCGTGCCAGATTCAGGCTTCTTTCCTGAAGTTCTTTCCCATAGGAATCAATATCAAGAGCTCCTTCCACAAATTTCCTCATGGTCTTTTCAATTTCATAGGTTTCTTTTTCGATAAAATGTTGTATACTGTTAATCATGGAAAGCACCTTTCTTTGTGAGTGTATGTTTGCAAAACTATATTATCACAAGGGGTGCTTTCTTTTCATTCCTTTTTATGGTTTACATAAATTCCCATTACCCGAAATTTATTTTACGCTACTGTTCGCTGTAGTACTAGCATATGGCATTTTAAAACAATTCAAAATGGTATTTGCATTTATAGGCAAATAAAAAGAGAGCGCAAAAATGGCAGTAGCCCATAAGGAAACATTACAAAACTTATGACTTATGTCAGGTAAACGGAAAAATAGAAAATGCTATGCAAAAGGTTCACTGATTGCATAGCATTTTTTATTTTTGCAAGATATTAGGTTTCAATTTTTTAGCGTTCCAACGGAACGCGCAGCCATCACTGCAGGTGATGATCTCAGGGGTTTGGGGACATGTCACCAACAAGCACCAGACAGGAATTACGGGAACGAAATTTCTGCCTGGTAGGCATCTTTTACGTAAAGATGCATTGCTTGCCAGTATTTGTACTTCCTCTTATTATCGTAGAAAACTTAGGAAATGTTTACCTTCGATCTATTGTATTCTTCGAGATAACGAAATATAATAAAATCTGTCGGAGGTATAGATATGGATTATATGACGCTCAAAGAAGCCAGTGAAAAATGGGGCATTTCAGCCCGTCAAATAAATTATTACTGTGCAGCAGACCGGATTCCCGGTGCTGTAAAAATGGCAATATTATGGTTGATACCGAAGGACGCAAAAAAGCCGGTTGACGGCAGGACAAAACAAGGGAGGACTTTGAAACATGAATAGTGTTTTGATTATAGACGATAACAAGGAACTTTGTGCCTTGATGGAAAATGCGTGGAACAGATGTTATAGGATGTTAGGAAAATCTTAATATTTTCTCATGCAATCCATTGGGAATTAAGATGCTGCATTTGCTATACTTAATCGGATATACGAGAAAAAAGGAGTTGAAAATATGCCTGAAAAGATTTTGATTATAGATGACGAGCAGGATATAGCAGACTTGTTGGAAGTCTATCTAAAAAACGAAAACTACATAGTTTATAAATTTTACTGTGCAACGGATGCCATGTCGTGTATTGAAAACGGTGACATTGATCTTGCCATTCTGGATATTATGCTTCCCGATATGAATGGCTTTTCGCTCTGCCAGCTTATCCGCGAAAAGTATACTTATCCGATCATCATGCTAACGGCCAAAATCGAAGAAACGGATAAAATCACAGGTCTGACATTGGGAGCAGATGATTATGTGACAAAGCCGTTTCGCCCGCTTGAAGTAGTTGCCAGAGTGAAAGCACAGTTGAGACGTTACAAAAAATATTCACCTGGCACAATCACAGAAAAAGTTCCATCAGAGCTTTCATACAACAAATTACGCTTGAATGTGCAGACCCACGAATGTCTGTTAGACGGTGAACTTGTTTCTCTGACCCCAACGGAATTTTCTATCCTCCACGTTCTTTTGGCAAGCGCCGGAAATGTTGTAAGCATTGAGGATTTGTTTCATGCGGTATGGAAGGATGAATATTATTCTAAAAACAGCAGCACGATTACCGTGCATATTCGGCATCTGCGCGAGAAACTGAATGACACTTCCGATACTCCCCAGTATATTAAAACGATTTGGGGTGTCGGCTACAAAATTTAAGCGAAAGGAGAACGTTATGAAAAGAAGATCAACTTACTTGGCAGTTATTTTGTTTTTAATTTATCTGGCACTCTTGGTCTGGATCATATTGTTCAAATTGCAATTCTCAATCAGCGATTTGGACAAGATAAGAAGTGTGAACATCATACCATTTCATTATGATAAGAAAATTGGAGCGGCATTTCACTTAACAGAGGTGCTTGAAAATGTTTTGATTTTCATGCCTATGGGTATCTATCTCCAAATGCTACTGTCTAAAGCAAAATTTTACGCTAAGATAATGGTGATTGCCGGAACAAGTTTATTGCTGGAAACCACGCAATATGTTTTAGCAATCGGACGGTCTGATATTACCGATATACTCACAAATACGGCAGGCGGCCTCTTAGGACTTGTCGTATATTCGATGATAGTTCGGTTACTTGGGGATAGGGCTAAAACAAACAGGTTGTTTTCTGTTCTGGCGGTCATTGTAAGCGCCATTGTGATTGGACTGCTTGGATTTATCCTGTTTGCCAATCGGTAGGAGGTGTATTTATGCCGAATAAAGAAATTGCGACAGAAAAGCGTCTTAGAGTGCGTCTATACCTGTCGTTGCTGATTTATACCGTTGTGGGATATAGTTTGACAATCCTGCTGAATTACATCTTTTCAAAATTCGACAACGGTATTTTGGCATGGCTCTACTGGCGGATTGATGCGCTTTTTGTTACCTATTTGATGATAGGCTTTGTGTGTATCTTCAAATATTTTTGGAAAAAACCATGGGGGTATCTGGATGAAGTAATTACGGCAACCCAAACGGTTTATGAGCAGAACGACCATACAGTAGCCTTGTCTGACCCGTTGAAAGAGTTAGAAGAACAGCTAAATCAAATCAAAATGTCCGTTCTGTTGAGTAAGCAGGCTGCAAAACAGGCAGAGGAAAAGAAAAATGAAATTGTCATGTATCTGGCACATGATATACGCACCCCGCTGACAACGGTGATCGGCTATTTGAGTTTACTCCATGAAGCCCCGGATATGCCTGAACAACAAAAAGAAAAGTATGTTAAGGTCGCGTTGGACAAGGCGGAGCGTCTTGAAAAACTCATCAATGAGCTTTTTGAAATTACAAAATACAATGCACATACGGTCATTATCAAAAAAGAGAATGTGGACTTGCATTGTTTAATTGCACAGGTGATTGATGAAGTATATCCGACACTCTCTGCAAATGGCAACACGGCGGTATTTACTGCGGAGGACAACTTATCTGTGAACGCTGATCCCGAAAAACTGGCGAGGGTTTTCAGCAATCTTTTACGAAATGCTGCTTCGTATAGCTATCCGCAGACAGAGATCACTATATCGGCCAAACGGTTAGAGCATGATATTCAGATTACTTTTGAAAATCGCGGGAAAACAATTCCGCAGGAGCAGCTTAACAGCATATTTGAGAAATTCAATCGGTTGGATGAGGCCCGGCTTTCCAATACAGGCGGTGTGGGACTTGGACTTTCTATTGCGGAAGAGATTATACATTTACACGGTGGAACGATTACTGCATCCAGCCAAAACGAAACCATAGATTTTGTGATTACGTTGCCTATCTCCACTTAAGAAAATTAGAACATGATCTTAGGAATTGCTTAGGAATTTAAGCGTGTGATTTTTGAGATTGAAAAGCCCTTGTTTGGTACAATGATTATCGAACAAGGGCTTTTCATTGTTCAGCCGAAGCAAAAGAAAGGAGTGTAGGTATGGAACTGAAAATAGAACATTTAAGCAAACAGTTCAAAGACAAAACCGCTGTGAACGATGTCAATCTGACCCTGACCCCCGGCGTCTGGGGGCTTTTGGGGGCGAATGGCGCAGGAAAGACTACTCTCATGCGCATGATTGCTGATATTATGACACCAACCAGCGGAACGGTTTACTATGACGGGAAAGACATTCGAGAATTAGGGGAAGCCTATCGAAATAAGTTTGGCTTTCTGCCGCAAGACTTCGGGTATCACCGGGATTTCACAGTAAAGGACTATTTGGAGTATATGGCTGCTCTAAAAGATATTCCGACGAGAGCAGCCACCCAAAAGATCAATCATCTGTTGGAAATTCTTTCGCTCTCCGATGTGAAAAGGAAAAAAATCTCTAATCTGTCCGGTGGTATGAAGCGGCGTGTTGGTATTGCGCAGGCTATGTTGAACGATCCAGAGATACTTGTTATGGACGAACCGACCGCAGGACTTGACCCCGGAGAACGTGTTCGCTTGCGAAACTTCATTTCCGAGTTTTCGCATGATCGGATTGTGTTGATCTCCACCCATATCGTATCTGATATAGAATATATTTCCACGCGCAATGCGATTATGAAAGCCGGAGAAATTGTTGACGTAGGAACTACTACGGAGCTTGTCAAGCAAATTGAGGGCAAGGTCTGGAATTGCACAATTCCGGCATCAAAGCTGCCGGAATGTGAAATGCGGCTGCGAATCATCAATCAGCGCGGAGAGGATCACAATCAAGTTTCCATTCGTTATCTGTCCGAACATTCGGAAATTGAAGGTTCTGTTACAATGGAACCACGCTTGGAAGATCTGTATCTGTGGCTATTCCCTCAGACAGACTTGGAAAAGGAGGACAGATAATATGCGACTTTTTAGACTTGAATTAAAACGTATTTTGAAATCACGGCGTACTCTGATTTTACTTGTGATTGCGCTTCTGCTTTCCGTAGCTATGGCATACCTGCCTATTTCATTTGAGGGTATCAACCGCCCAAATGAAGATGGGACTGTTACAGAATTGGATGGCTTGGCTGCTATCGAATACAAACGAGGTTTATACGAAACATCCTCCGGTGAAGTGACCCCAGATAGGATCAAGACAGCTTTGGAAACTTATCAAAGCTACGTTCAGGAATATGGGCCGGTTGAGGAAGAGGGCTTTCCGCTGTCGGTGAATATTGAAAAAATTGTTCCAATCCGCCCTTTACTGAAAAGTCTATCCGAAGTGTTTGCCGATCCATCAACAGGTATTGGTGCCGATTTGATGGATATTGACCCAAATGCCATCGACCAAACCTACTATGAAAAATGCGCGGAACATTTGCGTGATGTTATGCGGAATGAACAAAGAGAATATGAAACCGCACAGCAAAAGGCTCTTGAAAAATATTCAGAACTTGATAAGCCATTTTATCTGCACTCTGGAATTTCTAAGGATGCATTTGATTATATTGAGTTTTATATTTTGTTCCTTGCTATTCTGTGCGTGGCAATCGCAGCGCCTACTTTCGCCGGAGAATACCAAACGGGCGGTGACAGTATTCTGCGAACCACCAAGCATGGGCGTACACGATTGGCAGTCACCAAAATTTTGGCGGCATTTACGCTTTTCATTGTTACTTTCCTTGTTGGGATTACGGTACACATTCTGATTTTGAACGTAGCGTTCGGGATGGACTGCTTAAAAACATCGTTCCAAATGCTATACTCTATCATCAACCTGCCAAACATCAACCTAGGACAGTTGCAGATTATTCTTGCCGCAGCAGGCTTGCTCTCAGTATTAGCAACAGTTAGCTGTACACTATTCCTGTCTGCAAAGTGCAAAGATACATTGACAGTTTTGCTGATTTCTATTGTAGTTCTTCTTATGCCGCTTTTTGCTTATGCAGCGATGGGTGGTGCAACATGGCTTTTTACCATACTGCCATCTGCCGGAATTGGTATGCAGAACAACTTCCTTTATCAGCTTGCGAATTTCAATTATCTGCATATCGGTGGAATGAGTTTCTGGACACCTTATGTTATTTTGATTTCAGCAGGAATTGAAGTATTCGTGTTTATGTTCTTGGCACTTCATTCCTATTGCAAACATCAGGTGGCATAATAGAGTTGCGGTTTGAGATTGATTTAAGAACCGTCGCTGTCGCGTCGGTTCTTAATTTCCAGATTGTCTAAAAAATGTATAACAAAACATTGGAGGTGATGATGTGATGGGACATTAGCTGTTTTTGATTTAGCAGAATCCGGCAGGCAAATAGGAGAAAAGCTGTTTATGCTTCTTGATGCGGAACAGAAAAAAGAACTGGCGCAATATATTTTAGAGCAGGAAAATGATTCTGAATTTGTTCGCAATCCCTATCATGCTTCACCCCAAATAATAAAAAATGCCCTGACAGAAATACAGGAAGGAGAACTTTATCTTTGTCTGGAGCACCGTATTGTAAGAGTCCGGGAGCGGGTTATCTCCCTGACAGGCAAAGAATTTGACATACTGGCATTACTGGCTGCCAATCCGAAGCGTGTTTTTACTTATGAATTCATTACCGATATAGTCTGGAAAGAGGATTATAATTTCTATTCGAGAAAAGCAATCCATAACCATGTGAGCAAACTTCGGAAGAAACTAAGATTTGAACCCAATCTGCCAAATTATATCGAGAGTGTTTCTGGAATTGGTTATAAATTTGAACATCTGCCTGCTCCATAAAAATCCGTCGTAGGAACAACTGCGGCGGAATTTTTTTGACAAATTTTCATGCAGACGGCAACTTTCCGCTAAAAAATGAACGGATATATGAGGGGATATTTTATAACCGCTTACCCGCACACGGCAATTATGAATTTTTTGTGAAATTTGCAAAATACCCCCGTCATTTTGCCCCAAAAATGAACTGAATAGTAGAAAGATATTTTTGTGCAAAATTGACCGTCCTATTTACCCTCAAAAATGAACTGTATAGTAGAGGGACATTTTTTACGGTCAGGAAGGAGGTGTTTTTATCCACGATCAGATTCCGGTTATGAATTATCCGCAGTACCGCCAGATGCATAAGTTAGTACATAAATGTTGCAACTACGATAACGGAAACTGTATTCTTCTGGACGATGGGGAGGAATGTGTCTGCGTCCAGAGTATTTCTTATTCGCTTCTCTGCAAATGGTTCCGCCGAGCTGTCCTGCCGCTGGACGGATCGCTGGAAACGGTGCTGCTGTTTCGGGGGAATTAAAACGCTGCGTGGTCTGCGGCCAATCATTCCTCCCCGGTTCCAACCGGGCGAAATACTGTAAACTCTGCGCAAAGAAAGTCCACCGCAGACAGAAAACAGCCAGCGACAGGAAAAGGAGGTTCCCATGCGGACAATTAGAAGCGAAAAAGCCTTGAATCTGCTGGTGTTTCAAGCTACGGTCAGCGGGTATGTGGGATAAATCCCTTATACCTCTCTAAAACTTGCTTTTAACTGTCCGCAGGACGATTTTGACCTAAACGGGATTTTCCCATTCAGGTATTGATTTCGATTCTGCCAGTTTATCGCTTTTGCCATGTCCGCCTATATGGGATTCTCCAATACTGGATTTTCAGAGACTGGAAAACCTGACGCTCCGGGCAGCCCTGTTCCTCTCTTTCCGGCGCCGGATTTCCAGACAGTTTTGACAGCCCATATTTAGACGGAAATTAAAGAGAAGAAGTTAATAACAAGATAGTCAATATCAATCCAATCAATCAGGGATGGATTGATGGAAAGGAGTACATGATGCAAAATTATATTTTGACGCCTTACAAGGAGGACAGCGGCGTACCGCCCTATCTGCCCTTCCCCCGGTTTCTGGTGCCGATGGACTTATCCAATGACGCAAAGGTACTGTATGCCATGCTCTTAGACCGGGCGGGCATTTCCAGAGAAAACGGATACATAGAACCGGACGGGCGGATTCGCCTTTACTTCACATTGGAGGAGGCCAAAGAAAAACTGCATAGGAGCCGGCAGGTGGCGACCAGAGCGTTTCAGGAATTAGAACGCAGCGGCCTGATCATCCGCAAAAAGCAGGGACTTGGCCGTCCGGCGGTCATTACGCTGAATATTTTGCCTGTAAGGAAGGAGCGTGATGGGATTGCGTAAGCCTGCGGATTTAAGCGAACTTCCCAAAAATCTGAAACCGGAAATTGCCGAGCGTGTGGCGGAGCATTTCAAAGACGGCGTTTTCGAGTTTGATTTCAGCACAGAAGAAATGATTGCCGTTGAAAGGAATACCGTCTACCACACCATTCCCCATTACGCAGAGGGAGACGCAGAAAGCGTACTGGACAAGCTGCGCCGTATCATGGCAGGAAATTTGGAGGAAACCGAATGAAAGCTACTGATAAAAGAGGAACGGCGCGTTATAATATAGGCAACCGTTTACCTGGCTGCTATCCCGATACACGGAAGGAAAGGAGCTACTATGAACCAACAGCCAGATAAAATCACAGCGTTATATTGCCGTTTAAGCCAGGACGATGCTCTCGATGGGGAGAGTAATTCCATTACCAACCAAAAGTCGCTATTGTCCAAATATGCGGCGGAACATGGATTCCGCAATCCTATGTTTTTCGTGGACGACGGTTTCTCAGGAACGAATTTTCAGAGACCCGGCTTTCAGGAAATGATGAAATATGTGGAGGACTATTCTGTTTCCACCCTGATTGTCAAAGACCTCTCCCGCCTTGGCCGGGAGTATTCCTATATGGGGCGTTTGCAGGATTTCATTTTCCCCGCCTATGACGTCCGTTTTATCGCCATCAACGATGATGTGGACAGCGCAAAGGGCGAAAACGACTTCGCTGTGTTCAAAAATGTATTCAACGATTATTACGCTAAAGACACAAGCAAAAAAATCCGGGCAGTCGTCAAAATGCGTGGGGAAGCCGGGGAACATATCGCCAGCAATCCGCCCTACGGATATGTGAAAGACCCACAGAATAAAAAGAAATGGAAGTAGGCGTATCTGAAACTACCCAGTTTTGCTTCGTATAAATCCCACCGGTCATATCAAAATCACCTCGATATGTACCGCTTTACCGCTTCCTCTTACATCGGCATTAATGATTATCGCCTCATAATTTGGATTGCTGTCATCAACAAAATCAAGATGTCTCCCATCGGTGAGGACCATCTGAACTGAAAAAGTATCTGCATATGCACTTATAGGTAAACAAACCATTAAAAATATTGAAATAAAAATCGAAAATTTTTAATAGACACTACTCTATTTGTAATTCCCCATTGGAATCCACCTCTTTTCTCTAGCCGCTACCTCAGGAGACATACTTTCAATGGCATTATATTGAGACTGTTTATTTTAATATAGTT
The DNA here is from genome assembly GCF_000424325.1 of [Clostridium] clostridioforme AGR2157. Classification (GTDB taxonomy): domain Bacteria; phylum Bacillota; class Clostridia; order Lachnospirales; family Lachnospiraceae; genus Enterocloster; species Enterocloster clostridioformis_A. The sequence continues at coordinate 8,969 of NZ_AUJR01000072.1, forward strand.
ATGCTTCCGGTAACATGTATGCTCTTTGACGTAGTACCCTCCAAGAATATTTTATAGCTTCCAGATTGCTCGATTGAAAATGTATGGTCAATCCATCCTTTAGAAGTCTGAACATATATTCTCTTGCCTTTGGAATCCTCAAGTCCCGCCTTAAAACTGTCAGAACTACTATCTGATTGTAGTATAAAGGCCACTTTATTACCTGAGGTCAAAGAAAGACTATCTCCATACTTCACATTTTTTCCATCAATCGTTATATCAATTGACGTTACTCCCTTTGGATTTATCTGCATCGGGTATTCTATTACATCTTCCGAATAGTGAAATTCCGTCTTCTCAGGCAATTCTGTAGATTCCTGCTGGACTTCAACTTCCGTAATCCAAAGTTTCTTTACCACTAAATCCTGTAAATTTGACATACCCCAAGAAGCAGCAAACACTGTAAGGGGACACATCAAAACCATTGACATTACCAACACAGCAAATGATATTCTCTTTGTTTTTTCAGTCTTTTTCATGATATTTCTGATTCTCCTTTCCAAACCGTTTACCGTATGGCCGGTAAGCGACACCGTAGCTAAACCAAGCTCTTTTTCCTGTATTTGTAAAATTAGTTCCGCATACATAGTATGTCTTTTGACGGGCTGACGATTAAGCACTTTCTCATCGCAGGCCATTTCATTTACTTCAACAAAATAATCTGTTAGTCTGTAAATAAGCGGATTAAACCAATGCAGAGCGCATAAAATAAACACAAGTCTGCGAAAAAAATAATCCTGATTTTTGCAGTGAACCAACTCATGCTTTAACAGCAATCCCCACTCTTTCTGCGTGTAATTACTCTCCGGCAAGAAAATTTTCTGTTCAAATATTCCTGTCATAAAAGGAGACTTGATTATACCATTCGATAATAACAACACCGGACCCTTCAGACCTAATTCATCCATTACCTCTCTTTTTATCTCTATTAGAAGTTTATCCTGAGTATACTTACTGCATTTTTCCAGTTTTTTGAGAATCCTTCTGTCCTTTGCATATTTGAAGATACCATAATAGATAAATCCAAAAAACCAGACGAGAAAAAGTAGCAGAGATATCCAGTGATTTCCCCAAGGTGTTCCGTAGCTAATTGAACTTTTGTGAATGGTATCCATATAAAGCAAATCATCACTGACCAAATAAATTCTTTCCCCAAAAACGAATTTATACAAAATTAAACCGGCCAATACCGGCATACCAAAGGCACTGAATACTACAACCATTTTTAAAAACAAACTTAAATGACCCATGTCCATTCTTCTTTCCAGATGTTTTCCGGAAAGGGATATAACCGATATTAAAATATTCAATGAGACAAAAATCGTTACTAATAGTGCCAAAATGTCACTTATCTTCCAGCTCATCTTCCAGCTCCTTTAAAAGATTTCTGGTTTTTTCTATCTGTGCTTTTGACAATGCCTTTCCACAGAAGGCAGCAACTAGGCGCTCAAAGGAAGTATTACCCAGTACCCCCTCAATCTGTTGTCGAAGTAATGCCTGCTCATATTCTTCCTGTGTGACTAAAACCGTATAGAAATGATGAAGTCCACTTTGCTTTTTATCAACATAGCCCTTTTCAGAAAGATGATACAAAATCGTACTTTTTGTACCTCTTGCTTGCGGAAATGCCTGATAGATTTCCTCACTACTGACACCTTCCGGATGTTTCCAAATAAATTTCATAAATTCAAACTCTGTAGCAGAAAGTTTTTTCTTTCCACCCAGATAATCTAAAGGTGCTTCGGCAGGTCTAGCCATAAATTCCCCTCCTTTCTGCGTATTTGTTAATATAATTATATTTATATAATACCATATATTCGTATTTTTGTTAATACATAATCTGTTCATAATATTAAAAATCTTTGGACTACATATTAATCCATTAATCTTATCTCTTTTGTGATTCCATATTTTTATAGTAATATGAAGACGAAAAGGGGAGACCCCTTTAGATAAGGAATCTCCCACAATTTCTTTTTTATGGTGCATTTTGTCTGAATTCTTTTTACGAGAGAAAGTACTATTTTAACAGTTACTTATGCAAACTAACCAACATCAGGACCAATCCCAACAGGAACAGCACGTGAAGGCGGCGTGGCTGTAAGATAATCATCTAAAACCCAGCCTGTAACTGACTTTCCATTGATATCTTTTGCCGTGATATTTGTCCAGGAACGTCCCTCACTGTCAACCCTGCCGAAAATACTCCATCCATCAATTTTGGTTCCGTTGGCAAGTTTTCCAACGATTGCATACTCTGTACCTGCTCCTGAACGTACATTTAGATTTCCTCCATCTGTTTTTACATAAAGCGTGTCATATTCACGCCTATTCAAGCGAACAACCGTTGACCCGGCATCTTCCAATGATGTTTCAGTGGCAAAAGCTAATGTACTAATCATCATAACTGTGCATATTGTAGAAAGCAAAAGGCTTATAATACGTTTCATTTTCTTCCTCCTTCATCTCTTTGTACGTTATCCTCCTCTCGTAATTCATGTAATAAATGCACCATTTTATGCAACGGTATGCTGTTGTTATAAATATTTCTTTCTCTTTTCATCCAATGGTTATAAACCATAAAAATGCCCAAACAGATTGATTCAACTCCACCACTCCTCATTAGGAACTGTATCATTCCAAAAACCTTCAACATACCAACCATTTGTCAAGTCCTTTTTTAAGTATACATATTTTTCATTTGTACCTTGAAGCAAACTGCTATTTGGTGATGAATCAGAGGATATGATATACACTTTAAAACAGGCTTTATCATTCGTGGTCTTTATTTCTTCACTACTTGCAGTTAATTGCAGAGCATTCCACTCTTTTTGTAATTCTTCCGAATATTCTATACCTTCAGATAATGCACAAATACCGGCATATTCACCATAATTTATCATAGTACAATAAGAGAATATTAACGAAGAGGCCGACTTTGCCCCCTCATTAACGAATTGTTCATAAAAAAAATCGTCTTGTCTTGAAAGTTCCGGCATAGTACAATTTTTGTCGCTGAATAATACCCACTCCTTGCCGTCTCTAATATATGATATTCCTGTAATTTTTTCATTTCTAACATTCAATATGCCATAACTCCCGTCAGTAAATAAAACTGATTTTTTACTACAACGATATGGCTTTACAGATAGTTGCTCAGGTGGGATGTCTTTTGTTAAAACAAAGTCTTCAAATATGTTTTTTTCAGAAACATCGTTTGTTACGGTTAATTTTCTGGATATACGGTCATATTCATATGGAAGCTCAGAGGATACAGACCATATCCATATAGTGTCAGCATTTGGACTGACTGATATCCTACAGGAAGAATCATTACTAAAATCATATCCTAATGCCTGTAAGTCAATACTATCCTCTATTTCACCAGTGTTCAGATTGTAAATAAATAACCCAAAATAATCATGCATTATAATAATGTTGTCATCCGCAAAGTCTAAAACCGGCATGTCGGTTGCAATCTTTGTATTTACAGACAACCTGGCAGGAGTGGCCTGCATATTAAAATTTGATGGTGGTTCTGATGTATGTACCTCAGTTTTTCCTGTACTATTTATTGCTGTCGCTAATTGCTCCTGTTTAAGTTTTTCAGTATTTGAACATCCAACAGCAATCGTACTGAAAGCCAATGGTATAATTATAAAAGTTACATATCTCGGCATTTTAAAATCAAACAATCAAATCTCCTCCTTATATTGAACTCCATCAATAATGATAAAAACACAATATATTTAAATAATATAATTATATTTTATATAATATCATATATTTTACTGTTGTCAATATTTAATCATTTGATAATTTATCAGTCTTGACTTATTTAACAATCTTCCAATTTCCCTCATTCTTCTCCAATACAAGTTTAAACTGCGATACCTGTGTTGTCATGGTCTTTATCTAGTATCAGCAATTAAACAGGCTGATAAAGAATGTGGAAGTTGTGGGTGTGAATTAGACCCATTGTATAAAAAAGCGTTAGAACTTATTTAAGAATGCCGCAAATTCGGTTTGTGAGGAAGATAGGACAATAGCTTTCTTAGTAATGATTTTGATTTGAACATGATGTCAGCACCGTGTCAGTTAAAACAAATAAGAAAAGTGTGATAATGTGGCAGTTTGCACTAATAAGCGGATTGCCACATTTTTATGGAAAAATGGACATTTATGTGGTAACATATAGGAGCAAAGATAAAAACACAACGCGAGGTAATCTTGTAGAACTGGTAGGTAGTCCAGTCGCACCGATTTGGTGTAAGTAGCCCTCCCTCCTTGGGTCGTCCGTTCTTTGTGCATTACAATTTTCAAGGAGGAATTGTCATGGACAAAATAGCGGGCAGACTGACAGTATTTTTTGAAGAACCATTCTGGATAGGCGTGTTTGAACGAATATCGGAGGGAAAGTTATCTGTGTGCAAAATCACATTTGGAGCAGAACCAAAGGACTATGAGATATACGATTTTGTTCTGAAAAATTACTATCGGCTGAAATTTAGTCTGGCTGTGGCAACTGATGGAAGTTGCTCGCAATCCGAAACGGGTACAGCGGGAAGTGCGGAAACAGGTGCAGAACACCGGGATAGGCACAAAATCGCAATAGGCTTTGAAATTACAGCAGGAGCAGTTGAAAACTGAACGCAAGACTGTGAGCCGGGAGCAACGGGAAGCAGAGAAACAGCGGCAGTTTGAACTGAAACAGCAGAAAAGGAAAGAAAAGCATAGGGGCAGGTAACGCCTGCCCCGGCTTTTCTCAATTAAGTTGCATATTGTCTATTGTTACGCTTTAGGGTATCTGGAATGCTTATTTTATAAGGGTTTGAGAGTGCAAAAATGGCGTTGGTGATACTTTATACCTTTATTACTCAAATGCGGTTTTTGTTGCGTAACGGGAATAATTAGCGGCTATTTGCATAAAATTTTAATGGAAAGCCTTATTGACTTTCCTCTTTGCACTTGCTAGAATGTAGGTACAAAGAAAGTTTACCACTGACCGATATGTGGTATATAAATGGTCGGGTTGAAAGTTTACCGCTGACCGATATGCGGTATATAAATGGTTGGGTTGAAAGTATAGTCCTTCGCCGCAAGGTGGGGGACTTTTTCCATAATGAGGACAGGCAAATGAAGAAAACAGGCTTTTATATTATCAAGGACAAATTTTGAGGATATGCCAGACCCATATCTCAAAGGGAATAAGGCGGGAAACAGACCGCATTATTATTGCTTTGAAGATTCAAGTACCGGGATATACTGGATGATACCATTGTCCAGCCGCATTGATAAATACAGACGGATTATGGAGAAAAAAGTAAAAGCCGGGAAACCCTGCGATATTCTCCATATCGTCAAACTGGATGACAGCCGGGAGAGCGCATTTCTGATACAGGATATGTTTCCGATAACAGAGGAATACATAGAACGGGAATATACAATCGCTGGGAATCATCTGATGTTGACGAGTGAGCATACTGCCAGAGAGATTGAGCAGAAAGCGAGAAAAGTCATAGGTATTAATGGCACGGATCGAGTGGAAAAGCAAAATGAATTTTTGGCAGATGTGGGGATAGATACAGATTTTTCAAATAATGTTTCAAATAAAATACGGAATAAATGTAGAGAATTAGGGCAAAATGGGTGGGTTATCTCTCCTTTTTGGGAACCTAATAATGAGGAAACTTGGTATGATACATGGTATAAGTTGTTGCAAAATGGGAAAAAAGAAAAGATAAAAGATTATTTTTGTGCACAATAATTATCAGTTATTGAATCATATAAGGGGATATGCGCGATTTGAAGTTGAGAAAAATAATTGGTGGATTGAAGCCGAAAAATTATTTGATAAGAAGCTGTTTTTTAGCTGTGCTTTAGTCTTATCTGCATTATTTGAAAGAGAAATTAGAAAATGTCCAATCTATAATTGGAGTAATAAAACTACACGGTATTTTAAAGACTCAATTTTAGATAAAATCACTCAAATTAATTGTGACGATAGGATTGAACCTATTAGTAGATATATAGATACGTTATTGCTAATTCCCTCTTTAGATGGCTTTAATGGATTGATGGCCATCATCCGGGATACCTATGAAATGGATCCCTACAGCAATTCCCTGTTTCTTTTTTGTGGGAGACGCTGTGACCGAATAAGGCACTGCATTTTGAAAAAGACGGCTTCTGCCTTCTGTATAAAAGACTGGATAACGGCCGTTTCCAGTGGCCAAGGAATTCCTCCCAAGTAAGGAACCTTACCCGGCAGGAATACCGCTGGCTCCTGGAGGGGCTTTCTATCGACCAGCCCAAGGCGATCCGCCCCGTGAAAAAGAAGGACTTCTGATTTTTGTGCAAAAGGGAGAAAATTTTACATGGTGCTAGCACCATGTAAGTTAAAACAGATAAGGGAAATGATAATATGGCAGTTTGCAGTTATATGTGGATTGCCATATTTTTGTGGAAAAATGGGCGCTTATGTGGTAATATATAGGGGCAAAGATAAAAACACAACGCAAGGCAACCTTGCAGAACTGGTAGGTACTCCAGTCGCACCGATTTGGTGTAAGTAGCCCTCCCTCCTTAGGGTCGTCCGTTCTTTGTTCATTACAATCATTTTAAGGAGGAATTGTCATGGACAAAGTTTCGGGCAGACTGACAGTATTTTTTGAGGAACCATTTTGGGTAGGCGTTTTTGAACGCATATCAGAGGGCAAATTATCTGTATGCAAGGTTACATTTGGCTCAGAACCAAAAGACTATGATATGTAGTTGAGGAGGGGGAAGAATGCTATCCCTAAGCCGCATAATCAATCAACAGTGCCGGATAGTAGCGGGACGCTGGAGTCTGACAGTTGATAGCAGAATTTTTCGGCGCCCGATTTTATGACCACGCATTTTCAACTGTGAAGACATCTGTCGGGCACCCCAGGCTGGATTATCCGTATGTAAACGGTCTATGAGCGCTTTGCAGTCTAATTCCTCATGAGATACGGGTGTCCCGCTGTAATACACGCTAGTGCGGTTGATATCAAGAAGAGCAGCCCCTGTTTTGACAGGGAGTTCTTTACCGAAAGGTTTCGGACTAAATTTACTCTCATAGTCAGGTCCAAGCGTTTCTTCAGATTTTTTTCAACCAATCCACCTGCATGGTAAGTTGCCAACTTTTTTGGCATATTCTGCTTTTTCGTCTTAAATTACGATACCATTAATGGAATGCCGGATATAAGACATTTTTGGAAGAACACAGGAGAAAAAAATTACTATTAAGGGCATTGGAAGTTTTAAAGCATAACTGATAAAAATACTTTTGGAAAGGACGGTAAAATAGTGGCGAATTTAAGACTGAAGAAGAGCATTTTGGAGGTGGTGGATAATCAGTTAAAAGCAAACGATCCTCCATGCACGAAGAATACATATGACAAACTGTTGGATGCCGGGTATTCAAAGTCAGAAGCAAAGGATAAAATCGGAGCAGTTGTACTTACAGAAATTTATGATATTTTGAAAAAGGGACAGGCTTTTGATGAAGAAAAGTATAAAAGCAGCCTTGAGGAGATGTTAAGGCAAAGTATTGATTATGAGGACGATCATCACATAAGAACGGAATGGGATAAGTGGGATGAGTTGGTTCAAAAAGGATATGAATCTTTTGAAGAACAAAAGGCAGCAGAAGGCCTGTGTTTTTGGCAGGAAGCGTGGGATATTTTTGAATCTGTTATGAAACAGGTTCCGGAAACAGAGACACTTTATGGTCTGATGGAGTCACAGGATTATGTATATCCGATTGACGGCTGGCTTCAGGACTATGAGATGGAACTGGGAAATGCAGGAAAATATGGGGAAAGAATTGCGTTCTGCCAAAAGATATTGGAGATGTTTGATTGGCAAGACGAAGACGACAGCTGTTTTCGGTGCGGCATTGGCGAATCCCTTTTTCGGGAAGGAAAAACAGCGGAGGCATATGAATATTATGAAAATTGGCTGATGGATGACTCGCAAAACGTAAATGGAACCAATAGCTTTAGCTGGATTCTTTTTGAAAATGGAGATGCAGAGAAAGCGTATGAAGTGGTAAGAAAAGTGACATGGGGTGTTTCGTGTTACGTGGATAATTCGATTCTCTTTATGCGTGCGCGGCAATTAGCCGATTATGTCGGAAAAGAAAACGAAAGCAAATGGTATCAGCAGCAGTTAGACACATTCGAGAACTCGATTAAAAAATGGGAAATGGATGAAGATGAAATTTTTGATGAATTTACGGCACCAAAACAGATTCCGGTTGTAAAAGAGAAAAAAATATATCCAAATGATCCCTGTCCATGTGGAAGTGGCAAAAAGTATAAGAAATGTTGCGGAAAACAGTAGCGACTATTGTTACGGTTAAATATGCGGATGTTTATCATAAAAAAGTGAACGCAAATTTCTCAAATCAGAGTCATAATATACACATGGATTGGTAAACCATTTTCTCATTATTCTTTGATTGGTAGTACCGGTTTGCAAAGGAGGGTGCAAGCCACCGGATACCATAACAATAAAGAAAAATAGTGTGAGGAATACGAGTAATATCTATACGGAGTGGTATAGATAAATATAGAAAAACAAGATTAAAATAAAAAACTTTGCGAGTTCGAATAGGATTTTGCAAAAATAAGCCTAGTATTTATGCGGATTCCAAACAAAATCCGTTAAGTTTTGGCAACGATTTGGCAACAATCCGAACAGCAACTGAGTGGATCATGCACCGATTAAGCTCGCTTAAAGAGGGGCAATGATACACGAAGTTATTTCTGGCTGATTTCTCCGGATTCCAGTTTTGCAGCCATTTGCTGCCATGCAAGAAAAGGTGTGAACAGATGCTGATATTTCTTGTGTTCCTGGTCAAGGCGGAGAGAGAGTTCTCCTTCGATTTCTCCGATTTTGATTCCATACATATCTTCCAGTGCAAAGAGGGTGTGCATAAGACCAAGATAGGAGTCAATGTCCGGAACATTGATTGCTCTTGGGCTGATATCGAAGATCTGTGCCATTTTTTTGATCAGGTCAGCTTTGGGAGTTCTGGCTTCTGTTTCATACTGTGCCACACGAACATCCGAAGTCTTTCCGAGGAACCCCAAAAGCTCGCCAAGCTCAACGGGGAGCATGGGAAAAGAGGTTCCGAAGGAAATCAAGTTCTGGACAAAGGAACAATATCTGAAACATGCTTAGACTATGATGGGCAAGCCCAGATCTTATTACGCTTTTGAAATGCTGTACTGGACCGGAATCCGGGATGGCGAGCTGCTTGCCCTCACACCAGAGGATTTCGATTTTGAAAAACAGACGGTGCGGATTAATAAAACGTAAAATGGAAAGGGGATGCAAAGAGACAGGAGTATTTATTTGCAACTGGGGAGTATGAAAGTTTTTCTGTAAATAGCTATCAAGCAGTAGGTCTTCTATGATAAAATCTATTATCATAAGCAGGCCTATTATTATGGCGAGAAGAGAAAAGCAACCTGTACACAAGGTAGTTATGACGGAGGGCAAAAGGAACATTGTCCATCAGTTGTTGGAGGAGTATGACATCCAGACTGCTGAGGACATCCAGGAGGCCCTGAAAGACCTTCTGGGAAGTACCCTGAAAGAGATGATGGAGGCTGAGATGGATGACCACCTCGGTTATGAAAAATCGGAACGTTCTGATTCCGACGATTAC
>NZ_AUJR01000073.1 GCF_000424325.1 [Clostridium] clostridioforme AGR2157
GGCCGCCGAAGGGAGTGATACGGTATTATGAGACAGTGCTACATAGACAACGGGCGCCGCGGGTGTGATGGCCAGAGGACGAACAAGGGAAGGATACGGTACGGGTGCTGGGCGTGTCCGTGGCTGGATGCGGGAGGAGGTGATGTCGATGAAACAGACGGAAGCATTGGAGGAAGTGGCCAGGCTGGCCGCAAGGGAAGCCCTTAAGGAGCATGAGAAGCAACTCCGGAGGGAAAAGAGAATAAAGGTATTCCAGAACACCAAGAAGCTGATGGAGAATTATAACCGCATCTGTCAGAGCGTGGAGGAGGGAGTGGCAGAACTGTCCGACATGGATAATGGCGATGAACTGGAGGAGTTCACAGAGGAAGATATCTTTATCAACAGCATTCTTAAGAGTAAGCTCCGGAGCATTGTCATGATAGGACACATAGACAAGTGTTTGAAGCTCCTGGAGGATGAGGAGTGTCGGAAGAATACGCATGAGAAGTATCTGGCCTTTAAGTATAGGTACTTTGATGGTATGGAGCCTGACGAAATTGGAGAGCTTTTGAATTGTTCAGATAGAACGGCAAGACGGTGGGTGACGGAGCTCACTGGGATACTGAGCATATATCTGTTTGGAGCGGATGCAATTATGCTTGATTAAGGGCTTGACAAACTGCGTCAAAATGATGTCCTTGATAAGTCCTTTTGGACGATTTATAATTGTAATATGCAAAATTGGATGAAGCGGAAAGCTTACTGGTTTTGCATCCTCCCCATTTAAGCGACGGCTGCCAGGTGTCATACCCTGGTGGCTGATTAACCGGTATTATGTAATCCCTCATAAGACAGACCTGTGCTTTAACGGGACAATGCCGCAGGGTACGCAAGCGGTGAGGTATCTGGTTTTATCCCCCATGACGTTTTCCAGATACACAGATTATCTCCTTTGGATTAGTCCTTGCTGGTATGGTGGGGGCTTTACTTTTGTCAAATTATGGTGTATGATGGGAGAAAATGATTGGAGAAATTAAATGAAAAAGTATGATATTTTCTATGTAATAACTGGAGTGATTATTATCGGGTTGATAATTAATTTATGGATAACATATCTATATACTAACGACGCAACTATGATTAGTGTATATGTGGGATTTGTTACGGCATTGATTTTGGCTATGAAAAATGCAACTAAAGAAAGCACCTATAGATGCTGCAGAATTTTGGCATGGTGTATGATTATGCTTATCATTATAGTATTCTTTGTTTCATTGATGTACAATGGCGCATTCAAAAATAATGATTTTGCCTATAAAATAATACGATCAGCCGGATTCTGTGGAACGTTAGGGACGTTTTTTATTAACTGGAATCGAGAATAAACAATATTCAATTATGACTATGATTTGAGCCACCTCTGGGTGGCTCTTTTTCTTTACCAAAACGATTGGAGGTGAGCCAGATGGCATTAACGCCAAAACAGAAGATATTTGCAGATGAATACCTGATAGACCTTAATGCCACCAGGGCTTACAAGGTTGCGTATCCGAGCTGCAAGAAGGATGAGGCCGCGGCGGTCAACGGTAGTAAGCTGCTAAGAAATACTAAGGTTGCGGAATATATCCAGGAGCGCATGAAGGACCGGGAAAGGCGTACTGAGATTACCCAAGATTGGGTGCTGGAGGAGCTGCGGAGGATTGCCAGTGCAAACGGCACCGATTTTGCACATGTTGTGCGGGAGCCGGTTATCCGGAACAACTCTTATGTGGTGGATCCTGATACCGGTCAGATGCAGACAAGGGATGTGGTTCGAATAATCCCGACCGAAGAACTGCCAGAGGAGAAGCGGGCGGCTATCTCCGCAATCAAAGAAACTAAGTTTGGAATAAACGTGGAAACCTATGACAGGGTAAGAGCCCTGGAGCTCCTGGGTCGGCACCTGGGAATGTTCAAGGATAAGCTGGAGTTATCCGGCGGCTTGGATACTGAAAAGACCAAGCTTGATGACCTGCTCCAGCAGATGCGTGGCGGTGGCTAATGAGTGCGGAGAGATTGCTGCTGTCGGATAAGTACAAGGCGTTCCTGCGCTGTGACGCCCCGGTGGAGTTCCTGGAAGGCACCACGGCTGCCGGCAAGACTACAGTAGGGTTGTTTAAATTCATGCTCAAGGTGGCCGAATCGCCCAAAAAGCTGCACATCCTGGCTGCGGATGATACAGGCGCCGCTGAAAAGAACATCATCCAGAAGGACCTGGGCATACTGGATGACTTTGGCGTGCTGGTGGAATATAAGGGTAACGGTGGAGGTGGCTATAACATGCCTCACATCCTCTTCCACACATCCGGCGGCGATAAGATTATCTTTGTTGTCGGCTACGGCAACAAGCGCAAGTGGAAGGATGCACTGGGCGGCCAGTACGGATGCTTGTACATTGATGAGATTAACACGGCAGACATTGAGTTTGTGCGTGAGGCCGCCATGAGAAGCGATTACCTGATGGCCACGCTCAACCCGGATGACCCGGGCCTGGATGTGTATAAGGAGTATATCAACTGTTCCAGGCCACTGCCTGAGTGGAGAGATGAAACACCAAAAGAGATAATGGATGAATTACAGGAGGAACCAAAACCCGGCTGGGTGCATTGGTTCTTTTCTTTCGCCCATAACCTGGGCCTGAGTAAGGAGAAGCTGGACCAGATTATGACGAATACGCCCAAAGGAACGAAAATCTGGAAGAATAAGATTCAAGGCCTGCGTGGTAAGGCAACCGGCCTTATTTTCTCCAACTTTGAGCGGTCCAAGCATGTCATCACGGTCCAGCAGGCCATGACACTGAAATTCAAGAAGCTCACAGCAGCCCTGGATACGTCCTATTCTAGCAAGTCCCCGGATACCATAGCAATGATATTTCAGGGGATTACGGATGACCGGAAGCTTGTCACTCTGGCTGAGAAGGTCTATAACAACGCCAAACTGGATGTCCCGCTGGCCCCCAGTGATACAGCGGTTAAGTTTGTGTCTTTCCTGGAGCAGTGCCGCAAGGACTGGGGTTTTGCCAAGGATGTGTATATAGACAATGCGGACCAGGCAACCATCACAGAGCTACGCAAGTATAGGCGGCTTAAAGGCTGCCTGTATAATTTTTATGATTCATATAAGCGACCGGAGGTTCTGGACCGTATCAACCTGCAGCTGGGCTGGATACAGCAGGGCTGTTACCTGGTGGTGGATACCTGCGCGGAACATCTATCCGAACTGGATCGGTACAGCTGGGATGACGAGAAGGACAAGCCGGAGGACAGGAACGACCATACCATTAATGCCAATCAGTATGCATGGATACCATACCGGAACCTGATTGGATTCGAGGAGGCTGAGAAGAAATGAGGTGGCTGAACAGCATGAATGAGACAATCAAGAGGGGCATTCGTACCTGGCTGAACGTGGTGCCGGCCAGCGGGAACTGTATTCAGATTAACGAGGTCCTGGACTTCGAGACCAATGCCATCCGGAATCGCATCTGGTACCGTGGTGATGGTAACGAGCTGGAGCAGATGTACCAGCAGGCCCCGGAATATGCAGATAAATATAAGTTCTGGGCCAGCAGGTGTACACCGGGTATGGAGATGCGCAAGATACATACCGGCCTGCCCGGGCTGATTATCCGTATCCTGTCAGGCATTGTCCTGGATGACATGAATGATTTTGATTTTGCAGGTAACGACCAGCAGCGGCAGCTGTGGGAGGACATTGCAAAGGATAATAAGTTCACTCGTAAGCTGGAGAAGGCCTTGAAGGAGGTCCTGTACATCGGGGACGGCGCCTTCAAGGTCACGGTTGACACGACCGTCAGTGAGTATCCAATCCTGGAGTGGTATCCAGGGGAGCGGGTTGAGATTGTCCGAAACCGGGACCGTGTGAAGGAAGTTGTGTTCAAGACGCCATATAAGGCCGGGTATCAACAGTATGTCCTGTATGAGCATTATGGATACGGCTATATACGTAACGAGTTGTATAAGGGTGACACGCCAGTGCCCCTTAATGCCATCGATGCCACCAAGGGAATAAAGGATACGAAGTTTGATGACACACTCATCCTGGCCGTGCCACTGCAGGTGTATGAGTCCACCAAATATGAGGGACGCGGTGGCAGCATCTTTGATGGTAAGCTGGACAGCTTTGACGCCTTCGACGAAGCCTGGTCCCAGTGGATGGATGCCCTGAGGGCTGGAAGGGCCAGGACGTATATACCGGACTGTCTGGTGCCGCATGACCCGGAGACAGGGCAGGTCATCCGGCCCAATCCATTTGACAACCGGTACTTTGCGTCTGATAACGATATGTCCGAAAAGGCTGATAACAAGGTCAACACGGAACAGCCGGTCATCCCGCATGACAGCTACCTTGCATCCTACTGCACGGCCCTGGATTTATGCCTGCAGGGCGTCATCAGTCCGTCCACTTTGGGTATCGATGTCAAGAAGCTGGACAACGCCGAAGCGCAGCGCGAAAAGGAAAAAGCTACCCTGTACACCCGGAATGCTATTGTGGAGGCTCTGCAGGAGACACTGCCTGAGCTGGTCAGCGCAGCAATCAACGCCTACAATATTCTGAACGGCAAAGGGGTAGAGGAAGTCAAAGTAGACATCCCCTTTGGTGAGTATGCAAATCCGTCCTTTGAGAGCCAGGTGGAGACACTGGTCAAGGCCCGGCCTGGTGCCCCAATGATGAGCGTTGAGGCCCAGGTAGAGGAGTTGTATGGTGACAGCAAGGACGATGCATGGAAACAAGAGGAGATAGCGCGATTGAAGGCAGAGCAGGGCATTGCGGAAGTGGAAGAACCCGGAATCAATACGGCTGCTGGCAGTTTTCGACTTAACATGAAGGGAGGAAAGCCAGATGAAGGTCAAGGTAATGAACCGTCTGTACCAGATGAGCCAGAAGGAGTACCAGGGCCTACTGCAGGTGGCAAGGGAGCAGGTGCCATTGGGAATCTACGCAATTGAGAGACAGGGGTATGCGGAGCTGTGCTGCGATAAATGTAGCAGCGTGACCCAGCTTAAGGACCTGACCAGACAGTTCAAGGCGCAAGGATTCAAGGTACATGCTAACGGGAGGTGATGCCGTTGACGGAATACGATATCGGCGCCGCCTTCAAGGCCATAGAAGATGAGCTTATCAAGTCTATGATACGCAATATGGACCGACATCGGGCCGAGGAAACCAAAGAGGGTATTGAGTGGTCCATGTGGCAGACGGAACAGCTTAAGGCCCTGGAGAAGTACAAGAGAGAGAACCAGAAGCATTTTGGAAGCCGGTTCCAGGACCTCAACAAGGAAATGGGTGAGCTTATTAGACAGGCCAGACAGACCGGAAACATGCAGCAGGAAATTCAGATACTGAACGCCATCCGCAAAGGATTTCCAGCCAGGAAAATCAGCAAAGGTGCCACCGCCGAGTTTTTTAAACTGAATGACCGGAAGCTGGAAGCATTGATCGAGGCCACTACCCACGACATGGAAGCGGCGGAGACGGCTGTCCTGCGTAAAGCTAATGATGATTATCGTAAGGCAATCTTCAATGCCCAGGTTTATGCCAATACCGGCGCCGGTACCTATGAAAAAGCCGTGGACATGGCTACCAGGGATATGCTCTCACGGGGCCTTAACTGTGTGGAGTATGCCAATGGTGCCCGCCATACCCTATCAGATTATGCCGACATGGCCATCCGGACGGCCAGCAAGCGGGCTTACCTGCAGGGCGAGGGAGAGAAGCGGCAGGAATGGGGGATTACCACCGTGATTGTCAACAAGCGCGGGAACCCGTGTCCGAAGTGCCTGCCATTTGTTGGCAAGGTCCTGATTGACGACGTCTGGTCCGGCGGCAAGAAATCCGATGGGCCGTATCCCCTCATGAGCAGGGCCATAGCATCCGGACTGTATCATCCCAGGTGCAAGGACAGCCATACAACCTATTTCCCTGGCATCTCCACAGCAGACGATACCTGGAGTGAGAAGGAACTGGAGGCGGTCGGACAGGCCAATAAACAGGAGGCCGGGCAGCAGTATGCATCAAGGCAGGCAGAAAGATATGGGCGGCTGGCTAAGTATTCATTGGATGAGGACAATAAAAAGCAGTACGGACAGAGGGCGAAGGAGTGGCAGGACATCCAGTTTAAGACTGGCGGCATGGGTAGGTCAGTGGATGTTACAGAAGAATGGATAAAAGGGGCAACACCAAACTCGCATGAAATAGTTGATTTATCTGAATATACGTCAAATGGCACTACATATAAGGTTGATGGGAAGCATGTGTTGTTGGACTATTCAGACAAGGAGAAACAGGTTGCGCAGCTTTTGGAACGTGAACTTGGGGGCGAGATATCCATGGTTCCCAGGGTTTTGAATCCACCTGGAATATCAACGCCGGATTATATGTTCAGAGGAGAGGCATATGATTTAAAAGAATTGTCAGGGACAAGCAAAAATCTGGTTTATAATGTGATTTCAAAGAAAAAACGACAGGCGGGCAACTTTGTCCTGGATATTTCAAAATGTCCGTTGGATGAGGATGAGATATATAAACAGGTAGACGATATTTATTGGTCGAGACACACAGCCTTTGTGGATAAAATCATACTGATTAAGGATGACCAAATAAGAAAAATCTTAATCAGAAAAAATTAAAGAGAAACGATGGCCCAACCCAATAAGTGGGGGTCAGGTACCGTTCCTCTTTAAAAGATATCTTATCCATATTATACTACAATATGTTTGAGATGTCAAATTAGGCATAGTTCAACCCACCAGTCATTAATGGCTGGTGGTATTTTATTTGTTGCGATATCGCAACGGAAAGAGAGGATAAGAATGAAGAGGTTATTTATTTCGCAGCCGATGAGAGACAAGACAGACGAACAGATTCTTTTTGAAAGAGAAAGAGCTATCCAGTCAGCAAAAGAATATTTGGGAGAGGAAGTGGAGGTAATCGACACTTTCTATACGGATTTCTCCAAGGATGCAAAGCCGTTAGAATATTTAGCAAGAAGCATAAAGGATTTGGCCACTGCTGATGTCGCATATTTTGTATCAGGATGGAATGAGTTTAGAGGGTGCAAAATTGAACACATGTGTGCAGTAGAGTATGGCATCGATAGAATTGAGGAATAAGCACGCAGGATTATCCTGGGTGCTATTTTTACGCCCAAACACGAGCATGGCTTTAAACTGCTGCGTGGCCAGTGACACTGATGACAATGGATGAAACGAAAATCACAGGGTGACACCCTTAAAATGGAGGTATTGACGATGAGAGACATGTTACCAATGAACTTACAGTTATTTGCAGAGCCCGCAGGCGGGGCAGGCGGCGAGGGAGGGGGAGGGGCACAGACCCAGCAGCAGGGAGCCCAGGCCAGCCAGCAGGCGGCATCCCCAATAATTGATTATGCCAAAATCCAGCAGATGCTGGAGGGAACCCTGGCAGCTAAGGAGGACACGGCCCTGAAAGCCTACTTCAAGCAGCAGGGACTCAGCCAGGAAGAAGTAGAGCAGGCGATTGCTGCATTCAAGCAGCAGAAGGCGGCATCACAACCAGATGTGGCTGCGTTACAGCAGCAGGCCACCCAAGCCCAGGCCCTCGCCCAACAGGCACAGATGCAGGCCGCGGCAACCATGGCCGCGGTATCCCTGGGAATTGACGCCAAGACAATCCCTTATGTCCTCAAGATGGCTGATTTAAGTCAGGTCATGGGACAGGATGGGAAAATCAATGATGAGGCACTTAAGGCAGCCCTGAACAAGGTGCTGGAGGACGTGCCGGCACTGAAACCCCAGGCACCAGGATCCACCGGATTCATTCAGGTGGGCGCAGCCAGTGGGCAGCAACAGACCCAGGCAACAGATGATGCCCTTAAAAAGGCGTTCGGACTTTAATGAAAGAGAGGATTAAGAAATGGCAGTATATGATTATGCAACGACCTTTACACAGCTGCTCCAGCAGAAGTATGCAAAGGAATTATGCTCTGATGCTTTAACGCAGAGTAACCAGCAGGTGAAATTTATCAATGCCCAGACCATCAAACTCCCAAGGATGACGGTGACTGGGTACAAGGACCATACCAGGACACCGGGATTCAATGTAGGTACCCTGAGCAATGACTGGGAGGCAAAGAAACTGGAACACGACAGGGATGTGGAGTTCTGGATTGACCCCATGGACATTGACGAAACAAACTTGACCTTATCCGTAGCAAACATACAGAACACCTTTGAGACCGAACAGGCTATCCCGGAAAAAGATTCCTATCGTTATTCCAAACTTCATGCAGAACTGACCACTTATTCTGGTCGTATCAGTACTGATGTCATCACGGCAGCCAACTTCTTGGAAGCTTTTGATGAGGAGATGGCGAGAATGGATGAGGCTGGCGTCCCGGAAGAAGGGAGAATGCTGTATGTCACCCCAACCATGAATAAGATTGTGAAGGAGGCGGAAGGACTCCAGAGGGTCATGACCGTAACGTCCCCGTCCACAATCAACCGTAAGGTACATAGCCTGGATGATGTGACCATTAAGATGGTGCCTGCGGCCAGGATGAAGACTAAGTATGACTTCACTACAGGATGTGTGGCTGCTTCTGATGCGAAGCAGATTAACTGGATTCTGATTCATACCTCTTGCGTGGTATGCCGGGATAAATACAGCTATATCAAGCTGTTTACCCCAGGAACAGATTCAAGGACGGCAGATGGGTATTTGTATCAGAACCGTTGCTACGGAGACCTGTTCCTTCTTGAAAAGAAGGTTGAGGGGTGTGCCATGAATGTGGAAGCAGCCGGAGCATAAGGAGGTAATATGAGAGCAGTAAAAGGAAATAAGGAGTACACAATTGATGAAAGCCAGCAGAAGTCCTATCAGGATGCAGGCTTTGATATTGTGAGTGAAGATGGTCAAGTGACCGCATATGGACGCGGAAAGACAATACCTTATGATGAATACATGAAGGCAGTGAAAGAGATTGAGCGCCTTCAGGGCCTGGCGACTGAAAGGGATGCCGAAAATGTAGCGTTGAGGGAGGAACTTGCTTCACTCCGGGCCGCAAGGCAGGAACCGGCAAAGAAAGCGGAGAGTAAAAAGGCAGGTGAGTAATATGCCCTATGAACCCTATGTCACCTACGAGTACTACTGTGACGCATACAAGGGGAATGTAATCCCCATGAACGATCTGGACAAGGCCCTTAAGCAGGCCAGCCGTCACATTGATTCCCTGACCTACAACCGCATTGTAGGCCGGGGATTTTCTAATCTGACGGCCTTCCAGCAGGAAACCATACAGGAAGTGGTCTGCCAGCAGGCGGACTTTGAGTATGAGAACACAGACGAGATAAACACCATCCTGCAGGGCTACAGCATCAATGGTGTGTCGGCACAGTTCGGCAGCAGCTGGAACGTATTTACAGACAAGGGTGTAGCCATGAAGCGCGATGTGTACGCCCTGCTGTCCCAGACGGGTCTGTGCTGCCGGTTAGCGAGGTGAGCCATGAAATACCCATGTTTAGTGCCAAAACGGCTATGCAGGACGGATATACACGTCCATCTGGAATCAGAGGATACAGACAACCGCGGCCATCCAGAGAAGGTAATGGACCTGGACCTGAAATGTAACTTCCAGGACCGGGCCAAGACCATTCTGACCACAGAAAAGAAGCTGGTGCAGATAACCGGTACGGCCCTGTTCCCCGGGGACATTGCCCCAGACTTCCCAACCTTAAGCGGGGGTACCATAACTGTATTTGGGGAAGAGCGGAGGATTGAACAGGGGATGAAAGCCAGGAACCCGGATGGGACAGTGAACTATTGCCAGCTGGAGGTGGTCTGATGCAGGTAAAATCAACTGTGAAAATGAATTTCCCGCGGATTAAGCAACTGACACAGGCAGCGGTGACTGCCCTGGAGATGACAGCGGAGGCGTTGCATACAGAGGTGGTACAGGCCCAGGTAATGCCTTTTGAGACTGGCAATCTTCAAAACGAGAGTACATTTGTCGATTACAGCGAATCCAAGCAAGGCAAAGTAACGCTGGTGTCCAGCACACCCTATGCGCGGCGTCTGTATTATCATCCGGAATACAACTTCCAGACGGACGAGAACCCGTTTGCCGGCGGTGAATGGTACGAACCGTGGCTACCTGGTGGAGTAAGCCAGGATTTTGCCAGGAACGCATTTAAGCGGTTTTACAAGAAAGCAGGTGGTGTATGATGCTGAAACTGGACGATATCCGGGGATACATAGCCGGTCTGGCCATTGCTGAAGACAGAAATGTCTATATCGGGAAGCTGAACAATAAGAAGGACCATTCCATTGGCGTGTATCACCGGCAGGGCAGCGGCCCTCCCGTGATGGCGCTGGGTGGCCATGATTACAGCAGCTATGATGTCCGGCGTATATCACTGCTGGTCCATTGGGACAAGGATGTGCAGGCATCAGAGCGGGCTGCCTATGCACTATATGAGAAACTTAAAAACGTATCCAGCCTATCCATAGGGGATACACCCATCAACTGCATCATCCTCCAGGTCCCGGAACCGGTGGACGTGGGGACGGATGATAAGGGTGTCTACGAATATGTGATATGGCTGGATTTTGTATATCAGAGAAAGTGAGGTATAAGAGATGGCAGATGCAGCAAAGGGAAAAGTGTATCCCGTGCATAACAATGTGTTTAAGTTTGGCACTGCGGGCCTTGAGAGTACAGATGAACAGATGGTGATGCCAGCCGATCTAGAGAACTTTGCACCATCCATAGACGGTACCGTTGAGGAGTGGTATTCCATGGATGCTGCCGGATGGGCCAAGGCTGCCATGACCGGTAAGAAACTTGGGTTCAGCTTCAAGGGAAAACGGTCGGTTGGGGACCCGGGGAATGATTATATTGCCGGCCTGGCGTGGAAGTTTGGACAGGACGTGATGACCAAGTTTGAGTGGACCATGGTCAGCGGAGCAAAGCTGGCCTGTAACGTAGTCGTTAATGTGACGACGCCCGGAGGTGGTGACACGACAAATATTGACGGTCTGGAGTTTGAGGTGACGGGTTATGGTAAGCCAACTTTCACTCCAGCGCAATCATTAACAGTATAAGGAGGGTTAAACAATGGCGAGAAAAGTAGATATCACGGATAAGCTGAGTTTTGAGGAAAACCCATCCCTTGTCATTAAGGGTGAGGTGCTGGAGGTCAATGCAGATGCCCCGACCATGCTTAAGGTCATGGGACTGATGTCGGCAGATGCCCCCGGAATGGATGAAGTTCTGCAGGCCTACAACCTGATGTTCCCCGAAGAGTCCAAGAAGAAGATTGAAAAGCTGAAAATCGGATTTAAGGATTTGGTTACAGTCATTATGGAATCCATACAGCTGATTACCGATGAGGTAGACAGCCCGGGAGAGCAGTGACCCGTACTACGACATGTTCGAGGACTGGGACCTGATAGTTTCCAGCTTCCTGTCGCAGTACGGGTTGCGTATACGAACGAAGGAATTTGAGTCAGTCTCTTGGGACGAGTTCAAGGCGCTGATTGCCGGCCTGTCCCCGGAGACTGCCTTGGGACGGGTGGTGGCCATCCGGTCAGAGACGGATAAGGACATTATCAAGCATTATACAAAGGACCAGCGCCGGATATATGATGACTGGCGTAACCGGGAAATGAAAGAAATGGATGAGAAAACCTTCGAGAAGGAAATGGCCAACCTGGAGAAGATGTTCGCGGCCATGTGTGGATAGGAGGTGGTACCGTGGCTGACAGCGTAGGCCAGATTGGCCTTGACCTTGTGGTCAACCAGAATCAATTCAAGCAGCAGATGGCGGGCATCCAGGGGCTGGCCAAAAAGGCAGGTGCCGCCCTGGCGGCGGCATTTGCGGTAAAAAAAATCATAGACTTCGGTGCAAAATGCATTGAATTGGGTTCCGACCTTTCGGAAGTCCAGAATGTGGTGGATGTCACATTCCCACGGATGTCCAAACAGGTGGATGACTTCGCTAAGAATGCCATAACCTCTTTTGGTTTGTCAGAGACCATGGCCAAGAAGTTTACCGGCACCTTTGGCGCAATGGCCAAGGCTTTTGGCTTTGGTGAACAGGCAGCCTATGAGATGTCCACGACCTTGACTGGCCTGGCTGGTGATGTGGCATCCTTCTACAACATCAGTCAGGACGAGGCCTACACCAAATTAAAATCCGTATTCACGGGTGAGACGGAGACCCTTAAGGACCTGGGTATTGTCATGACCCAGAGCGCCCTGGACAGCTACGCCCTGGCGAACGGCTATGGCAAGGTAACGGCCAAGATGTCTGAGGCCGAGAAGGTGGCCCTGCGGTATAAGTTTGTGCAGGACCAGCTGTCCCTTGCGTCCGGGGACTTCATCCGGACGGCGGATGGCTGGGCAAACCAGGTACGTGTTCTGAAACTGCAATTTGACAGCCTTAAAGCCACAATCGGTCAGGGCCTTATAAATGTACTGACCCCGGTCATCCAGGTAATCAACCGCATCATCAGTAAGCTGATGAGCCTGGCCAATGCATTCAAGGCATTCACGGAGATGGTGACCGGTAAGAAGGGCGGGGGAGGCGCATCCGCGGCCACGGCTGGTATGGAAGCCATGGCCCAGTCTGCTGATAAAGCAGGGGCAGCCGCTGGAGGAGCAGGCAGCGCAGCCAAGAAGGCAGCCAAGGACATGAAAAGTGTCAGCACAGGCATTGATGAGCTCAACATCATCAACCCGGAGACAGACTCCGGTAGCGGTGGTTCCGGAGGCGGTGCGGATGGTGGGTACTCTGCGGATGAGTTCGACATGGGCGAACTTGATACATCGGCCGTGGATGAGATGGACAGTAAGTATGCCGGGCTGATTGAAAAGGCAAAGGAACTCAAAAACCTATTCATGGCAGGGTTTAAGGTTGGATTTGGCGACACCAGCGTCCTGGACAGCATGAAAGAATCTATCCAAAGCATCAAGGATAGTCTGACGGAGATATTTACATCTCCAGAGGTGGAGCAGGCTGCCAAACGGTTTGCCAATATCTTAGCTATTAACCTGGGTAAGATAGCCGGCTCTGCCGCCAGTATAGGAGCATCCATAGCGGATAACCTGCTGGGCGGAATCAGCCTGTTCCTGCAGCAGAATAGTGAACGAATCAGGGATTACATTGTATCCATGTTCAATATCGGTTCCAGGATTGCTGAGATAAGCGGAAGTGTCTCCAGTGCGGTAGCTGAAATATTCTCAGTATTCAGGAGCGACAGCGCAAAGCAGATAACCGCGGACATCATCGGGATGTTCTCCACTGCCTTCATGGGTGTGACGGAACTGTTAGGGAAGATTGGAAGGGATATCCTGAATGTCCTCACCAAACCTATCATTGACAATAAGGATGAAATCAAAAAGGCTGTACAGGGTCTGCTGGATACCATCCAGCCGGTAGTAAGCAATATAAAGGACCTTCTTGATAAAATGTTTGACGGACTGAATGCAGCCTATGACACTTACGCAAAACCCGTTTTCGATGCATTGGCGCAGGCCCTGTCTGATGTGGTTGCCTGGTGCCTAGAAAATACAGGTACCATTGAGACAATCACTGCTGTGGTAGCTGCCTTCTTTGCTGCGTGGGAAGTAGTCAAACTAGGTGAGTTCATTATTAACGCAGGAGGCGTGATAAGCGCATTCCAGGGGATGTTTGCACCGGTAACCGTGGCCACCACGGCGTTATTGGCCAATGCAAAGGCCTTTGTTACGAATACTGCTGCTAAGATTGCGGACAAGGCTGAGACTGTTGCAATCGTGGCCATGTATGCAAAGGACTTCGTTGTGGCTACGGCAGCATCTGTTACTGCATTGGCTAAGCAGGCGGCCCAGTTTGCAATCAATACAGCAGCCAAGGCAGCGGACGCAATCGCGCAGGCGGCAATGACTGCAGCAACGGTAGCCTGGAATGCAATATGTACTATTGCAACTGCCTTGACCACAGCTTTGGGGGCGGCAATTGCATTCCTCACAAGTCCCATCGGCCTGGTAATATTAGCCATTACTGCCCTGATAGCGGCAGGTGTCCTGCTGTATCAGCACTGGGACGAGATTAAGGCCAAGGCATTGGAGGTGTGGGAAGGGATTAAGACCACCATCATCAATGCATGGTCTGCTATCCAGACAAAGACGAGCGAAATATGGAATGCCATAAAAGTTTTTGTGAGCTCGTTATGGACTGGCCTTAAGACATTGGCAGCAAATATGTTTAACCTGATTAAAACCTCCATCAGCACATCCTGGGAGAGTGTCAAGAGCAAGACGTCAGAGATATGGGAATCCATCAAGGAATTCGTATCAACCCTGTGGGATACCATTAAAATAGCCGTGGATGAGAAGTTCACCGCCATGAAAGATGCAATTGCCGGCGTCTGGGATACGGTGAGAACCAAAACAAAAGAAACCTGGGATGGTATCTGGGCAGATATAAAGGGCATCATCAACATGATAATCAATGGCGTGGAGAACATGGCCAATAGGGTTATTGATGCAATTAATGCCATGATAAAGGCCGTGAATGATGTAGCCGATAAAGTACCTGGTATCGGAGCGGAACTTATACCTAAGATTCCAAACATACACCTCCCGCGTCTGGCCCAGGGCGGTTTCGTCCGCGCCAACACCCCGCAGCTGGCCATGATTGGTGACAACAGGCACTACGGTGAGATTGTGGCGCCTGAGGATAAGATGCAGGAGATGGTAGACCGAGCAGTAGCCCTGGCATCCCAGCAGAACAGTGGCGGTATGAGTGAGTATTATTTGGAAATCATGGTGCAACTGCTCAGGAACATCATAGACCTGATTGAACGGATGGACTTGACGGTCAATATCGACATCCGGGAAATAAAGAAGAAATTGGTGGAGCTGGATAAGCGCAGCGGGTATACCCTGCGGCCAACGTAAGGAGGTGGAGTGGATTGCCAATCTATATCAACGGACATGAATACCCAAACTATGACCGGGGGCCTGGCTTAACCATTGCTACGAACGTGAACCAGGGCAAGAATGCCCTGGGGGAATTCGTGGGGCAGCGCGTGGGCCGTGACCAGGATAAGATTGACGGCTTACAGTGGTCCTATTTGGATGCGGCGACCTGGAGCAGCATCCTTAAAGAGTTTGAGGAGTTTGTGGTGACGGTCAAGTTTCCGGACATGAAAAACAACTGCTGGAAGACGGAGCGGATGTATCCGGGGAACCGGACGGCAAAAATATGGGAGACCGGTCCGGATGGCCTGCCTACCATGTATAAAGACTGTAAGGTGAACCTGATAGACTGCGGGGTGATGGAATAATGCAGGCAGCCAGTAATGAATATAAGGACATGATGCGCAGGAAGTGGAGGAACCCGCTGTCCCACCTGCGTGTCACCATCGGCCTGATTAACCAGCAGGCACAGTCGTCCGCTTACATACCTGAGCCGGATGCATATACGTATTATTCCGACTTAATAATGCCAATGGACAATTATCAAGTGAAGGAACTGTATGCTGCCTGCGACCAGGACTACACCACGGTGGATGGCAGCATGTATTTCCTCCCCAGGGATGCAGCAGACGTGGTACTCAATCAGGGAATCGTGACGGATGGCCTTCAGGGGGCAATTGAAATCCGGTTTCCCGTTCAATACGACATTAAGGGGCTGACCTTGGAATTTGGCAAGGCGTACCCTGTGGATTTCAGTATCATATCAGATGGCAATACCGTAGAAGTAACCGGGAATGCCAGCGGGCATTATGTAACGGAGGAGATATTTCCGGCTGCAACCTTCCTCCGTTTTGTGCCGTCTGTCATGGCCAATGGACAGAGCAGACTGCGCATTAACCAGATAACGATGGGTATAGGCATCTATTTTGACAGCAAAAAAATACTGTCTGCAACCAAAAAGGAACATATCAGCCCTATATCTGAGGAGTTGCCAACCATAGATTTTTCCATGACGGTGGATAATAAGGACCGAGTCTATGATGTGGAGAATGATGAGAGCACGGTCAACTTCCTGGAAACCGGCCAACGAATCGAGGCGCTCTATGGCCAGGCCATGGATGATGGGACGATTGAGTGGATACCGGGAACGTCACTCGCACTGAAATCATGGTCAGCTGATGATACGGAGATGAGCTTCCAGGCATCCGACCGGTTTGACGGCATGGATGGTACCTATTACCGTGGCCAGTATCACCCGGATGGCATGAGCCTATATGACCTGGCCGTGGATGTAATAACAGATGCCCAAGTGGATTACCGGGACTACTGGATAGATCCATATCTTAAGAATGTTCTAGTGGTTAATCCGATGCCGGTGGTAGCGCATAAGGAAGCTCTGCAGCTGATTGCTAATGCTGGCCGGTGCATCCTCTATCTGGACCGCGCCGGGAAGATATTCCTGAAATCCAGTTTCGTGCCCGATATGGAAGCGGCTTCTGACGACGAGGCGTATTTCTCCAATGCCGCAGCGGTACTGGACCACACGGGGAAGGATGCGTATGCCTCAGCTGGCCAGGATCATACCGCTGCAGATGGGGCGGAGTACTTCCTTCCACGGCAGGCTGAGGGTACGACCTATCTTAATGTCGGCTATATATCGGATTCTGTGGCAGATGGTGAAGGAAGGTTCGCTGAAAACCCAACCATAAGCATAACCATGGAGGCAGCTTTTAAATGCTTTGGACTGACGCTGGAGTTTGGCAGGAACTGGCCGGATACGGTCGTGTTCCATACCTATAACAATGATGTGCCCGTGGAGGATTACGCTGTCTCAGGACTCAGTCAGACCCATGTGGTCAACCATGAGTTCCCGGAATTTGACCATCTTGTGCTGGAGTTTACCCAGGGGTGCCCAAATAACCGTGTGACCTTGGACAACATAACCTTCGGTGACAGCACGGATTATGTCCTGGAATATGGTGTGGAGCTGACCAAGACCCCAAAGGGCACGCAACTGACCAAGGTTAGGGAACTGCAGGTCGTATGCACCATATACAATCTCAGTACAGAGGATGCAAAGGAGCTGGCGAGGGAGACCATAAGTGTAACCGCTTTAGACAACCGATATACGTTTTATTTTTCTAATCCATCCTATGATTTAAAGACATACGTCCCGGCTTATGTGGAGGCAACCAATATGGTTCAGAATGGGTCTTTTGATACCGGCGTGACCGGATGGCTCAACGCACAGTATGACGCAGCCAGAAAATGCACATACGTTGTCTCAGAAGATGGAAACGCAGTCCACATAGTACAAACTGTGCAGATGATATCCGGACATAAATATTACTTGCGGGGGAATTTCATGCGGGAGGAATCACCCGGTGAGTATTCGGGAAATGATGAATGCGATTTGGTCAGGGCGATTGCCAATAGAGAATCATTTAATATTAATCTACGTCCAGAGACTATTGCGCCAGATGGAGCGTGGCATACCAAATCAGCCATTGACACGGTTGAGATAACAGGAGAGTGGGACCTAAGGATTTATACCTATGGAAACAAAAGGCTTTATACAGATTCACTTCTTTTGGTAGATTTGACAGCAGCTTGGGGAATCGGGAATGAACCGGATATAGAGTGGTGTGATAAGTTCATTGGCTATTTCACTGGTATTGCAAGTATTTCAAAATATGGGTGTGAGATTGTGGGTAGTAGTGCCTATTACGCAACGGTGGAGCTTACAGGAATCACAGGGCCGACAGAGGTGGTCGTGACAGGCAGGGAATATGTTACTACCCAGTCCAAGGTAAGCAGACAGCTAAATCCTACCGGCAGCCTGGAGGCGTGGAATAATCCGCTTGTGTCCGACACGGTCCATGCCGCGAACCTGGCGGATTGGATTGGGGACTACATGAAATCAGACCGGGAATATGACCTGTCATACCGGGGAGAGCCACGGATTGATGCCAACGACATAGCATTCCTGGAAAATAAGTATGTGCCTGACCTGCTGATACGGGTAACGGACCATACCCTGAAATTTAATGGCGGGCTTAGCGGTACCATCAAGGCAAGGAGGGACATGAGTTATGTGGCAACAGCCAAAAACAGACTGGCAGGCCAGTGATTATTTTAATATCGGTGACTACAACCGCATCAAGGGCAACATCAATGAGATACGGGCCCAGGCGCTTACTCTGTGGCCGGACTTTAAGTTTGAGGAGATGGGAGAGGATAAGACCTATCAGGATTATGGGTTTTGAACAAAATCGCTGCGCGATGGCCTGCCAAGGTTACGCATAGCGATTTTTCTTTTTCATAAAAAAGCAGTAGTAAATGAGTCCTGAATAAGGTATTGTTAACTCACCACAAACCAACAAACCTTATAGATATAGGAAACATCACTACTGCTATGGACAAAATCATACCATGTATCCGCTCTGTAGGCAAGCGGTTTTATAATGCCCGTGCACCTCCATAAATGACAGGAATTTATCGGTTACTAAAATCTAACATTATGGAGGGCGTTTTCATGAACGAAAAATATCTTCTCAGGCTGCAGGATGACCTGCGGCTCAAAAACTTTACCCAGAACACATGCAATGATT
>NZ_AUJR01000074.1 GCF_000424325.1 [Clostridium] clostridioforme AGR2157
AAATGCAGCTGTGACTGTTCCCAGTCCAAATATGGCCGCGTCATAAAAACGAAACCCGAATGGAGCATCCGCCTTTATACA
Source organism: [Clostridium] clostridioforme AGR2157 (assembly GCF_000424325.1). Classification (GTDB taxonomy): domain Bacteria; phylum Bacillota; class Clostridia; order Lachnospirales; family Lachnospiraceae; genus Enterocloster; species Enterocloster clostridioformis_A. The sequence goes on from NZ_AUJR01000074.1 coordinate 82, forward strand.
GAAGTCCCACGCGGCACGGAGGAATATAAAGAAATCTATAACCAGCGTACCGCTACGGAGCGCATCAACAACCGCATCCTGAATGATTATGGTCTTCACCGGATGGTACTCCATGGAAAACCACGTTATTCCTTCAGGACCACGATCATTGCTATATGCATCCATTTAGATGCCCGCTTTAAAAAGCGGCAGAATGCGGAATAGCTGATATCTGGCATTTATCCAAATATCCTATCAAAAGACCTCCTGTCGAAGGTCTAAAAATCATGCCCTTCTTTATTCTGTATTCCCTGGATAATCATCACCTCACCTCTCGTTTCCCGATTATTCATTGGCGTTTTTAATTGTTTGAAAATTGTATCAATTGTTTATCAAGTTTCCGAGACCGCTCGATAATAGAATACTACCAAAAACCTGACACGATGCGTCAATATTTATTATAATCATTTTTCTTCCCATTATCAACCAAGCGAGCATATATGATTTTTTTATCTCGTAACTTGTAGTTTCTACTCAAACGGCCACATAATTTTTACCACCCGAAAAACAATGATGGTAACGATTTTCCTCATTGCAGTGCCTATATTTCAGCCACTTTTTCCTTAAAAAAGAGAGCAAGAAACTTTATATACCTGCTCTCCAATTTCAGTTCTTTATGCGTTACATCTATGCGTAAATGATTTCCGTTTCCACAATCTCCCCTGCACAAGCCCTTATATTATTAAGGCGTCCTGTCCATTCCAAGGCATTTTTTGCCTTTAGCTGTTCCGTTATGCCAACCTGCTGTCTTAAACACATTTTTGAGTTTTCTCCTTATCTGGCTTCATTCATTACTGATTGACAAATAAATAGTCCGGTGCTATGCTAAATGACAACAGGGAGCTTGTGAAGCAGGCTGAGAGGAAGTAATCAAACTTCGACCTATCGCACCTGATTTGGGTAATGCCAACGTAGGGAAATATGAGACATGTATGTGTATTAAATGCATAATTTAAGTCCATATCCCGCGCGGTATGGGCTTTTTTCAGCCTTCCCCGCGGTTCGGACATATGAGGGCTTTAGAGCTGTGCAGGCAATACGCCGCTGTACCAGAGAATATGCCTCTCTACCAGGAAGATAGGCGGGCTCCGAGTAAAAAACATGGAGGTATGACTATGACTATGAAAGTAAACATTAAGAAACTGGCGGTAAGCGCCATGCTGACAGCGGTGGCCGTGTCTTTATCCGGCTTTTCCATCCCCATAGGGGCATCCAAATGTTTTCCGATTCAGCACCTTGCCAATGTATTGGCCGGCGTATTTCTTGGGCCGTGGTATGGCGTGGGTATGGCGTTCTGCACATCGTTTATCAGGAATCTGATGGGGACGGGCAGTCTGCTGGCATTTCCGGGAAGTATGGTGGGAGCATTTTTAGGAGGGTATCTGTACCAGCGTTTCGGCAGGCTGACACTGGCCTACTTTGGGGAAGTGTTTGGCACCGGCATACTGGGCGGAATGCTCTGCTATCCGGTGGCCACACTGGTTATGGGGAAGGAAGCGGCCATTTTTGCCTATGTAATCCCATTCCTTATGAGCACCATGTGCGGCACGGTCATTGCCGCGTTCCTGATTGGGGTGCTGTATAAGTCCGGCGCGTTTCAGTATATGAGGCGGATGCTGGATCTGGATGTACAGACCGGCAAAGCCATGGGAAGATAACAGGAAAAAGGATAAATCAGATGACGCAGAGACAATGGATGAAGGACTTAAGGGAGCGCTCTCCCAGGGTCCACTGTATAACCAATTATGTTACGGCAGGGGATGTGGCCAATATGGTGCTGGCCGCAGGCGGTTCCCCTGTTATGGCCCAGGGGCTGGATGAGGTGGAGGACGTTACCTCCATCTGCAGCAGCCTTGTCCTTAATCTGGGAACCCTGGAAGAAAAAACCATACCGGCCATGGAGGCAGCGGGAAGAAAAGCTGCCGTTCTGGGCCTTCCCGTTATCCTGGACCCGGTAGGAGTCACTGCATCACGGTTTCGCAGACAGACAGCCATTGATATGATCCGGAAGGCCGCTCCTTCTGTCATCCGGGGAAATGAGGCGGAAATCCGGGCCCTGAACCAGGAACTGAGGGGACATGAGGCGGGAAATACCTGCGGCGTGGATTCGGGAACCTTTGGTACGATTGAGAGCCGCCTGGAAACCGCCTGTTCCCTGAGGGACCTTACAGGCGCGGTTGTGGTCATGACCGGGGAAGAGGATGTGGTGGCCGGAAAAGAAAGAAGGTTCATTGTCAGAAACGGCCATCCCTGGATGGCCAGAATTACAGGCAGCGGCTGTATGCTGGACGGGCTTATGGGAGCGTTCTGCGGTCTGTATGGGGAACTGGGACCGGACGGCCCTCTGGAAGAAGCTGTGGTCATGGCCCTCAGCGCGCACGGGCTCTGCGGAGAATTGGCGGCCAGAGAGACTGCGGGGAGGGGAGGCGGGACAGGTACATTCCGCATGTATCTGATGGACAAAATGAGCCTTCTGGATGACGAGACACTGGAGAGAGGTAAGAAAATTGAGATTCGATAGAAAACAGCTTTTGATTTATGCAGTAACCGATAAGGTATGGACCGGGAAGCTTTCTCTGGAGGAGCAGGTGGAGGAGGCGTTAAAAGGCGGCGCAACCATGGTTCAGCTCAGGGAAAAGGAACTGGACAAAGGGAATTTTGAGGAAGTGCTGAGAACGGCCTGCGCCATCCGCAAAATCACAGAAAAATATAATGTGCCCCTTATCATAGACGACAATTTGGAGCTGGCCCTGGCCTGTCACGCGGACGGGCTCCATGTGGGGCAGGACGATATGGAGGCATCTGAGGCCAGAAGGCTTTTGGGACCTGACCGTATACTGGGGGTTACGGCAAAAACAGTGGACCAGGCCAGAGCAGCCCAGGCAGCAGGCGCGGATTATCTGGGCAGCGGAGCCATATTCGGCACCAGTACAAAAGCAGATGCGCGGCAATAGGGCGCCTGGCCGGCAGCCATTGTATCAGGCATATTTGGGGCGCCGAATATACGGGAGACAACAGAAAAGCTGGCAGAGGCAATGACGGAGATAGCCGGACTGCCCAGGCGGGACCTCAGGGCGGGATCAGTGTAAGAAAATGAGAAAAATATAAAAAACTTTCAAGAAAACCATTGACATTTGAAAATAGGCTGATTATAATGAGTTCAACATTCAACAAAACATAAAAAACTGTTGAGTAGGAGTAAGTAAGATTGTAATTCCAGGCGCAGAGAGCTTCCGGCCGGTGTAAGGGAGCATTGGATTAGAGTCTGAATGGACCTGCGAGGGCAGCTGGAAACCAGGGGCATAGAGATATGGCTGATGGGAGTATGGGCTGACGGGTATCCCACCGTTACCAGGGAGAACGCATGATGGTGCGTTGCAGAGCGGGCGTATTTTATTTCTTTGTTCGATGACACAGCATCAGGTTAAATTTAACTTGATGCTTTTTTATTTCCCAGACCGGAGGATGGCGGGGAACGTGCAGGACATGGAAAGCGCCAACCAGGGTGGTACCGCAGAAGCCGGAAGAAGCTTTTGTCCCTGTTGATTACAGATGTAGTCGGCAGGGATAAGGGCTTCTTTTTTTGATGAATGTGACGCCCGGACCCGGGAATGGTGAAAGGTTTAGAATAAACAGCCGGCAAGAAGGAAAGGAGTTAAGGTAAATGATAATCCCAGCTTGTGATGAAATATTAAGTCTGTCAGGGGAATACGATATAATTCCCATCTGCCGTGAGATTTACGCGGATGTAGTGACGCCCATAACACTGCTCAGACGTATAGCGGAGCGGAGCAGCCGTTTTTACCTGTTGGAAAGCATAGAGGGCGGCGAAAAATGGGGACGCTACTCCTTTCTCGGATATAATCCGGTGATGCGTGTTACCTGCCGCTGCGGGAAGGTGAAGATTGAGAGCCATGTCAGCCGGTTCCCGTCCAGGGAAATACAGACAGCTCATCCCATGGATGTGCTTCGTGAGATATTGGCACAGTACAAGGCGCCCAGGCTGAAAGGCCAGCCGCCCTTTACCGGTGGATTTGTAGGGTATTTTGCGTATGCAATGATTGAGTACGCAGAGCCCACCCTTCATATCAGCAGAGGCGGGGCCAATGACTTTGACCTGATGCTATTTGACAAGGTCATTGCCTATGACCACCTGAAACAGAAGATTCAGATTGTGGTTAATATGAAAACCGGCAGGACAGAGAGGGCAGGAAGGACGGAACGGGGAAACCGTGAAGAGCAGGAGCGCTGCGAAGGCCGCAAGGGTGGTGAAGGCCGGGAAAATAGGAACACCTCCAGTGGTCTGGAATATTTGATGAAGGAGTATGGAAGGGCCTGTGAGGAAATACAGGAAATGGCTTCCCTTATCAATGATACAACACCTCTTAAGAGGCTGTCCTCGCCGGAGAAACCATCCTTTGTATGCAGTGTTTCCAAAGAAGAGTTCTGCGATACGGTGGAAAAGACAAAGGAGTATATTCTGGACGGGGATATCTTCCAGGCGGTTATATCCAGGCAGTTTACCAGTTCCTATGAAGGCAGTCTGCTGAATGCCTACCGGGTTCTGAGGACTACCAACCCGTCCCCTTACATGGTTTATATGAACATAGACCAGGATGAAATCATCAGCACGTCCCCGGAAACACTGGTCCGCCTTGAAAACAGGCGCCTTACTACATTTCCGGTAGCCGGTTCCCGGCCAAGGGGAGCCGGGGACGAGGAGGACAGAAGGCTGGAGGAAGAACTTCTGGCAGATGAAAAGGAACTTTCCGAGCACAATATGCTGGTGGATTTGGGAAGGAATGATATCGGACGCATTGCTGAGTTCGGGTCTGTGGAGGTGACGGAGTACAAGATGATACACAAGTATTCCAAAATCATGCATATCTGTTCCCAGGTGGAAGGAAATATAAAACCCGGCCTGGACGGCTGTTCGGCGGTGGAGGCCCTGCTTCCGGCAGGCACCCTTTCGGGAGCGCCTAAGATACGGGCATGTGAGATTATAGAAAAACTGGAGTCAGTTCCCCGCGGAATATACGGCGGAGCCCTGGGATACCTGGATTTTACCGGAAACCTGGACACATGTATCGCCATACGCATGGCGGTAAAGCAGGCAGGAAAGGTTACGGTCCAGGCCGGAGGCGGAATCGTGGCGGACAGTGTTCCGGAACTGGAATACGAGGAATCGGCAAATAAAGCCAGGGCCGTCATTCAGGCCATCCTTCAGGCAGGGGAGGTAGATGACAGATGATAGTATTGATTGATAATTATGACAGCTTTTCCTATAACCTGGTACAGATGATTGGGAGCATTGAGCCGGATATACAGGTAGTCCGCAATGACCAGGTAACCGCAGATGACATAGAGAACATGAAGCCAAGCCACCTGATTCTGTCGCCCGGACCGGGATATCCCCGGGATGCTGGTATACTGGAGGAAGCAGTGATGAAGCTGAAGGGAAAAATGCCCATACTGGGCGTGTGCCTGGGCCATCAGGGAATATGCGAGGCATTCGGCGGAACCATTGCCCATGCAAAGAAGCTGATGCACGGCAAGCAGAGCGATATCAGGCTGGACAGTCATATAAAGGATGGGGAGTCCGGCGCTTCAGAAGAGGCGGGAAGAGGATGCAGGTTATTTGAAGGTCTGCCGCCCGTCATACCGGCTGCCAGATATCATTCCCTGTCGGCAGTGCCTGAGAGCCTGCCGGAGGAACTGGAAGTGGTGGCCCTGGATTGTATGGAAGGGGAGGTCATGGCAGTTCAGCACAGGGACTATCCCATATATGGGCTTCAGTTCCATCCTGAATCCATATTGACGCCGGATGGAAGGAAGATACTGGAGAACTTCCTCAATATCCGGAACAGCCGGGGAATGTGATTTGTGAGAGACAAACAAGATAAAAATCAGGAATTGTAAAAAAGATGGTAGAAAAGAGGAGAATGACTATGATACAGAAAGCAATTCACGAATTGGTAGATAATAAGAATCTGGATTTTGAAACAACGAAGGAAGTTATGAATGAAATCATGAGCGGCAGCGCCACCCAGGCGCAGATATCTTCGTTCCTCACAGCGCTGAGGATGAAGGGAGAGACCATTGATGAGATTACGGCCTGCGCCACTGCTATGCGTGATAAGGCGGTAAAGCTGTCGCCGCCCTTTCCGGTGATGGACATTGTGGGAACAGGAGGCGACGAGGTGGGAACCTTTAATATTTCCACCACCAGCGCATTTGTGGCTGCTGCCGGAGGCATACGGGTGGCAAAACATGGAAACCGCAGCGTATCCAGTAAGAGCGGCGCGGCGGATGTGCTGGAGAGGCTGGGGGCAGAGCTGGCTCTGACGGCGGAACAGGCTGAAACTGTCTTAGAGGACACCGGAATGTGTTTCCTGTTTGCGCCGGCATACCATTCTTCCATGAAATACGCGGCTCCTGTGAGGAAAGAAATCGGAATCAGAAGTATTTTTAACATATTAGGCCCCCTGTCCAATCCGGCAGGAGCATCCATGCAGCTGTTAGGTGTGTACAGCCGTGATTTAGTGGAACCGCTGGCGCAGGTGCTGGCTAATCTGGGAGTCACCAGAGGAATGGTGGTATGCGGGGGAGACGGACTGGATGAGGCAACACTTACCGGCCCCACCCATGTATGTGAAATTCGTTACGGGGAGCTTACGGCCTACGATATGACGCCTGAGGAATTGGGCTTAACCGTATGCAAACTGGAAGAACTCATCGGAGGCACGCCTGAGGAAAATGCAAAGATAACAAGAAATATCCTCTCAGGAAGCCTGAAAGGGCCAAAAAGGGACGTGGTGGTTCTGAACGCGGCTATCAGCTTATATCTGGGAATCGACGACTGCACGGTGAAGGACTGCGTGAAGACGGCCCAGGACATCATTGATTCCGGAGCAGCCATAGCTAAGATGGAAGAATTTATCCAGGCAACAAAGAAAGCGGCAGGAGAGGTGAAGGCGTCATGATACTGGATACCATTGCCCGGTCCGCCAGGAAACGGGTGGAGCAGAGGAAACAGGTAAAATCACTGGAACAGATGATGAAGTCAGCCTGCGAGTGCAGAGAGAGAGAAGACATTAAGAGGGAAGGTATTAATAGGGAAGACGGAACAAATGAAGTATATCCCTTTAAGGCGGCGCTGTCTAAGCCGGGAGTCTCCTTTATCTGTGAGGTTAAAAAGGCTTCGCCCTCAAAGGGGCTGATTGCTCCGGATTTTCCTTATGTGGAAATAGCCAGACAGTACCAGGAAGCTGGCGCGGACGCCGTATCCGTATTGACAGAGCCTGAATTCTTTTTAGGAGCTGACCGGTATCTGGAAGAAATCCATGGAGAGATAGGCCTTCCGCTGCTGCGCAAGGATTTTACCGTGGACGAATACCAGATTTATGAGGCAAAGGTGCTGGGAGCCTCCGCTGTCCTGCTGATTTGTTCTCTTTTGGACATGGAACAGCTCAAACGGTATATGGGTATCTGCGGCAGTCTGGGCCTTAGTTCCCTGGTGGAGGCCCACACCGACCAGGAGGTGGCCATGGCAGCAGAGGCAGGAGCCGATATTATTGGAATCAATAACCGTAATCTGGGGACATTTGAGGTGGACTTCACAAACGCCCTGAGGCTCAGGAAGCTGGTGGACCGGGGCACCATATTTGTGGCAGAGAGCGGAATCAGGACGCCTGAGGATATAGAGCTTCTGGCGGAGAACCAGGTAGATGCGGTTCTTGTGGGAGAGACCCTGATGCGGGCGGCAGATAAAAAGAGGGCTCTCAGAGAACTTAAGTCCCGGATTGGGTAGAGCCGGACGTGAACCGGGACAGATAGAGTAAAACATGCAGGGAGATTGATTATGAAAACATGCAGGCTTAAGATTTGCGGTCTGAGCCGGTTTGGAGATATACTGGCGGCCAATGACATCCTGCCGGACTATATCGGCTTTGTATTTGCCGAGAGCAGCCGCAGGGTTACGCCTGATAAGGCCGCTCAGTTAAGGCAGGAGCTGGATAAGAGAATCAAGGCCGTGGGCGTATTTGTCAATGCACCCATGGAGGAGATACTGGAGCTGTCAGGGCACCGGGAAAACGGAAGGGTAATTGACCTGATACAGCTCCACGGAGATGAGGATGAAGCTTACATAAGACAACTGAAAAAATACACCGGCCTGCCGGTAATCAAGGCGGTACGGGTCAGAAGCAGGGAACAGATTTTAATGGCCCAGGAGCTGCCCTGTGATTACCTGCTTCTGGACACCTATACAAAGGGCAGGTACGGAGGCAGCGGCACCCAGTTTGACTGGAACATGATACCAGAGCTTACAAAACCCTATTTCCTGGCAGGCGGCATACATCTGGGCAACATAAGACAGGCTGCATCTTATGGCCCCTACTGCATCGATGTCAGCAGCGCGGTGGAAACAGGGGGCAGGAAGGACAGAAGGAAGATGGAGGAAATGGCCGGGGTCCTGCGGGGAACAGACAGGGCGGCAGGCGTATATTCCAATAACATTTGAGGTGACTGCAATAAAAGAATGTAACAGTTCAGACTGTTACAAAGGAATCGTATTAGAAAAGGAGAAACAGCAATGTCAAGAGGAAGATTTGGAATCCATGGCGGCCAGTTCATACCGGAAACACTGATGAGCGCTGTCACGGAGCTGGAAGAGGCTTATGAGCATTATAAAAAGGATCCCCAGTTCACGGCTGAGTTAAAGTATCTGCTGGAGGAATACACAGGCCGTCCGTCACGTCTCTATTATGCGGAGAAGATGACAAAGGACCTGGGCGGAGCCAGGATTTACCTGAAAAGAGAGGACTTAAACCACACCGGATCCCACAAAATCAATAACGCTCTGGGGCAGGTCCTTCTGGCTAAGAAGATGGGAAAGACCAGGGTTATTGCCGAGACAGGGGCCGGACAGCACGGCGTGGCAACTGCCACCGCGGCAGCCCTTTTGGGACTGGAATGCGAGGTCTACATGGGAAAGGAAGATACGGACCGCCAGGCACTCAATGTATACCGCATGGAGCTGTTAGGGGCTAAGGTACATCCGGTGACCAGCGGAACACAGACATTAAAGGACGCTGTCAATGAGACGCTCAGGGAGTGGACTAACCGTATCTCTGATACACATTATGTCATAGGTTCTGTCATGGGCCCCCATCCCTTTCCCATGATGGTAAGGGATTTCCAGAGTGTTATCGGCAGGGAAATCAAAGAGCAGCTTATGGAGAAAGAAGGAAAGCTTCCTGATATGGTTATAGCCTGTGTGGGCGGCGGAAGCAATGCAATGGGAGCTTTCTATGAATTCATAGATGAAAAGGACGTGAAGCTGGTAGGCTGCGAGGCAGCGGGACTGGGTGTGGAGACAGAGCAGACCGCAGCTACCATAGCAACGGGCCGGCTGGGCATTTTCCATGGCATGAAATCTTATTTCTGCCAGGATGAATATGGACAGATTGCACCGGTGTATTCCATCTCAGCCGGTTTAGATTATCCGGGCATCGGGCCGGAGCACGCGCAGCTGCATGACAGCGGCAGGGCAGTGTATGTGCCTGTGACAGACGATGAGGCGGTGGATTCCTTTGAATATCTGTCACGTATGGAAGGAATCATTCCGGCAGTGGAGAGCGCGCATGCGGTGGCCTATGCCAGGAAGGTGGCTGGCTCCATGGGTAAAGACCAGATTATTGTTATCAATCTTTCCGGCAGGGGAGACAAGGATGTGGCGGCTATTGCCAGATATAAGGGGGTAGAACTCTATGAATAGGATACAGCAGGTTTTTGAGAATAAGAAGGCATTTATACCTTTCATAACAGCAGGCGACCCGGACCTTTCCGTGACAGAAGCCCTTGTGCCTGCAATGGCAGAGGCCGGGGCGGATTTGATTGAGCTGGGGATACCATTTTCCGACCCGGTGGCAGAGGGAATTGTCATCCAGGAAGCTGACCTTCGGGCCCTGGCCTCCGGAACCACCACAGATAAAATATTTGATACGGTGCGACGGATTCGTCAAAAAACAGATGTGCCGCTGGCATTTATGACCTATATCAACCCGGTGTTTGCATACGGTGTGGATAAGTTCATGAAAAATGCCGCTGATTGTGGAATAGACGCCCTGATTGTGCCGGATATGCCCTTTGAAGAGAGGGAGGAACTGCTGCCGGCATGTAAAAAATACGATATGACCCTGATTTATCTGGTGGCGCCCACATCCAGGGAGCGGGCCCAGGCCATAGCCAGGGAATCCGACGGATTTGTGTACTGCGTATCATCCCTTGGAGTCACTGGTGTCCGAAGCGAGATTACCACCAATATTAAGGAAATGGTGGACACCGTAAAGCAGGGCAGGAATGTGCCCTGTGCCATTGGATTCGGCATCTCCACTCCGGAACAGGCCAGGATGATGGCCTCACAGGCAGACGGGGTTATCGTGGGAAGCGCCATTGTGAAAATGGTTGCCAGGTACGGAATAAACTGCGTGGAACCTGTCTGCGATTATGTAAAGCAGATGAAGGCGGCTGTTGGGGTATAGACAGTGCGGACGGGGGAAAATTGACAGACGGAAAAAGCGGCTGCGACAGAGTATGCCGTTAGGCCATACGGAAGACGATTCCATGGACTTTGGGGAAATATTTTGACATCACCAGGCCATCATTTACGGCAATCATGTAAAGGAATTACAGGAGCTGGGCGAAATCGTGGGCTTTGAGGTGGAAGTGTTCGGCTAATATTAAATTTTTAAAACCCCCTTGACATTTCCGGAAAAAAAGGATAAACTCAATGAAAATTCATAATGAATGCGGAACAGCTCGAAAGGGAGTAGTTTAGATATATTGTCAACAACCTCGGTTCCAACGGAACCTGGCAATATATGCCTTTACGGTTACAAGACTTTTATAGTGGTTTGCAGATATGTTACATATCCTGGCAGCCATCCATAGAAGTCTTTTTTTGTGGGTTTCCCGGCGCCGGAGCGTGGCGGATAAATGCTTTTTGCCAGGCACAGGGCATTTTGGCGCAGAGATACGCGCATAATAGACTAAGAACTCATAACGAGGAGGAAAGTACATGAAAGAATGGTATCAACAGACAAAAGAAGAGATACTCAACCAGTTTCAGGTAACGGAACAGGGGCTGACCTCTTCCCGGGCAGAGAAAATCCTGGCTGAGAAGGGAGAGAATGTCCTGGAAGAGGGAAAGCGCAAGAGTACCCTGCAGGTGTTTTTAGAGCAGTTCTGTGACCTGCTGGTGGTTATCCTGATTATTGCAGCCCTTATTTCCATGGTGTCAGGCAATGTGGAGAGCACGGTAGTCATCCTGGCTGTCATCATCCTCAACGCCATCCTGGGCACGGTACAGCATGCAAAGGCTGAGAAATCCCTGGACAGCCTCAAATCCCTGTCATCCCCCAACGCCAAGGTGTTAAGGGACGGACAGAAGGTGGAGATTCCGTCTGCCAAGGTGGTTCCCGGAGACATCCTGTACCTGGAAGCTGGAGATCTGGTGGTGGCTGACGGAAGGATTCTGGAGAATTATTCCCTTCAGGTCAATGAAAGCTCTCTGACAGGAGAGTCCACCAATGTGGATAAGAGCGACGGCACCCTGCACAGCGACTGCGCCCTGGCTGACCGGGCCAATATGGTGTATTCCAGCGGCCTGGTGACTTACGGACGGGCAGTGGTCCTGGTGACTGCCACGGGCATGGACACAGAGATTGGTAAGATTGCAGCCCTGATGAATGCCACCAAGGAAAAAAAGACTCCCCTGCAGGTCAGCCTGGACCAGTTCGGCAGCCGTCTTGCCATGGCCATTATGGTCATATGTGCCCTGGTGTTTCTGCTGAGCCTGTACCGCAAGATGCCTGTCCTGGATTCCCTGATGTTTGCGGTGGCCCTGGCAGTGGCGGCCATACCTGAGGCACTCAGTTCCATTGTAACCATCGTACAGGCCATGGGCACCCAGAAAATGGCAAAGGAGCATGCCATTATCAAGGAGTTAAAGGCCGTGGAGAGCCTGGGCTGTGTCTCTGTCATCTGTTCGGACAAGACCGGTACCCTGACTCAGAATAAGATGACGGTACAGAACATCTACACCAATGGACAGACCATTACCATAGACCAGCTGAACCTGAAGAACCAGCTTCACCGTTATCTTCTCTACGATGCCATACTTACCAACGATTCCTCTATCGTAGACGGAAAAGGCATCGGAGATCCCACAGAGTTTGCACTGGTGGAGATGGGAAGAAAGGCGACCGTGGACGAAAACCTGCTCAGAGAGCTGATGCCCCGTCTGGAGGAGATACCCTTTGACTCAGACAGGAAGCTTATGAGTACCAAATACGAACTTCACGATGTGCCCACCGTACTTACCAAGGGAGCCCTGGATGTGCTTTTAGACCGTACCGTGAAAATCCGTATGGAAGAGGGAATCCGGGACATTACCCGGGAGGATAAGGAGGCCATTCTTCAGAAGAACCTGGAGTTTTCCCAGGAGGGCTTAAGGGTCCTGGCCTTTGGATATAAGGAAGTACCCGAAGACTACACCCTGTCCCTGGACAATGAGAACGACTTCATTTTCCTGGGCCTGATATCCATGATGGATCCCCCAAGGGAGGAATCGAGGGCAGCTGTTGCAGACGCCAAGCGGGCCGGAATTAAGCCTGTTATGATAACCGGCGACCACAAGATAACCGCCACTGCCATCGCAAAGCAGATTGGCATTTTTGAGGACGGCGATATGGCCATGACAGGCCGTGAACTGGACGCTATGTCAGAGGAAGAGCTGGACCGCAAAATTACGGACATATCCGTCTACGCCAGGGTTTCCCCTGAGAACAAAATCCGCATCGTGGATGCATGGCAGAGGCGCGGCTCCATCACGGCCATGACCGGAGACGGAGTCAATGACGCTCCTGCCCTTAAGAAGGCGGACATCGGAGTGGCCATGGGCATCACCGGCACCGAGGTTTCCAAGGATGCGGCAGCCATGATACTGACAGACGATAATTTCGCTACCATCATCAAGGCTGTAGCCAATGGACGAAACGTATACCGCAACATAAAGAATGCCATCAAGTTCCTTCTGTCAGGCAACATGGCGGGTATTCTTTCAGTATTATACACATCCCTGGCAGCCCTGCCCGTGCCGTTTGCACCGGTACACCTGCTGTTTATCAACCTGCTGACCGATTCACTGCCGGCCATAGCAATCGGCATGGAGCCAGCTGAGAAGGATTTATTGTCAGAGGCGCCCAGAGACCCGAAGACAGGCATCCTGACAAAGGATTTCATGACCACCATTCTGACCCAGGGCGGAATCATAGCTGTCTGTACCATGATTGCCTTCCACACAGGCCTCAGAACCGGCAGCGCAGCCACAGCCAGCACCATGGCATTTGCAACCCTGACCCTGGCCCGTCTGTTCCACGGATTCAACTGCCGCAGCAAGCACAACATCTTCAAGCTGGGCTTTTCATCCAACTGGTACAGTCTGGGAGCATTTGCGGCCGGCGTGGTGCTGTTAGGCATTGTCATGTTGGTTCCGTTCATGCAGAACCTGTTCTCCGTAACACCACTGACCCAAGGCCAGATAGTGAATGTCTTTCTCCTGGCCGCAGTACCCACGGTACTGATACAGATGTTTAAGATTATAAGAGATATTAAGCATAGGAAATAATGGGGAGTTGTGGTATAATGTCCACGTAGGCAATGAGCAGTGCAAAAAAAGTGGTGGGCATATATCCGTTGGGAGCTAGCTCGCATAAGTATACATGCCTGCCGCTTTTTTATAGGGCAAATCCCGTGACCGAGCGGCCCAAAGCCCATTCTAAGCTCGTCCTACCCAAAACAAAACCAACCCAAGGAAAGGAGCGGTGTTTAATGGATAAGGTCATAACAGTAAGCCGCGAATTCGGAAGCGGAGGCCGTGAGCTGGGGGTTAAGCTGGCAGAAAAGCTGGACATCCCATTTTACGACAAGGAGTTAATCTCCATGGCTGCGGACGATATCAATATTGCAGAAGAGGCATTTCAAAACTACGATGAGCATATCGTGATTCACGACCCGTTAGACAGGCAGTATTACCATGCTTTTTCTGACATTTACAAGGTTCCCATGTCGGACCAGATTTTCGTGGCCCAGTCCAACGTCATCCGCAGGCTGGCTGCTCACGGTCCATGTGTCATTGTGGGACGGTGTGCGGACATGATTCTGGATGACAGCATTAACCTGTTCATCTACTCCAAGATGAGGGACCGGATTAAGCGTATGCTTAACCTGGAACCAGGTTCTGATGGGAAGGAGATGGAGCGCCGTATCCGGGAGGTGGACCGGAAACGCAAGGAGTATTACCAGTATTACACCGGCAACACATGGGGCCGGGCCCAGAACTACCACTTATGCCTGGACAGCGGGCTGACAGGAGTGGACGGCTGTCTTAGGGCGGTGCTGGCTTATCTTGGGGAAGAGTCAGAGTAAGCCGTAGGACGGGTGTCGGGGTAAGCCATAGGGCAGATGGCGGTACAGGCGTTTCGGTCAAAAGAAGAATCAGGCAGGACATTTTAAATTTCTGATAATTTTAGGAGGCAGAAGATGAAACAGGATATGATTGTAATCCTTGACCTGGGAAGCACAGAGAACACAAAACTGGCCAGGGACATCAGGGAGATGGGAGTGTACAGTGAGATTTATCCCCACGATATTACAGCCAGTGAATTGAAGGAACTTCCCAATGTTAAGGGAATCATCATCAACGGCGGCCCTAACAATGTTGTGGACGGAGTTCCCATTGATGTGCGTCCGGAACTGTATGAAGCAGGATACCCGGTAATGGCGGCAGGCCATGCCGCAGCTGCCTGTGAGCGTTCCATACATAGCTGGGATGAAGCTGACAGCGCCCAGGTTCTCCGTTCCTTTGTGTTCGATACATGTAAGGCCCGGGCTAACTGGAATATGAAGAACTTCATTTCCGACCAGGTGGAATTAATCCGCCAGCAGGTAGGAGACAGGAAGGTGCTTCTGGCTCTATCCGGCGGCGTGGACAGCTCAGTGGTAGCGGCTCTGCTCATCAAAGCCATTGGAAAACAGCTGACCTGCGTCCATGTAAACCATGGCCTTATGAGAAAAGGGGAATCCGAGAGCGTCATTGATGTATTCAAGAACCAGATGGATGCAAACCTGGTATATGTGGATGCCGTAGATCGTTTCCTTGGGAAGCTGGCCGGAGTGGCTGACCCGGAACAGAAGCGCAGGATTATAGGCGCTGAATTTATCCGTGTGTTTGAGGAAGAAGCCAGAAAGCTGGAAGGAATCGAGTTCCTGGCTCAGGGAACCATTTATCCGGACATTGTGGAGAGCGGAACCAAGACAGCCAAGGTGGTAAAATCCCACCATAATGTGGGAGGACTACCTGAGGATTTGAACTTCACCCTGGTAGAGCCGCTGCGCCAGCTGTTCAAGGACGAGGTGCGCGCCTGCGGACTGGAGCTGGGACTGCCTCACAGCATGGTATACCGTCAGCCGTTCCCTGGTCCCGGCTTAGGCGTGCGCTGTCTGGGAGCCATAACCAGAGAACGTCTGGAAGCTGTCAGGGAATCCGACGCCATTCTCCGCGAGGAATTTGCAAACGCCGGCCTGGACAAGACAGTGTGGCAGTATTTTACCATTGTGCCGGACTTTAAATCAGTTGGAGTCAGGGACAATGCGCGCTGCTTTGATTATCCTGTCATCATCCGTGCAGTCAATACAGTGGATGCCATGACTGCCTCCATTGAGCGCATTGATTATGATGTGCTGCAGAAGATTACGGACCGTATATTGAAGGAAGTCAGGAATGTGAACAGGGTGTGCTATGATTTGAGTCCGAAGCCTACGGCTACGATTGAGTGGGAATAAATATATTAAGCTTGCAAAGCCTTGTAAAATGGGCGTTTGCGAGCTTTCTTTATGTCCATTGGTACTGTTTTGGTACTATTTGAACGTTATCAGCACGAGAAAAAACATATTTATACCCACAAAACAAATCGACAATTCTGGTCGCTTGGTGTCGTTCTTCCCCTGAATCTCACAGCGGCATATCGCTCCCATTGGTACGCTCGTCACGGTCAGGGTTCCTCCATTTCCCTGCCGCAAGTCATGGCGCTACATCGCCAGGGAAGCATATCCCACACAGGCCGGTCATTCGATTGGAATAATCCATCGATGAACTAAGCCCATTGTAGAACATTTTTGTGCCTTCTCCCGTATGTCCATAAAGTCGGTAAAACCGTTGAAAATCAGAAATTTCCACGATTATGGAAATGGATGGTATAATGGCAGTAGCGGCGGCAGCAAGCCGCTGGGAAGGGGCGATAGCTTATGAAAAGAAGCATTACCATACAGGAACGGCTAAAGGATTTGCGGGTAGAACGGCATTTGAATCTGGAAGAACTGGCGGCGGCAACCGGCATTTCAAAATCAGCCCTCGGCAGCTATGAAAATGATGATTACAAGGAAATCAACCACGGCAGCCTTGTGACGCTGGCGAAGTTTTACGGTGTGTCTACGGACTATCTGCTGTGTCTGACGGAAAATAGAAATCACCCAAATACAACTTTAACGGAACTGCATTTGAGTGACAGCATGATAGACCTATTAAAAAGTGGGCGTATCAACAACCGGCTTTTATGTGAGATTGCTACCCATGAAAAATTTGTAGAGTTGATGGCAGACACAGAAATCTATGTGGACGGTATGGCTACCATGCGCTTCCATGATATAAATAATTCGCTAGCTGCTGTAAGGGCTATGATACTGGAAGAACATCCCGAAGCTGCCGCAGACCGTTCTCTGAAAATTTTAGAAGCCGGTCAGATAGCAGAGGAAGATTTTTTCTGCCATGTAACACACAAAACATGGGACGCTATTCTTCAAGATGTACGCAAAGCCTATGAAAATGATAGTAAAAGTGCGCCAAATACCACGCCTGCGGATGAATTGATAAAAGAAGTCCGTAAGGCTATGCAATCTTCTGGGGATAAGGTGCAGGAATTTCTGGAAATCTTCTGCAAGGCTTTTCAGCTTAAATATAAGCGGCTCTCGGAAGAAGAAAGAACGACTTTGAAAAAGCTGTTCCGAAAATCTCCGCTGATAAAACAATCCGGCATGAACTTCCGGCGCAAAGGGTGGAAATGAAAACTGCCGTGTGGGGGGGGTTGTCAAGTTAAATGTGTAAGTTTTTCTAAAAATATTTCAGAGAGAGATCTGAGGGGATGGGGGAGAGTCCATGAGCCTGGTTATCAGGATACTTTTAGAGGGTTCTTCTCCACCTTTGTTTTAGG
>NZ_AUJR01000075.1 GCF_000424325.1 [Clostridium] clostridioforme AGR2157
ATGAAGCCGAAATTTTTATCCAGGTAATAAAAGTAATAGTATTTGCATTTACGCATAACGGTTTTAAGTTCCAGCTTTCCGTCCGGCTGTTTAAGGGGCTGGAAAGTCTGGCATCCTTCCACAACGGAGAGGATGCAGATAAGGCCTTCCGGTACGGGGGTTGTTTTCAGAATATCAAGGGCAGTCTGCTCTTTTGGGATTTTGGAGGATGTCAGGTAGACCAGGGGACGGTTTTCAGATGCCGCCATGCTTTCCACATGGGAGACGATATCGTCCGTGACCGTATTGGCGTAAGCGGAAAAATCCTTCAGCAGGACGTCAAGGCAGGAAAGGAAATATTTCCGCCCGGAAAGGGAAAACAGCTGGAAAATATGCCCTTTGATGATAATCCTGTCAAAAAAGGAAAAAATACCGTTGATTTTATCTTTGTATTGCTCTAAAATAGTGTTCATAGGGTCATCCTTTCGTATGAATGCTTGCAGGGAAATTTAGTTTCCGATGGAGAGTGGTACACAGATACCGTATATGTGCATTATAGCACGTGCATCTACGAACAGGATGATTCTTTTATGTTTTTAAATTTGTTTGCAGCTGTAAGCTGCGGTATGGTATAATATTAATAAGCAGGGGGACTACTGTGTAGTTGAGAAGGTAAAACCTGACCCTTTGAACCTGTTGGCCAATACCAACGTAGGGAGCTGAATGAATACAGCATTTGTATTTTCAGGACGCTCCATGTGGGCGTCCTTTTGTTTTTAATTTAATACGATGATATCGAATCCATTGCCCCGCTGCCGGAGAACCAGCGCTATATTGACTTTTTGCTGGAAACCGCAGAGCGTGGTGATGAAAAGGAAATGCTGATGGCGGTACTTCCCTGCATGATGAGCTACAGCCATATTTTCCGCAGACTGGCGGAAGATCCGAAGAGCAAGGAATCAAGATACTGGGATTTCATTGAGGATTATGCCGATGAGCGCTATGCAGAGAGCTGCCAGGAATGGTCGCAGTTTACAGATGAAAAGTGCGAAATTCTCTCGGATACTGAAAAGGAAAAGCTGAGCGGTATCTTCAAAAAAGCTAGCCTTCTGGAACTGGATTTCTGGAAAATGCCATATCGGAGGTAGTGCCTTGAAAAACGGTATTTGTTATGTTGTCGGTGCGGGAGACTGTATCGGTCTGGAGTTTCAGCCGTTAGCAGAAGACTTGGTGATCGCCGCTGACGCAGGATTAGAGTATCTGGAGCAAAGTGGCATCGCTGTCGATTTGATTATCGGGGATTTTGATACACTGGAGAACGCTCCGACAGGTGCAAACGTCATCACACTGAGCTGTGAAAAGGACGACACGGATATGCTTGCGGCAGTCCGGGAAGGGGTAAAAGCTGGATATACCGAGTTTCATCTAATCTACCAATTGTCGTGATTGGTGGAATCAATTTGGATAACGCAGGGCTGTTCCGCCCGATGGGGATTGACGGCCTGGCTGTTGTTTCCGCTATTATTGGACAACCGGATATCCGAAAGGCTGCCGCACAGATGAAGGAAGCATTTTACACAGAGGTGAATCATGAGGTTTGAGGCAGCTATTTTGGATCTGGACGGAACGCTTTTGGATTCCATGGATGTTTGGGAGCAGATAGATATTATGTTTTTGCAGAAGCGGGGATTGCCTGTTCCCGAAAACTATGTGACAGAAATCTGTGCTCGCAGCTTTGAAGAGGCAGCGCAGTATACGATAGATTTATTTGGACTTACCGAAAAGGTAGACGATATGGTGCGGGAATGGAATGAGATGGCTGTTTATGAGTATGCCCATCATGTGAAGCTGGTTCCCCATGCACAGGAGTATCTGATAATGCTCAAGGAGGCGGGGATTAAGCTGGCAGTTGCCACCGGTTTGCCGGAGAAACTGTTCGTGCCGTGCCTTGAAAACAATTCCGTCTTAGGGTTGTTTGACGCTCTCTGCTCCACAGATGAAGTAACACGCGGAAAGGAATTCCCGGATGTATTTGAGCTTGCAGCACATAAATTAGGAGTAATTCCAGAGCGGTGCCTTGTTTTTGACGACGTACTTCCCGCGATTAGAAGCGCAAAGCAGGCGGGAATGCTCGTTTGCGGTGTGTATGACAAGTATTCAGCTCACCACCAGACTGAGATTGAAAAAATCAGTGATTGCTATATAAAAGATTTTACAGAGGTGCCGCTGCCTGAAGGAGAAATATGACAATGACGGAAAGATGGGATTTGTACAATGGTGCCGGGGAGAAAACTGATGTGACGATATTCCGTGGAATGCCGATTCCGAAAGGATATTATCATCTTTCAGTGAGCGCATGGATCTGTAACAGCAAAGGACAGTATCTCCTCTCACAGCGTCATCCGAAAAAGCAGTACCCGCTTTTGTGGGAATGCACGGGCGGGAGTGTTCTTGCCGGAGAGGATAGTCTTTGCGGTGCGCTCCGGGAAGTGAGGGAAGAGCTTGGAATCACATTGGATCCTGAAGGAGCGGAGCAGCTTTGCCATACAAGAAGAGATTCTGTTCAGGATTTTTATGATGTGTGGCAGTTTCATGCAGATATTGAATTGTTCGAGATTAGAATGCAGGAAACAGAGGTTGTAGATGTAATGTGGGTATACCATGATGAACTTCTGGATATGTACAAAAAAGGAGGTCTGCTGCATCCTTTGCTCACTGTAAAGTGAAAAAAAGAAAAAGAATTGGAAACACATGAATAAAGCAAGGTTCCGGCAAGGTTAATGCAGGTCTGCTGTGATGATTTTTTTAAGATTGAACGTAATGTCAGAGTAAGGTGGCGGATGTATGCCGGCTTTATCTGCATTGGATTTCGCAGGAAAAAAACCTCAATCCCTGCGAAAAAATATTAGCAGGGTCATGCTATCAGTTTGTACGGTCTGAATGCGAGGAAAATTATGAAAGGATCAGCTATAATGAAGTGATATAATAGCGCAACTGTATTATGGAATGGATGCAACGATTGAACCAGTCAATTGAATACATAGAGCAGCATATTACAGAGGAACTGGATTATGAAAAAGTGGCAAAAGTGGCTGGTTGCCCGTCCTACTATTTCCAGCAGATGTTCCTTTATATGACGGATATGACACTGCGCAAATACATACGGCGGCGCAGATTGTCCCTTGCGGCAGTAGAACTGCAAAAGGACACCGGAAGGGTAATTGATATTGCTGTCAAGTATGGGTATGAGTCTCCGACAGCGTTTACCAGAGCCTTCAAAAGCTTTCATGGCATTGTGCCTTCTGTTCTGAAAACAGAAAATGTTTCCCTGCAGGCCTTTCCGCCGATTCAGTTTCATGTATCCATGGACGGAGGGCAGCCGTTGAAATTCAGAGTGGAGGAAAAGGCCGCATTTCGGATTGTGGGTGTTCCCTCTCCGCTGGATCGGGATCTCGCTAGTAATTTTGAGACAATTCCTTCGTTGTGGGATAAAGCGCTTACGGATGGAACGCTGGATAAGCTTGATTCCCTCATGAACGGAAGGCTGAAGGGACCACTGGGTGTCAGCATCCACCATACGGAGGACTGGAAGTATTTTATCGCAGTCTGCTCGGACAAGAAGGACGATGACTTTGAAGAGTATCGTTGGAAAAGCGCGTGATTACGGAGTGGCTCCCTATTGTAGGACTGGAATCAGACGGAAAGAAAAAGGTAAAGCATTTTTCTATGGGAATGAGGCAGCGGCTTGGATTGGCCATTGCTCTCATGAAAAAACCAGCCTTCCTGATTCTGGACGAGCCAATTAATGGATTGGATCCATCTGGTATCAAGGGAATACGGGATTTACTGTTAAAGTTGAATCAGGAAGAACATGTGACCATATTGATTTCAAGTCATATCTTAGGGGAACTGTCGAAAATAGCAACAAGATATGGCATCTTACGAGATGGTGTGCTGATTGAAGAACGTGATGCGGAGCAGGTTGACGCGGCATGTAGGCAGTATTTGCGGCTTAGAGTGGATGACGCACAAAAGACAGCTGCGGTTCTGACAGAAAAGCTCTGTGTTCCATGTACCGTAGTGAATTTCCATACCGTATGTGTGTATGAAAGGCTGGATGCAACCGAAGAAATCAATCGTGTCGTTGTGACGAGTGGGATAGGTTTAAAAGAAAGCCGCTTTGCTGGTGAAGATTTAGAAGGCTACTTTATGGAAAGAATGGACAGATCTTCCGTGCAGGAAGGAGGCGTCCATGCGTAATATTCTAAATGGCGAATGGTATAAGTGGAAGAAAAATAAAGCATTCTGGATATGCCTTTTATCTGCGGTGGGTCTGGTACTTCTTGTATATCTCACCATGACTGCGGCAGGTCAGGCAATGGGCGCTGGTGGGGATGTTTTGCAGGAAACGGGTATTTCCGGTATGGCAGAACAATTTGCAGGCGGAGGGCTTGTAACGATGTTCAGTGCGATTTTTCTTTGTATCTGGGTAATAAGCGATTATACCCATGGAGCAATGAAGAATGTGGTGGGTAAGGGCTATTCCAGAATCCAGGTGTTTCTGGCAAAGCACCTATTTGGAATCTGATTACTGTGCTCATGAATTTAGTCATCTTCCTTGCGATTTTGACAATCGGGCTGATACTGATCGGGTATGGCGGCCGGAATTGGGATTACAATGGCGCTGATTATATTATCCCCATTACTGACACAGGGATTGGATTTGCTGTTTTCTGCGCTGCAGGTAAAAATAGCAATCAGCGGATACTGGATTCTGAATCTAATGGCGGATTCCCCCACAGAAGCATTCCCATCGGAGTTTCTGTTACGTGGGATTGTTATGTCGGTTATATGGACACTGTTGCCTTTGATGTTAAGTGCCACACATTTTTGTAAAGCCGATATCGAATAGAATGCTTTGAGCATGGAGGTGAGCGGATGGCAAACATAGTGAAAATAAAGAACAATATGAAGGATATATACTGGTATCAGACGAGGTTCTCACACCCTGCAATGTATCCGGTAGATTTCGATATCTGGGAAAAGTCTTTTCTTCACGATATTGATGGAGAAGGGAGAACGCTGTTTAAAGAATTAACGGTAAAAGGCGCCTATCTGGAAAATGAATTGGTCGGTTTCATTCAGTATGGCAGAACCACATTGGGATTCGATAAGGATGGAAAAATATCAGAGAGTATATCCTATCCGGTTATTCGTTCATTGTACTTTAATCAGGATTTGCAGGAAGTTGGCGCAGTACTTCTAAATGAAGCGCTAAAGGGTTTTGGAGATGACTCTAAAATCATATATGCTTTTTACCACTATTTCGGAATGTCTTGCTATGCACGGCACGGTAAGCTATTTGAAAACTACCCGCACATCAGTGATTTATTAATGCAAAATGGGTTCCAGGTCGAACACGAAAACGTATTTTACTCTTCTGTGTTGGAGGATTCGCATAACGAGGACGTTGCTATACGATGGTATGGAATGAGTGCCGGCAGACAACGATATGGTGAATTTCTCATAGATTCCAAGCCGATAGGAGAGTGTGAGATCCACTATCTGGAACAACCGGGTATTGCATATCTGCGTTGGATATATGTGGAAGAGGGGTTGCAGGGAAAAGGGATTGGCACGAAGTGTATGTGTAGCCTGAAAAAATACCTATATGATAAAGGAATTCGAAAGCTTGATACAGATACAGCTCTGACAAATACAGGTTAGGAGCCTTGCCAAAAGGGATGCGTATCGAAGTAACTTAAAAACTCTCTTCTCCTTATTGCATATCTGATGTGGTTTCCCAAAACTGAATAATTGGCAGCCTGTTCAGAGAGCGTAAACAATCAAAAGCCGGCACCCAGTACCATACTGAGCGCCGGCTCCGTCCGTCAAGTTTCTGTTTCGATAAGGAATGCCAGCCATTTGGAACCATAGGTGTCCAGATAAAATCGGTTCCCATACTCATTCTCAACAAATCGGTCTTTTACCTGGTACCATCCTTGCAGTTCCCTTCGCAGATCTGAGTCTGGAGAAATTGGCTCCAGCCAGATCTCCTCCTGATTGATAAGCTCAGAGCGGGACAGTGGCGGCTCTTTAGGTGGTTCAGCTTCAGAAAACGGAGGAGAGGAGATGAACAGTTCGCTAACATTCGGCTTTTTGGAATCCAACATATAAGAGTCTGAGCGGCCTAGCAGAAAATCTGTAGTTACCCCATAAAGATCAGCCATGTTTTCAAGGCTTTCTACGGACGGGGATTTTCGCTCCCCCTCCCATGCACTGAGGGTCGGCTGAGAAACGCCAAGCTTCTCGGCAGCCTCAAGTGCTTTTAATTTGTTTAGCAGCCGTGCTGTTTTGAATTGTTTTGGCATCTCTTCACCATCCTTCACTTTAAAATAACCCATTTACCGCGGGTGCCGCCTTCTCGTTGTATATATATCCTTTTTCTTTCAGAGATTTACAGAGTCATGTTACGGTTTTTCTTGAAACACCATATTGTTCAGCAATGGATTGAGAAGTAATAATTGGATTTTTTGCAATTAAAGCCAGTGTTTTCTCTTCTCAGGATCTGTTTCAAAAATTGGTTTAGGAGAACCGTTGCATTATGCAGTTATTGAGGCTAAATATAGGCTGCTGTTTGAATCTTTTTTACATCTGTGCTTATCCTTTATTCATTTATTTGCCAATGACCATTTTTTGTTGCACCTATTCTTTCAAGGATTCCCTTCTCTTTTAGAGATTTAATTCGGGCTGCCACTGTTTTTCTGCTGACAGAAAGTCTTTTTGCTATTTCATCCATAGAGTAGCCAGGGTCTTCACGGATCAAATCCAGAACGTCGGCCTCTTTATCAGTCACTTTTATAGTCACCTTTGCAGTCACCTTTGCAGTCACCCTCTGAGGGCCGATACGAATAACCCTGTCCTCAGAAGCAGTGAACTTAATCATAATATCGCCGGGATTGATAGTGTATTCCGGTCTTGGACTGCCATCCTCATCACAGGCTTGACATATTTTTTCAATGCCGCGTCCCCAGCTTTCAATAAATCCGGCAAGATAATAGACATTGGCAATAGAGGGGTTATATGGCTTTGAAGCATGTTTGGACATCAGATTGTCAACCGTCCAATTTTCAGGCAGCTTTCCACAGTTTGCAATATAAAGGCGATCATCATATACGCTGATCTGTATGGGGGTGCAGGATTCGTATTGTTTGTGACATAAGGCATTAAGCAATGACTCTCTGAGTGCCTCATCCGCGACAAAATAGCGTTCTATTCTCTGGATCCCCTCATATGAGATTTTGGCTTTCATGAATTTAAGATAAAGCACTTCCATGATTTTATCAATTTGTTCCAATAGAGAGCCGTGAATCTCATCCTGATAACGAAGATCTGCATCTGTCTCGAAGTAACCGATTTTGGTATAAGCGCCAAGCTGCCACTTATCTGGATCCTTACTAAAAAGAAGCATAGAAGCATTTGTGTAATATCCGGCATTTGTAAGACGCAGTTTTTCCATCAAATCTGCTTTGGATTCTTCAAGGACACTTTTATCAATTCGCCCCTTTTTAGCAGCTAATTTTTTGAATTTATCAACCAAAGAATCGTCTATATCGTCAATGGTGAAACCGGGCAAAGGCATATTGTCCCAAGCTGCACCACGCTTGCGAAGGATAAAGCTTTCCAACTCAGGACCGGAGAGTGTCTGCATAGTGCTTCCGCTGCGGTAGTAGTAAACGCCTTTACATGAAATGGCAACAGGATATTGAGGAACCACAATTTCGATGTATTCCTTGCCGTCCTGCATCAGTAGGTTTACATCTACGACAATGCTCATTGCATTACGGATTTTATTGGGAATGTCTTCGAGAAGTTTGCGGGTATTGGGTAATCCGACAACTTCCCCATCATCATTGCATCCAATATAAATCTTCCCGCCCTGTGCATTTGCAAAGCCACAGATCCATTCTAGGTAATCGTCTTTCCATTTCGCTTTCCACTCTATATTCTGCATCTCAGGCATTGCCCTTTACCTCGCATTTCTTAATATATTTTCCGCTTTTAATGCGTGCATCGGTCGGCTTTTCTGCATCTTCAGGAATGAGCCAGGTATTCCCGGTCTTTTGAACACCGGGGATACGGTCCTCACTGCAGAGAACGCCAACACGCCTGGCAGACAGATTCCATTTCTTACCTGCTTCCGTAGTCGTGATAAACTTCATGTTTTGGCTCCTTTTATATCTCTATTCTATATTATATTCGGTTTACGGAACAATATCAAGGGGGTTGCGGATAATTTTGGATTTTCAGGGATGAAAACTTCGTAAAAGGGATCAGAAAAAAGGGACAAGAGGTTTGGGATAGATTCCTGAACCTTTTTTGTTGTAAATCGCGCCCACAAAACGTGTAATAATGGGTAAGAAAAGGAGCGTGATTGAATCATGAAAAAAACAGTTTGCACCATGCTCATTCTAATTTTTATAGGTATCTTTGCTCTGGGCGCCTTCCAGATTTATCGGCAGCTCCGGGAATACGATAAAGGCACTTCTTCCTATACTGATATTGAACAGTTCGTGTCCCTGCCGGATCCTGAGGATAATCAAAATGAGGAGCAAAATGAAACTCAGTCTGGAGAAGAACCGGAAATCAACTGGCCAGTCGTTGATTTTGCTGTACTGACGGAGATCAATCCGGATATTGTAGCATGGATTTATATTGAGGGGACGGAAATCAATTATCCGGTGGTACAAGGTACGAACAATCAGTATTATCTGAAGCATTTATTCAACGGGAAATGGAACAGTTCGTGATGCATCTTCCTGGACAGCCGAAACTCGCCGGATTTCTCAGACCGGCACAGCATAATCTATGGGCACCATATGAAAAACGGTACCATGTTTTCCGGTTTGACGGAATACAAAAATCAGGAGTTTTATCATACACATCCGACCATACTACTAATAACGCCGGAGCAAAACATCAGAATAGAAATCTTTGCCGGCTATGTGGCGAACGTGAAAGATGATGCTTGGGAAATAATGTTGGAGCCGGATACAAAATTTGAAGACTGGCTGGAAGCAGCCAGGAGCCGTTCCTGTTTTGATAGTGATATTATTCCGGCAGTCACAGATCGAATCGTTACGCTTTCTACCTGCAGTTATGAGTTTGATAACGCAAGATTTGTGTTATTGGGAATCGTTCGATAACCATAAGCGCCATTTTGCAACAGCAAAAAAAGTCGAGAGGCTTTTTTTGCTGTTTGTTATACTAATATGAGAAAACCAGAAGAAAGAAGGATCAATGATATGTCATATCAAAACAGCATTGTGATACAAGGGTTGAGCCAAAACAACCTGAAAAATATTTCCCTTGAAATCCCAAAAGGGAAAATAGTGGTCTTTACCGGGGTATCCGGTTCCGGGAAATCCAGTATTGTCTTTGATACTATCGCGGCCGAGAGCCAGCGCCAGATGAATGAAACCTATTCCGCCTTTGTCCGGAGCAGACTGCCAAAGTTTGAAAAGCCCAAGGCATATAGAATTGAAAATCTGTCTGCTTCCGTTGTGATTGACCAGACCAGGCTGGGAGGGAATGCCCGCTCTACAGTAGGTACTATCAGTGATATGTACTCCGCCCTGCGTCTGCTTTACAGCCGGATTGGAGAGCCGCATATTGGTACTGCCTCTTACTTTTCATTTAACGATCCGAACGGGATGTGCCCGGAATGCTTTGGTATCGGTAAGGTAATGACGCTGGATATTTTGCCGCTGATTGCAGAAGAGAAAAGCTTGAATGAGGGCATGGTAGACCTGCCCACCTTTCATGTGGGAAACTGGTATTGGAAACAATATACGGAAAGCGGTCTGTTTGACCTGGATAAAAAGTGGAGGGACTATTCAGAGAAAGAGAGAAATCTTTTGCTATATGGTGCAGAGGAACCAGGTGGAAAGCGTGTATCCAAGCAAGTGGAAGGCATCCATAATATGATGAGCCGGCTGCTGCTGAAACGGGACAGCTCTGAAATGGGAGAAACCTCTGCTAAACGGCTGGCAAGCTATGTCCATCCGTCTGAATGTCCTCTTTGCCATGGCAAACGCCTGAATACGTCCGCACTTTCCTGTAAAGTTGCGGGCTATTCCATTAACGAATTATGTGAGATGGAGTTTACAGAGCTGAGAAAAGTGCTGGAGACAATTACAGATCCGCAAGGCAAATTCATTGCAGGCAGCCTGGTGCTCACCCTTACGCGTATGATTGATATTGGTCTGCCGTACCTTTACATGAACCGTGAGTCCGCGACCTTATCCGGCGGCGAGGCGCAGCGTCTCAAGCTGGTGCGGCATATGGGCAGTGCCTTAACCGGAATGACATACATCTTTGACGAACCAAGCACCGGAATGCACCCCCGTGATGTCCACCGCATGACCAAGCTGCTTTGCAGTCTGCGGGATAAGGGAAACACGGTTTTGGTGGTAGAGCATGACAAGGATGTAATCTCCCTTGCCGATGAAGTGATTGATATTGGACCGCTGGCAGGCAAAAACGGCGGAGAAATTCTTTACCAGGGCAGTTACGATGGGCTTTTGCAATCCGGCACCCTGACCGGGAATGCCATGCAGCAGAAAACGCCGATCAAACCTTTGTCAAGAAAACCGAAAGATTTTCTGCCGGTACGGGATGCAGCCATTCATAACCTGAAAAACGTTTCTATAGATATTCCGCTGCATGTGCTGACCGCTGTGACTGGTGTGGCGGGTTCTGGGAAAAGCTCGTTAATCCGGGATGTTTTTGCTGAGAAGTACGCGGAACGGGTGATTTTAGTAGACCAGTCTCCGGTTACAGCAACAGGACGTTCCACTCCAGCGACCTTTTTGGGATTCTTTGATGAGATACGCAAGCAGATGGGGAAGGAAAATGGCGTCAGTGCGGCGTTGTTCTCCTTCAACAGCAAGGGCGCCTGCCCGAATTGTAAAGGAAAGGGAGTTGTTACCACAGAACTGGTCTTTATGGATCCGGTAACAACCACTTGTGAAGCCTGCGGCGGCAGCCGTTACAGCAGCGAAGCTCTCTCCTATACCTATCATGGTAAAAATATCGTAGAAATCCTGGATATGAACGCAGGAGAGGCGGAGACATTCTTCTCTGACTGCCCAAAGGTCCGCAAGGCTCTTCACGCCATGGTGGAAGTAGGGTTATCCTATCTTTCTTTGGGGCAGCCCCTGTCAACCTTATCCGGCGGAGAGCGTCAGCGTGTGAAGCTGGCGAACTATCTGGATCAGAAAGGCAATATTTATGTGCTGGATGAACCGACGACAGGCTTACATGCTTCCGATATAAAGAAAGTCATGGAGCTTTTGGACGGCTTTGTGAAGCGCGGCAATACCGTAATTGTAATCGAACACAATATGGATGTGGTAAAGCTTGCAGATTATGTAATTGATATCGGACCGGACGGCGGAAGTATGGGCGGCGAGGTTGTATTTACAGGTACGCCGCAGGAAATGGCAGATCATGCAGATACAATTACCGCAAAATATCTGCGCAAGTCACTGGAAGACTGAGACAGCAAAAAAAGTCGAGCAGTCTGCCATTGTTAATGGTAAAATAGGAGATACAGATGGAGGTGAATGAATTGCAGGAGCAGATGAAAGCAGTACAGCGAATGCAGGAATATATAGAAGAACACTTGGATGAAGAGATTACACTGGCTCACCTTTCTGAAGTCTCACTTTTTTCGAGTTGGCATTCCTACCGGCTGTTTAAGAATTATCTGGGAATGACTCCCGCAGAGTATATCCGCCGGCTGAGGCTTTCCCATTCGGCTATGCGGCTGAAAAAGGAGCAATGTCTTGTGATTGACGCTGCTTATGACTGTGGATTTGACAGCGTGGATGGATATACCCGCGCTTTTTATAAGGAATTCGGATGCAATCCTGGGGAATATGTGAAAGACCCGGTTCCGATTGGATTGTTTATCCCATACGGAGTGAAATTCAGAGAGCTCAGAAAGGATATTGTTGATATGGAAAATTTGCAAAGCGTTTTTGTCCAGGTGATCCGCAAGCCAGATCGCAAAGTGATTATCAAGAGAGGAATTAAAGCGGAGGATTATTTCGACTATTGTGCGGAAGTGAACTGTGAGGTATGGGGGATTCTGATGAGCATGGATTCCCTGTGCGGGGAGCCGGTCTGCCTCTGGCTGCCGGAAAAATATAAAAAGCCGGGAACCTCCACCTACGTGCAGGGAGTCGAGGTAGAACCGGATTATGACGGTGCAATTCCAGAGGGATTTGACGTCATTTCCCTGCCAGCGGCAGAGTACCTGGTGGTGCAGGGAGAACCTTTCCGGGAGGAGGACTATTCCCAGGCGATCCTTTCCGTACAGTATTCCCTGAACCACTATGATCCGTCCGTGATTGGGTATGAGTGGGATAACAGCAATCCGCGTATCCAGCTGGAACCGCGTGGTGAGAGAGGATATATTGAAATGCGTGCCATTAAGAAAAGGGGGACAAAATGAGAGAAGAAGCAATCAAGGTAACAAACCTTAGAAAAAGTTATAACGGAAAACCGGTGCTGGACGGCCTAAGCCTATCCGTCAAAACCGGTATGGTATTCGGGCTGCTGGGTGCGAACGGCGCCGGAAAAAGCACGACAATCGAATGTATTTTGGGTACGAAACAGGCTGATTCCGGAGAAGTTTCCGTACTGGGTTATCATGCGAAAAGGGACCGAAGGAAGCTGTTCCAGGAAGTAGGCGTTCAGTTTCAGGAGGGAGATTACCAGCCGGAGATTAAGGTGTTTGAGCTTTGCGAAGAAATCGCCTGCCTATATAAAAATCCCGCGGACTGGAAACAACTGTGTGAACGCTTTAGGATTGGAGACAAACTGAAGAATACAGTAAAGAGCCTGTCAGGAGGAGAGCGCCAGCGGTTGTTTATTGTACTGGCGCTGATACCGAATCCCAAATTGGTCTTTCTGGATGAATTGACCACCGGACTGGATGCCAAAGCACGCCGCACTGTCTGGAAAATCCTTGAAGATTTGAAAAAGCAGGGCTTGACTATTTTCCTGACTTCGCATTTTATGGATGAAGTGGAAGCTCTCTGTGATGAGATATGTATTTTGAAAAAAGGAGAACCCGTATTTTACGGAACTGTGGAACAGGCGAAATCCGAGAGCGGCTGTGAGAAGTTCGAGGACGCATACTTAAAATTTTCGGATGATGAGGAGGGAATCGGTGCATGAGAACTTTTACAAAGCTTTTGAAAACAGAACTGAAACTGAATATCCGGAATATGAACATGGTGATCTTCGCCATATTCATGCCGATTATTGTGCTGGTCATCCTTGGCTTCATCTATCAGGCAAAGCCAGCATTTGAAGGCGCAGGCTATACATTTCTGGAGCAGTCCATGAGCGCAGTTTGTACCATTTCCATTTGTGCATGCGGACTGATGGGATTGCCGTTGGTGGTGTCTGGGTACAGGGAACGTAAAATTCTGAAACGCTTTCGCGTTACGCCGATTAGTCCGGTGATGCTGCTGGGCGTGGAATTTACCATATATGTGCTGTACGCAGTAGTTTCCATGGTTTTGCTCTTTCCGATTGCTGCACTGTTCTGGGGAGTGACGCTCCACGGAAGCTGGCTGGCTTTTATCGGGAGCTGGCTTCTGACCATGGTTTCTACCCTGAGCATCGGAATGATGGTGGGCGGCATTGCGAAAAATGAGAAGATGGCCAGTGTAATTGCTAGTGCGCTGTACTTCCCTATGCTGATATTTTCCGGGGCTACGCTTCCTTTTGAGGTCATGCCTGGGGTTATGCAGAAGATTGTTTCTCTGTTCCCACTCACCCAGGGAATCCAGCTCATGAAGGCAACCTCGCTGGGGCAGCCGGTAGAGCATATCTGGATTCCAGTGACAGTAATGGCGGCGGTTACAGTTATCTTTACAGGTGTTGCAGTAAAATGCTTTAAGTGGGAATAACAATATAATAATTTCAGTGACAAATCTGCTATACTATACAGTAATTGCTTCAAAGCGATTATAGTTTTCCGGTTACACAGCGTCTGAGAGTTTCTGCTTTCAGGCGCTTTTTTTGTTTCTTATGCTTCTTTTGTAAGAGGCACAGAAAGGAAAAGGCAGGAGGGGATTCCCTTCCCTACCAGTCCAATCTGTTACAATGATATATTGGCCCTTGGGCAACAAAAGCACTCAGAGAGATTGATTCTTTGGGTGCTTTTTTTATATAGATTCGGAGCCGCAAGGTTCCCATTACTCTTTGTTACGGGGGCCTTTGGCTACCCGTTTATATATCAATTATTTACTCGAAAGGAGTTACTAGTATAACCCACACTAAATACCTTACTGTTTCGCTGGTCTGATTTTCCGATAGCACAGGTGCAAAATACTCAGCGTAGAGCCCACTACGCCTCCGTTTTTGCACCTGCACTCTCAAAAAATCATCCTCACCGAACCAGCAAGGCATTTAATGTGG
>NZ_AUJR01000076.1 GCF_000424325.1 [Clostridium] clostridioforme AGR2157
TCTTACAATGAAACCGTCGGATGATTAACTGCTCCTTCACACCGCCTTCTTTTTTGCGGATACGTGGACGGGAATCCCGGTAGGAAAGCGTAGCCTGACAGATCGGGCACATATGGGTGGTCACACTGCTCTCAACAAAAAACACAAACTCCTCCTTGAGGACAAGTGAATAATCTGATATAATAACCATGGTTAGTGACCAGGGTCTCAGAGTACACAACTTTCCAGGAGGGTTCTCTGAGACCTTTTCCTTTTTGTATGCTGATGACAGTATACAGGTCAATTCAGAGACAGGCAAGTAAATCAGTATTTTGATAATTTATGAGGTCAACAACACGTAATCATCAGATACCCTAATAAAAATAAATAGGAAACTCCATATCCCATCATCTGTAGATTCACCCCTGTAAACTCTGGCATAAGAAAACGGATTGCCAATACACTCATAAGCAGATATGCCACTCCTGCAAAAGTATACAGCGTCGACTTCACCCTTCCTATAACGGGCGATTCCACGATTGGATTCTTCTCCACACATTTTTTCATTTCCTCGCCGGACAGCAGCTCATCCAGAGATACTTCCAATACCTCCGATAATTTCTTAGCAGTCAGGAGATCGGATACCTCTCACCACCTTCCCACCATGACACAGCCTGCCGGGTAACATAGAGATACTCCGACAAAGTCTGCTGCGTCATCCCTTTTTCCTCTCTTGCCCTTTTTAGTTTCTCTCCAAATTCCACCATAATTATCAACCACCTTTTCTGATTTGATTCCTATAGGATAGGCTGATTATAAAATATCCTGCAACCAGATGAAAGAAACACCCTTCAAAATCCATGTAAACCAACTGGTAACATGGGATTTCTGCCAGTATATATGGCAGAATATGCCAAAATGGAGCAGAGCCAACAACCTGGGAGTGTAATCTCCGTACTATGACGGCTTTTTTCTTTTGCCGTCATGCGGCAGATAATGAGCAAACATTTTGCTTTACTTTATTTTATCAATGTCAGCTTACTTTAAGATGAATTTTAGCTTACGGATTTGTAAGGTAGAAAAAGAGAGGGTAGTTTTTGAAGCTACCCTCTCAAGAGATTATGAAAGATTATTGTGCGCTGATATTTTCAATGATAGACATTCTTTGTAACCGTTTTGCAGGCCCCCGAACCGCCAAAAGGGAAGTAAATAAAACAATGGCGATGATGAGTATAAGAGGAATAAAAGGTACACTCCATGCAGTTCCCCAAATATTTGTTATTAGACTTACATAAATAACCCAGTGCATAGGAAGCCCAATGATACAGCCCCCAATAACCCCGTTTATCGCATAGGTTCCTGCTTCGGTAACTATCATTTTTATAAGTTGACGGTCACTCATTCCAATCGCCCGCATACCTCCGTATTCTTTCATTTTTGCTGCAACCCCCATATTGATTGTATTCATAATATGGAATATGGTAATCGCAACGATAATAGAAAGGAAACCATAAACAAGGACGGCAAAAGTATGGTACAGATTTCTTTGCTGCTGAACTTGCGAAAGACTATCTGAAAATATTACACCGCCATCAGTAAATAAATTTTCGATTGCTTTTACATCTTCACTGGAAGCGTTGTTTTCAAACTGAATATCTATAATCGTATAGCCTTTTTCTCCTGTCAGTGCGGTAAAGGTTTTTTCTGAACAGAAAAAGGTTTCCGTACCCTCCACACGGGCTAAAGGACTATCAGATAAAATCCCTGCAACTGTAACGGTCTGCGTACTATCATTGATAGACAAGGTTATATTGTCGCCAACTTGCACATCAGCATTTCCCGTCTGAACAAATAATACTTGATTTTCCTGTTGCATGACTGTTTCTATGGAACCGGCTACTAAAGTGTCTGCCGCCCACTTAAATTGATTTTCCTCATAGGAAATAAGATTTGCATTATGGCTTTTCCCGCTATATTCTACCGGAACATTATAAGCAAACATACGTCCGTATGCCCGTTTGACAACATCATTTTGCGTTATTTGCTCTAACAGTTCATTGTCAATCGAACAAGTATTAGTTTCGCTTACTATGGATAATTCCGGCGTATATACTGGGGGAACAAAAGCATTTTTCATAAAATCAACAAGGGTACTGAATGAAAGAAACAACGTAATGCAGACAGCAAATGCCCCTGTCATTAAAATATAATTCCTTTTCTTTGCTTTTGCGTGATGAATACCCAATGCAGTTTCAATTTTAAAGGTCTTTGTATTAGCAGCTTTACGGAATGAAGCTGTTTGCTCGGCATTTCCCGATACAGCAGTAAGCGGGGAAACTTTTGCTGCTCTCTTTGCCGGAGAACGTGCAGCCAATAAAACAGTCAGAAGTCCTAACAGAATACTTGCAATTATACTTATCCAACTGATCCCCAAAATCGGCATAGATGAAAACCATTGAGAATTTATCACCCGCATAGCAGCCGACAAAATCCAGACAATCACTATGGAGAATATAATTCCAATAGGAATAGCTGTTTTGCACCAATACAATCCCTCTAAACGTACAAATCGCATTATCTGCCGTTTTGTTGCGCCTAAACACCGGAGCATACCAAAAAATTCCGTCCGTTCTGCGACATTACTATTCAAACTACTTGAAATCATCAGAATACAGGTCAGCATAACGATAACAGAAAGAATAAAAGCTACTTGATAAATCTGATTTACACCTGTTTTTCCCTCTATTTGTCCTTGTATACTCAAAAGAGGGATATTCCCGGTTATCTGTTCATCAGACAGATTATTGCTTGCCTTTACATCATTGATTGTGTCCGGTATATTGCATAAACGTGAAAATTGAACAACATAACTTTCATTAGCATTAGGAACAGCAAGCGTCCCCAATCCCTCTGGTGTCATTACTGCAATCGGCATATCGTCGGAAATTAAGCGAGAGGTTTCTGTATCATCTAAAAATCCAACTACCAGATAATCCGCTGCACTTCCGTCTGGTTTATATAATTCAACCGTTCCATTCAATGAAACAGAGGCAGTATTTTTTAGTGAAGAAGATATGGCTATCTCGTTTGGCGTGTCTGGATATTCTCCCTCCGTAATTCCATTCAGAAATATATTTTCAAAAACGCTTTTATTTTGTGCGCTGATTGCAATAGGCTGTTCTTTTATAGAATATCCTGCTTCGGAAGAAACCGTATTGTGCCACCCGGCAACCTCTATCTCTGGACGTGCTGAAATAAAGGAAGCCGTTTGCGTATCAATAGAATAAAACTCATAATGCCAATTTCCGCTTTCTTCCATCTGATGTTGTGTTACCCCCTGTAAATACATATCGGCAAGCCCAAACATGACGGCAACCAAAAGTACCGCAAGGGTAATACAAATACGGGTCATTTTGCTTTGCTTGCGGTGGATTTTTGCAGATATAGGAACAAGTTTAAGATAATGTTTCATTAGCTATCCCTCCCAAATCTGTAAGAATACCGTCGCTTACACGAAATACCCTGTCAACCGAAGCAGTTAAATTATTATTGTGCGTAATCATCAAAATAGTTTGCTGGAAACGTCTTGAAGCACTGGTAAGCATATCAATAACGTCCTGGCTATTTTTGCTGTCAAGGTTTCCTGTCGGTTCGTCCGCTAAAATAAGTTTTGGCTGTGTTATCAATGCCCTCCCAATCGCTACTCGTTGCTGCTGTCCCCCGGATAACTGGCTCGGTAAATGGTGACGGCGTTCAGTAAGCCCAAGCAGACTAAGGATTTCATTTACTCTGTGTGGGTCTGGTTTACGGTAGTCCAACAGCAGAGGAAACATAATATTTTGTTCTACGTCCAGTTCCGATACAAGCTGAAAAGACTGAAAGATAAATCCAATATTGCGTCGTCTGAAAATCGTCCGTTTGTCCTCTTTCATAGAAAACAGGTTTTGCCCGTCAATAAAAATGGAACCGGAAGTCGGCGCATCTAAAGCACCAATACAATTAAGCAGAGTGCTTTTTCCAGAACCGGACTCACCTACAACGGCGGCAAATTCCCCTTTTTCAAGGGAGAAAGACACATTTTTCAAGGCGTTTACTTTTGCTTCGCCTTTACCATAAGTTTTGCACAAGTTTTCAACTCTTAAAATTTCCATATAATAATAACCTCCTTTTCTCAAAGGATAGCAGGGGCAGCTTACAATCCAGTGAATTTAACCTTACGATTTCGTAAGGAAAGAAACTGAAAAGGTGGTTCCCTCATGTAAAATACTTTGAACGGAAATAAGCCCTCCTTGTCCCTCTATGATAGATTTTGCAAGAGGTAGTCCTAATCCAACTCCCGGTGTATTGAGAGAGTATTTGCTGCGGTAAAAGCGTTTGAAAATATGGTGTATATCTTCCGGGGCAATCCCGCTTCCGTTATCGGAAACTAAAATCCGTAACATAGTTGGTGTACTTTCCCAAGTAATTCTAATTATTCCTCCCGCTTTTGTATGGTCTAAAGCATTTTTTACAAGGTTTCCAATCGCTTCACTTGTCCAGTCCATATCGCAAATGACTGTTTGATTAGGTGTTCCATTTACAATAATCTGTTTTCTTTCCTGTGTAGCCCTTGTCGTAAGCTCGCTGATCGCGTTTTTAATCAATTCCTGTATGAAATATGATTGCTTTTCAAAAAGAATATTTCCAGTGTCTAAACGTGTGATTTTCAGCATAGACAAAATAAGCTGTTCTATTCGTTTTAAGGCAGTTCCGATTTTTTGTGAAAATTCCTTTACCGTTTCAGCATTATCCGGCTCGGCTTCTATGATTTCCTGATACATCATTAAAGCTGCTAATGGAGTTTTTAGCTGATGTGAAATATCCGAAATTGTACTTTTCAGAAATTCCTTTGTTTTATGCTCTGTTTCGTTTTTGGCTTGAAGCATAGTAGCAAGCTGTTCAACAGAAGCAAATAAATGAAAGATTTCCCCCTCGCTGTCTTGCGGCAAATGGCAGGAATAGTCATTGTTAATATAATTATCTATGATTTTTTCTGCTTGCTGATAAAGCCCGTTCCTAATCCGCAGGAAAAAAATAATTCCAATGCCAAGAATTAGTGTTAGGAAAATGCACCCTCCCAATACCATAAGCAAAAAATGATGTTGAAATTGGGAGAAATGCGGCAATAGGCTATTAAGTGTATTTTGGTTAATTCCTAAACTACTTAAAAATTCTACCCCTGCGGCACTTGTATCTGTGGAAGAAACAGCATTTGCAATCACTTCTTTTGAAACTCCCTGTTCCAATAGAGCAGATACAACAGCCCTGTCATGTTCCAGATACATAGATTTCGCAGTAGCTATTTGAGTTTGACAAAGCCATGTGCCCGTGCCAAAAATCAGAACAATGTATACGGCAATGAAAAAAGAAAAAAACTTAACTTGTCTATCACGGAATATGCTCATGCGTCCACTTCCTTCCATTGATAACCAAATCCGCGAACCGTGATTAAGTGCTGCGGGTGGGAAGCGTCAGTTTCAACTTTTTCACGGAGCCGACGAATATAAACAGATAAGGTATTATCGTCAACAAAATTTCCTGTCCCGTCCCACAAATCATTTAGGATAATATCTCTCGAAACAACACGGTTTGCGTTGCGTACTAACAGACAAAGTAAGCGATATTCTGCATTTGTCAATTCTAATAATCTGTTATTCAATAATACACGGCTTGCTAACAGGTCAATAGAAATATCGCCACACTCCAGAGTGTTTGTTTTATCTTGTGCAGATATCCCCGCACGACGCAGTAAGGCACGAATACGGGAACATAATTCTCCTAATTTAAAAGGCTTCGTAACATAATCGTCCCCGCCGCAATCCAAACCACGAATTACATTAACTTCTTCATCAGACGCAGTAAGGAAGATAATCGGGATTTGCGCATTTTGCTTTCTAACTTTTTCACAGACATCAAATCCCGTTCCGTCTGGAAGCGTAACGTCAAGAATAAGCAAATCATACTTATTTATTTCTCTTAAACAAATTTTTGCTTCCTCAACAGTACGGGCAATATCAACATGAAATCCATTTTTATTTAGAGAGTATTGTAAGCCGTCTATTAAGCCAATATCATCTTCCAGAAGTAATAGGTTATTCAATGCTTAAACTCCTTTCTTCTCGCGTCAGCAGGCTTTTCCGCTTTCTTTGGTATCAGCCATACACTTCCAAATTTTGAAACACCCGGTATGCGGTTCCCCTCACAAAGTTTTTGTACCCGTCTTTCTGAAATGCCCCATTTAGCCGCAGCTTCGGCGCAAGACATATATTCCATAATCCACCCGTCCTTTCTGCAAAATCTATCAGTATAATTATATACGGTACGCCGAATAATAGCAAGGCTATAATTATGAATTATTCTGGCTAATCAATGGAATTGTATAGACATATTCAAGGAGAAAGGCGAAAGGAATTGTAAGAAGTATTTAGATGCTTTGATAATTCGTATTCTTAGGTAGAAAGATACCCGGCGGCGGTCAGGCTTTTTTTTGATAAGTAAGAAATGGTCGTACTTTGTCGATACGCCTTATACATCATGGCGGCTACCTCCTTTTAGCCGCCGTATCTTTTTGGGAATATTATTTTGAGGATATAGAAACGGCGACTTTGAGTACAACTCTCAACACCGTCGTTAAACCATGCCAATAAATTTTCAAAACAGGCTATCTAACATAAGCGGTTGAAAATAGTAGCATGAGCAACTGCAAAACTGCACATATAACCGCATAGTTACTTTTTTTCTGTCATAGTTTCAACAACACAACTGTCAAAACCAGAAATCATAATTTCGCTGTCTGCTTCGGTAGAGTTTTTTGAAACCTTACCTCCGGCTTCAATGAACGCCAACATTTGCGCGGCGTGCTCCTGCCAAGCGTAAATGTCTGCTTCGGTCAAATCCGGCTCTCCGACAGCAAGCATTTTTACAAGACCGCTTTCTACTATTTCAGCATGGGATTTATATTCTTCATACGTCCAGTAATCCACGGATTTTTCATCAGAGGAAAGGTATTCACTTTCAGAAATCCACGTATTACCCATATCCAAGCTGATCTTCGCAATGCCGTCAGCCTCTTTTTCGGCGTCCTTGCCGATAACAATGATGTTGTCACTTATAGTTTCAACATTTGCGAGATTTGTAGCGGCAAAGGCCGTTGTCCCCAAGCCCAAAACCATTGTGGCGGCAAGCAAGAGTGCCGCGCCCTTTTTCTTTATGCCCATATCGTTTGCTACAGCCGGACGGAATGACTTATCATTCATTTCCACACTGCTGCGGCTCTTTTTATCCATCCAGTCCAGATCAGCATCCGTGTATGGAACCTCTGGCTGAATCTCATGTAAATCTGCTCCGATAGCCTCTGCATGCCGTTCTGCCAGTTTCCTGTTACGCCGCTGGCACTGAAATACGCTACTAATACCTTGCTCATAATCAATACCTCGCCTTTCCTGAAAATCATATTTTATCACTATGTTTTACAATAGAATACCATAAATCCGAGGCAAATGCACCCTGGCGTTTTTTGAGTTGGGGTAATCGTTAAAAATGCACCCTCTGGCAGCCAAGGGTGCATTGTATCAATTTATGGTACGCAAGCCAGTAAGAGAGTATGTCTATACCTATCTATATAAAAAATAATGAGAATGTTGTAGAGACATGACACCTTGCTGTTCGTGCAAAGTGCCATGTCTCCCCCTTGTTTTTAATTCTTGCCTATATATTGCAGTTTAATATGACACTACCCCATATCCCATGATACAGGAATAATTAAGATCATAGTTGTTCTGCTTTACGGCATTTCCGGAATTTCCTTCCACCGTATAGACTCTACCGCCCTCGCTTTTTTCTACAATACCTACATGGTCGGACTTGCCATCTCCATCCCAGTCAAAGAAAATAATCATCCCTGCGGTTGGGCTGCTTCCTGCAGCCTGCCATTTTCCTTTTCCCTGGAACCAGTCTACTCCATCTGTACAGAGAGAAAATCTTGGAACAGCACCGCTCTCTATGAGGCCGCTCTGATCCGCACACCATGAAACAAAGCAGGCGCACCAACTGACATGACTGTCAAATCCATACCACGACCAGAACTTGTCTCCACCTACATTCCCTAACTGCGTCAGTGCTACAGATACGATCTGCTCGTTTCCGAACAAAGCTGCAAACGGATTTCCTCCGGAATAATAGCGAAGCACATGGGGAACGTACTCCGGATCCCCATACCTTGCCCATCCATGGGAGGCTGCCTGCTGTTGGGAAAACAGCAGTGCATTGGCTTCACTATATCCCCCGTAATTTCTTACCGCCCATGATATGTACCCGTTTCCATAGTTATATCCCTGCAGCGACAGTTTCAGCTTGTCCATGTCCTGCGGGCTGGTGCAGCCAGCCTCCCGGACACAGTCTGCATAATATTGCACTCCAACCTCTATGGAATATTCCGGATCTGCAATGGCTCCGGGGCTGTTTGGATACCGTGTATTGTAAGGACATTCACTGGACTGCATCGGATCTGTTCCATTCCCTCCGGATTCCTGCATCATGATCGCCTGGATCACAGGGACATATTCCGGGATACCATATTGGCTGGCATACTTTTGGATCGTTGCCGTATAGGCCAGTACCTGCTCACTTAAAGATGCGCTGCTCTGTGAAGAACTGTAGGCAAAGACACCGCCAATGACGCCAACAATCAGGATCAGTACAATGAACATGGAACCAGCTCCGGCCGCCAATGCGACAAGCCCATTCCGGACGGCTTTTACCGCAGCCTCCACCGCACGTTTGAACCGCACCACTGCGGATGCTGCCTGTTCTGCCCGTCTTGCGCCCCGCTGCATATTATGGATGGCAGTCCGCTTTGCAGCCTTGGCCGCCTGTGCCTTTCTCTGTGCAGATGATATCTTTTGCATGGTACTTCCCGGCACGGTCTGAGACTTTATGATCCGGGGTGCTTTCTTCACCGACAGCCTGTCTGCTGATTTTACTTTTGGTGGCTGCCTGGATGCCTGTTCCCGCACGGTGCGTCTGGCATTTTCCCTGGTACGGATGGTCTGACCTCTGCCCGTCCTGCCGGAATCCTGGATCATGGTATTTTTCTCTGCCTGATGCTCCAAAGACTGGTTCTGTACTTTTTTCCTGGCCGCATCTTTTCTGGCTCTTTCTTTTGTACGCACCCGTCCCTTTTCCACGGCATCTTCCGATCCCTGCCCGGAATGCGCATCCATCTCTTTCTTCGCCCTTTCTGCTCCAGTACGTTTTTGCAGATTCTGGTAAGTCTTTTGGGCTGCTTGTTTTCCGGCGGCATAAGAAACCTTTGTGGCTGTCCGGCCGCTTTCCTTTGCCCCTCTTTTCAGTACGCTTTCCACTTTATCACCAGCATACCCGGTCGGGGAATCCGGATGGTCCGCTGCATCGGATACTCTGGATCCCTGGAGAGATTTTTCCTTAGCCGCAAGCCCGGCTTCTTTCGCCAGCTCTTTTGGCATACGGGAAGCCTTTTCCAAAACCTTCGGTTTCCGGTCATGCTCTCTTGTTTTGATATCCTTCATATCTCACCTCCCATCCGCATATCCTGGAACCGATTATCGTTCTGGAGTGTTCCTGTGCTTTTCCCCTTTCTGGAACTTCGGCAAATAGCCCTCCAGTTCCTTTACCGCTTTTTGTACCAGCGGATGGTTCGCATAGGCCGCAATCATGTCAATGGATTCCTTATCGATCTGATCTGCCACTAAAAGCGGCCAGTGTATCCCTGAATAATCCGGGATTGCCGGATCCTGCAATTCAAACCCAATGCCGGGGATGTTACAGGCATTCCGTTTCCGTATTTTTTTATAGATATCCACTGCCTGTGCCAGTGTCAGATTCTCATAACACTCTGAATAGTTTTCAAATTCCATGCATCCGGCTGTATAAAACCGGATGCTGGCTGTTTCCTGTTGCTCCATACTTCCTCCTTCCTGGCATCAACGCCTTATGTTTTTTTATGGATTCAACCCCTGTGCCTCCCCTGGCTTGGTCGTCATCAAGCGGTATAACGCTGTATTTTTCGGGAAGCTGTTTTCAAATGGCACGATATTGCCGGAACAGCGGATCAGGCCATGGCCGGCGCCCACATTCGTGATATACGATAACTGGTTATCCGAGATATTCAGAAGGTTCGCCAGTTCATCCCTGTCAGTCGTTGCCTGATTCAAAAGAATCAAAAATTCACTGTTTGCTAACATCAGCCTTGCGGTATCAGATTTTAAGAGTTCCTCCACATTCTGCGTCAGGCCGGTCACAAAGCCAGAATACTTTCGGATTCTTTTATACAGACGATAGAAAAAGTCGGCGCTGTACTCATACCGGAAAAGCAGATAAAACTCATCCGCAAAGATCCAGGTTGTCTTTCCCATCTTCCAGTTCTGGATCACACGGTTAAAAATGGAATCCAGAGTGACCAGCATGCCAAGGGGCATCAGTTGTTCGCCAAGCTCCCGGATGTCATACGCAATGATCCGGCTTTTGGTATTGACATTGGTCGGCTGTGCAAAGGTATTTAAACTTCCGTTAATAAATAATTCTGAGGACAATGCCAGCCCTCTGGCTTCTTCCTCCGGCTGGAGCATCAACTGTCGGTAAAGATCCTTTAATGTCGGCACCTGCCCCTGATACCCATTGCGGATATAATCCCGGTAAACATCTGCCGTACAGCGGTCGAGGATGGATTTCTCTTTGGCTGAGAGATTACCCGCACCCACGAGCTGTTCGAACAGGGACAGGATGAATTCCGATTTCTCGATCAGCGGATTCTTGTCATTTCCATATGCGGAATCCATGTCCATGGCGTTCAAATGGGTATCCGATGTAGCCGAGATTTTAATGACTTCACCGTTTAATGCTTCTACAAGGGAACCGAACTCTGACTCCGGATCCAGGATCAGGATATCGTCCTCTGTGGACAGTGCCAGGTCCACGATCTCTTCCTTTGCGGAAAAACTCTTACCGGATCCGCTGACGCCAAGACGGAATGAGTTTCCATTCAGAAGCCTTCTGCGGTCTGCCACCAGCATATTTTTGCTGACCGCATTCTGCCCATAATAGATGCCCCCAGGCTGCATGATCTCCTGTGTATGGAATGGGATCAGCACCGCTGTGGATTCCGTTGTCAGGGTACGCAGGGCATTGATCTTCCGGAGCCCATAGGGAAGCACTGTATCCAGCCCGTCCGCTTGCTGCCACTTCAAGGTGGAAAGCTGGCAGAGATGTTTTCTTGCCACAGAAAAAAGTGTCTCCGTATCGGAATCCAACTGCTCTTTGGTTTCTGCCATATGTACCATCGTCAGAAGCCCGAACATCATCCGCTGGTCCCTAGTCGTCAAATCCTCCAGCATTTCT
This sequence comes from [Clostridium] clostridioforme AGR2157, assembly GCF_000424325.1. GTDB lineage: Bacteria > Bacillota > Clostridia > Lachnospirales > Lachnospiraceae > Enterocloster > Enterocloster clostridioformis_A. Next base: position 11,392 of record NZ_AUJR01000076.1, read on the forward strand.
TTTGTCTCTTTTCTCTGAAGCTCCATGTCATAAGGAACCACCGCAGAGAAGTTATTATTGGCATTCTGCCGCCTCTGCCAGTTCGTTACGTTGGTTTCCACACCAAGTAGCTTGTTCTGGATCTCACGCACCGCTTCATCAGTCGGCACTGGCAGAATGTCAATAGACAGCATCAGGTCCCGGCTTAGATCACACAGTTCTGACACCATATCGTCTTTTACATAACTGGCGTAATCCTGCATATAAAGCACACGCCCATATCTTCCATTGATCCGGAAGTGGTCGCTGTGAAATTCCATGCTCTCAGGACAGATCCAGTCCTTAAAACTATGCCCTTTCTTTGCAAAGGCTTTCAGGTCAAAGGGAAACGCAGACGGCTCATCCATCTTAAAGAAATCACGAAATAGCTGCAGCCGCTCCCCGGCATCCAGTTCTTCTGCTACCGAGGACAGCTTTGCTAAATGGGTTACGATATCCGTTCCCACACGCGCAAAGTATGTCCGCGCTTCATCCACGTTCTTTTTATGGATGCTGACAGTAAGGTACCGCTCCTGATAGATACTGTTGCTGGTACCGCTGACTTTGGACAATAGCATGTCGTTATATTCCTGGCGGTAATGATCCAGTCCATCCCCTTTCATCGGGATCAACAGGGAATGCTCAAATTCCTCTTTATTGATCCTGCGGTTATTCAGCGTGATCTTGGCGGATGAACCAGAATCCAGCGCATTCAAAAGTTCCGAATAATCGAGGAACATCTCCGTTTTATCCGCTTTGCTTGCGATGGCATAATTGATATCCGTAAACCGGAACGATTTTGAATATTTATTTCCCACCTGAAAGATGCCGTCCGGCCATATCCTGCGGATCGAAACCGCCTGCTGGACAGACTTTGGCACCCGAAACCGCTCTTTATCCATTTTTAATGCCTGACTCAGTGTTTTAATCAAAGGCATCCCCCCTTCCTTTTTTCTTCTTCACCTTTTTCTTTTTCGCCACATTCTCTTTCTTCCGGGTGATGGCCGTTCCGTCACCCCCGGTACGCTCCCCTGCAAGGATGCTTTCTTCCATGCAGGAATAGTAAAGGTTTTCCGGTTGGAAACTCAGCTTTTTCGGATACAGGATTTCAGATTTTATAAATGCCCATAAAAACTGTTCTGCGGTCATCCCGTGATATTTGAAAAATCCACAGGCGGCAAACGGAGCGGCCCCAAGCATGCACAGCCATCCCTGGATCTCATCGGGCAAACGCCCTTTCGTTCCAAAATAGATCGCCACCGCCGCAAGGATTGCCAGCACAGAAAATGCACACTGCCTGAAATTCAGTCCAAAAAACATAGATTCCTGGTAATCCCGGATCTCCTTATTCATTTTTACTTCCATATTCGTTCCTACCTTTCTTTCTGTTCATGCTTTCTTTTCTTCGGTTTCGTTTCTTTCTTTGGGGCATCCTGCTCTTTTCTTCTCTGGAGATATCCTTCTACTCCTTTTGGATCAAATTCCCTTAATCTCTCCATGTCAAAAGCCACTTTTGCATAGGCACAGTAACCGGAGAATCCAATTTCCGGCAGAACGACACCCAATTTATGCTTTTTAATAAATCTCAGATTCTCTTTGCTTAAAAAATGATCAATGTATGCCTCATTGGGTTCTAGCGGGATCATGCTGCTCATTGGCAGGTTTACTGTCAGATTCCCAAATTGGTCGAAGCCTTCTTCCGTTTTGTTATGAAGGCCGATATAGAGGCATCCGTTGTTTGCATAGGATGACACCTCAAGCGCCAATTCCTCATGCCCGAATTCCCAGTCAAATCCCAATGTTTTTATTTCATCCATTTCCTTATCCTCCTACAATCCCATGATCTCCTTAACGATCCGGTCAGATGCTTTGACCGCACCTACAAGGATCAGCAGATTAAACACCAGCTCGCCCACATAATTCCAGACAATCGTCACCGCTGACAGGCTGGTATCCGACACGGCAGGTGTACTGGATGTGAATACTGAAAATATGATACAGGCCAATGCAATGATCGCTCCCTCCAGACAAACTCCCGCATAGGAACGGATGAAGTTTTTCCCTACCGATTGGGACGGCTCCCCTGCAAAAGTCGAAAGGGGAATGGGTGCAATGGCGGTATACAGTAGGGTAAGAACCCAGCGCCTTGCCATATCGCTATGGCAGGTTTCCGAGAACTCCCCTCCGAACCGGACTTACACCTCTCGATGTATCCGGCTCTCCAGATGTCAGTCTAATTTCCCTGCGTGTAACTTATCGTGACAGTCAATACAGAGTGCCATTGTCTTGCGCCTGCGCCCAATCATGGCGATTTCCCATTGTTTTCTGCCACTTAAATCTTTGAGTTTTCGTACATGGTGTATTTCGAGCGGTACATTCTCTGCGCCGCACCACTCGCATTTGTTCGCTTGTAGCCTTTTAATCAGGCTGTTGCGCCCATAGTTCTCAACTACTCTTGCTACTATATCGGGAT
>NZ_AUJR01000077.1 GCF_000424325.1 [Clostridium] clostridioforme AGR2157
TTCACACCCACACATGGCTCCTGGCTGAATATGGTGGAAGGCTTTTTCAGCAAAATGACCCGCCAGATGTTGTCCGGGATTCGTGTAGGCTCGAAAGAGGAACTAAAGGAACGGATTTTGAAATACTTTGAAGAAATCAATGAGGTTCCCGTCCCCTACAAATGGAAATACCGCTTGGACACGATTGATCTTTCGGAAGAGGATGTGGGCACAATCGTCTATGAAGTTGTAAATGCGAAAGCAGCAAGTCCTGAAAACCAAGGGAAACGTGCGCCCAAAGCACGGACACGTAAGCCAAGAAATCAGATTACTACCAATGCTTAAATTGTAAGCTTATTTAAATCGAGTTGTACTAGTATTCTATTATGGTGTATGTGTTTTAGGAGCTATCTGTAATGTGATAGCTATGAGATATTATGAGTTGACACCAGAGAAGATGAATGAAGTAAGAGAAAATCTCAGCAAATTAAGAGTAGGAAGCGGAAACTGATATTTTACATCATTATAGAAGGTTTGGTAATAATATGGATATTTCCTTATTAAATATAAGGGATATTGACCATAAATATATTGTATGCAGAAAGGAAATAATAAATGGGAGAATTTAATAAAAATTGGGAGTTTCAAAAGTTGCCTCAAGCAAATATTGAGAGTGTTACAGATTTGAAGCAAATTGCAGTGAACGAAAATGAATTTGAAAAAGTAGAGCTTCCACATACATGGTACCAGGAAGGAAATGCTTATAAAGGTACTGCTGTTTATCGAAAATGTTTTAATTTACCGCAGCCGATTGAAAACAGCCGGATTGTCCTTAAATTTTATGCCGCAGAGCGATGGTGCAAAATCCTCTTGAATGGGATTTTTGTTGGAGAACATAAAGGAGGATATTCTGCTTTTTCCTTTGACATTACGCAGTATTGCAAAAGCAATACTGAAAACTATCTATATGTTTTGGTGGATAATCGTTCTTTTGAGGCAATTTCACCCTTAACCGGTGATTTTACAATTTTTGGTGGTTTATATCGAGGAAGCGATTTAATAGTAACATCCAAAATATGCTTTGATCGAACTTATTATGGAACAGAGGGTGTGATTGTTCTAGCCAATTTGGAAACCAACGGAATTGGAAAAATTACGTTAGAACCCCATGTTATAAAGGAAGTTAACCAAGAAGAACCGGTAGTAATATATAAAGTTTATAACCCTGATGGAGTATGTGAAATTGAAACTACATCATCCATCAAAAAAACAGAACTGACCATTGGCAATCCAGTGTTATGGAATGGAAAAGACAATTCAGCACTTTATGAATTGAGCGCGGAATTAAAATGTGAGAACGGTATAATAGATAAAGTAATAATTCCTTTTGGTTTTCGAAATGTGACAATTAATCCTTCCAAAGGATTTTTCTTGAATGGAAATCATTTGGTATTAAATGGTGTGGCTAAACATCAGGATTATGGGAATGTGTATAATGCGGTAGGAGAGCAGCAGTGGAAACAGGACATGATGGATATAATGGAGATTGGTGCCAACAGTGTACGGCTTTCCCACTATCAGCATCCTAAAGAGATGTATGATATGTGTGATCAAAAAGGGCTTGTAGTATGGGCAGAGATTCCGATGCTTAGATTTACAGATAGTCCAGTGCTTTTTGAGAATGCTGTTTGCCAAATGAAAGAATTAATATTACAAAATATAAACCATCCCTCTATATGTTTTTGGGGAATTCAAAATGAAATCGCCATGTTCGGCGAGAGTCAGTTAATGTATGAAAAAATGGAGGAATTAAATCAGATCGTTAAATCGTTAGATCCCACAAGACTGACTGCCTGTGCAAATTTAAATAGTGTAAAGAATGAAAGTAAATTGAACCATATCACGGATGTAGTAGGATATAATATTTATTTTGGCTGGTATTATGGTGAAATGGAAGATACAGAACAGTTTTTAGAGGATTTTCATTGTGAAAATCCCGATATTCCATTTGGCATTACGGAATATGGCGTAGATTGTAATACTGCATTTCATTCGGAAAATCCGAAGGTTAAAGACTATACAGAGGAATTTCAGGCACTATATCATGAAACAGTTTATCCTATTTTCAAAGCTAAAAAATACTTATTTGGTACATATATATGGAATTTATATGATTTTAGCAGTGAGATTAGAGATGAAGGAGGAATTCAATACCGGAATACAAAAGGATTGATTAGCTATGACCGCCAAATTAAGAAAGATGCTTTTTATTATTATAAGGCGCAGTGGTCAGATAGTCCATTTGTAAAAATAGCTCAAACTCGTTTTATTAATCGATCCGAAGAAACAATTACAATAAAGGCATATTCGAACTTAAGAACAATTACATTATATGCTAATAATGTGGCTCAGAGTATTACTGCAGATATCGGAGTCTTTAAATTCGAGGGTATTAAATTAAAAAAGGGTAAGAATACGGTAAAGGTTGTAGGAGAGAACTGTGAAGATGAAGCTGTATTTTGCCTAGTAGATGAACCAAATCAATCTTATATATATAAAGATGCGAATCCTGGATTGAACGTAAGGAATTGGTTTACGGATATTGTGGAAGAAGAAAAGATTTTTCCAAAAGGAATGTACTCTATTAGAGATTCCAGCCAGGATCTAGTTGCAAGTGAGGCAGCAATGAAGGTAATAGAGGAATGCATGCCTAAGCTTGCACAACAGATGAGAGAACGTTCCGGTAGTATGCCGCTAGATAGGATTCTTAGCCATATGAAAAAGTTTGTTACAGATCAGCAATGCCGTGAATTAAACGCAAAGCTGACGAAGATAAAAAAGATAACAAAGGGAGGACTTTGAAATGTTAGAGACAAAAAAAGAATATGTTGACGAGTTAAGGGATATGCTTTCTGAAATTATTCCACATTTTTCGGATCATAAGGGACGTGTGATATTGGGGTACACAGGTTCCAAATATGAAGAAAGTGTAGCGCAGCTGGAATCAATGGTTCGCCCTTTGCTTGGATTTGCTCCTTATTTGGCGGGGGGCGGAGAATGGCCGGAGCTTGAAGATATTTATAGGAGAGGACTTGCTGCGGGTTCAGACCCTTCAAATGTAGATTATTGGGGGGAGTGTACAGACAGAGACCAGCGGTTTGTAGAAATGATGTCGATTGCTTTAGCGTTGCTATTAGTCCCAGATAAGTTATGGGAACCGCTTAAGCAGAGTGAAAAGGATAATTTGGCAGGGTGGTTATCTCAAATTAATTGCCATGAGCTTAATACAAATAACTGGCAGTTCTTTTGCATTATGGTAAATGTTCTCTTTAAGAAATTGAACAGAGCAGAATTTAACCAGGAACGTCTGAATATTAGCATGGGGAGAATTAATAGCTATTATAATGGCAATGGATGGTATTCGGATGGACCAAATGGAAGTAAGGATTATTACATAGCGTTTGCTTATCATTACTATGGACTGTTATACGCCCATTTCATGAAAGAAGAAGATCCGGAGATGAGCGCTGAATTTAAAAACCGCGCAATTCAGTTTGCCAGAGATTTTCAGTATTGGTTTGACGAAAAGGGTGAGGGGATTCCGTACGGTAGAAGTTTAACTTACCGCTATGCACAGTCTGCATTTTATAGTGCGTGTATTTATACGGGAGTAGAAGTATTGCCAATGAATGTAATGAAAGGAATGCTGTTTAGAAGTCTTTCAAAATGGCTAGAAACACCAATTTATGATAATGGACATATTTTAACGATTGGTTATAAATATTCAAATCTTAATATGGCTGAAACATATAATGCACCGGGTTCACCGTATTGGACATTTAAAGCATTTTTATTCTTGGCGTTAGATGATGCAAATGAATTTTGGAATATAACTCCTGCAGAGATGCCTACACTTGATAGTGTAAAGCGTCTTGATGAAGCAAATATGATTTTAACAAGAACTGCAGATAATGTTGTTTGCTATCCTTGCCCTCCTGCACGAAGCGGTGCTTCTCTTGGCCATGCACAAGAGAAATATAATAAGTTTTCATATTCAACGAAGTATGGCTTTAGCATTCATAAAGAGAGTAATTCTCTTGAAAATTACGCTCCAGATTGCGAATTGACATTCGAAATTAATGGAAATTATTATTCACATTGGAAGATTCAAAAAGCTTCCATTTTGGATAAAAATAAAATGGAGATTATCTGGAGTCCATATGTTGGTATAGATGTTACTACAACAGTGGAATGCTCTCCGGCACATCAGTTAAGAACACATGTGATTAACAGCAATGTTGCATGCAAAGCCTATGATGCAGGTTTTGCAATGGATATTGAATCACAAGAATATAATGCAACAGCATCAGAGACAAGTGCTATGGTAAAAAATAAAAATGGCTATTGTAAGGTGAGTGGTGGAATTGGAAAAATCATTTCTTCTGCACCTAATAGCAGTTTATTCTTTTCAAGAAGCGCTATTCCTTGTGTAGAATACTCTGTTGAGGAGGGAACACAGACATTAGTGACGAATGTTGAGTTCGAATAAAGAGTCCGGCCAATTAATATTCATTGATAAATAGTAACCTTGAAAGAAAAGATTGGAGTCCGTAGTTTTTATATTCGGATTCCAATGAACAGATTTTTAAGGCCGTATGGCATGAAAACAGTGAAAGCTGTCTGACTGCAATTACCAATACCATTAGTCGCATCCGGCAAAAAATAGAGGATAACAAAGACGAGCCTTTTCGTTTTTATGGTTACAGAATAGCAGTATACAGCAGAAAATATCAAGCTCTGACAGGGATTCCATGATCGCCAGGTAATCGATCCCCTCCACAACAGTTCCCGTGCCAGGGTCAAACAGTTCATCATCCGCTGTGGCTTTGGGATCATAAGATTTCAGCTCCCTGTCATACCAGTCATAGATATCACTGTACAAGTCTGCTGCCCGATCCAGCAGGGACTGCAGTCCATTGATTTTTACCCTGATATTTTCAGGCACAAAGGGATCGTCTGTTTTTAGCTTCATGGCACACCTCCTGATGGTTTCACATCAAAAGTGTACCATATTTCATGGAATTTTCCAATATATCTTGACAGAAGCCAACAGCATCCGTATAGTAAAGGTAGGTGGTCACAACAGCCACCATACGAATGATGCAGAAAATTAAACACAAGATATGCCCCTTCTCTTAATATGAAGAAGGGGCATATTTGTTATAAGATTGCATTAGTAAACTGCTTGTTCTGCAGACGTAGCAACAATTTTAGCTTATGGTAAAACTTTCGTGTTGTATCAACATAAATTCGCTGTGTACACTAAAATAAACAAATTTCCAGAATACAAATATTTATCACATACAAATTCATATTTTCTGTAATTTTCTGGCCTGTATCTCTTTATGGACTTCTATTCCACGAGTATTATAATAGTCTATGCGCTCCTGTCGGCTCATATCCTTTGTCTGATAGTAGTTATATTCTCTTAATTTGTGAATATCCTCAATGGTAAAATCAGGACTTAGAACAGGTTTGTTCATAATCATTCCTCACTTTCTAATAGTACAGATGGATTTAGAATTTCAATCGGTTTATGACCTTTCAGATTAGTAATTGCCCGTATCCCTCTTATTGTCTTAATATTTACAATATGCTTAAAATTCCATGATATAATACAGTCACATTCACTAACAATAGCAGCTCCAATATGTTGACAATCATCATAGCTTTTCTTTGTTAGTATACCCATTTCAATAATCTGCTGTGCAATATCTGCAACATTATCATCGATTTGAACGAGAGTATAATCAATAAGCCCTAAATAATCGAAAAGTTGGCTCTGCTTTGGTTCTGAACATCCTTTTAGTTCTTCAAGTGTCACTGTGGAAAGATATACCTCATATTTTCCTGTGTGAAACATTTCCCATAATTGTTTGGTATCGGCCATTTTTTCAGGCACATCTTCTTGTAGTAAGTGACTGATCACTGAGGTATCCAGGTAAACTCTTAATTTTCCCATATCCACCACCTCCAATAAGCATTTTCATAATTAGATTATACAAAAAAACGCATATAAAAACAATGGAGAATTGAAATTTTGAATTCATCACTTGACAATGTGGCAAAGAGTTGATGAGCCACCCACAAGAATTACAAGTACCTTGCCGATGCCGACAAGAAAAATGAATTTGATGTGGAACGGTACATGAAACGGCACCCTGCGGTGGTAAAGCCGGAGGAACCTTTTGAGATGTACGAACTGAAAATAGAACCTGACAGCGATAACGAGGTATATAGAATGAATTAGCAAAGCCAGCCGAGGCAGTCAACGACAAGATGAACGGGCTGCGCCCGCCGTAGACAGCCCCACCTGTCCTTGCTGGTGGGTAATCAAGGGGCGACAGCAAGGAGTGCAGCCGCCCCTCACTATCATCAGAGAAGGGGGGAAACCCATGCCCGATTTTGAAGCCTACAAAGAACATATCCAACATACCCACAACGCTTATTGCAAGATTGTCATTCGCCATGCTTCCATAGACGCTGCTCGTATGCTGTTTGCAAGGTGGAAAAGGGAAATCTCCCTTGAATATCTGTCCGAGGAAAAGTTTGTGCTGTTCAGCACCACAGACGAATACTTTGCACAGCCGCTAATAGACGAGGATTATCCCTTTACAACTTGCGGACAAATTGTTTTGATAAGCGACCCTGCCCTTACTGCCGCCCTGTCCATGTTGCCACAACAGAAGCAGGAAGAAATTTTCCTGTACTATTTCCGGAACTATACGCAAAAGGAAATCGGCAAGCGGTACAGGCAGACACGCAGCACAGCAGGGCGGCATATTCAGCTTGCCTTGCAGCAGCTCCGGCAGGAAATGGAGGTGATTATCCATGAACAGGCTACTTCCATGCGAAACGATTTAAAGGCGCATGAGGGTGACCCAGAAGCTATGAACGAGGTACTTACCCATTATGCCGGATATATCCGCTACTGCTCCCATATCTATGGGCATTTCAACATAGATATGGAGGACTACATCAAGACAAAACTCATAGAAAGTCAATTCAAGTTCCGCTTTGACCGTTAGCCGGGTTGTCTGAAAACTGAATATTCGCCGCTCATTGCAGCGGCACATACAAGCAGTAAGTCTGAAAAAGATTTGCTGCTTTTTTGCGCTCTTTGCTACCATTTCCCGCCTATTCCGGCTTACGTGGTGTTGTAGGTATTGAAAGAAAAATTATTAAGAGTTTATTAAATCTTTGGCAAAATCGCAAAGTGTGGTGTTGTAGGGAGTAAGGGGAAGTTTACGAAAAAATCCGCCGCCGCTTTGGCAAATTTCCTTTGCCGTCGTGGCGGGGAACGAGCAGAAAGCCACGCACAGGGGAAGTCGGAAGTTACTAAGAGCAAGATTCTACCACGGTGCCAAAATCCGCTTATCGCTCCTTTTGCCCCGTGGGAATCTTGTTGGGGAGTGCCTTCCCCAAACCCTGCTTTTGCAGCTTGCGCCGCATATCACTGCCGCTGCTATGGCGGCAATCGAAAGGAGGTTACGACCATGCCCAAACGATACAACACGCCCCACCGCCGCCATGTGGTAAAAACCCGCATGACGGACGAGGAATACGCCGACTTTACCGGGCGGCTGGCAGCTTATGAAATCAGCCAGTCCGAGATTATCCGTCAAGCCATACGAGGGGCAGCCATACGCCCCGTCATTACTGTTTCCCCGGTCAATGACGAGCTGCTTTCCGCTATCGGGAAGCTGACCGCCGAATATGGGAAAATCGGTGGCAACTTAAACCAGATTGCCCGCTGTCTGAACGAGTACGGAAGTCCTTACCGGGAGCTTGCCGCCGAAGTCCGGGGAGCCGCCGCCGGGCTTGCCGCCTTGAAGTTTGAAATCTTACAGAAAGTGGGGGAAGCCGTTGGCGATATTAAAACATATCAGCTCTAAGAACGCCGACTATGGCGCAGCCGAAGCCTACCTCACTTTCCAGCATGACGAGTTTTCCATGAAGCCCGTCCGTGATGAAGCGGGGCGGCTTGTGCCGAGGGAGGACTACCGCATATCTTCTTTGAACTGCGGCGGCGATGATTTTTCCGTTGCGTGTATGCGGGCGAATCTCCGCTATGGCAAGAACCAGAAACGGGAGGACGTAAAGAGCCACCATTACATTATCATCTTTGACCCACGGGACGAACGGACAACGGCTTGACCGCAGACCGGGCGCAGGAATTGGGCGAGAAGTTTTGCGCCGAGCATTTCCCCGGACACCAAGCCCTTGTCTGACCCACCCGGACGGGCATAACCACGCTGAAAATATCCATGTGCATATCGTAATCAATTCCCTGCGGATTGCAGACGTTCCCATGCTGCTCCACATGGACAGACCAGCGGACAGGAAAGCAGGCTGCAAGCACCGCTGTACAGACGCAGCCATGAAGTATCTGAAAGCCGAAGTCATGGAGATGTGCCACAGCGAGGGGCTTTACTAGATTGACCTTTTGGGCGGCAGCAAGGAGCGTATCACCGAGCGCGAGTATTGGGCGCAGAAAAAAGGGTAGCTTGCCCGTGACAGGGAGAACGCCGCCCTTGCCGCCGGGGGCAAGCCGGAGAAGCCGACCAAGTTTGAAACCGACAAGGCGAAGCTGCGCCGGACTGTCCGGGAAGCCCTCTCCCATGCTGCCACCTTTGACGAGTTTTCCGCTTTGCTTTTGCGGCATGGCGTAACCGTCAAGGAGAGCCGGGGGAGGCTTAGTTACCTCACGCCGGACAGGGCGAAGCCCATTACTGCCCGGAAGCTGGGGGACGATTTTGAACGTGCCGCCGTCCTTGCCGTTCTCACGCAGAACGCCGCCAGAGCCGCCGAAAAGACCGCAGCCATAGCGGAATACCCCGGCAGTATCAAAGACCGCTTACGGGCGGCAAAAGCGGCGAAAACCGCCCCGGAAAAGAACGGTATTCAAGGCATGGTGGACATAGCCGCCAAGCGAGCCGAGGGGAAAGGCAGGGGCTATGAGAAATGGGCGACCCTGCACAACTTGAAGCAGATGGCGGCGACCCTTGCCGCCTACCAGCAATACGGCTTTTCCAGCCCGGACGAGCTGGACGCAGCCCTTACCGCCGCCCATGCCGATATGCTGGAATGCCTTGCAGGGCTGAAAACGCTGGAAGCCGCAATCCGGGAGAAAAAGGAGCTGCAACGCTGCCTTTTGGACTATATCGGCACGAAGCCCGCCCGTGACGGGCTGAAAGCGCAGAAATCGGACAAAGCCCGGAGAGCCTACCGGGAAGGCGCAGGGCATAACCAAGCTGCCAGCCAGCAAAGCCTTGCAAGGCGAGATAGAACGGCTTACCGCTGAAAAGAACGCCGGATATAACGCCTACCGGAAAAGCGTGAACGTGTCCGGGAGCTTCAGACGGTCAAGAAGAATATCGATCAGATTTTACACGGCGCACCGAGCCAGCAGAAAAAGCAGGAACAGGAGCGATAAAGACCGTCCCGGAATGATACCGAAATCATACAAATCGTGCTGTTGATACTTTCCCTATCTGCAATCCGGCTAAAGATAGAAACGCCGCTTACAGAGGAAAAAATCAACGAAAATGACACCGAAACAATACGCAAAACGCCGTCTATCCCGTTACCCCGATAGGAACGGCAGAAAGGAGCCGCCATGCCGAGAATGAGTAAAAAGCGCAAGGAGGAATGGGCTTTTTTCCTCAATGACCGCAATCGTATCACTTACAACGCCCTATGCCGGAAATGCAGCCGCCCATGCAAGCAGAGCTTCCGGGCAGAGATTATTGAGTGCCCGCCGTTTACGTCCAAGCGGGCGAAGCCATGAAGCCGGAGGAAACGCAGGAAACCGTCTATGTGGGGATTGACACGGGTTTGCCGCCCTATCTGCCCTATCCCCGTTTCCTGCTGAAAATGGACATATCGCACACTGCAAAGCTGCTGTATGCGCTGCTGTTAGACCGCACCACCCTTTCCCAGAAAAACGGCTGGCAGGACGGCGAGGGAAGGACATTCATTGTCTATCCCGTTGCCGAGATTGCGGATATGCTGGACAGGGGCTGCACCGCCATAAAGAACGCACTGAACGAGCTGGACGCTGCCGGGCTGCTGGAACGGAAACGGGCGGGCTTTTCCGCAGCAAACCGCCTTTATGTGAAAATGCCGCCAGTCGTCCAGATTTCCGACCTTATGACAGCCGGAAAACCGACCCTCATAAGTCCAGAAAAGCGGACAGCGCACAGGGCGACAACGATTTTGCCCCGCTGCGGAACATTTTTAACGAATGGCTGGTGAGAGATACGAGCAAAAAAATCAAGGCAGTAAAACGGTCAAAGGGCATGAGTGGGAAGCCTGTCACAAGCAAGCCCGTGTATGGCTACCTCATGGACGAGGACGAAAATTTCATCATTGACGAAGAAGCCGCCCCGGTAGTCAAGCAGATTTACAGCTTGTGCCTTGCCGGGAACGGTCCTACCAAGATAGCCCGTATGCTGACGGAGCAGGAAATCCCCACGCCGGGGACGCTGGAATACCGCCGGACGGGAAGCACCCGCCGCTACCACCCCGGCTATGAGTGCAAGTGGGCGACAAACACCGTGGTACATATCCTTGAAAACCGGGAATACACGGGCTGTCTGGTAAACTTCAAGACGGAAAAGCCGTCTTACAAGACCAAGCACAGCGTGGAGAGAAACAGGCGATTTTTGAGAACCACCACGAGCCTATTATTGACACCCAGGCATGGGAGCGTGTGCAGGAGCTACGCAAGCAGCGCAAACGCCCCAACCGCTATGACGAGGTGGGCTTATTCTCCGGCATACTCTTTTGTGCCGATTGCGGGAGCGTCATGTATCAGCAGCGTTACCAGACGGAAAAGCGCAGACAGGATTGTTATATCTGCACAGCTACAAGAAGCGTACCCATGATTGTACGGCGCACTTTATCCGCACCGACCTCTTGACCGCTGGCGTACTCTCCAATCTGCGGAAAGTGACGAGCTATGCCGCCAAGCACGAAGCCCGGTTTATGAAACTCTTAATCGAGCAGAACGAGGACGGGGGCAAGCGCAGGAACGCCGCCAAGAAAAAGGAGCTGGAAGCCGCCGAGAAGCGTATCAGCGAGTTATGCGCTATCTTCAAGCTAACCTGTCGGGGATGTTTGACACGGTAAATACCAAAGTGGGCGAGATCGCCGGGGAGGTTGGCATGGAACGGCGGCGTTTTCAACCTCATCCGGTCTCTGTCTGAAACAGTCATTATCCCCATAGCCGGTATCATTTTAACTTTTGTGATGTGCTACGAACTCATCCAGCTTGTGATCGAGAAGAACAACCTGCATGATGTAGACACATAGATTTTCTTCAAGTGGATATTCAAAACCTTTGTGGCCGTGTTCTTAGTCACCAACACATGGGATATCGTCATGGCAATCTTTGATGTGGCCCAGAATGTGGTGAGCCAGAGCGGAGGTATTATCAGCGGTTCTACCAGCATTGACCTGTCCACCGCCATCCCCGATATGGAGGCCCAGCTTGAGGCTATGGACTTAGGACCTCTTTTAGGGCTGTGGTTCCAGAGCATGGTTGTGGGGCTCACCATGAATATCCTCTCCATCTGTATTTTCCTGGTGGTCTATGGCCGTATGATCGAGATTTACCGCGCGTCCAGAAGCGTCGCTTGTCATCCACAGGCGGTGCGTGGGCATTTTGGGAATCCGGCTTTGGCAAGCCGGTAAAGAAAAGTATCAAAGACGCTGAAAAAGCGTCGCTTTAGCGTCAGCCGGTTTACCCCGGAGGGAAACCATAAGGGGGACAATAGCGTACCGGAAACGTCGCAAGTTGGGGAAACCATCTACCCACGACTGAGCGGCAAGACGCAACATTGTGAACGAGGAACAAGGCTAAACTGCTTTAAGGGCAGTCCGAGGCGGGATACTCGACCCGGCGGTGTAGGATGGTTGTATTCGCCGTATGTCATAGCGGAATGTGACAGGTATACACAGA
>NZ_AUJR01000078.1 GCF_000424325.1 [Clostridium] clostridioforme AGR2157
CTTTAAAACTCATTCCTGACTCCCTGAAGTCACAACCGGTCTTCTTCTGCATTGATGATACCATGATTTCTAAATTTGGCAGGAAATTTGAAGATGTTTCAAAACTTTTTGACCATGCAGCACACAATGGCTCCAACTATCTGAACGGCCATTGCTTTGTCAGCCTCATGCTTTGTGTCCCCATATGGAGCAACCGCCGGATTGCTTATCTGGCGGTCCCTCTCGGTTACCGCATGTGGCAGAAAAAACAATCGAAACTGGAGCTTGCCGCAGCCATGGTGCGTCAGGTCATGCCCTCTTTTGCTTCTCAGAAGAATGTCATAATCCTTTGTGACATATCTGCTTTAACTTCATGCCCTATAATCCTGTTTGTTACATACACCACCTGAAAAACGGTCTACATCAGATTTTTTGCCTTGTTGGAATCAAGCTTGCAAACTTGTTTCGCAATTACCTATTGTAATAACTGCTCTATTCTACAATAGGTAATTGTTAAAAGCAAAATTTCTTAAATGTGGATAACCCATCCGTTATGTAAAGAGAAAAGAGTCACTATTCAGAAATATTTCTGAATTGACATACAACATCAGATTTTAGGGTATGTTTTATCAGGCCAGCCATGGCATCTTTTATGCTAGGAGTGAAGTATGGATTGAGTCGGAACGGCTGTATAAGGTTCTGTATGAAATGGAGGTTTGAGCAATGGGAAATAAAGTGAAACCGTCCGGGTTTCCATTGGGCTTATTAGTAATTG
The DNA here is from genome assembly GCF_000424325.1 of [Clostridium] clostridioforme AGR2157. Classification (GTDB taxonomy): domain Bacteria; phylum Bacillota; class Clostridia; order Lachnospirales; family Lachnospiraceae; genus Enterocloster; species Enterocloster clostridioformis_A. The sequence goes on from NZ_AUJR01000078.1 coordinate 755, forward strand.
GCGTGGAGGTCGGCTTATTCAGTTCCGCATCAATGGCTGCCTGACGCTCCAGCCGCTCAATCTCCTTCCCCAGATCCACCACGTCCTTCTCCATCTTCGTCTCCGTATCCTCCGCAGACAGCAGCCCGTCATTGCCACGCTTCGTATCCAGGAAGGCCTTTGCCGCTTCCCATGCCTTTGCCCTCTTTTCCCTTAATTCCAAAATCTTACTCATAATCAAATCCCTCCATAAATTTAATGTGTTAAAAGGTTCAGCCTCTTTTCCAATTGCCCCACTGACGTCTTCTTATCTTCCGGCTTTGGAATCAGCTTAGACAGCAATAAATTTGTTAGTGCCGTCCGGGAGAACATCATGCTCTCTGCCCCCATTCCATCTGCCCTATCCTCCGTATTATCCACACCGCCGCCCAGAATCCCATCCGCAAAGCCAAGTTCCACCGCCTTCTTCGCATTGAACCAGCTCTCTGCATCCATCAGGTGGGAAATCCTCGCACGGCTCAATCCCGTTTTCACCTCATAGGCATTCATAATGCTCTCCTTCACCTCGTCCAGCATCTCCCCGGCCTTCTGCATCTCCTTGGAATCCCCGATGGCAATGGTCATGGGATTGTGGATCATCATCATGCCCACCGGGGACATCAGCACCGTGGTTCCTGCCATAGCAATGACAGAGGCCGCAGAAGCCGCCAGCGCATCCACCTTCACCGTCACATTCCCCTTGTACTCCGTGAGCATGTTGTAAATCTGTGCTGCCGCAAACACATCCCCTCCCGGAGAGTTGATCCAGAGAGTGACATCTCCGGCTCCGATATTCAGCTCCTTCGCAAACAGGTGTCACCTCATCCCCAAACCACGTCTCATCCGAAATCTCCCCGTTCAGCACCAGTGTCCGCTCCTCGTTTGTTTCATTCCGAATCCAGTTCCAAAACTTCCGCTTCATACCAAACCTCACTTTCCATTTCAGGACATAATCGTGTAAGCAGTCTCACACGATGCTGCGGCATTCGCCAAATGAAAATACCAGTATTTTCACTTGGCTCATTGCACGCTCAAAAAGCCAGCGGCATCTTTCAGTTTCGTCATGTTTCCGTTAATTAGATATAAATCCCCGCCTTCCTCTACAGGAACCAGGTTCATATTCTCCATCTCTCGGATATCGTTTGTGGACAGCCACCCATTCTGCCGTCCAATGGAATATCCGGTCATCCGGCTCTGGTAATCCCCACGGAGCAGACCATCCACATTCAGTTTCAAGAAATACTCATTCTTCTCCTGGGGCAGAAGCAGCGCCCTCTGCAGAGACTGCTCCCACCGGATTACCCATGGGTCCAGTGTATACTTCACAAACTCCAGCGACTGCTGCTCAATGTTAGAAAAACTGGACTTCTCCAAATCCCCCACCATATGGGGCGGAATCCGGTATAGCTTGGCAATCTCGTTAATTTGGAACTTCCATGTCTCCAGAAACTGTGCTTCTTCCGGCGGGAAATCCCCCTTAAATCAGAATCCGCCTGTTCCGTAAGGGCTACATGATATGTCATAGGCCATAATCCTTACGGATTTCAGCAAACGCCTGCGCTGCCGATTTTGTTTTCCCCTGCACAAAATCCGTGTACCCTTTCTCCAGTTCTTGGTTCATTTCTGCTTCTGTCAGCGCACCGGCCTCTACAGGTTTTGCGGCAGGCAGCTTCACATCAAAGGGAATTCCCCTCTGCATGACCACCTGTTTTAAAAAAATATTAACCGCATTGGACACCGGAATACCAAGCTGTCCCAGTACACTCTCTGCCTGTTCTTTCAGTCCCGGTTCCAAACGTACATATAGATTTGTCGTCTTTGCCATCATGGTAGCCTCCTTTCCTGCTATTAGTATACACGATTGTCCGTACAATAGCAATGCAACAGCAAGAATTATTTTTTGTTTTTTGGATTGGGCGCTCTCCCCGGAACGCCCTATCCTGTCTGCTAGTTGATAGTAAGTTCTGTGTAGAACGCCACCCGGATGGCTTCAATCAGCCTCCCAATATCCTTTGTTGTTTTCTCCATCCCATGTTCGTCTTTCCAGCCCTCTTTCTGCTTATTGAAAATCATGTGGAAGGCATTACCGTAATTCTGTCCAAACCTGATTCTCAATTCCACGCCATCCGGTGCTTCCTCTAAAGCTTCTTCAATCAAATCCGGCTGCGAGCAGGAACTAAAAATTGCCCTTGGCTTTCAGGGACAAGTCCTTGTTCCGCAAGTGGTGGTTGGACATCACCGTGTAGCCCTTGTTGCGCTCCACACAAAATACTGCCATGTTCTCAACTCCTTTCACTCGAAATTTCACCGCGTCGTAGGCGGTCAGCTTGCCCGGCTGGCAGGGACATTCCGCATAGACGCAGAACTGATATTTCCAGTGCGGGCGATAAAAGCGGCAGGTGCCGCAGTCCTCCGGCGTGACCGCCTCGCCGCTGTCGTAGTGGTCGAAACCGGGCTTGCCCTGCATGAGCTGTTCAAAGGCCCGGTCGCTGCCGGAAGTGAAGTACATAGGCCGTCGCCTCCTTTCTGCTTTTGGGCAAAAAGAAAAGGACACCGCTTACACGATGTCCTTTTCAGTCAACTATTTAGTTTTTTGTGTTCCCACACTCCATATCAATAACTACCGAAACCGTGATATAGTCCTCAATGCGCTTATTACGGAATTTATCACCCTCGGCGTCAAACACCACATGTCGGGAAAAGTGCCTAAATCTAAGGATTTCTACAAGGTTTCTCTTTGTAGCAACACTACCGTCTCCACATGGCTCGATGCGTCCATTTTGATGTCTGCTATCCCGTTTGTTTGCGGAAACATATCTCCAAGGCTGAGGTTATCCATCGTGAAGCGCTCATCGGTAGAAACAACGCTCTCGGCAGAAATCGTCAGCTCAAACTTCTCCTGCTTTATCTCGATGTTGAATCCTTGCCCCTACAGGAAGCTTTTTGCTTCCACGGCATTGAAGTTATCTGTTGCAATATCTACTCCGTTCGCAAGGTGCGCAGCAACAGCTATTACATACTCCGGCGGATATTTCTTTCCGTCCTCAGTAACCAGCTAGTACTTTGTGCTCTGATTCTGAGACGGCACACCTTTTTCATCGATGTACTTCAAGGCCGCGATGATATCTTGTTCTTTAATCTTAGGAATAGCCATCCTGAACCTCCATCCTTATTCTTATTCGTTAGGTGAACTCCCCAGCGGTGGAACCCCGTGAGCTTCCAGCATCTCATTGACTGCGTATATTGAATTCTCTACGCAGGCACCGAGGACACACATATAAATATAATCCTCATGTTTCTTTGGATTCAGTTTGAAATCTGACTTCTCGAAGAAGTCGTTTGCCTCCGGTGGTGATAAACTCAATCCCACACATAGGCCAAGCACTGTCTGCTTACTGGTCGGGTATTCCTCGTCGTTTCGAAGCCGCTGAATCGTCTTTTCACCAACCAGCGACAGGTCTGCCAACTTCTTATTGGAGAGTTTTCGCTCCTTCATCAACTGCACCAATGTCTCTGCAAAAGACCCCGGATACCGGCGCAGAGCATTGGACTTTGCTGGAGCACTATCCATCAGCGCATTGAGCGCACGGTTATGGGCATTGGTCGGATCATACGAGCATTCTCGCGCAGAGAGCTGAGGATCAGATTTCGCCAGAAACTGGGTATAGCTTTTCAGCCCCAGATACTTGGAATCATATGTATATCCCAGATCAAAGACAAAACAGCACTCGTCCACATGAGAGAGGGCATATTCGGTCATCCGGCAAGTGCCGTCTTCATCGTGCTCTATGTACTCAGGCTTGTTGATACAAAGATGGCCGTCTACATAAGCGCCTTACCGGAATCGATCAGTGCCTTAAAATCTTTACTGCAGCAGTATGCCTTAAACAAATCTGTTGCAGAGATGGTATAGGTCTGGTTTCTGCCAAGCGACGCTGGATCGAAAGAAAACTGCGGGATGTAATGTCCGTTTACATAGGTATAGACGCCATCGACATTGTTGTATCCAAGCTGACGCATACGTGTTTTTGCCGCCTGCCGAGACACTCCATAGTAATGAGCAAGTTCATCAATGACCGTTTCTAACGCAATCGATTTGTACGCCGGTTCCGCGTTATCGAAGTGTTCCTGCATCAACCGGTCGATGGTCTGCCTGCAGGTTTGCACAGGCATGAGAATATGCATCGCCACACCGTTGGCCTGCCATTCAAGCCAGTCCGCGGCTTTCCACTTTTCCGTATCTTTGCTGTTAGGCTGTATATCGCACCGGATCACCTTGCCAACATCGTCCTTTGCTCCGATCATTTTCATCAGAGCATGATACGGCTGATGACGATACCAGTGGTAGCATTCATGGGCAATCGTGCTATTTACGGTGCCATAGGTTTTCTCATAATAAACTCGCGGATCAATATAAACCGTTCCGCGTTTTGCTTTCCGGGCAAGTATTTCCTTATTAGCACCAACGATGCTCCCATCCTCAAAGACTACTATCCCAAACACCGATAGCGCTTCGGAGAGTCGTGTGTCCTCAATGATGGTGAGCTGCATGTTTTCTGCTATTTGCCTAATCGGAACAGGAACCGGTTTCTCCAGCGCAATTGGATAGTTTTTTTCGAGGAATCGGGTAGCCTCCCGGTCAAAATCATCACGGGGGATGATAGGAACCAGTTCTCCGGAGAAGCGGTCATTCTCGCTTTCTTCCTGCACTTCAGTATGGCCGACACCCACCACTGAGAAATCGGTCAGCTCAATTCCTATGGATACCTCGCAATGCGCCGAGACCCATTTTTCGATGAAGCGAGGCTGTCCGCTGCCCTTATGAGCTGCGGTTTCAATATCGCAAGATGCGATGACGTCAAAAGCAATAATGCCTTCCCTCGGCTGCTCAATATGCACCACATTCTCGATCTCCACATCGGAAAGCGAGACGTTGTATTTCTTTTTATCGAGATCAGGATCATTTTCCAAGTGCTGGAGCACGGCATCCTTGATCTCGTCATAGCGCTCTGCATCGATCAGCTTCTTCAGAGGGCTCTCGTCATGGGCATCGTAATAATCCAGCTTCCGGTCATTTAGCTCGTTGCGGACATCTCTCCAATTTGGCATATACAAATCCATATACGCGATGAACGTAGCGTCATGCGTCCGGGTGTGGAAGTGGATCAGCTCATGGAGAATGACAAACTCCAAGCATTCAATCGGTTTCTGTGCCAGCTGAAGATTAAACCAGAGCTTTTTCTTCTCCACATTGCAGGTACCCCAGCGGGTAACCATATATTTCGTCTGCCAGCTATCACAATGCAGATCCGTAATCCGTTCCCATTTGGGAAGCAATCGCTCGATTTCCTGCTTCAGCATTAGGCGATACTGCTCACGGATAAAGCTCTCCCTCTGCTTTACCGTGCTCTCGTTGTTCATGGAAAGGAATGCCGTGTTTCCCTGCAGAAGAAAGCTGTTTTTCTTGTTGTCCGGGATGAACTGAATAAAATACTGCTTTCCCCAGACATAGATAGTCTCTCCAGAAACATACTGCCGTTTGCTGCTGCGCGGCTGATTCTGGAACTGCTGTATCTGTCTCTTGATCCAGCTCAGGTTGGTCCGGGCATAAATTTCTATCGCCTTGTCATCTATCGTCTGAGGCGCAGAAATAATCACATGGCCATCCGGAGGCTTAACGTACAGATGCATGTTCTTGATATTCTTTTTTTGCACATCAATTGGAATACCCGATATGACTATCTGCATCAATACTCCTCCTGCTTTTCGATGATCTTGAAAATACGATCCACTTCGACCTGATCGTTCAGGACGCGGAACAGCTCGCGTTTAATTTTCCGTTCCTTAATCTCATCACCACGGAAGCCAGCGATTTTACTTTTCAGCACAGCCTTATGAATTTTGATAGCCAGCTCCTCGTCCTCGCCGACATTGTCATAGATGGCCTGCAGCGCACGATAACGTATGCTCTCCGGATATTCCTCGTTTTCTTCCGGGTGATCCACGTTCTCGGCGAGCTTGATATACAACGCCAGTAATGCAGCATACTCATCAACACCCTGCTTGCGCATCTCGATCAGCTTATCCAAAATGGCAGACATCTTGTCATAGTATTTCGGATTTACGGTGACCTTCTCAACAATCTTCCGACGGATGTTGTTCTCAATCGCCTCTGCTGCACCGGCCTTTGCAGTTTCAGACTTCTCCTCATCTTCGAGGACTTTTCCCTTGTTCTGCACGAAGTCCAATAGCGTTAGATCATCAAACTCCCCGATCTTGACGGCCTGGGATGCCACAATGTAATTATCGATGAGCTTCCGCATATCAGGCTCATAGGCCTTATAATCAAGGAAATCACCGCTGTCGTTACCGATGGCCTGTTTCAGTTCAATATAGAAGCGTACCTTCTCTTCATAGACACTAATCTCCGCGCCGGTGCAAACATCCATCAGATACGGCTTGGCCTCGGCGAATGCACGGACAACACGGCTGACCAACTTGTACAGCTTCTCGCGCAGGCGAGCATAGATTTCCTGCGTCTCCTCATCCGTAATGGATTCACCACAGAAATAGTGCAGATACTCGATGTCGCCCTTTGGCTCATCGACACCTTCGCACAGCTCTTCCAGTTCCTCAAAGGTGTCTTGGAAGAAACTGAGCGCCTCCTTGCTGCGGTCTTTGATCAGACCGGCAACATCCTCTTCATCGTATCCGGAGAAGGCACCAGAGGTATAGACGTCCATCGCGTGCTTCAGGTCACCAAATAGCTGTTTGTAATCGACAATGTATCCGAAGTCCTTATTGTCGCTGTCGTTGTCCAGCCGGTTGACACGGCAGATTGCCTGAAACAGCGCATGATCCTGCATGCCCTTGTCCACATACAGATAGGTGCATGGCGGAGCATCAAAACCTGTGAGGAGCTTATCCACCACGATAAGTAGTTTCATGTTGGCAGGCTCTTCAACGAATTTACGCTTGGCCTCAGTCTCGAATTCCTCGACCTTTTTGCGGATTGAGAGCTTCTCCGGGAGATTATTGGGATCGAGTCCCAGCATCTTCAGGTAAGTCTCATACTTCTCAAATGTCTCGGTATCATCCTCATCGCTTACCGTGTCGGTGCGCAGGTCACCGGCATTAGGCGTGAAGGAGGAGATGATCGCACATTTTTTGAAGCCACGGCTCTGGAAGATTTCATAGTACTTGCAGGCAGTATAGATTTCATCCGCCACAAGAATGGCATTTCCGTTGCCATCCATCAGGCGCAGCTTCAGGTCAAAGTCCTCAATGATATCCCATGCAATTTTCTCAAGACGGGAGCGGGAACTATAGACCTTCTGCATGGTCGCCCACTTTGCCTTGAGTTTTGCCTTCGCACGGGGAGAAAGGCCTCTGGTCTTGGTCTCAAACCACAGGTCAACCTTGTCCGGCGAGGACAGGTCTTGCGGGATATCCCGGTATTCATACCGCAGATCCAGCACGACGCCATCGCGTACAGCTTCATCGTATTTATAGGCATGGATGTATGGCCCGAACACCTCAATGCTGGTCTTCTTGTCCTTTTTCAGCAGTCCGGGACGTGAAAGCCGAAATGTCCATACAAGAGCGCCTGCAGAAGTTCCCTGTGCCGGATTCCATCTGGGAGGAATACCACATCGATCAAGAAATTTTTATCACAGGCACGAACGCTGGACATGCGGATCAAGTCTAAGCTTCAGCAGATTGAATCCTTAAACGAATTGGCCACGTCATGTACCATTGTTTACAGCGATATGCCAAGGAATCCGAATCACGGCATCTCCAAGGTGGAACGCGCTGTATTGAAGATCATCGAGGTCGAGGATAGCCTGAAGTGCGATGTGGAGGATTTGGTGGAGCTGAAGAAAGAGATCATGGCAACCATCCATGCCGTTGCCGACGTAGAACTGCAAACCCTGCTGGAGAAGCGTTACCTTTGCTTCCTCTCGTGGGAGAAGATTGCGGTCGAAATGCACTACAGCATCCAACACATTTACCGGATGCACGATGAGGCGCTTTCCTGCGTTAATGCCATCATGAGAGTAAATGAGAGGGAATGAGAGTCGCCTCTTATGTTAGCATTATGATGGACAAACGAAAACATGCAAAAGCCTTGTGGGAGTCGATTCCCGCAGGGCTTTTCTTATGTCCGAGGAGGTGAAGCGATGCCAAATAAACCGAAACGCCCATGCTCCTACCCCGGCTGTCCCAACCTCACGGATGGAAGGTTCTGCGAGGAACATGAGAAGCTGGAGAATCAGCGGTACGAAAAATACGAGCGTGATCCTGCCACAAAACGCAGGTATGGACGAGCTTGGAAACGCATCCGTGATCGATACATGAATATACACCCTCTTTGTGAACGGTGCCAGAAAGAGGGACGGCTGACCAAAGCGGAGCAGGTGCATCACAGAAAGCCGCTGGCTGAAGGCGGCGACCACAGCGAAGCGAACCTGATGTCATTGTGTGCTTCCTGCCACTCGAAGATCCATGCGGAGCGTGGTGACCGCTGGCATGGGAAAAGCCACCCACAGAGGAATGGCTTTTAAATCTGGTGTGCGAGAATCCAGTGCAGTAAATCTGTTGCTTCGATCTCCCCGGCGGCAAGCTGAAGGATCACATCAGAAAGCTCTGTCTGCGAATGCTGTAATTCAACACCATTAAGTGCAAGAAACACCAGCATTGCGTGAGCGCCGATCCGCTTGTTCCCATCCACAAAGGGATGGTTTTTGACAAGACCGAAGCAAAGCCGGGCAGCCTTTTGCTGGAGAGATGGATATACATCTTCTCCGCCAAAGGTTTGAAACGGAGCGTTCAGTGCGGAGTCCAGCATTCCTTCGTCACGCAGGCCGGATGAGCCGCCTGTCTCTGCTATGAGCTGTTCGTGGATAAGAAGGACCTGTGATTTGGATAGTCTGATCATTTGGCAAGCACCTCATAGGCCTGACGGTTCTTTTCAATCAGGCGCTTGGAAATGGACATGACATCCTCGTCGGCAGCCAGCTGCTCCTGTTCAGCGGCAGAAAATTCCATGACAAGGTAGCGGGGAACGTTATTTTTTAATATGACAACTGCTCCACTCTCGTCCACAAGGCGTGCTACCTTGGAAAAGTTCTGATTTGCTTCCGTGATGGAAACCAGGTTGTTTGTATTGATGTTCATAGGGAAACCTCCTTTGCTTTCGTTACTTTTATTATATCCGAAAATAGGATAAATTCAACCTACTTATTGTAAACTTTTTGTGACGAAGGGGCGGTCAAAATCTCTACAGATCTCTCCCGTGGGAACGGGCGCGGGGTCGCATGTGCAAAAAAGGCGAAATCAAAAGGGTAATTAAAGGCAGCCTGCAGGGGGGCTGCTTATTTTTCGGAAAAGAGGTGAAAAAATGCCGACGAAATCCAATAACACAGGCGGGCGAGGCGGTGCGAGACCCGGTGCGGGAAGGAAGAAATCCGCTGTCAAGGAAAAAAGCTGAAAACGGCAATCCGGGAGGCAGGAAGCTGGAAGTACTGGATATTCCCGAAGTCGAGGGTGTCGATATGCCAAAGCCCCATTAGTTTCTGTCCGCCGAGCAGCGTGACGGAAGTACGCTCCAGGCAGAAGAAATCTACAAGGAAACCTGGGAGTGGCTGAAGAAGGTCGGCTGTGCGGCAAAGGTATCTCCCCAGCTTCTGGAGCGGTACGCCATGTGCTCTGCCCGCTGGATTCAGTGCGAGGAGATGACCAACCGCATGGGCTTCCTCTCCACCCCCCCCCCCCACCACCCAGAAGCCGATCCCATCTCCGTTCATCAATATCGGCATCAACTACATGAACCAGGCGGTGCGGCTCTGGAATGAGATTTTCCAGATCGTGAAGGAAAACTGCAGCACAGATTACGGGGAGGTTTCTCCCCAGGACGATTTGATGGAGCGCCTGCTCCGTGCAAGGAAAGGATGAAGATATGTTTGAAAAAGTAAATCCTGCCCATCCCGACAAGGTGGCTGACCGCATTGCCGGAGCTATTGTGGATGCGGCCTATAGAAAAGAAGGTAATCCAAGAATCGCCGTGGAAGTCCTGATCGGACACGGCGTCTGCCATATCATTGCGGAAAGTTCGGTACACATCCCGATGTACGAGGTGGAAACCATCGTTACTGCCAGAAAATACATCGAGGGGCTTGGAGGCTTTGAAAAACTTGCGGAACCACAGGCTGGTATGCGGCAACTCCACGAAAGCGGATACTTACGAAACGCTCATGCAGGGGCAGAAAGCGAACCTGGTGGTTACCGTTCCCCCATACAACGTCAACTACGAAGGGACTGCCGGGAAGATCAAAAATGACAACATGGCTGCGGAGAAGTTTTACCAATTCCTACTGGATGCCTTTACCAACACGGAAAAGGCGATGGCGGACGATGCTTCTATCTATGTGTTTCATGCGGACACGGAAGGGCTGAACTTTCGCAGGGCATTTTCGGACGCAGGGTTTTATCTCTCCGGATGCTGTATCTGGAAGAAGCCAAGCCTGGTGCTGGGGCGTTCCCCGTACCAGTGGCAGCATGAGCCAGTGCTCTATGGCTGGAAGAAAAACGGGAAGCATCAGTGGTACTCTGACCGGAAGCAGACCACCATTTGGGAGTTTGAGAGTAAGTAGGTAATAATCAGTATCTGCAAATTTCCATCCACATTTGATAAGATAAGTTCAAATGATGGAGGTGATACCAATAAATACGAATGACAATGCAACCTCAAAGGCTGACCCTTGGGCAGACCGGATCCATGCTTTTCAGGAAAGCGGTTTATCCCGCAAAGAATGGTGTCAGCAGAATGGAATCCCACAGTCTACACTGGGTTACTGGATCCGAAAGCTCCAGTCAGAAGCCGCTGAGACAGAAAGTGCTTCTGATCCGGTGTTTGCAAAGCTCCCTTCGGAACATGAACTCCA
>NZ_AUJR01000079.1 GCF_000424325.1 [Clostridium] clostridioforme AGR2157
GTTGAAAAAGAAATATTGGGGACAGCATATATGGGGAAGAGGATATTTTTGCGGAACGGTAGGGGAAGTAGATCAAAAAATGATAGAAGAATATATAGAGAAGCAGGGAAAAGAAGAAGGCTACGATAATTTTTCGATAGGAGAAGAATGACTACTTCAGTAGGGCTTTAGTAGACTACAGTCTAAGAAGAAAGGGCTTCAGCCCTGCTGTGAGTTCAGTCGCAAAAGCAGGGGCTTTAGCCCCCACTGCGACTTTCAGTCGCTTAACGGCGGCCTTTAGGCCGCATCAACCCACCGGCTTTAGCCGGTGGTAGTTGAGTTTCCAAGCCTAAGGTAAAAACCACCGCCTTTAGGCGGTAGAGCTTCAGCGGCATTTTCCTATAGTAGCGGACCATTGGACCACAGCGCAAAACTCTGTGAGATGGCAAAATGACAGGAGTCAGCGGGAAGCACGCAGTACCATATCAAAACAAAACCGCATCCCTCCCCGGAATAAATCGGAATGGTTGCGGTTTCAGCTTATTCCTGTGTCAGCCTTTTTAAATCGCTGTAAAAGCCGGGATAGGATATATTTACACAGTCAGCGTCCCTTATCTCTGTAATGCCATCCGCACACAGCGCAGTGACGGCAAATGTCATGGCAATGCGGTGGTCTTTGCGGCTGTCGATGACAGCTCCGTGGAGAGGGGCGCCGCCCCGGATAATCATTCCGTCCTCTGTCTCTGACACGTCAGCGCCCATGGCAGTCAGTCCCTGGACCATGACCGCAATCCGGTTGGACTCCTTTACCTTTAACTCTCCGGCATCCTGAATTACGGTCTCACCCTCTGCTAGACAGGCCATGGCTGCGATGACAGGAAGCTCGTCAATGAGGGTAGGTATGACGGCACCGCCTATGACGGTTCCATGAAGACTTCCGTGGCGTACAAGGATATCGGCTGTTGGCTCGCCTGTTCCCCCGCTTACATTCAGAAGTTCAATATGCGCCCCCATATCACGGCATACACGCAGGATACCGTCCCTGGTAGGGTTGATGCCCACATTGCGTATCAGAACTTCCGAGCCGGGCACCATAAGGCCTCCGGCGATGAAATAGGCGGCAGAAGAGATATCTCCAGGTACCATGACCTGATTGCCATGGAGTTCACTGACAGGCTTTATGACTGCCGTGGTTCCTTCGGTGGATACCTGGGCGCCAAAGAGCCGCAGCATCAGCTCAGAATGATTTCTGGACACATACGGTTCGGTTATGCTGGTGGGGCTGTCTGCATATAAACCAGCCAGCATAATGGCGGATTTCACCTGGGCGGAAGCTACCCTGGAGTCATAGTGGATGCCGTGGACCGGACGTCCCTTGATGAGCAGGGGAGCACAGCCATTGCCCTTTATGCTGGTGATGTCGGCTCCCATCATGGAAAGGGGGTCCATAATTCGCTTCATGGGCCGCTTACAGATAGATTCGTCTCCTGTGAGAGTGACGTCAAAGTCCTGGGCACAGAGGATTCCGGATATGAGACGTGTAGTAGTGCCGCTGTTTCCGCAGTCCAGGACTTCCTGAGGCGCTTTCAGTCCGTGCAGACCGCGGCCATGGACCAGCACCTGTCCGCCCTTATTTTCAATGGCAATGCCCATCCTCTCAAAACATGCAATGGTAGACAGGCAGTCTGCCCCCTGGAGGAAATTGTGTATCTCCGTAAGCCCCTCTGCAATGGAACCGAACATGACGGCCCGATGGGAGATGGATTTATCTCCGGGAACCTTGATTTCACCCTTTAAATGGGATGCTCTTTTAAATTCCATAATCTGTTACCTAACCTTTCTCTCCGGATTACATGCGGAACATCTCGTATTTGTATTTGTCCAGCCTCTGCCATGCGGCTTCCATGGAAGCCTCGTCATAGAAAGCGATTTTCAAGGCCCCCTCACCCCGTTCGCGGTTGTTGTTGATACCGATATTCTTAATGCTGATACCCTTGGCAGCCAGGATGACGGATATGGTGGAAATGGCGCCCACCTCATCGCTTACATCCACGGTGAACTCATAGGATGGCTCCACGGATCCCTTGGCCTTGTCTGTAATGGAATTCCGGTAATCACGGGAGGTCTCAAACAGTCTGTAGATATCTTGCCCATTATGTTCTTTGATTTCCTCCAGCACCTTGTTTAAGGATGCGATGTATGCTTCCAGGATCTCCGATATTGGGTCCACATTGGTCATGCATATCTGTTCCCACATCTCAGGGGAGGAAGAGGCAATTCGGGTGAGATCCTTGAAACCGCCTGCGGCCACCTGCTTCATGGTGCCGTCTGCTGTGTCGTGGTTCTTAATCAGATTCACAAGGCTGGAAGCCACCAGATGGGGGAGATGGCTGATGGCAGCCACCACCTTGTCGTGTTCCCTGTAATCCAGAACAAGGGGAATAGCTCCAATGGTCTTTGCCACTGCCACGATGCGTTCTGCATTGGGACTCAAAGCCTGCGGGTGGGAACTGTTCTTTCCCTCCGGAGGAGTGACGATGTAGTAGGCATTTTCCAGGAGATGGTCCGTGGAGTTCTCATAGCCGGTCTTTTCCGAGCCAGCCATGGGATGGCCGCCCACAAAGCAGTATTCCAGGCCCTGGCGCCTGATTTCCTCATGGATGCCGCATTTTGTGCTGCCCACGTCTGTAATCAGTGCGCCCTGCTTCAGGTAGGGCCGTATGGCGGAAAGATAGCCTGCGTTGTATTCCACCGGGGTGCAGAGGAATATCAGGTCACATTCACGCAGGTTCTCATCAATTCCATCCAGAATCACATCCACGATTCCATCTTCCTGGGCCTGCTCCAGACGGGAGCGGGAACGCATATAGGCCATGATACGGATATCCGGCCGTGTTTTTCTGATGGCCCGGGCAATGGAGCCGCCTATAAGCCCCAGTCCGATGAATGCGATGGTGGAATCGGTCATGGTCATTTTTTCCATATTGGTATCTCCTCCTGTAAATGCGGGGACCGGATGCGCCGGATTTAATATATCAAAAGCGGATGCCGTAAGGGCAGGGTTCGCGCACCGGGCATATGTAAAAGCACTCCCTGAAGTGAGAGTGCCGTAAAGTTCTGTTACTGTGCCTTAAAGGTCCGTCCGGACAGCTCTGCATATGGAGCCAGGTCCTTCATCAGCTGCTCAAAGGCATCGAAGGTCAGGGACTGGGGACCGTCAGACAGTGCCCTGGCAGGACAGGGGTGGACTTCAATCATAAGTCCGTCCGCGCCGACTGCGATGGCTGCCTTTGCCAGGGGTTCCACATAGGCTCTGACGCCTGTGGCGTGGCTGGGATCCACAATGATGGGAAGGTGGCTCTTCTGGCGGATGACCGGAACAGCGCTGATATCCAGGGTGTTCCTGGTGGAAGTTTCGTATGTGCGGATGCCGCGCTCACACAGCACGATATTGGGGTTGCCCTCGGAAATGATGTACTCGGCAGCATTGAGCCATTCGTCAATGGTAGCACACAATCCGCGTTTTAACAATACGGGAGTACCGGATTTGCCTGCCTCCTTTAACAGTTCAAAGTTCTGCATGTTTCTGGCGCCAATCTGGAGCATATCTACATATTTCACAGCCGACTCAATGGCATGGGCGCTGGTGACTTCGCAGATTACATTCAGTCCGGTGGCTTCCTTGGCAGCCTTCATGTATTTAAGTCCCTCCTCCTCTAGTCCCTGGAAGGAGTAGGGGGATGTGCGGGGCTTGTAGGCGCCGCCGCGCAGGAAGGTGGCTCCTGCCTTTTTCACCGCGTATGCGGTCTCCATAAGCTGGTCCTGGGATTCAATGGCGCAGGGACCGGCCATCACTGTCATGGTGCCTGGACCGATGTGGGTGTTGCCAATCGGAATCACGGAGTCCTCAGGATGGAATTTTTTATTGACCAGTTTATAGGATTCCGTGACAGCCACTACCTTGTCAACGCCTTCGCTGATTTCAATGTTGGTGTCCAAAAGCTTGGTCTTGTCGCCTACCACACCTACGATGGTAACCTGGGAACCCTTGGACAGATGGGCTGTGAGTCCCTTGGATTCAATAAGATTTGTTACCTTTTTTACCGCTTCGTCAGAAGCATTGGGTTTCATAATGATAATCATAATTCAGTACTCCTTATGCAAATTTATAAATATGCAGATTGCATGGACCATAGTATGTATTCTTCAGAATGATTCATATGCAGTAATAGTGTAAGCGACTCTGTCAGAAATGTCAATACTTTATTACTTTAAACTTTTACGCTTTTAAGTGCAGATGAAGAGACCATAGTGGCGTAAAAAATCCGAAACAAATGGAATAAAAACTTGCCTTTGATATCTAAATATAGTATACTTTAACAAATTGTTAATGACGAATACGGTGTATATCAAAACTAGGAGTATATTATGGATAAGAAGATGAAGAAATCATATAATGACGTAGAAGCAGTAGATATACTACATCAGGTTTCGAATTTTTATATCTCTACAAAAGTGCCTCATGATTATGGAACAGGCGAAGCCTATACTTCAGTAGAGGTACACACGTTAAAGCATATTGCTGATCATCATGGAATTACAGTAACTGAACTGGCAAGAGATTATGGAAAGACCAAGGGGGCAGTTTCTCAAATCCTGAAAAAAGTGGAAAGTAAAGGCTTAATATACAGGGAAGTGGACCCTGAAAATGACAATCGATTTCACCTGTTCTTAACTGAAAAGGGAAAGGAACTGAATGAAGCCCACCGCAAATATGATGAGATAGGATTTGGAGAGTCTATGGATATTGTTAGGGAACATTTTTCTGAGGATGAGATAAATACCACTTTCAGCGTACTTGAAGCATGGTTGGATATAAGACGCAAGGTTCAAGATAACAGAAACGCAAGAAAAAAGGCAAAAAAAGAGATAAGTAAATAGTAAAATATCCATATAATATATATTCGTTAAGACGATTGAGGGGTCACAACAAATGTTGTGGCTCCTTTGCTGTTTCAGAAATAGTCTAATTAGATGCATACTGAATAGTTTTGAGTATATTGTACAAAATATAAATACAATATTCGTGCATATTGACAAAGTGTATAAATGTTATTGACAACAAATTATAATTGGTTTAGAATCTAAACATAAGGTATACATACTAAACCATAGGTTTAGAATCTAAACATAATAGTTTGGTTTGTATATCTAATTTAAACAACCCGGTACCGCGGTGTTTGGGAAACTAAAATGTACTAATTGTGGAATCTATATTAATTTTCCGGAAAATTAATTAGTCTTTCCACAAAAGACAGGAGAGATAAAATGAATAATACTATAGCTGTGATGATAACGCTGCTGTACATAGTCATAGTTGCAACATTGGTGATTAAAAAGTATAATTCAGTATTTGTATTCCTGGTATCAGGCATGGCAATCCTGCTGATATTCGCAATCATTGGCGGCAATTCAATAATGGATGATAAAACGACTGGTAATGCTGTCATAGATGTGTTCGCTTATGCAGCCAACGCATTTAAATCTAATGCATCCGGTGTTGGACTGACTTTGATGATGGTAACTGGATATGCAGTTTACATGTCACACATAGGGGCATCCACAAAACTGGCATATCTTGCAACTAAACCATTATCAAAAATCAAAAATCCATATATTGTTTTAAGCATGCTCTTTGTTATTGGTACATTACTGAAAATGGTCATTACAAGTCATGCTGGCCTGGCTATGCTTTTGATGGCCATTGCCTTCCCTATACTTACATCTTTGGGAATAAGTAAACTAAGTGCTGCTACTGTAATGATAATGTGTGGCTTTGTTGACTGGGGACCAAATGATTCAAGCGCAATATTTGCAGCAGAGAATGTAGTTGGTATGCCTATGATGGATTATTTCCTTACTTATCAAGGGAAAACCGCATCTATACTTATTATAATCTGTGCGGTCTTTCTACCTATATATCTGAGACATATGGATAAGAAAGATGTATCAGATGGGATTTCCGTTTCAAAGGCGGATATGCCTCATGACGTCAGCTGTCCTGCGTACTATGCAATACTTCCCATTGTACCCCTGGTTTTGATTACAGTATTCAGTTTTATACCATCCATTAATCTTGATGTGGTTACAGCAAACTTGATTGGACTGTTTTTCGTATTTATTCTGGAATTAGTAAGACGAAGAGATAGAAAAGAAGTAACGAGTGATTTTAGTGTTGTGATGAAAGCAATGGGAAATTCATTTGCAAATGTAGTGAGTATCCTGATTGGTGCGGCTGTATTTGCTGAAGCCATCAAAATGTTAGGTGGCATTACAATCATAAGCAACACTTTAGCAGCTGTTAAGAGTGCTCCCATTATTACCATGGCATTAATGTCAATGATAACATTCTTTGCAGGCATGCTTCTTGGTTCAGGTAATGCTTCATGGTATGCTTTTGGTCCGCTAGTACCGGATGTGACAGCTCAGATGGGAGTATCCACTGCTACAATCGCTCTTCCGATGCAGTTATCATCTGGTATCGGACGCTGTATGTCACCTGTTGCAGGTGTTGTAATTGCCATATCAGGTATGGCTGAACTGGATATTATGGATATTGTAAAAAGATGTTCTATTCCCGCGGTTGTAATGTATATATGTAATCTGGTTGTATCATACTTAGTTGTCTAAAATACATGAAAATATGTTATTATTCAAAGAAGAAAAGGAGAGTCCACTATGAGTAAAACAATATATGATTTTGATAAAGGCGTAGAGAGAAGAGGAACTGATGCAAAGAAATACGATCCTTCACTTTGCCCAGAAGATGTACTTCCATTCTGGATAGCAGATACAGATTTCCCAAGCCCGGTTGAAGTGACAGAGGCACTGATGGAGCGTGTAAAGATGAATCATTACGGCTACCCATATATTGATTCTGATTTTGAAAAAAGTATTGCCAGGTGGTACAAAGTAAGACATAATACAGTACTGAATCCAGAATATATTGATTTTTCCCCTTGCGTAATACCGGCTATGATATGGTTTACAGAAGAATTCTCAAGTATTGGTGATAAAATACTTTTACAGACGCCGGTTTATCCACCTTTCCACGATTTGGTGAAAAATAACGGACGTCAACTGATTTATAATGAGATGGACCTGGTAGACGGACGGTATGAAATCAACTTTGGGGATTTGGAAAGAAAATTAGCAGACCCTAAAGTGAAAATTCTTTTTATCTGTAATCCCCAGAACCCAACTGGTAGATGCTTTACTAAGGAAGAACTGGTAAGGATGGGAGAATTATGTATACGAAACGATGTAATGATTGGAGTTGATGAGATCCATGCTGACATTATTTTTGACGGACACAAATTCGTTCCGTTTTGCGGTATCTCTGAGGAGTTCGCCAATCATTCTGTAACTTTTATCAATCCTGCTAAAACATTTAACGTGGCTGGTTTCCGCACAGCTGCGTGGTTTACACATAACAAAGAGATTTACCGCAGAATGATGAACCAACAGACTTATAAAAAAGGTATGGGACGAAATATATTTGGAAATGTAGCATTGATGGCATGTTACAATCACGGTGATGACTATGCAGACCAGTGCGTCGCTTACCTAAATGAGACAAAGAACCAGGCAGTTACATACATAAATGAGAATATCCCTAAAATTCAAGCAATTAATCCAGAGGCAACCTTTATGATTTGGATGGATTGTCGTGGACTTGGTTTCAAGACACAGAAAGAACTAAAGGACTTTATGTTTAAAGATGCCAGAGTATTATTAAACGATGGGACTACCTTTGGAGAAAAGGAAGGAACTGGATTTATGCGATTCAACTTTGCAGCGCCCAGAGCAGTAGTCATGGAGGGGTTAAAGAGAATCAAGGAAGCGGCTGACAGGCTGTAAAATTGAGAGTAGGTGTCATAATGAGAGATGATTTATTCCAGAAAGTGCTGACCAAAACAGCATTAGCTATTCTGACTGATGACTCGGACAATATCATTTGGGAGACAGACAAAAGTCCAGTCTCAGGGATGTATCGCGCATACTTTAAGAACAAATTTTCTGAGTCAAAGGATATGATTCTATATGCCAATCAAGCAGGTATTGCGATGGGAATTATGGCAGGACAGATTCCAATCAGAGAATGCCATGCGGTAAAAGTGTCTGAAGGTGGATTGAGGTTATTAAACGAAGAAGGAGTTAAATCTACCTACGAAGAAATAATCCCTCTAATAAAATCATCTAAGGATGATAATATAATTTGTCCCATTGAGCAATTCCTATATGAACATGAAGAAAGACAGGAGCAATGGAGATTTCTTGAAGCGCGATTTAAAAGGTAGAATAACAGATATAATTGTATAATAATAAAGTCTGGGTGTCAGATAATTCCTTGATTTTTGGATAGTCTGACACCCAGACCTTTTTTTATATAAGCTTTAGAAACATCAACCGCTCTCAAAGAGAAAGATTGCAGTCTATTTTTGAGAAGTCCTAGAAAATTTTAAAGTTACTATTTCCAATGAATTCATAATCAGAATTTTACGAATTCCGCACATACTAATCACAAAGGATGGTGATAAGAATGGCAGTAGCTCAAAAAAGTGCAATATCTGTACTTTATATCCCCTCTGACTTATATAAGACAACCAGGGATATTAGTATTTCGTTTAACCAATTATGCAAGGATTCCCATGAACGGATAAAATATAAGAAATATTGTCCATCGTGTAATAAGGAGATTAAGAGTAACGATGATATCATTAAGGGGTATGAGTACGAAAAGGGGCGCTATGTAGTATTTACACAAGATGAGTTAGATAAATTAAAGACTGAAAAAGACAGGACAGTTCATATTGACCATACGGCTAAGATGTCAGAGATTGACAGCATCTACTTTGACAAGAATTATTATATGATTCCGGAACCAGGTGCCGAAAAATCATATGAATTATTTCGACAGGCGTTACTGAGTCAGAAACTTGTGGCTGTTGCTAAGACGGTATTGGGGACTAAACAGGAGCTTTTGGTACTTTACCCGACCAAGGAATGCATAATTGCTAAAATATTGTTTTACAAAGAAGAGATACAAGAACTTCCAAAGCCAATACCAAAAGTTGAGATAAAGAAGGAAGAGTTGGACCTGGCTAAACTGATGGTTAAATCACTGGAACGTAAATTTGATATCAGTGCATATCATGATGAGTATCAACAACGGCTCCGGGAGGCAATTACTGCTAAAATTAATGGACAGGAGATTGTTGCTACGGATAATGTCGTACGTGAAATGATAGATCCTATGGAAGCTATGCGCCGGGTTGTTGAAATGGTGCAAAGTGGTAAGTTTGGTACAGCGTAATGGATATTTTTGATAAAAAGGGCATCAAGCCAATGTTGATTGCTGAGATGGTAGAACCGTTTGATTCAGATGATCACATTTACGAGTTGAAGCTGGATGGGATGCGCTGCGTATCATATTTTGACGATAATAGTGTGGATTTGCGCAATAAAAGGGATATCAGACTATTGCCGAGGTTTCCAGAGCTAGAAGATATTCATACAAATATAAAGCATAAGTGTATTCTTGACGGTGAACTGGCTACTATAGTTGATGGTATCCCTGTTTTTAGTATTGTGCAGCGTAGGTCCATTTTAAATGACCCATTTAAAATTCAGCTGGCATCCGAAAAAACACCAGCTATATTTGTGGCATTTGATATTATATATTTTGATGGGATGCTAGTGAAAGATAGACCACTCTTAGAACGTAAGAAATTATTGGAAGAGTGTTTTGCTGAAGAGAGCAGTAGGATTGCTTATAGCAGGTATATTGAAGAGCATGGGATTAATCTCTTTGAAATGGCAAAGCAGCAAAAGCTTGAAGGTATAGTAGCTAAGAAGAAGGATAGCCTTTATTGGTTTGGTAAAGAAACAAGGGACTGGGTTAAAATTAAGGTCATGGCTGATGAGGATTTCGTGCTGTGTGGATATATTCTTAAACCGAATAACATGACCAGTTTTGTTATAGGACAGTATGATGGTGATGAACTGGTGTATAAGGGACATATTACTCTTGGAGCTAGTCTAAGGAAGCTCAATGAATATAAATATACTGTTATTGACAAATCCCCGTTTATGAATACACCTCCAGGAAATGAAAAGACTGTATGGCTGGCTCCGGAACTTGTATGTACTGTAGAGTACATGCCCGATGAAACTATAGAGAGAAGACAGGCTACTTTGAAGGGTATCAGGGATGATAAGCTGCCAACGGAATGTCAGATAGGGGGGTAGTGTAAAATAGTTTGCGTCTCTGCTAAGGAGCAGATTCGACAAATTATTTCAGAAAACAACTTATCCAGTGTGGCTTACCACCGAGGGATATAAAGACATCCTCAGTATCACCGTAGGGGCTAACGAAACCAGTAAGTTCTGGCTGGGAATGCTCAATGACCTGAAAAACCGGGGAGTAAAAGATCTTTTTGACACCTTCGTAACACTGGATATACTGGCTAAAGCTCTGGAACGGACAAATCCGGATAAGGGGAACACGGAAAAGGTGTGGAAAGATAAGAAAATATCAGAAGCTTTATATCACCTGTAAAAACTATACCGACATTTTTTCAGAAAGTCCTTGTAGCTGCCGGAATTTTTAAAAATGTCGGTATAGTTTTTTTGTCGGTATAAGTCGTGTAAATCACCTTTCTTACCGTTGTAGAAAATAAAAATCGGTGAGATCGGTAACGTCTGAAATGAAACCTTCGGAAGCCTCAAAACCATAAATGTCCCCCAGTGTATCAGAGATCTGCCGGCATGGGGAAAACAATTATAAGCGGGGATGCATTTCCTGAAATCATTGCCCAGTATAATAACGGTGGAACGACAGAAGCCTATGATTTTCTGCGCAGCAGATATGAGATCAAACATCCGTATTTCGTTCTGGCCTGGGTCAAATTTCAACGAAAAAGTGGGTTAATTCTACTTGACAATCAAAAACACACTAAATTTATTGTATTATAACACGACTTTACATATTTTGTTGGCAAACTAATTATACACCAAAGTGTCCTGTACGATATTTTTTTTTCTTAAAAAGCGTGGAGAACCGTCTCAAGGCAGTACGTGATGCCCACGACCTGCTGGTGGCCATGGCCTATGATGGTGACGGGAACCGCATATTCCAGCTGAACTACAACCTGCATACCGATGATGACTGGAAGGGGAATTCCGGAAATGGGAACGGAAACAACAAGGACAACACCGGAAGCGGCAACA
>NZ_AUJR01000080.1 GCF_000424325.1 [Clostridium] clostridioforme AGR2157
GTTATCTTTCCAGGCTTCTGGATTGGCGTAATTCAATCCTTCTGGCTTTTGGCTATGATCCGCTCAGATGCCCGGAATGTGGCACTTCTATGTTGGTTTTAGAAGTTTACCACAAAAAAACTGCACTATTTGAACGCTATCGAAAGGTTATAGGATATGGATAGCTCCATACGCCTTATTCTTTCTCTACCGTCAGATAGTGCAGCCTAAACCAAAAACAAAAAACTACATAGGCAACGTCATGGCGAAGTTACATCTTCGCTCTTTTGCTATGCCATTTTTTATTTCAAGTCTATTATACACCATTTTGGCCGATTTGCGAAGTTTCCTGAAAAGCAAAAAAGTCACAACTTTATACCCTACACTGGTGTTCACAAATAATTCCATTGGCTCCCGTTGATTTTTTGCGTTGTCTGCGTATAATAGAAGTAGGGAAATCCCTACTTTCCATATTTTCAGAAAGGTGGTGCAAAATCATGTTAGCAAAAGCGTTTGTAGACAATGCAAAAGTCATGGCAAAAGGACAGGTCACAATCCCGAAAGATGTTCGGGACGTTCTCGGTGTAGCAAGCGGCGACAGGGTTACATTCGTGGTCGAGGGCAACACAGTTCGTATCGTTAATTCTGCTGTCTACGCCATGCAAATGCTTCAACAGGAAATGGCCGGAGAAGCAGAACGTACCGGCTTGACTTCGGAAGATGATGTGATGGCGCTTGTCAAAGAATTGCGAAATGAGGACGAAAAAGCATGAGAGTTTTGATAGATACCAACGTCCTCATTTCTGCGGCGTTAAGCGCCAATGGTACGCCTTTTCAGGCGTATGTAAAAGCAGCGTCCTATCCCAATCATGGACTGATCTGCGAGCAGAACGTGGACGAAATGAAACGGATTTTCAACAAGAAATTCCCGAACCGTCTGGCTTCGCTGGATAAGTTTCTTTCTGTGGCTTTGCTGACTTTGGAATTAGTCCCGGTTCCAACAGATGAGGATATGACAGAAACACAAATCAGAGATGTAAATGACCGTCCTATCCTGCGGGCAGCGATTGCGGCAAAAGCCGATGTGCTGCTTACCGGCGATAAGGACTTCCTGGAATCTGGTGTGCAAAATCCAGCGATTATGACACCGGCTGAATTTTTGAATTATTGACTTGTTGCAAAAGGCTGCGGGCCGGGGTGAAAACTCCCGGCCCGCTGTACTTACATCTGCTGTATCTCGTTTTTCAGCATACGCTTGATTTTATCGCTCATGGTTTCTGTGCTGGTGTCGCTGAAATGAACGCGCACCTTGTAGGTGGTCTTGCCGATTTTCTTCACAAGCGCGGGCGCGTCCTCCGGCCCTCTGGCCGGGGCTGCTGTCTGCTGGGTACGGGATTCTTCGCTCATGGGCGCTCCTTTCTCCGGGGCCTGCCCCCGGCCTTTCAGTTGGGTTTACGGTTTACAAGGTCTTTCGCCGCCTCTTTGGTGGCCCCGGCGTTTTCCTCCCGGAAATTCTTTCCAGCAAAGAGGATAGGGGCGCACCGTTCCAGTATGCGGTCATAAATCCGGGCATGGGCCAGATCGGGCGGGTTCTTCAACTCGGACAGTTTTAGATTGGTCGTGATTATCATGGGCCTCCGGCTGCGGTAGCGGCTGTCAATGACGAAAAACATCTGCTCCATCACGTAGTCGGTGCTGCGCTCCACGCCTAAATCGTCGATGATAAGCAGGTCGTATTCATCCAGACTGGCGATAAAAGAGGCCCTGTCCTCGGAAAACATCCCGATCAGCCGGTTCAGGATAGAGGCCATGTATTCAGACAGCTTTTCGATGTACTGGCTCCATACCGTGGGGAAGTCTGCCTGTAACTCGGCCAGTTCCCTGTCACTTAGAAAAACATTCTGGTAACGGCCATAGGTGCGGGCGTTCTCATACTCTCTATTCTCTATACTCTTATCTCTAATATCTAATCTCTTATCTCTAATCTCTGGTGGACAAATGTCCACTTCGCCGGATGGAAGCAGTTTTTGACGTTTCAGGCGCATACGCTCTTTCTTTTTCCTTTCCCCCTCGGTCGAGGACTGGCCGATCAGCAGTTGAATGTCGGCCATGTAGTAGGCGCCATCGGTTAAAATCTCCACAAGACCAAACTCTAAAAACACAGGCTTACAACGAAGCTGGTTTCATTAAGGAACTGGAACAGAAAATTGCTGCCACTGCCGCCACAGGAAAGGAAGCAAAGCAGACCGTCCGCAAGCTGGAGAACCACATCAAAGACCTTGCAGAAATTATAAAATATGCGGAACAGTACAAAGCAAACAGGGCTTACAATATCGCCTACAAAAAGGCTAAACGGTATCAGGAACTTGTAGAGGAAGGCGATGGGTTCGAGGATGACCGTGATGCCTATACGATGGAGAATGTTTTCTTCGTGCCGGAGGATGCCAGGTGGAGCACCATTGCCTCCGCTGCCCATACACCGGAGATCGGCACGGTTATCGATAATGCTATGAGGGCTATCGAAGCCGAGAACAAGATACTTAAGAATGTCCTTCCGAAGAACTATGCCAGCCCGGATTTCGATAAGAGAGTGCTGGGTGATGTCGTGGACATCTTCACAAACAACATAGATATGCACGATACCACAGAGAGTGAAGATCTCCTCGGTCGCACCTACGAATACTGCATTGCACAGTTTGCAGAAAAGGAAGGTGTCGGCGGCGGAGAATTCTATACGCCGTCCAGTGTCGTTAAAACGCTTGTCTCCATCCTTCGTCCGTTTGACAACTGCCGTGTATACGATTGTTGCTGCGGCTCTGGCGGTATGTTTGTGCAGAGCGCAAAGTTATCCAAGCGCATTCCGGCAAACGTGGTGCCATCGCTGTCTACGGTCAGGAGGCAAACGCCGACACCTGGAAGATGGCAAAGATAAATATGGCGATTCTCGGTATCGACGCAGATTTTGGTCCCAATCAGGCGGATACTTTCACGAACGATCTGCACCCGACTTTGAAAGCGGACTTTATTCTTGCGAATCCGCCCTTCAACTATCATCCGTGGAACCAAGAGAAGCTGTTGGAGGATGTGCGCTGGAAATATGGCATTCCGCCTGCGGGCAATGCCAACTATGCATGGATTCAGCACATGATTCATCACCTTGCACCAAATGGAAAAATCGGTCTTGTACTTGCGAATGGTGCCCTTTCCACGCAGTCCAGCGGCGAAGGTGAAATACGAAAGAAAATCATTGAGATGATTTGATTGAGGGCATCATTGCCATGCCCGACACAGCTTTTCTATAGTGTAACCATTCCCGTTACCCTGTGGTTCATTACCAAGGGCAAGAAGCAGAAAGGCAAGACGCTCTTTATCGATGCCCGTAAGATGGGACACATGGTTGACAGAAAGCATAGGGATTTTTCCGAGGAAGATATTCAGAAACTGGCGGATACCTTCGAGGCATTCCAGAACGGGACGCTTGAGGATGTAAAGGGCTTCTGCTCTGTTGCGACTCTGCAGGATATTGCAAAGCAGGATTATATCTTGACGCCGGGACGCTATGTGGGCATCGAAGAGCAGGAAGATGATGGCGAGCCGTTTGAAGAGAAAATGGCAAGGCTGACATCGGAATTGTCCGATATGTTTGCCAAGTCCCATGAACTGGAGGATGAGATCAGGAGAAAATTGGGGGCGATTGGGTATGAAATATAATCTTGCGGATATATGTGAATACGCCAAGGGCAAAGTCGATGTTGCTATCCTGGGTGAAGAAACCTATATATCCACGGAGAACATGATGCCCAACAAGGGCGGCATCACAAGTGCATCTTCATTGCCGACCATAGTACAGACGCAGGCGTTTCTCGCCGGAGATGTGTTAGTATCAAATATCAGACCGTATTTCAAAAAGATATGGTTTGCCGAGTTCGATGGCGGTTGCTCTAACGATGTTCTTGTGTTTAGAGCAAAGGACGGCGTGAGTAAGCGGTTTCTGTACTATGTTCTTGCTGACGATACATTTTTTGATTATTCGATGGCTACCTCAAAAGGTACGAAGATGCCTCGTGGGGATAAATCAGCCATTATGAAATACGAGGTTCCTGATTTTACATACGAGGAACAGGAGAAAATTGCAGGAATATTGGAGGCGCTCGACAGAAAAATACAGCTTAATACAGAAATAAACGATAATTTATTGCAGCAGGCGCAGGCTCTTTTTAAAGAACGATTTCTGTTTCATGATGGAATACCAGATGGCTGGAAAGCTTTAACGCTTGGTGATGTTTCTGCACGAGGAACGATTGGATTTGTATGCTTACGCCATTACACTTTCTGTATTTCGATACTCAATTTTTTGCGTGGCAGACCATTTAATTTTGAGCGTTCCACTTAGGTTTGCCCAAGCAGACAAATATGTTTGTGGAATCAAATGGTGGTATTTGGATTGTATGATAATCCCTCCATCCTGTGCTGGTATAAACGATAATTTAGCGGCTTAGAGCTGGATACCGGATACATCAATTTCTCCGGACATCAGCCGCGGTAGCAGGGTATCTCTTATATCTGCAAGTTTGTTGTTTTCATCCTGATTTGCCCACATCTGCTGAAATAGTGGTGATACAGTTTCAGTAAATGCGGTCATTTATGAAAAAGAACTGAACGCTGCCCTGCGTCGACTGAATCCGACTATGCCGGAGGATGCCATCGCAGATGCACTATTCAAACTGAAAATTGCTTAAGCAGAGCGTAAAAAGCGATGGTGTTATTAACCTGTTTTCGGATGTGTCCGAGGAGTTTTCCCTGTTTGATCCAAAATTTCTTGAAGAAATCTCCAAGATGAATCTTAACGGAATGCTTACCAACGAGCAGGTCATTGAAGAACTCCTAAATCTGGCAAAGCAGATACAGGCAGCGCAAAATGAAGGTGAACAGCTTGGGCTTACTGCTGACGAACTGGCATTCTATGATGCACTTACGAAGCCGCAGGCTATCAAGGATTTCTATGAGAACGAGGAATTGATCGCCATTACAAAAGAACTGGCGGACGCCTTGCGGAGCAATCGGACGATTGACTGGCAGAAACGTGACTCTGCCAGAGCAAAATGCGGATGATGATAAAGAAGCTTCTTAAGAAGCACCGTTATCCGCCAGAGGGTATGGATGATGCAGTTCAAACGGTTATGACACAATGCGAACTCTGGACGGATAATACCGACATGGACATGCGGGAACATAAAGCAACAGTGTATGATTTTACACCGAAACAGGAAACATTGATGGTCGCTGAAGAATCTGTTCCCTATGGAAAGAAAGATGAATGATGATACAGCTTGGTAGCTCGTATTTACCTTTTTATTATCCGTAAACATTTTTATTTTGACTTCGGAGTGGGTTCAAGCGGCTCTCGCAGTCGCTCCGCCATATCGAAGCATAAAAAAAGAAGGCTTTCGGCAGACCGTCCAAATCTGCTGAAAGCCTTTATTTTAGCCGTATTTCTACACCCATATGCGCTGAGCATTGTATCAATTTTCGGTTATACATATCGGTGTACCAGCGCAGATTAGTAAAACCGTTCTGCTTGGCGTAGGTTTCCAAAATCCGCTTCTGAGAGCTAATATGTAAAGGGTGGAGTCAGCCACCAAATACATATGACTGCGGCTCATTTGTGGTGAATGTAACTTGCAGTTATAGGAAAGGAGTAAAAAGTCCGTATTTGCAAGCATTTCAACATGAAAGGAGCCAATTTTATGAAGTCACTGTATGAACGCATGGGCGGTACATACCGCCAGGAGGGAGACTATCTCGTCCCCAATCTCACCCTACCAGACGCCAGCACATACTGTCTCGGCAAATATGGCCGTATGCGCCGCCGCTACCTAAAAGAGCATCACTCCGCCTTATACAGCACTATGCGCTTGAGTGGGGCGCTCCACCAACATCTTGCCGAGATAGACCGGACCTGTCACGAGCGCATGGAGCGCATCTGCATCGCTATGGCAGAGCGGGAGGGCGTGACCGAGGCTCTGAAAGCCTCCGACCAGCTTGAATGGGTACGCCGCATGGACAGCATTCATAACCGTTCGGAGGAAATCATCTATGCTGAATTGGTCTATGCAGAAGATTGGAGGGCTTGATGATGAAGAAAAATGTTTTATTATTTGTATCAGGAATGATCACTACGCTGCTGTTAGTCAGCCTGCCTGTCTTGCCCCCCGCTTTGCCATACTCAGAACCTCGCGAGCGTTTTTTATCACATCTGTTGCTATGCGGTCATCAATCCGTATGGGCTGGTTATTTTTATCTATGTAAGCGGTCAGATACTTCTCTGTTGCCGGACACATATTTTGGATAAGAAAGGCGGTGTGTCTGCCTAATACGGTTCCAAAACGGATAGTATTGCATTTTCCGTATTTTTGAATTTTCTTTTCCTCAATCTGTTTGAATTTTTCATACTTTGAGGAAATCGGAACAATCCAATAGATTTCCGGTATTTTAGAATCAGGGAACGCGAAGAAACAAGGACGGCTGTGCGGAACGCCGTTGATCATATCCTTGTTTTTCATCAGCCTGTCATCAGGAAAGTCCAGATAATATTGGTCAGATAAAAAATACAACTGAGCTTGCAGCATAAGGCAGACCCTCCCACACAGAAAGTAACGCCCTGCCTTTCGACAGGGCGCTACAAAAATCCCGAACTTTTGTAAGCCGCATATCGGGGAGCGAACACTATTTGTAGTCCTGACCATTTATAAGCCGCATATCAGGAAGCGAACACTATTTTGTGGGCATCTCCGCCCTCTGCTATTATTATACGCAGCGGCGGGATTTATGTCAATGATTTTTTCATAGCCAGGGTTGACAAGCAATGAAGCCGAGACTATAATTAAATCCACAACCGAATAGCGTATATAAGACATATTTGAACCAGCAGATACATAGACCGGCCGCAGAAAAGCTCTGTGGGCGATTTTCGTGTATCTGCCTTTTTAACCGCTTTGCCCAGCCTGCGCTGGCCTGGGCCCATCAGAAGGGACTGACGCCCTCCGAGGGATGGTTGGGTCCCAGAGATGCTGTAACCTTGGCGGAGGCAGAGCAGATAATGCAGGCGATGAGCAAGTAGGGCGGCAACCACGCAATAGCAAACAGGACCGGCGCGTTTTCTTTGCGCCGGTCCTGTTCGTTTCTTGTGTTGGCATCATTCGCCCAAGTTTCTGCCGTGTCTCCAGCCGCCGTGACCGCCGCCGTTACCATGATGTCCGTTCCCCCAGCTGCCGGACGGCGGGGAATCACTGCCGCTATCAGACGACAAGCGGTCGATCATATCCCGAATCTCCCGCATGGTCATGCCCTGCACAGCTTCGGGCGTGACATCCGGGTCGAGAAGCTGCAATTCCAAAAAGGCTCTGTATTTTCCACAGGAAAGCCCTGCTTCATGGGCGGCGTCCGCCTCCTCGGGCTGTGCGGAATAGCAGTCGATATTGCCTTGGCCCGCCGCACATGTTTTGACCCCCGAAAGGAGCTTGGCGGACTGCTGCCCGTCCGGACCTACCACCGTAATGGCAATCACCTCGCCGCCGGACAGAAGTGCCGTGACGCTGTCATGGTGCAGGATCTGCTCCACGGCCTGGGCGTAATTCTTGTATTTGACATCCAGCGCGTCGGAGAGCGCCTGTCCGTCCTCGTTAAAGCCAGTTATGGCAATCACCCGGTCAAACCGGTTGACGCTCAATTCAAGGGAAGGGTTAATATCAATGCTGATTGCCGCCGTGGGTGTGAAGTAGAGCCAGCGGCCCCCAAGCAGCGCCAGCAGCATACACGCACAAGCTGCGGCGTAAGCGGGATATCTGCGCCGTTTGGCTGGAGCCTTGGCGTAGCCCTGGGTCCGCTCCACAAGGAATACCGTTCGATGGCTCGGATCGCCTCCTGCTCGCTCCGCATAACCGCTCCTGTTGTTTACCAGCCACGGACTCCCCGGAAACCGTTTCCCCGACCGCAGTGGCCGCCGCGCCCGTAACCGCAGCCCCGGCCCTGGACAAGCCCCAGCTTCATAAAAATCTGCAAGGCTCGCTCTACGGTGCCGACCTGCTGGCGGGTAATGGTGGCAATCATCTGGGCGGTGTAGGGGATATTTTCATCAAGTTGCAACTTCCCGCCGTTTTTCAGCGATTTCAAGTACAGTTTCAAGAGAATGTTGGAATAGAGTACACCGTCCTGCATACTTTCCAGCAGTACAATGGCGTCCTCGTCAAAGTAATTCTCTTTCAGCTTGAGGTAGTAGTATTTTCGGTTGTCTGACATAGTTCCTCCTTTGGGTGGATTTGGGGCCACGCATTAGGACGCCGTTTCCGGGGGAAAAGGATAAATGTATCAAGCCCCCGTCGAGGGCGGGCAAAAAAGCCTTGATTTATGCGGGGTTGAAAGGCTCTAAAGCGTGACATCTCTGCCTTTGTTTCCGCTTTCGCTCGGCGGCTCGGATTTTCTTCATGCGTCCGGCGCAGTCGGGGCAGTATTTCCCCCGGTTGGATTTGGGGACGAAAACAGCCCCGCAGACCGCACACCGTTTCCGGCTCCCCCGGTACAAGAGGGCTGCGGCCAGTTCCCCGTCAAGGGGCAGGACAGCCACACGGAACCAGCGGCACATGAGGGAAAAGGAAATGCTCTGTACACACACGCAAGGCTCCCCGTCGTCTAAAAGCAGGCAGTTCCCCTCGTCGTAGTTACAGCACTCATGTACCAGCCGCCGCGCCCGCCGGTGCTGCCGGTAGTCCATGCGGGGTAGGTTATCGCTCGTGGCTCTGCTCCTTCCTGCGGCGTGGCTCGTCCCGGCGCAAGATCTGGTCGATATTGCTCTTGACGGTCTGCAACTCCTTGACGCACTGCTTCTGTTCCCGGTAGCTGTTGTAAAGGCTGTCTTTCTGGACGATAAGCTGCTCAATCGGTCAAGCCGTTGTCCGGTCCGTCCCGTGGGTCAAAGCTGATGATGTAGTGGTGGCTTTTCACATCTTCCCGCCGCTGGTTCTTCCCGTAGGGGAGATTGGAGCGCATACAGGCAACGGCAAAATCTTCGCCGCCGCAGTTCAGCGTGGACAGCCGGTAGTCCTCGCGGGGGATAAGCCTGCCGTTTTCATCAAGGACGGACTTCATGGTAAACTCGTCATGCTCAAACAGCAGGTATTGTTCGGCGGCTCCGTAGTCGGCGTTCTTAGAGTTGATATGCTTGAGTGTTGCCAACCGCGTCACCTACTTTCTTTAGGACTTCATACTTGAGGGCGGCAAGGTCGGCTATGGCGGCGCGTACCTCGCTGGACAGCGTGTTATATGGCACGCCGTACTCATTCAGATAGCGGGCTATCTGGTTGAGGTTGCCGCCGATCCTGCCGTACTCGGCTGTGAGCTTTCCGACGGCGGAAAGCAGTTCGTCATTGACCGCCGACACATGGACAACGGGGCGTATGGTCGCCCGCCGTATCGCCTGCCGGAGAAATTCGGACTGGCTGATACCGTAGACAGCAAGCCGTTCTGTGAAGTCGGCGTATTCATCTTCGGACAGCCAGGTTTTCACAACGCGGCTGCGGTGGGGCGTGTTGTATCGCTTTGGCATAGGCTGTAAACCTCCTTTCACTTGTCACAAAAAACACACCTATCTGTTAGCCATTTCCGGGGCAAAAGTGAGAAAAAACTTTTCGCCGGACGGAAATATTTTTGCGGCGCAAGCCGCATAGCAGGGTTTGGGGAAGGCACTCCCCAACAAGTTTCCCGCGAGGGGCAAAACCGCATGCCCGCTTTTGGCTTTCTTTTTTTCCTTTCCGCCAAAGATACAAATGACAGGGGCTTTTCTGCCCGCTTTCCTTTCCCTACTATGACACCGGTGGGGCGGTGTTCTGCCCGCTTATGGGAAATATTTTTCCTTTCACTCCCTACAACACCGGAAAAGAGGAAATTGACGGTAATTTTCAAAATTTTTTCTCTTTGTTCTCTAATACAGGCGGGAAAGGAAAACGCCAAAAATGGGTGCAAAAAAAGCAGCAAATCTTTTCAGACTTACTGCTCGTTGTGCCACTGGCAGGCGGCAAGGTGTGAAGTTTTCCATTATCAGTCAAACCGAAATTTGAACTGGTTTTCTATCTGGACATCACAGTTCCTACGGTTCGCCTCTGCCTGCAAAAATTTATGGAATCCGGGGTAGCGGCAGCTCTGGAAGATTCTCACGGGCGGGGACGAAAAGCAGAAATATTTGATGATTCCAAAGCCTGGGTAGTAAATATTGCCTGCCAAAAACCAACCGCTTTTGGCCTTGCCGCCGAACTATGGTATCCTGCCAGCCTGACAAAGTATGTAAATTCCGTTGCCCAAGCCCAGATGTTATCTATAAGCAATTGGAACTCTGTTTTGACAAAACTGGCAATTTTATCCCATTTGCGGGGGAGAGACAGCTGTCCATACATTATCTTATGATGAAAAGCCAGGGATTCAGGCAATCGCAACCACTTCAGAAGACAGGCCGCCTGTCCCGGAGGGAGAAAATTTGTCTACAGTTATGAGGGACTACGAATATAAGCGTTT
>NZ_AUJR01000081.1 GCF_000424325.1 [Clostridium] clostridioforme AGR2157
GTAAATTTAATCAAAAAGAGGGTTTAATTCCCCGCAGCTTGCTGCGTAACAAACTTTTTCAATCATCCAAATAGTGAAGAGCATCATAGCCCGGGAGGTGTTCGCGAAATGTCCACAAGTGAAGAAAAAATTGTGGGGAGGAGAATTCTGGACAGATGGCTATTACGTAGCAACGGTGAGTGAACATGGGAATGAGCAAATCATAAGTAGATATGTGAAAGAACAGGGACAGGAAAAAAATTATAAAACAATCTATAAAAACGTAGAGAAAACAAAGCAGTATAGCATATGGGATTATATGTAGAGGTTGCAACCTTCGATACCCCGCAGCTTGCTGCGGGGTAGTTCATTTAGTTGTTTTAAAGCCTTTGCAGCAAGGGCTTTAAAGTCATGCCCGTCTATCAAAAACTGGAGTCCTTTCTAAAATACCATTTAATAGGCGTTTGCGAAACGCCAGACCCCGCATAAATACGGGATTTTTTTTGCTACAAAAAAAACATCTCCTCAATGGTTTATGGTACAATAGAG
The DNA here is from genome assembly GCF_000424325.1 of [Clostridium] clostridioforme AGR2157. Lineage (GTDB taxonomy): Bacteria > Bacillota > Clostridia > Lachnospirales > Lachnospiraceae > Enterocloster > Enterocloster clostridioformis_A. Next base: position 529 of record NZ_AUJR01000081.1, read on the forward strand.
TTGCCTAGAAACTATCAACCAATCCACCAAAAAGGAGATGTACCTACATGATAACATATAAACAGCTCTCTTTGCCAGAATACTATTTAAAAAACAACATCTTTAAAAAGTTTCTTACATATCTCTTGATTGTCTATATCATCGTTATCTACATCAAGACTGTCTTTACGCTTATAAAAAAGGTAAAAGAAGTTATCTCTATCTCTCTCCTTGGCCTCTATAGCGGATACTATTTTCCCTACAGCTGCAACCTTTTCCCCATCTTTCGTCTGAAAAGCAATATTCGTTGCCGAGAAATCAGGCTTACCAAAACCGCTGTTAAACTGTGATGCCATCAATATAACAAAATTACAACTAATACCTTTTTCGTTTGCATAACCTTCCAGAGAATGAACTACCTTTAAAATCATCTCCTTATTTTCTAATTGAACCTTTTTGGTTTCCGGGTCCATATCAGTAGCAAGCAAGGTCTCTTTTTCTTTTTCAAGTTTGGCAATCAATGAATCATTTATTACCCAAGAATCAGTACTTTTGATTAAGTATTTCGCTGTAACACTCATGGCCTGTTCAAACTTTTCCAGCAAACTTCCTCCTGAAGCCATATCTAATACAAAAGCTTTATACTCAGCCTCTGATTTCCAAACAGGATGCCTTCTTATCCTGCGCTCAAAAAACTCTTCACATAATTGGCTATAAAAAGGATTTTTCATTAAATAAATGATGTCATCATCACACAATAGGGAAATAGATAAACCATTTTCAAACTGCTGTCCCTTTTTACTTAATGACTCCAGTGAAAATAACTTTTTATCGTCATCATCAATTTTTTCACTAAGGTATCCAATGATATGTTGGAGTATATATGCTTCGTATAATACGACTGGATGTGTTTGAATCCATTTCCTTTCTGCATCGTGGGCATAAACAACGTTCTCAATAACACTTATAGCGTTTTTGTAATATGCTATTTTATACTTGCCTTTATCTTTTGATATTGTAAGTGAAGATAGAAGACGTTCAAAGTCAATACTGACTGTATCAAAACCCGTAATGTATGCATCCCGAATAAGGTAATCCAGTTTATCAACGTCTATCACTTTGGAATTGAGCATTGATATAAAGCAATTCTTTATATTATTTTCTATTGTTCCTTCTGAATATTTGTACCCAGTAATACAACGAGCAAAAAACTCTTTCTGCTCCACGCTATCAAAAAACATCTCAAATTCAGATATGCCAATTATTGCACTCATTATCTCATGAGGTGCTGCGGCAGAACTTGAATCTTCTGGAATATCTTTTGAAAAATTCTCATTTCCAATAGTTTCTATCAGTTTGTTATGTAATTGTGTATAATCATGATCTTTTCCAAGATAAAACCCCTCACCTGTATGAGAAAACGGGGCATGGCCTACATCATGTAATAAGCATGCAAGCTTAAATAGTTCTCCAATTCCCTCTAAATCCATAGGCGAACTGACCTTTTCCTGCACTTCTTTTATCAGTTGATTAACAGTTAATTCTCCCAGATAAAAGACTCCCATCGAATGGACAAAACGATTATGGACTGCAGAGGAATAAAGCGGAGAATAACTAGTCTGTATTACTCGACGTAGTCTTTGAAATACAGCCGTATCAACAATATATGTCATATAAGCAACAGGAATCTTTATATAGCCATAGATAGGGTCTTTAACTCTTTTGTAATCTTTCATTACTATGCTCCCAATACTTGTACTGAGCGTTGATTCATAAATGCCAATAATACATCCAAAGCTAAATACCCTCTAAACTGTTGGATCAGATCCTCTACTTCTTTATCAGCCTTTAATTTAATACCCCTTTTTCCGTTTTGCTCTCCTTCTTCAAAAAATTCCGAATAATTTCTAAAAAGTGCATCCGTATTTTCCCTTGACAATATAAGAACAGCTTTTTCTCCGTTCTCCTTTAAGATTTGAACCACCTCTGCCCCATACAATTCAATTTCGTTGTAAGTAAGAAATCGCCGCCCACCCTTTTTCAGCATCTCAATCATTGCGTTTGCTGCCAAGTCTTCGATTCCAATGTAAAAGCACATCTCCGCCACTCCTTTTTGTTTATAATTGGCATTTAAGCCGTAACTGCATAAATACAGTATTTATCTACAGTAAAATAAAACCAACGCTTCATTCATTTATGAAAAAGGCGTTTGAAGAATCTATATATTTCAAATAGCAATCGCAAATGTTTTCAGGTATCTTTTATAAAACAGAACCATTTACTGAAAATAGTCCCTTTTTTCTACTGCCTGCTTAAATTATATGCCACTTGCACCTAGAGAGTGTTATCCATTATATCATTTTTTTATTCATATTACAATCGGATTTTCTGCCCCAGACAACGCCAATTTAGGCTATTTAAGCAAATATCGGATGATATCAAACAATTCTCATATGAGATGTGCCAAAAACATAAAGTAATCATCAGATACATGGAAACGGATAAAGACCATATTCATTACATGAGGAAACAGAGCCAAATTCCGCAAAAGTGTGAATAACTGCTCGTCTTTTACTTTTCCCATAATTCTACCCGTGGGATCAGATGATTCATGCCCTCCCAGTCAATCCCTGCCGATTTTATCAGATTTTCCGGGAGAAGATGGATGTAATAAGCCGTTGCTCCAGATCCTTGTGCCCCATGTATGTCTGTAAGTAAGGCAGACGGGAACTGAGGTCTTTCTTTTCGTCAAGCCACCGGTTCAAAACAGCAGTGGCAAATCGATGCCGGAGGTCGTATACTCTTACTGAGGGAAGAAGGTCTGTATAAGTCATGCGGAAGTAAGTGCTGAGCAGGAGCATAGTCTGAGATTTCTTTTCTGGACAGCCGTTCTTTCTGTAACCCTACATATTCATTTGTGATTTCAGGATCGTAAAAAGAGATGCCTTTTTTGCCGTAGTAGATTGCAAACGCCCTCAGCCCCGGCTGAATGTTTGTCCATATGCTGGATTCGCTGTAGCCAAGCCTTCTGGCTTCCGCAACCATCCGGGCAATCATTTCCAAAAAGGCAAGAAAAAACACCATGAGAGCAGATTTCCCATAGTGTTCCTGTAATTCTGTTCAGTTGTGGACAGAGGATTATTCTTCCTCCTGGTTCGCCTCCTGTATACCTTTGGCCGTGGCGGTGATGATCGTGAGTTCCTTACTTTCCATCTCGTCCAACAGACTGTCAAGCTGCCGCCGCTGGGTAGACTTATCCACTTCCTTATCCGGGAAGAAAAACTGATCGACGGAGACCTCTAAAAATGTCACCAGTTTACAAAAGAGTGCACAAAAAGAGAGGAATTAAAAAATCGTATGCGTTATGATATTTACTAGGAGGTTAGAGGATGGAATGGTTGAAAAATCTAAGCAACGCCGTTGAATATATTGAAGGTCATCTTGACACAGAAATATCCTACGAAGAAGTGGCGCAGATTGCGTGCTGTTCAACGTACTATTTTCAGAGGTTATTTTCCTATGTTGCGGGTATTCCATTATCAGAATATATCCGCAAACGCAGGATGTCGCAAGCTGCTTTTGTATTGCAAAGGACAGAGAAAAAAGTATTGGACGTGGCATTTGAATATGGCTATACATCACCAACAGCTTTTAATAGGGCATTTCAATCTGTTCACGGAATTACCCCTGCTGCTGCAAAAAATCAGGGTATCACATTAAATGCCTATCCACCGATCAGGTTTTCCGTTAGTGTCACAGGAGGAAATGCTATGTCATATCACATTATAGATAAACCCGCTATGCGTTTTGTTGGTATTCGTACTCCCATGATAGAGGATATGGAAGAAAATCAAAGGGTTGTTCCGCAATTTTGGGAGAACGTTTTGTCAGGCAGTCAGTTCATGCAACTGTGTCAGATGGGTGATGAACTACCTAATAGGATTATGGGAGTTAGCGTCTATGAAGACTCCAAAAATATTTTTTACTATATTGCGGCTGCTTCGAAGCAGGAAGTACCTGCCGGGATGTTTGAATTTGAAATCCCGGCTGCAACATGGGTAGTATTTGAAAATGACGGCTGTTTCAAGGAGAATGTGCAATCCGTTTTCCGCCGTTTTTATACAGAATGGCTTCCGTTTTCCGGCTATGAATATGCGGGATTTCCAGATATTGAAGTATATCCCGCCATGGAGGGAAAACCACTAAACGGTCATTCCGAGGTATGGATTGCAATTAAATAAATTAAGGAACGTACCTACGGAGGAAATCCCTGCGGGAAGTGGTATTGAAGCAAAAGAGTTTCCGCGTTCCTAAAAGGGAATCCTGACAAATACATTACTGAAATTCAATTCCCAATCAAGGAGGACTGATTTTTTATGTACGCTATCCAAGTAGATAATGCTGTAAAGCAGTATAAAAATGGCGTACAGGCATTAAACGGATTGAGTTTATCCGTCAAGGAGGGTGAAATCTTTTCCCTGCTGGGACAAAATGGAGCAGGAAAATCAACGCTCATTCGCATCTTGACAACTTATTTGTGCCCAACCGCTGGTGAGATCACAATGATGGGAAAGGACATTTATAAAGATACCGCTGTTATTCGTTCTCAAATTGCCTGTGTCGCACAACAAACCTCTATTGATACTTATCTTTCCTTAGAGGAAAACATGATGTTCCAGAGCCGCCTTTATAAAATCCCCAAAGCAGAGGCAAGACGACGCATGGAAAAACTAATCTCTGATTTTGGATTAAGCCAGAATAGAAAATACCCGGTATCTTCCTATTCTGGTGGGGAAAAGCGGCGTTTGGATATTGCACTGAATATGATGGCTATTCCTAAAATCCTATTTCTGGATGAACCGACTGTCGGCATGGATATTCAATCCCGTATTGCGATGTGGGACATGGTGAAGAAAATCCGTGACGACTTCGGCACAACGGTTTTTCTTACTACACACTATCTTGAAGAAGCGGATAGTTTGAGCAATACCGTCTGCATAATGAAAGACGGGAAAGAGGTCATACAAGGAACACCAGACGAACTACGTTCTCTGCTTCGGCAGAATAACTTGCAGGTGAATTTTTCTTCAAGCATAGAAGCCAAAATAAACCTTGTATTACTTCAAGAGCATTTTCAAGACAAAGAGATATTCCAGCGTGGAAATGCTGTCGTTATCAATACATACAACAGCCATTCCGATATGCCAGAAATCACATCGTTTCTTCTGGAACAAAGTATTCCGTTTGTTGGTGTTGAGATCACCGAACCTACATTGGAGGATGTGTTCTTACGCTTAACGCGGAACGGACAGGAGGAACAAGCATGAGTGTTTTGACAATTCTACACCGGAATATGAAATGGCGTTTCCATAATGCCTTTACCATTGTTATCACGATATTACAACCTATTCTTTGGTTAGTCCTATTCAGTTCGGTTGCAGAACAGACAATGAAAAGCACAGGCATAGAAAATTATACTGCATTTATCTTCCCCGGTTTGGTAGTTCTTGTGAGTTTTTCTGCTTGCAGTAGCGGAGGGATTATGAATTACCTGATGAAATCTGACGGAAGTTTTTTCCGCATTTTGATTGCCCCTGTCCGACGAAGTGCTATCGTTTTAGGTCAACTGTTAGAAGCTGTCCTATGCACATTTCTTGAAGTTAGTATTATGGGACTGGTGAGCCTGCTGTTTTCCGTTAGAATTGCGACAGGAATTGACGGATTTTGTATCATTGTTCTATTGATATTCCTGACAGCGTTCTTCATGTCAGGTCTGGCATACGGTATCAGCCTTATACTTCCGAATGAAGTAGTTTATGAAACCGTGATGAATGCTATCGTCTTGCCTGTATTCTTTTTAAGCACTGCCTTATTTCCCGCAGATGAAATTGGCGGTGTGCTGGGAACAATAATCAACTTAAACCCATTTACCCATGTAATCAATGCGTTGCGTTCTCTGATATTATACGGACATATTGAGATCGGCGAACTACTTTTCGTCTTTGCGCTATTTGTAGTCATGGCTGGTATCAGTTTTGGATGGGCTTTGCACCAACTAAAGAAAGAAACGGCACTATAACTTCATAATGTTTCGATCTGTCCGCGACGGCAAAAGAAAAAAAGCCGTCGTACAGCAGACACACTTTCACGCGCCTATTCTAATTATCCTGATATATTTTGCGAAATTTAAAAAAGTTTTATAATCGATGATATTTACGATATTTTCCGGGCGTACAGGAATAAACACGCTTAAAAAGTTTTATAAAATAGTTAGAATCTTCAATTCCGATCAAGGAACCAATATCTTGTAAGCTAAGATCTGTGTTACATAATAAATTAGTAGCATGGAGCAGTCGTATTCTTTGAATATAATTTCCGGGTGTATAACCTGTCTCAACACGAAATGTAGAAATTAGGTGGTTTGTACTAACATTTAGCTCATCCGCGATCTGCTCAACAGTAATATTTTGAGAATACTGATGCTCAATATAATAAATGGCGCTTGTAGTTAAATTGCTATATTGATGTTTTTTGTGGATACTAATTTCCTCACAGAAGCGTTTAACCATTTTTTCTTTTTCTTTATATATTTCTTCCACGGTTTTTGCATTAAATGTAGAAGAAGTATGATTCCTGGAAATTAGATCTACAGTGGTAGCGGGAAGTCCAGCGCGCATCGCAGCAATTCTTGCCATTGTACGGACGATACCTGCCCCAATTCGTTCATTTTCTAAAGTAGTTCCAATTTGTTTTAGATATGCTACATCACGTTGCATATTTCTTAAATTAAGAATCGCGGCATGAGAGTTACCTTCTTCGACATCATGGATAAATCGTTGCTCTAATTGGTAACGTTCTCTGATTAGCTCAGAATAGTTTTGACGGAGGGGGAGGTCGTCATTTGTAGAAAGCGCATTATAGATCTGCTTCGTATAGTCGATCATTTTAGTATTCCAATTAATAACATCTGGTTCAATTACATGGGCAAAGGAATACGCAATATGTAAGGCTTCCCTTTCATTAATAACAGGTAATTGACTCCTATATGCTAGAAAATCATTTACAGATAGCTGTTTAGAGATATTATATTTTTTAAAATGTTTTACACAGTCTTGTACGGTCATGATTAATGAGCAAAAAGGTCCTATCATAAAAGGCTGATTGTTTAGAAGCAATGAGATGAAATGGATTTGTAACGTATCTGTAATATAATAAATTGTTCCAGACTCTAATGAATGAATAAAGCTGTTTAGGTTAAGTGGTTCTAAAAAGCCTTGGATTGTATGTAGCATATGAGATTGGCTAAATCCAAGAAGTAGTTTTTTTGAATTTATTGGTTGTATTTGTAAATGAAAAATGTCATTAATTAATTGACAGGCAGTTTGTAATTGAATATTCATAGTTATAATCCGCCTTTCTGCGAAAGGCACCGATGGGGTTATGAAACATTTCAAACTCCATCTTCCTTTCGTCTTTTTTTGTGTTATTCTCCTCTTGTAGGCTGCTGGCAAACTACAGAACCTGAGGAGGTGAGTGGCGGGGCTGTATAGCGGCAACCCCGATAGTTATATAGGTCGGTCATCCGTTAAGGCATCAATGAATGGCGCAAAATGTCGCTCCATTTGCAGATGGGCGCTGCAAAATCCGATGACCACCATCCCCATTCTCTCTGAGATTGGTCCCGACATGTCGGTGTTTCCGTCATCGAAGCATCTTATTTCCTGGGCCGGTTGAGCCCACGCAACGACAGGAGTGCCAATGCCCTTATCAAATCCAAAAAGCACCCTCAATCATCCTATTTGTTTCAAACTTTGTCCCCTCAGATTGATTTTTTACTATTAATAATGATTTTATTCTATCATAAAGAAAGTGGAAAGTGCTAGTATTTTGTTATAAATTTATGAGGAGGTAAACTCAATGCAACAAGATGGGGAAAGATATTGGGTTGGAAATGGGATACACCGAGTGGAAAACTGGAGACTTGTTGGATTTTCTGGGGTAAATCTAGCCGTGAATCTATACATGGGATTGACCATGTATATGTCTTACTACTTAAATGGATTTGTAGGAATGGCTGTTATATTCGCCTCTAGTTTTTCAACGATTATGAGGTTGTGGGATGCTGTGACAGATCCTATGGTTGGGTTTGTCGCTGATAAATTTGGAAATCGAGTGGGGAAAACGAGAATATGTATGACAATTGGTGGGGGATTATTGTTTGTGAATAGTTTCCTCATGTTTCGCGTAACCCATCATTTGCCAGAAGCGGGAGTAGCCAGAGGGGTATTTTTTACGGTATTTGCATTGTTGTTTTATGTTGGCTATACCTTTTTAAATGTAAGTATGCATACTGGAAATGTATGCTTGACGAATGATCCGAAACAACGTCCGTTTTCAAGCGTTATAGGGACTATATTAGTTCGTATGTCACGAGCACTGGTTCAGATTTATGTGGCGTCATTGGTTGTGAAATATGGAAAAATGTCTTCGATTGGTGTATTTGAAGATATGTGGCTGCTGACAGCGGTTACGGCTAGTATTTGTATTGCAGTTGCGTTTATTTCTATTGCACCAAAGGATATACCAAAATTCACAGCGATCTCGAAGGAAAAACAGATTGTGAAGTTTGGGGATTATGTAAGGGTACTGAAAAAAAATAGACCACTGCAAATGCTGATTGTATCAGCAGCGACAGATAAACTGGCAGCAAGTTGCCGGATTAGTGCAGTAGGTGTTGTTGTATTTGGTATTATTATTGGTAATTATGAGCTGAACGGCGGATGGACCCTATATACTACGATTTTTGGCCTTGTGATGATGACGCTAGGCGTTGGTGCGATTGGGAGTAAATTAGGGCTAAAAAAAGCCATGCAAGTAGGAAGCTGGGGGGTCGTAATTTTTAATACAATCATTATTCTTTTATTCTTATTTTTAGACCCTAAAACCTTAAATCTACCCGGATATGTGAATGGGTATGGCGAGCCATTTACGCACCTTTCATTGTTTACTGTGGGACTGTTACTGTTTTCTATTGTAGCAGAAGGCGCTCAAATGATATGTACCTCTGCAGTTCCTCCGATGATAGCAGACATCAATGATTATGAAGCAAGCCAGAGCGGAAAATATATAACAGGTATGGTGGCAACAATTTATACCTTTATTGATAAGTTTATATCTGCAATGGCACCAATGCTTGTTGGGTTAGCATTTGCGTGGATTGGTTTTAAGGATACATTACCAGATGTGGATACCCCATGTACTGCAGCTTTATTTACTTTCGGACTAGTATAACTCGATTTTAATAAGTTTACATTATTATCCTGAAATGGTATAATACTTATAGACCATTTCAGGAGGTAAAATGATGCCAAAGAGTGCTACGCCTATTTTTCTTTCCAATGATGATAAGTCATATTTAAAGTCCATTCTACAGAAGGGGACTGTTGAAGCCAGAGTCCACAGGAGAGCCAAAATCCTCTTATTAAAATCAGATGGCATGGCAGATGAAGCCATTGCTGACAAACTCGATATTTCGAGACCGACGGTAAAGCTCTGCCTGAAAAAATATATGGAATCAGGCGTGAAAG
>NZ_AUJR01000082.1 GCF_000424325.1 [Clostridium] clostridioforme AGR2157
TCCTTTCAGGTTCTGCATAATCTCACTGGGGGCCAAGTTCGCTGGACATGACAATAGCATATGTACATGATCCGGCTGTATACTTCCTTGTAATATTTTTATTCCCTGACTGTCACAGCCTTGTCTCAGCAAATCTCGTAGCCTAAAGGCTACATCTCCTTTTAATACTTCATATCTATATTTCGTTATCCACACAAAATGGTACTTTATATCATATACCGTATGACTCCCATTTCTGTAATTTGCCATTTCTACGTACCTCCCGATACGCCAATTATATCACTGCCTCCTGGAAAAGGAAATGCCGCTGAAGCTCTACCGCCTAAAGGCGGTGGTTTTTACCTTAGGCTTGGAAAATAAATACAGTTACCGTGCTAACCAAGATATTTCATGTTAGCAATCCATAGATATTTAAGAGCTGACTCTCGAAATTGTGTGGATGTTCATCGAGAAAATCGTGGTATTTTGTGGGTCAGGTCTAAAAACACAAAAGTGGCTGTCGCTTTAACAATTCTTAGTGCGGCAGCCCCAATACAGAACCTGCGTTCCTGCTCCCCTTCATCATCCGTCGGAAAAATCCGCACTCCTCGTCATTGCACTGCTGTCCCTCCGCCTCCTGCACGGTCAGATGGAACACGTGGTAAAGCGGCCGCTCCTGATCCCCGTATAGCTTGTACTCACAATACACACCGGCCTCTTTAAGCTTTTCTCTGAGCTTGGGGGCCTGATCCATACAGAAATCCCCTACCGCAGTCATAAGGTATACCGGCGGGAAGCTGCTGTTCACGTGCTCGGTCACATTGATCAGACATCGCTCGCTCCGGGATCCCCTCTCCGGCAACAGATCTCCCATAAGCTCCAGGTTCATGCTCCCGCCCTCATGTTCCTCCTCTGTCAGCGGCTCATACGCGCCGCAGTTCATCCCGATCGCCCTGGGGACAAATCCCTGAGGCGCCTTGAAAGGGTACCGGGCAGCGTACTCCGGGGAGGTGCAGATGGCGGTATACAGCCCCAGCAGATGTGCCCCAGCAGAATCCCCCACCATGAAAATATTATCCGCATCGAATCCATAGGTCTCACGGTTCGCAAGGACCCATTCCATCACCAGGTTCGTGTCCTCCAGCTGGGCAGGAAATTTGAACTCCGGCGCCAGCCGGTACGAGAAATTCACCACCGCAAATCCCCTCCCGGCCAGCGACATGCAATAAAACTGGTACAGCTCCTTGTCCCCGTATACCCAGCCGCCCCCATGGATGCTCACAATCACCGGCAGCCGGTTTCCCCTTTCACATTTGGGGCGGTAAACATCCAGCCGGTTCCAGACAGGATCCGGCCCGTAGGCAAGGCCGTCGAACCGCTCAACTGTTTCCGGCGTGGTAAGCCCTGCGTCTCGCTTTGCATCGTTTACGCTCCATTCCGCTCTCATTCGCTTGCTTAACTCTGACATTATGTTCCCCTCTCTGATTCTGTTCTTAGCAATTCCTGCCTGTATGCCCCAATGGTTTTCCCCACGTTTCGCTTAAACACCTTGCAGAAATACGTGGTATTGATATACCCGCACCGGTCTGAAATATCCCTGACGGTGAGATTCTGATTCCGGCACAGCTCTTTCGCCCGGTCAATGCGCACCGCAGTCAGGTACTCCACAAAGGTGCTTCCCGTCTTTTCTTTAAAAATGTGGCTCAGGTAATACGGACTGATACCCACGCTCTCCGCGCAAGCCATCAGGGAAATGTCCCGGATAAAATTGCTAACGATATATCGTTTGGCTGTTTCCACATAATCCTTTATCTTATCGGCATTATCCGCCGGCAGTTCCGGCAGGTCTTTGTGATCCTCCCTGAGTTTGACGATACTCTCCTGGTAGGAGCGCGGCATATCGGAAAAGGAAGGATAGACAGCGCCCACCCCATAGAGGCATTCCGATCCCGTGCGATCCATAAGATCCTGCGCGATGAGCTCCGCCAGCCCTGCGCACCAGCTTCTCTGCTCCTCCCGGTCCGAACGCTCGGGAGCAAAGAGCAGCACAACGATTCCGTCGGATGTGACGGTGGCCAGAAAGCCGCAGATCCCGTCCAGTATTTTCCCTAACTCCCCATTCAGTTCCCTGGCCCCCATCTGGTCCGGCCTTTTGATGAGAAATGTCGCGATACATCCTCCGGAAAAATGCAACCCATTGATGTCCAGGTAGACCTTAAAATGTTCCTCATCGCATTTTTTTGAAAATATGGACATCAAAATTTCGCTGCCCAGGTAAGGGTTCACTACTTGCAGCGCCGAATCCAGATTGCTCTGCCTGCTGTTTTTCTCCCGCTCAGCCTCCACCGCCCTGCACAGCTCCGTAATCACCTTGATCTTCTCGTCCTGTTTGCCGGGTTTCAAGATGTATCCGTCGGTTTTCAGGTCAAGCGCTTTTTTCACATACTCAAAATCGCTGAACGCCGTATTGATGATAAAACGGGTTTTACAGCCCTTGCTGCGCATAAGCTCAATCACCTCGATCCCGGACAATCCCGGCATCCGTATGTCCACCACCGCCAGATCCGGCTCCAGCCGTTCCAACAGTTCTTTCAGCTCCACACCGTTTTCGGCCAGCCCGGTCACCTGGATGTGCGGAAAATTTTTTGCCACCAGCATCTCCAGGCTTTTGAGCACCAGCGGCTCGTCGTCTGCAATCACCATCGTAAAATTCATAGGTCACCCTTCCCGCTGAAGCCAAATCATAATTTTTAACCCCGGATTCATAGTTTCAATTTCAAATTTTGCATGCCCGTTGTAAAACAGCTGGATTCTGTGATAAATATTCCGCAGCCCGATGTGCATGCCGGAGGAACCGTTATTTTCAAAATCCTCGTAGATGCGGCGGATCTGCTGGGGCGTCATGCCCACTCCGTTGTCACTTACCTCCATACAGATGTGATTTTCGGTCCGGAACACCCTGATCCACACGCAGCCGCCGCTCATTTTCATGGCAATCCCGTGCTGGATGGCGTTTTCCACAAGGGGCTGGAGAATCATACAGGGCATCTTGAAATCAAGACAGCGTTCATCCACATCAAAGAAGTAAGAGTACCTTCCTCCATACCGGTATTCCTGGATGGCCACATAGTCCTTCAGATTTTCCATCTCTTTTTGCAGCGTCACGGTCTTTGAGATATTGTCCAGATTATACCGCAGAAACGTGGCCGTGATCTCCATAAGCTCCGCGCACTGGTCTGCATTTTCGATGCGCGCCAGGGAGGAAATCATGTTCAGGGTATTGAACAGGAAATGGGGATTAATCCTGGACTGCAGAAAATTCAGATGGCTTTTCTGCAGCTCGCTGTATATGCGCAGGTTTTCAATCTCCAAGGCGGCCAGGCGCTCCTTAATATCTGCGTTCTCCTCGATCTTGCGCATCTGATCCCGGATAATCTCAATCATGTGGTTGAACGCCCCCGCGAACTCGTCGAACTCGTCATTGCTGCCCACCTGAATCGGCTCCGCCAAGGAGATATTCTCCCGCATGGAATTTACGCCCGCCATCATTTTCCGGATGGAACCGGACACCTCCCGGATGACCTTGTACAGGTAAACGCTGCAGATGAGCCCCATCACGGTCATAAGCGCCAGCTGAAACATGGCGGTGTATCTCTGCAGCCGGTCCAAGCGCTCTTGCATCGCTCTCAAGGTCCCCAGCTTTGCGGTGTAGGTATTCTGAAACCGCAGATTGACGTAGCCATAAACCTCCTGAAGCTCACCGTACTGCTGTTCCAGAGAGGTATAATCCGCGCCTCTGCGTTTCTTCCCGTTTAAATATTCCCCCAGGCTTTCCATCAAGCCTTCACTTTTTTCAATGTAAGTCTTGACGGTGTTGCAGGCATCGGACTCCTCCCGTTCAAAGCGCTGTTCCAGCTGAGCCTCGATCCCCGTTATCCCCCCCAGGACATTGCCCTTTCCCCTGTCATAGGCTTTTACTCCATCTGTGGAGAGGTACAGGTATGCCAAGTTGACGCTCTCATTCAGATCGTTGACCGCGGTTTCCAGACGGTTGACCGCCACCAGCTCCGAGGTTGCCCGGGAGTACCGGCTGGAAACGTAGAAATTTTCAAACAGACCGGACACCAGGAACACCAGCACGAAAAATCCCATAATGATATATCCCATGGCATATTTTTTTGCTACCGTATTAAAAAGACGGATTTTTTCATCGGCTGACCTCGTCGTAATAATCGGCGGACAGCCAATAACAGTCCGTATAGATAACGTCGCCCGTGTAACTGCCCTCCGATACATAATTTGCAATCTCCTCCACGATACGGCGGCCCATCTGGTTCGTATCCTGTTTTACCACCCCCGCAAGCACGCGGCTTTCCACCCCTGTGTACGCATCAAATCCAACTACAAAGCGGTACTCCGTGTCAGGCCCTGTGAAGGCATGGCTCAGTGTTTGTCCTCCCGTGCCCTCCAGGCACGCCAGAATATCCGCCTCATCGGACAGGCTGTGGTACTGATTCATAAAGGTAAGCCCATCGTAGTGGTTGTAGTTCACGCTGGTGATCTCTATGCCGGGATACTGGGCGATCACATCCTGGAATCCCTGCAAACGCTGCTCCAAATTTAAATAGCCGGGTTCTCCCGTCACCACCGCAGCCCTCGCCTCTTGGCCCGCCAGCCTGGCCAGGTTCTCGCCCAACATTCTTCCGGCCTCATAATTGTCGGTTCCAATATACAAGTTGCACGGAAAATCCCGGATCGCCGTATCCACGCAAATGATCTGAATTCCCTGGTTCTGTGCCTCCAGAATCACCTGCCGAAAGGTTTCGTCCTCATTTCCCTGGATCACAATCACGTCCACCCTGGCAGCCACCTGCTGCTTCAGGATATCCGTCATCTGGCTGATATTGTAATTGAGCTGGGGAATGCTGATCTGAATATCAATATTGTAAGAATCTCCCAGCTCTGCTTCCGCCTCTTCAATTCCCTCCCGAATCAGACTCCAGTATCCGTCGTCATTGTGGGGCAGAATGACAGATACCCTCGTGACCGGATACAAGGCTTCCTCCCCGCTCCCGCAGCCCGAGAGCAAAATCGCAGCAAGGAGGAGCGTCAGCGTCAAAAGCCCCGCAAGGCAGCCGCTGCATCTTTTGTAATCTCTGTGCATTTACTATTTTTTGGCGGCATACTTGCGCATATCCAGGGCCACCGCGACAATAATAATCAGCCCTTTTACGATAAACTGCCAGTAGGAGCTCAGTCCCACAAATGTAAGGCCGTAGTTGATCACGCTGAAGATGATGACGCCGAGAAATGCGCCCGGCACATTTCCAATTCCTCCGGCGAAGGAGGCGCCTCCAATGATGCAGCTTGCGATTGCATCCATCTCATAGCCCTCCGCAAACGCCGCGTTCGCACTTCCGGTGCGGGCCGCCAGCATACAGCCTGCAAAAGCCGCCAGGGCGCCGGAGAGCATATAAACGAACATGTCGATCTTAAATGAGTTGATACCTGCTACCTTTGCCGCCTCTCTGTTACCTCCTATCGCGTAGATATTTTTGCCGAGCGTTGTCATATTTAACAGCACGAATACTAATATCATAACAAGTAACGCTACAATTATCAAGTAAGAGAGCCCCATAAAGGAGCCGGTTCCGAACTGTACAAAGGATTGCTTGTAGCCTGCCAGAGGCTGGGAATTGTTCGGCGCTTTCTTCAAAAACAGCAGATTTCCTCCGTAAATAATCAGCTGCATTCCCAGTCCGGCGAGAAAGGCCGGAACCCGGAATTTTGAGATGATGATACCGGTGACTGCGCCCACCATCAGCCCGGCCGCTACAGACACGAGCATGGGAACAATGATCGGCAGCTCCCCAAGCCCCGGCCAGAACTTCAGGTAATAGTCGGCCTGCTGCGCCAACGTGCCTGCAATCACTGCACCCAGACCGGCCAGACGGCCCACAGTCATATCCATGCCGCCCGCGATGATCACCACCAGCATACCCATGGCCAGCAGAATCTTGGGCGCGCTCTGGATCAGTACATCGCTCAGCACCCTGGCC
The DNA here is from genome assembly GCF_000424325.1 of [Clostridium] clostridioforme AGR2157. Classification (GTDB taxonomy): domain Bacteria; phylum Bacillota; class Clostridia; order Lachnospirales; family Lachnospiraceae; genus Enterocloster; species Enterocloster clostridioformis_A. Next base: position 6,039 of record NZ_AUJR01000082.1, read on the forward strand.
GACAGAAAGGACGGCGAGATAACCGCAATTATGACAATCATAATCAACAGACAGATATACAAAATATTGTTAATCAAGAATTTTGAAATGTTTTCCGATTTCATGGTTTCTCCTTTACATCTTCCGCGGTATAGGTGCTGGCCAACAGCATGATTTTTTCATCCGATATCTCGGAGTGTTCGATGATCCCCGACATATGGCCCTCGCACATCACCATAATCCGGTCCGACATGCCCATCAGCTCCGGCATCTCCGAGCTGATCATGATCACGCACTTCCCGTCCCGGGCCATTTCCTCCATCAATTCATAAATCTCATATTTTGCCCCCACATCGATTCCCCGGGTCGGTTCATCCAAAATCAGGATGTCCGGCTCTGACAACAGCCAGCGTCCCAGCAGCACCTTCTGCTGCGTCCCTCCGGACAGCGATTCCATGGGCGTTTTCAGGGTTGGGGTCTTGACTGAGAGCATATCCACATACCGCTTTGCCTCCCGTCCGCGCTTTTTCTTGTCCAGAAACAAGCCGTTTTTCCGGTATCGCCTGGGATTCACGTTCTGATCCACCACCAGCATGTTGTCCACCACGGAGGCGCAGCCGATATTTCCCGTCTTTCTTCTGTCCTCTGTCAACAGCGCCATTTTATTTTTTATGGCATCTGCCGGGCACCTGTTGTGAACTTGTGCTCCGCCTATGTAGAGTTTTCCTCTCCTGATTTCACCCAGGCCAAAAATAGCTTCCATGAGCTCGCTTCTCTGGGAGCCCACCAGTCCGCCGATCCCGAATATCTCACCTCTGCGCACCGAAAAGCTCACATTCTGGAAGGAATGTGGATTGACGCTGGTCAGTCCCTCCACCCTTAACCAATCTTCGCTTCCGGGCTTGTGCGTCTTAGGCGGGAAGCGGTTATTCATCTCCCGTCCCACCATCCGGCTCACAATCGTATCCGTTGTCATCTCCTTTGCAGGCCAGGTCCCCACCAGCTTTCCGTCCCTCATAATGGTAATTTCATCGGATATCTGAAGGATCTCGTCAATTTTGTGGGAGATGTAAATCACTGCGGCGCGCTCCTCCTTCAGCTGCCTGATAATTCTGAATAATATTTCAGTCTCCGTTTCCGTTAGGGAGGAGGTAGGTTCATCCATGATAATTACCTTGGCTCCGATGGACACCGCCCGGGCGATCTCTAACAGCTGGCAGTAGGAGGTCGAGAGCTCCGATACCTTCTGTTTCGGGTCGATTTTGATGCCGATCCGCTCAAATACCTCCTGGGTATCCCTGACCAGCCGCTCCCGGTCCACCCAACGCACCCCCGCCCGCTTTTTGTAGGGCAGGCGGCCGAGAAAAATATTTTCACTGACATTCTGGGTTCGCACCGGGTGGAGCTCCTGATGAATCATGGATATTCCCAGATCCATGGCATTTCTGGGGTTTTCTATCTCCACCTTCTCTCCGCTTATTTTGATGAGCCCCGCATCTGGGGAATAGATGCCGTAGATACACTTCATAAGAGTGGATTTTCCTGCACCGTTTTCCCCCATCAGAGCGTGCACGGTGCCAGGCTTCACGCGCAGCGAAACGCCATCCAGGGCCTTTACTCCGGGAAAGGTTTTCGTAATATCAACCGCTTCTAAAACATATTTTGCATTACTCATGTTCATTTTCTCCTCTTATCATAAAAGACCAGGCATAAGGAACCTGATCTTTTATGGTTCTTTGCCTCAGAACACAAACTGCCTGCAATTATCAGAAGCTGGTATCGTTGATATCATAGCTTGCGTCTCCCACATTGTCCTTGGTGATGGAAATATAGTCGATCAGAATTTTGTGCCCTTCCACATGGACTCCGTCGATTCCAATGCTCTCCGTGGTAACCGCCTCGCCCTTCTCCAGCAGGTACATCAGTTTGTAAATGGATTTAGCGAGCTTGACAGGATTGTTCAGGCTGGTTTCCAGAAGCGTTCCGTTCTTTATACTCTCGCAGCCTGCCACCGTGGCGTCCACGCCTACCACAGGGACGATGTTGCTCTCATCTGTGAAATATCCGTGGGCCTGAAGCGCTGCGATTGCGCCCAGCGCCTCATCGTCGTTATCCGCAAGAATGCAGTCGATATCGTCGCCATAATTGGCAATCAGCGCTTCCACGTTCGTCTGCGCCTCGGAACGGGAAAAGTTACACAGCACGCCGTTGATGGAGTCTCCGCCTTTCACGCCCGTCACGTCGTCTCCGCCGATGTTTTTGCCCAGCTCATATCCCGCGCCCTCGATGGCGGCCAGACTGTAGGAGGAACGGTTGATGGTATCGCTGAAGGTCTGCATTCCCTGAAGGAGAATGAAATCCACCTTTCCGTTGCCATTTCGGTCCCAATTTTCGTGGGTGTTAAAATACTCTGCGATGGCGTTACCCATATTTTCGCCCGACTGGGTGGATACGGACGAGACGTACCACAGATTTTCATTCTGGGCAAAGGCGTCGTCGCTGGGACTTGTGGTGTTTGCAAAAATTGCCACAATGCCGTTGTCCGTACAGGTCTTTGCGATGGAGTCGGCAGCCGGATTGTTGATGTTGTTGATAACAAGATACTTTGGCTTCTGGGTCAAAAAATTGTTGAAATTGTTATCCTGGACCGTAATGTCGTTCTGGCTGTCCGCGTCGCTGATTTTAATGGTTCCGTCGGCGGCCGCAACGTTGCCCAGACACTGGCGGGCATTGGCGATAAAAGTATCCGCAAAATTGTACCAGATCACACCGGCCGTAGCATTACCCACAGCCTCAGCGCCTTCCGCCGTGCCGGCCGGGGACTCTGCGCCTGCAGTCCCTGCCGTCTCCACCGCTTTCGCCGCTTCCGTGGCCGCCGTGTTGGAGGAGCCGCAGCCCGCGATCAGTGCGGAGACCAGACCCGCTGCCACCAGTGCGCCATACATTCTTCGTTTCATTTTTGTTACCTCCCTTTTGAGTGCTTGTTTTATGATCTGAAAAAAGTATAGCACAGCGAAGTTTTGGCTTAAATTCAAGATACTTGCAGACAGGGTTAAAATAATTGCGGTAGAGTTTGGGAATGAACAGCCCCTTCAATGCACTTTCTTGCGAAACGCAAGAAAGTGCATTGAAGGGGCTGTTGCGGGGATTGTTGCAGCCGTTTCCAATATACTCCGGATAACTATGCAATGCGCAATGCCATATTTCCTCCGCACCTGATTACCGTTTCGGTCAACATGGAACACTATGCGTCCTTCCCGGTCATACCGGCATGTCTGGCTGTTCCCCTCCTGGTCTATAATCTCTCAAAGCTTCCCCTGGCTGTTATACCGGTACGGGATAATGCCTCCATTGGCATCCATGGTGCTGGTAATATGACCGGCATAGTCATAGGTGTACTTCTCCTCCCCTCCCTCTGCTCTCTATCTGATGTACCCGCCCCCAAGAGTCCATATGGTAGCCTGTCCAGTTCTGATTTCCATCCTGGATTCCGGTAATCCTGCCTCTGGCATCATACATGTATACCTGAGCCGCCCGGTTTGCCTGTTACTGTTCACACCCCAATGTCATTTAGTTAACTTTTTGTAAAAGAAAGAATGTTTCTTTAAAATAGAGATCTGACGTTCCAAACGGATAGATTGAAGAGAAGGATATAGGGATTATTTATCAGAAGTAGTTTTGTAGATATTTTACCGCAAGGCAAACAAGCAGATTTACATCTGCTTCAAAAAAGGGTATTATAGATATTGATGAAACTGTTACTTATGCTGCTCGATATATAAAATATCGAGGTTTTCGGAAGTGTGCCGTTTGGAGTCGTGGATACTGTCGATCATTCCGTATCGGAATCAGCTCTTTTGTCAGCAGGGACATCACAT
>NZ_AUJR01000083.1 GCF_000424325.1 [Clostridium] clostridioforme AGR2157
CTGTATTAATTTAAAAGACATAGCGGTAGACCTGTCATTGGAATACTTAGCGCCGCAGGAGGGGCAAAACTTGGAGTGGCAGCGAAAAGGAACGAACTTGAGGTTACCGCAATGGGGACAACCATACATGGCGCCACCATAAGAAGGATCCCCGCAGTTAATGACCTTATCAATGTTTTCCATGACGACAGGTCTGGGTTTTATATCGTATTCAATGATTTCGTAATAGTCTCTGAGCATCTTCTGAATCACATTCATGAGATTATTATGGAATAAAATGACGCAAAAAACAAGCCCTAATTCCCCTCATGAATGAGGGGCTAGGGGAGTTGAGGTGCCGAAGGCACTTTCTTGCGCTCTGCCGTACGTGCCGGGGAAAGCTGATTTTTACACAAGCATCCGGGCTACTGTTGCAAAGGCAAAGCACAGCACGATACCGCAGACCGTAGGCACAAGGAAGGACATGGCAGTCCATTTTAGGCTGCCCGATTCCTTGCGGATGGTAAGAAGGGTGGTGGTGCAGGGCCAGTGCATCAGGGAGAAGAGCATGGTGCTGACAGCGGTAATCCAGGTCCAGCCGTTATTTACCAGCAAATCCCTCAGCTGTGCCAGGCTGTCAAATTCCAGAAGGCTTCCCTGGGCCATGTAGGCCATGATGACGATGGGAATTACGATTTCATTGGCAGGCAGCCCCAGGATGAATGCCATAAGAATCACGCCGTCCATGCCAAGAAGCCTTGCAAACGGGTCCAGAAAGCCGGAACAATGGGCTAACAGGGTGATGCCCTCTACCTGTACATTTGCCATGATCCAGATTAAAAGTCCGGCAGGGGCAGCCACCGCAATGGCCCTTCCCAGTACGAACAGGGTCCGGTCAAAGATGGAACGGACAATCACCTTGCCAATCTGCGGACGCCGGTAAGGAGGCAGCTCCAGGGTGAAGGAGGAAGGAATTCCCTTTAACACGGTCATGGAAAGGGCTTTGGAGACCACAAAGGTCATGCATACGCCCAGGACAATGAACAGGGTCAGGAGCAGGGCTGACAGCATGGAGTCAAAGGCACCTCCGGATACGCCTACAAAGAACATGGAGATGATGGCGATGAGGGTGGGAAACCTTCCGTTGCACGGCACAAAGTTGTTGGTTATCATGGCAATGAGCCGTTCCCTGGGGGAATCAATGATGCGGCAGCCCACGATGCCCGCTGCGTTGCATCCGAATCCCATACACATGGTCAAGGCCTGTTTGCCGCAGGCATGGCAGCTCTTAAAGGGTTTATCCAGGTTATAGGCAATCCTGGGAAGATAACCCGAGTCCTCCAACAGGGTAAATAGAGGAAAGAAGATAGCCATGGGCGGCAGCATGACCGAGACAACCCAGGCCAGGACCCGGTAGACTCCCAGAATCAGCAGTCCGTGAAGCCACTGGGGAGCGCCCGTGGCCATGAAGGCTTTGGTGAGCTGGTCCTGGAGGCGGAACAGGGCATCCGCCAGCATCTGGGAGGGGTAATTGGCGCCTGTGATGGTCAGCCAGAATACCACGGCCAGCATTCCTATCATGACGGGATAGCCTGTGAACCGGCTGGTCAGAATCTTATCCAGCTTCCGGTCACCTTCATTGTAGCCGTTTTTGTGGAACTGGACCGTATCACGGCATATTTTCTCTGCCGATGCCACCAGGGCAGCCACGATGCGGTCCTTTAGGATTTCATTGGTAATGCCGTACCTGGCCAGATGCTCCCTGGCCTGTGACAGGGCAAGGCTTATCTCAGGCACTTCCAGTATGTCCTCATTCAGATATTCCCTTAATTCTTTCATGAGGGACGGATCGCTGTCCAGAAGCTTTAAGGTTAGCCAGCGGGAATTGACCTTTCCCTCCACCCTGGCCTTTACGGCAGGCTCCGCCATGGCGATGGCCTGTTCAATGATGGGGGAGTACTTCACCTGGTAGGGAGAGGCGGTTCGGGTACCTTCCACCAGGTCATCCAGCTGTTTCATCAGCTGGTCAAGGCTTCGCTTCTTCCTGGCAATGGTGCCGGCCACCGGTACGCCCAGCTTTTCCGACAGGCCCTTTAGGTCAATGGTAATGTTCTTGCGGGCGGCTTCGTCCATCAGGTTCACACATACCAGGACGCGGTCCGATATTTCCATGGTCTGAAGCACCAGGTTCAGGTTGCGCTCCAGACAGGTGGCGTCGCACACAACTACAACCCCGTCACTTCCGCCAAAGCAGATGAAGTTGCGGGCTACTTCCTCCTCCGCGGAGTGGGCCATGAGGGAATAGGTGCCGGGGATATCTACCAGCACATAGCTGTGTTCCTTTGTCTTACAATAGCCCTGGGCATTGGTCACGGTTTTTCCCGGCCAGTTTCCTGTATGCTGGCTCATTCCCGTAAGATTGTTGAAAAGGGTGCTTTTACCTACGTTGGGGTTGCCTGCTATGGCGATTATTTTATCATCAGGTGTCTGTTTTTTTATATCCAGTCCGGAATCCACAGCTCCCATTCCTACGGATTGTTTGGTCAGACCCATTTTAATACTCCTCTTTTTTCTTTTTTTATATCAGGCAATTTTGCATCTGACCGGAATCAGATGATGTTTCTTAAGACAGCTGTTTTGTGGGAGATACCTTACAGGCTGGTGCAGCCCTCCATTATCTCCTGCTCATTGAAGCCTGTGCAGGGCTGAACCAGAATACCGCGGCAGTCCTCTGAGCGTATGGCGATGACAGCACCGCGAATCAGGTAGGCACAGGGGTCTCCCAGAGGGCTTTGCCCAAGGCATTCCACCTCCGTATTTTCAACCAGGCCGATATCCAGAAGACGCCTGCGGATGCTGCCTGTGGAAATAAGCTCCTTTACACGAGCCCGTTTTCCGGGTTTTATATCATTCAAACATAGAAATTCTTTCATAATTACAATACCTCGCAATAGATTTAGGATAGGGAAACTTTTTCTTACTCATATAGTATTACAGGAGGGGAACTTTGGTTACTGATAAAGATGGATTCTATACAATGAAAGGATATGAACGTTCTGCTTCTGAGGAGATGACCTCGTCCATGGAGGATTATCTGGAGATGGTGTGCAGAATGGAGGAAGAGGGGGAACCCATCCGTGTCAGCTCCCTGGCTGCCAGCCTTCACGTAAGACCCTCATCCGCTTCAAAAATGTTAGATAATTTGAGAAAAGCCGGGTATATTGATTTCAAGAAATACGGCTCCATCATGGTCACGGATAAGGGGTACGAGGAGGGCAGGTACCTGCTGCACAGACACCAGGTACTCCAGGATTTTTTCTGTACCCTCAACCATACGGAGGATGAACTGGAACTGGTGGAGAAGATTGAACATTTTATCAATCACAGGACCGTGGAAAATATGGAGCAGGCTCTCTCCTTCCTTCGGCATAAGAATGATATTACTGGAAAAATAGGATAAAGTATTGTATAATGTGTAATATGCAAAATGATAAAAGGAGAGACATTATGAACGATGATAACTATGTAGAGTGGCTTGTGAAGAGAAAAGATCCGGCATATGCCGTTCCTGTAAAGATACTCATGATTGTGGGCTGTATATTTTCCGTCCTTTCCGCGCTGCAGACCGTGTTTGGCGTAATTGTCATGACCATGGCAGGTGTGGCCACCTATTTCGTGTTTCTGAACCTGAGCGTGGAGTTTGAATATCTGTTTGCAGAGGGCGGTCTGGCGGTGGACCGTATCCTGGGAAAGGCAAAGAGAAAGAAGATATTTGACTGTGAGAAGGATGACATCCAGATCGTGGCGCCGGCTGATTCCTTTGTGCTTAAGGATTATGAGAAGCAGGGCATGAAGGTAAAGGATTTTTCGTCGGGCAGAAAGAATGCCAAGGTGTACGCCCTCATATACCAGAAGGGGCCGGACCATTTCAAGGTATTGATTGAACCCAATGAGAGGATGATAGGAGCCATGCGGAGGACCTTTCCGCGGAAGCTTGTGATGTAATGCAATCGGCATATGGACAGGTCGGGAGAGAACGGGCCGTCGAGGGCTGTGGAATGTAGGGCATCATCAAGCAGTACTGCGCGGACAACGGCATGGTATATGTTGTTTCCCCCGCAGTACGGGCGGGATGAGGTGTATGCGTCCCATGTGTTTGCCATGCCTACCATACTGTCCATTGTTACGGTGCCCCTTATGGTGTGGCTGGCTTCCTGGCGTTGATGCTTCTGGCGGTGATGCTTCTGGTGGTGATGCTCCTGGTGGTGATGCTCCTGGCGGTGATGCTTCTGGTGGTGATGCTCCTGGCAGCGATGTCCCCGGGGCGGTGCTGCGGGGGATATTAGGACGGCTGATGGAACCCTATTAGTAAAATCAATGAATATTTCTCTCTGTTTTGGTTTGACAAGCCAGATAAAATTTGCTAGTATAAGATACTAATAAGAAAAGGACAGTTCGCGGACTATCAATATTATGACAAACATATCAAACCAAACACGCAGAAAGAGAGGAAATTTATAATGGGTACAATTATCGGCGAAGGCATAACCTTTGATGATGTGCTTCTGGTACCGGCATTTTCAGAAGTGATTCCCAACCAGGTAGACCTGACCACACATTTGACCAAGAAGATTAAACTGAACATCCCGCTGATGAGCGCCGGCATGGATACGGTCACAGAGCACCGCATGGCCATTGCCATGGCCAGGCAGGGAGGTATCGGTATCATTCATAAGAATATGTCCATTGAAGCCCAGGCAGAGGAAGTGGACCGGGTAAAGCGTTCTGAGAACGGTGTCATCACAGACCCATTTTTCCTTTCACCGGAGCACACCCTTAAGGATGCCAATGACCTGATGGCAAAATTCCGCATATCCGGCGTGCCCATTACAGAGGGCAAGAAGCTGGTGGGCATCATTACCAACCGTGACCTGAAGTTTGAGGAAGACTTTGACCGTCCCATCAAGGAGTGCATGACTACCAAGAACCTGGTCACTGCAAGGGAGGGTGTTACATTAAAGGAAGCAAAGGCCATCCTGGCCAAGGCAAGGGTGGAGAAGCTGCCAATCGTGGACGATGAGTTCAACCTGAAAGGCCTTATCACCATCAAGGACATTGAGAAGCAGATTAAGTATCCATTGTCCGCAAAGGACGAACAGGGACGCCTTCTGTGCGGCGCTGCCGTGGGCATCACCGCCAATGTGCTGGACCGCGTAGGAGCACTGGTGGAAGCAAAGGTGGACGTGGTGGTTCTGGATTCCGCCCATGGCCATTCAGCCAATGTTATCCGCTGCGTGAAGATGATTAAGGAGGCATATCCGGACCTTCAGGTGGTGGCCGGAAATGTGGCCACGGCAGAAGCTACCAGGGCATTGATTGAGGCCGGGGCTGATTCCGTCAAGGTGGGTATCGGACCTGGTTCCATCTGTACCACCCGCGTGGTGGCAGGCATCGGCGTGCCCCAGATTACGGCGGTGATGAACTGCTACAGCGTTGCCAAGGAGTACGGTGTGCCCATTATTGCCGACGGAGGAATCAAGTACTCCGGCGATGTGACAAAGGCCATTGCAGCGGGCGGCAGCGTGTGTATGATGGGAAGTATCTTTGCGGGATGTGATGAGAGTCCGGGTACCTTTGAGCTGTACCAGGGACGTAAGTATAAGGTATACCGCGGCATGGGTTCCATTGCTGCCATGGAAAACGGAAGCAAGGACCGCTATTTCCAGACAGATGCTAAGAAGCTGGTTCCCGAAGGCGTGGAGGGACGCGTAGCTTACAAGGGAATGGTGGAAGACACCGTATTCCAGCTCTTAGGCGGTCTGCGCTCCGGTATGGGATACTGCGGCGCCCAGGACATCACTACCCTTCAGGAGACAGCACAGTTCATTAAGATTTCCGCTGCATCCTTAAAGGAGAGTCATCCTCATGATATCCACATTACCAAGGAGGCTCCCAACTATTCGATTGAGGAATAGGGAAGAGTGCCTAATGATTGAAGCGTAAGAAGAATTGGTTTATAATGATACCCGTCGAGTACTACGGCGGGTATTTTATATTGGAACGGGAGAACGGGGTTATGGAACAAAAAAGCAGATTGACCACACTATGTTATATAGAAAATGAAGGGGCATATCTGATGCTCCACAGAATCAGCAAGAAGAACGATGTGAATAAGGATAAATGGATTGGAGTGGGCGGGCATTTTGAAGGGGACGAGAGCCCGGAGGACTGCCTGCTCAGGGAGGTGAGGGAAGAAACCGGCCTTACCCTTACCTCCTGGCGGTTCAGGGGACTGGTTACATTCATTGCAGAGGGCTGGGAGACAGAATACATGTGTCTGTACACGGCGGACAGATATGAGGGCAAAATGATATCCTGCAACGAGGGAGCGCTGGAATGGGTGAAGAAGGAAGATGTGCTGTCTTTGAATCTGTGGGAGGGGGATAAAATCTTTTTTAAGCTGTTAAATGAGGAGGTTCCCTTCTTTTCGCTGAAACTGGCATATAAAGGGGACCGTCTGACAGAGGCTGTCCTGAACGGGAAGCAGATGGAGCTATTCGATGTACTGGATGAGGACGGGAAGAAGACAGGAGTGGTCCGGGAACGGAGCCTGGTCCACATGGACGGAGTCCCCCACGGAACTGCCCATATATGGGTGGTAAGGGAGCATGAGGATAAAACGTATGACCTTTTGCTGCAGAAGCGGAGCCAGGGTAAGGATTCTTATCCGGGCTGTTATGACATTTCCTCGGCAGGCCATGTGCAGGCCGGAGATGACTTCCTGCCGTCCGCCATCAGGGAACTGAAGGAGGAGCTGGGAATTGAGGCCGGGGAGGGGGACCTGGAGTTTGCAGGTTACCATAAGGGATATATGGAAGAGATATTTTACGGAAGGATGTTTAAGGACAGCGAGGTCAGCGCCGTATATGTGTACAGGAAGCCAGTGGATGCAGACAGACTTATGCTTCAGAGAGAGGAGGTGGAGAACGTCATGTGGATGGAGCTTCGTGAGTGTGTGGAGGCGGTGAGGCATCAGAGGATACCCAATTGCATTTATCTGGATGAACTTGAGATGATTGAGCGGTATCTGTGCCGGGAGCAGCGGGAATGAAAGGGACAGGGAGTGCAAAGCAGGGATACCGCCGAGGGGGCTTTTGGGACGAATTGGACCGTATCCCTGATTCCAACAATCAACTGGGGCCAACAATCGCTTATGTAGGTAAAGATTGATGATAATGGTATGGCAGTATAATGGAATGGAGGGGGATGGTAAGGAAGAATATTTGCCTGTGCAATTAAAGAAAAAATATATTTATCGTAAGTTTATTGTCAGAAATAGATGTTTTTTGTAACCGGGAAGTATGATATAATATCTCTAGTTTTGTTTACAAAAAATGAGTGCCTGGAATATGGGAGAGATATTATGAAACTTAGGAAATGGAAATCATTTTTATGTATATGTACCAGCTGTACCCTGCTTATGAGTACGGCGGCGTCAGCTAACCCCACAGCCATCATGCCTTTGGAGGAAAGCCAGGTATCTTCCTTCCAGTCAGGGGACCAGACCTCCGGCCAGGGGACCGTATCGTCTCAGGGACCGGGGGAGGAATCCGGCAGTGATGGGGCGATCATTTCATCAGATGGGCCATCCTCCTCAGGGAGTCCGTCTTCAAACGGCAGCCCATCCCCATCTGACAATCCGTCTTCTTCTGGCAGCCCATCCCCATCCGGGAGTCCATCCACATCCGGCAGTCCGTCTTCCTCCGGCAGTCCGTCGGCAGGTCAGACGGCTGGGGGAAACAGCAAAGGCGCGGTATCGCCCGGAGAGACAGCAGGCGCTGCTGCCGGGACCTTTGACCAGACAGCTGCTGCTTCCGTGCAGAAGCCGGAGATAGCGTCAGAGGGGGCTGTACTAATGGATGCTGCCACGGGAACCGTCCTGATTTCCAAGAATGGCGACAAGCAGTTCTATCCCGCTAGTATCACCAAGCTTATGACAGCACTGCTGGTGGCGGAAAACTGCAGTCTGGATGACAAGGTCACATTTTCAGCAACAGCCACCACCAACCTGGAATCAGGCGCTGTGTCTATCAATATGACGGCAGGGGATGTGATGACTGTGCGACAGTGTCTTTACGCCCTGCTTCTCAAATCAGCCAATGAGGTGGGAAATGCCCTTGCGGAGCATGTGGCCGGCAGCAATGCTAAATTTGCGGATATGATGAACGCCAAGGCAGCTGCCTTAGGATGCACCAATACACATTTTACCAATCCCCACGGTCTCAATGATTCCAATCATTACACCACGCCCCATGATATGGCGCTGATTGCAAGGGCAGCATTCCAGAATGATGTGGTGAAGACAGTGGCATCCACACGTACATACGAACTGCCTGCCACCATAAAGAATCCTTCCGGCCTGACCGTGACAATTGGCCACAAAATGCTGAACCCCAACGATGCCAGATATTATCCGGGGGTCATTGGAGGAAAGACCGGTTATACATCCAAAGCAGGAAATACCCTGGTAACCGCAGTGGAGAAGGACGGAGTCAGATTGATTGCCGTCATCATGAAGAGCAAATCAACCCATTATACGGATACGAAGGCTTTATTCGACTACGGATATGAACTGGTGAAGGCAGGCGCTTTAAGCGGCAGCAGTGCAGGAAATGCAAACGGCACGAGCAGTTCAAACGGCACAAGTACGCCGGGCGGTTCTTCCGGCACAGGAAATGCCGGTCCGGGAACATCCTCAGCCAAGGGCTGGGTCCAGGACAGCAACGGATGGCACTATGTGAAGGACAATGGAGCCAAGGCTGCTAATGAGTGGGTTACGGTAGACGGCGTTTCTTACTGGATTGATTCCAATACATATATGGCCAAGGGATGGCGCCAGGTAAATGGAAAATGGTATTTCCTGCGCTCCAATGGAGCCATGGCCAAGAATCAGTGGGAGAAGGTTGAAGAAAACGGACAGTGGTTTTATCTGGGCGCTGACGGCGCTATGCTGACCAACACAACTACACCGGATGGGTTGCGGGTGGATGAGAGCGGGGCCTGGGTGGAGTAAGGTGTCAGATAATTAATGGAGTTATATGCTGAATTGAGCGTGAAAGTAGATATGATCTTAACGAACGTTATGCAGTGGTGAATTATAATATTAGCAGAGAAAAGATGTTATGTGCATTGCAACAGCGAAACCCCGAAGAGCGGCAACTCTTCGGGGTTTCCTTTTAGGTGCGCCCGGCGGGCGCACGTTCTAACGGGTGAAAGTCCCTGACCCGCCCGGCAGGGGGAAGGGTGCAGCCAATGGCAAGGGCGTCATCGTGAGGTGGGGTCTGAAGGAAGCCGGAGGCAAACCACTGGCCTGTAAAAGTTGTCCGGATAGGCTGTGAAGCGTGGATGAGGTTGCCTAACAAACTAAAGTCCAATAACTGCACGGAACGCCAGCAGTAAACGGGGCAGGTATAAGTGGGAAAGAACGTGTGAGTACCCGGGGAGGTCTCACGGACGT
>NZ_AUJR01000084.1 GCF_000424325.1 [Clostridium] clostridioforme AGR2157
GACCTGGCTAAGAGAGCAAAGGCTCTGAACCTGGACGCAATCCATGACACCGTTCATGAGATGGCTAAGGATGAGGCCCGTCACGGCAAGGCATTCGAAGGACTGTTAAACAGATATTTCGGCTAATTTGACATAGAATCAATTTTACCCTCCAAACCAGGAATACAGGCGGTCTCCCCAGGACTGCCTGTATTCTTATCTGGCATCCGTTTTCCGCAATCCCCGAGCCAAACGCATCGGGCTGAGATCTAATATTTACATATTCCCCGAACGCTGAATAGCTGCAAAATATTGATTTTTAGATTGAATTTCTGTAAATACCAGGATACAATAGTTTATAGGTAGTAAAAAACGAAACAAAAGAGAAAGGTGAGGTACAATTTATGGCATCAAAATACGCAGGAACTAAAACTGAACAGAACTTAAAGGACGCATTCTCAGGCGAGTCCCAGGCGCGCAACAAGTACACCTATTATGCATCCGCTGCCAAGAAAGCAGGCTATGAGCAGATGTCCGCTTTATACCTGGAGACCGCGGACCAGGAAAAAGAGCATGCCAAGATGTGGTTCAAGGAGCTGCACGGCATCGGCACTCCTGAGGAGAATCTGGCTGACGCGGCAGCAGGCGAGAATTACGAATGGACTGATATGTATGCCCGTATGGCCCGTGAAGCACGTGAGGAAGGCTTCGAGGAACTGGCTGTTAAGTTTGAACTGGTTGCCAAGGTTGAGGCTGCACATGAGAGAAGATACAACAAGCTGTTAGAGAGCTTAAAGAGCGACAAGACCTTCAAGGGCGATGCGCCTCTTGGCTGGAAGTGCAGAAACTGCGGATACGTCCACGAAGGACCGGAAGCTCCCGAAGTATGTCCATGCTGTGCTCATCCTAAGGCTTACTTTGAGAGAAAGGTTGAAAACTATTAAGAGATAAAGTGGTGGGATGGTACGCTGGCGCTTGTAGGGAACTCCGCCCGTGACTCTCATCCACCAAATATTCAAAAGCGCCCGCTGTCTCTTCCCACGCTAAGGAGAAAAGACAGACGGACGCTTTTTGTTACTGTAATATTGTAATTCATATTTTGGTTCACGAACAAGTTCCGCCAGGAACACCCGCGTACCATCCACATCCTACCGATTCTCAATCTCCATAATCATATTCACCCTGCGCTCATGCCTTCCGCCCTCAAACTCAGCGTCCAGCCATGCCTCTGTAATCATCTTAGCCAGCTCGCTGCCCACTACCCTGGCGCCAAAGGCAAGTACGTTGGAGTTGTTGTGCACCCTGGACAGCTTTGCCGTATAAGGCTCGCTGCACACGCAGGCACGGATTCCCCTGACCTTGTTGGCTGCCAGAGAGATGCCTACGCCGGTGCCGCAGATGGCGATTCCCAGGTCAGCCTGGCCGTCGGCCACGGCCCGTCCTACCTTTTCGCCGTATATGGGGTAGTCGCAGCTCTCAGTGGAGTTGGTTCCCAGGTCAATAACCTCATAGCCCTTTTCTTTCACAAACTCCTTGATGATGTTCTTAAGCTCAATGGCTGTATGGTCGTTACCAATTGCAATCTTCATGATTCCTCTACTCCTTTTATCCATTCCCTATGTTATGTCTTGCTTGTTTTATATTATATGCTCTGTGCTTTTGCCCATCCGCACGCTCCCTGCCGTACGTGCCCTGCTTCCTGCATCCGGTCTTTTATACCCTGTCCTGCGCAAAGAAGGCCTGCACCCGGTCCAGCCTGGATGTCATGGACAGAAGCAGCATGTCGGCCGCCGTCAATGCGGCCATGGCTTCCACCACCACTACGGCCCTCGGCACGATGATGGGGTCATGGCGGCCCTTTATCTCCACCACGGTCTCCTCACCATTTTGGTTCACGGTGTGCTGGGGCTGTGCAATGGAGGGCGTGGGCTTAAATGCTGCCCGCATCACGATATCGCTACCGTCACTGATTCCTCCCAGTGTGCCTCCTGAGTGATTTGTCTGCTTTCCAATCCTGCCGTTCAAATACAGGCTGCCGTCTGCCGCCTTATGGGAAATGCCGAATGCGTCATTATTCTCAGAACCCCGGACCCTGGAAGCAGCAAAGCCATCTCCTATCTCAAATCCCTTGACCGCGCCAATGGACAGCATAGCCTTGGCCAAGTTGGCATCCAGCTTCTCAAATACAGGTTCTCCTGCCCCGGCAGGCATACCGCGGATGATACATTCCACCACGCCCCCGCAGGAGTCCTTCCCAGCCATCAGTTCCTCCAGCCGGACCTCTGCCTGGGCTGCTGCCTGGGCGTCCGGCATGTACAGCCTGTTATTCCACATCTCATCCAGGTCAAAGCGCTCCCGGGCAATGCCAATGCCGCCTACCTCCCGTGTATAGGCTCTGACCGTAATTCCCAGGCTCTCCAGAAGCTTGCAGGCAATAGCTCCCGCCGCCACCCTGGCAATGGTCTCCCTGCCCGAGGACCGTCCCCCGCCCCTGTAATCCCTGAATCCATACTTCTGGTCAAAGGTGTAATCCGCATGGCCAGGGCGGTAAATATCCATGATATTTCTGTAATCATGGGAACGCTGGTCTGTATTGCGCACCTCCAGCGCAATGGGAGTTCCGGTGGTCCTTCCCTCGAACACACCGGACAGGATTTCCACCTGGTCCCCTTCCTGTCTGGCCGTGGTGAACTTGCTCTGGCCTGGCTTTCGCCGGTTCAGATAGGACTGGATGTCCCCTTCCACCAGAGGCAGTCCGGCCGGGCAGCCGTCAACCACCACGCCGACTCCCTTTCCATGAGATTCTCCCCAGGTCGTCACTCTCAATATTGTTCCCAATGTAGAACCTGCCATATGCTGTCTCCTGTCCTCCTGAATCTATAACCCAATTACTTATCAACCTAATTTCCAATCTTTGCAATGGCGCAGCAGTTTGGCTCATTCACCATGACGCTGCGTCCGCACATAACGATCAGGCCCTTCTCATAATCCACTTCAAAGAAGCTGATGCTGCCGCTGTCATGGTTTATGGACGCGATGTGTTTCTGATCCGGGAATACAGCCACATCCTTTGGATATTCCCCGCTGACAGGCAGGCAGCAAATCATGGTGAGAAGTCCTGATTTCTCATCCCTGCTGTAGATGCTCACTGTATTTTCACCTGCATTGGTGCAGTAAACGTATTTCTCATCCGGAGACAGTCTCATGGCGCAGGCAGCCGTCAGATTGCCCGGATTCTTAGTGGAGGTGGTTGAAATTGTCTGTATCTTCTCAATCACAGGCGCCCTGTCTCCTGTTTCATATGAATAAACGCAGATTACATTCTGCAGCTCATGCATCAGATAGAGGAACCGTCCGTCAGAGCTGTAGCGGAAATGTCTTGGAGCCGACTCCAGGTCGCAGTGGATGGCATCCACCTGGAACAGTCTCTTATCCTTGTCATTGAAACGGTATACCTTTACCTGGTCCGTTCCGTTGTCCACAGACAGAACATACCTGCCGTCGGACATCCTTCTGGTACAGGTCACATGAGAGCGGAAGTTGCGTTCAGCCACACTGCCGTATCCCTTGTTGAACACCTCGTCCACAATCTGCCCCACGGAACCGTCCTTGTTAAGGCTCAGGACCGTGGTCTTGCCGTCATGGTAGCCTGAGACAAACACATATTTATCTTCCTTATCAGTGCACAGGTGGCAGCCCCTCATGCCGCGGATGGGAGCGCTGTTCAGTCTTGCAAGGCTGCCGTTCTGCAGGATCCGGAAGGATACAACCCCCTCGTCCGCGATGGAGTACAAGGTCTTCCCATCGCTGGAAGCAATGACATAGGAGGAGTTGTCCACTTCCATCTCACACCTCTCCCTAAATATTCCGTTTTCCACATCCACGTCAAACACTGTGATTCCCTTTGCTTTTCCGGTGTAGGAATAGGATCCTACATATGCCATATATTTGCCGCTCATACCTGTCTGTACCTCCCTGATTTACGTCGGTTTTTATTTCAATTTAGACTAAAAACATCATATCATAAATTTGTGAATTTGTTAACTGGAAGTTTGTGAAATTGTCCCCCGCTGCTTATCTCCAAACTTTTCCCTGAACTTATCTGACAAATCTTTCAAAAAGGTATTGACATACCACTGATTTAATGTATAATGAAATTTGCGCTTGTTTATTATTACTAAACTTTTTACTTATTTTTATAGTCAGTTAGTATTTGTAAACTTTTTATTCAGAATCGCGAGACAGGGAGGAGCTCCATGGAAATCGGAAGTAAACTAAAGGAACTGCGGGTGTTAAAGGGTCTGACCCAGGAGGAACTGGCTGACCGGGCCGAGCTTTCCAAGGGATTCATTTCCCAGCTGGAACGTGACCTGACGTCTCCGTCCATAGCCACCCTGATGGACATTCTGCAATGCCTGGGCACCACCATCGGTGAATTCTTCAATGAAACGCCGGATGAACAGGTAGTATTTGGTAAACAGGATTATTTTGAGAAAATCGATACAGACTTAAATAATGAAATCAAATGGATCATCCCCAATGCCCAGAAAAATGTGATGGAGCCCATCCTCCTCACCTTAAAGGCCGGAGGCTCCACCTATCCTTATAATCCCCATGAAGGGGAGGAATTCGGATACGTGCTCCAGGGAAGCATATCCATCCATATAGGCAGCAAGACATACAAGGCAAAAAAAGGGGAATCCTTCTACTTCACGCCGGATAAGAAACATCACCTGACAAGCAAGAACGGGGCTCTTCTTCTGTGGGTGAGCTCGCCGCCAAGTTTTTAAATCACATTAAGATAAAGGAGAATTTGATTATCATGAGCCAGCCTTTCATTGATTTACAGCACATATCAAAAAGTTTTGACGGTGAGCTGGTCCTGGACGACCTGAACCTTTCCATCAGTGAGAACAGCTTCGTAACCCTGTTAGGCCCAAGCGGCTGCGGCAAGACCACTACCCTGCGTATATTAGGCGGCTTCACCACCCCTGACACAGGAAAGGTAATCTTCGACGGACAGGACATCTCCATGATTCCACCCAACAAACGCCCGCTGAACACCGTATTCCAGAAGTATGCACTGTTTCCCCACATGAATATCGCGGAAAATATTGCCTTTGGCTTAAAGATCAAGAACAAGCCAAAATCCTATATTGACGACAAAATCAAATACGCCCTGAATTTAGTGAACCTGCCCGGCTATGAGAACCGGACCGTAGACTCCCTATCCGGCGGCCAGCAGCAGCGTATCGCCATTGCCCGGGCCATTGTGAACGAACCCAGGGTGCTGCTTCTTGACGAGCCACTGGGCGCACTGGATTTAAAGCTGCGCCAGGATATGCAGTACGAGCTGATACGCCTTAAGAATGAACTGGGAATTACCTTTATCTATGTGACCCATGACCAGGAGGAGGCCCTGACCATGTCTGACACCATCGTGGTCATGAACCAGGGATACATCCAGCAGATGGGTTCCCCTGAACAGATTTATAATGAGCCTGAAAATGCTTTCGTGGCTGACTTCATCGGTGAGAGCAATATTGTGCCCGGCATCATGATCCGGGACGAACTGGTAGAAATCTTCGGTGCCCGCTTTGCATGTGTTGACAAGGGATTTGGCAATAATAAGCCTGTGGATGTGGTCATCCGGCCTGAGGACATTGACCTTGTAAAGCCTGAGGACGGCACCCTTCAGGGCGTTGTGACCCACCTGATTTTCAAGGGCGTCCACTATGAGATGGAAGTAACCACTCCGGACGGTTTCGAGTGGCTGGTGCATTCCACCGATATGTTTCCTGTAGGCCGGCAGGTGGGCATCCATGTGGAGCCCTTTGAAATCCAGATCATGAACAAGCCTGCTTCTGAAGACGAGGAGGCGCTGGGAGTCAATGAATAGCGAAAAAAAAGGCGCCGCCATCGGCAAGGCGCTGTTATCAGGTCCCTATCTCATTTGGATGGCCGGTTTTACACTGATTCCGCTGGCCATGATTATATGGTACGGGCTGACTGACAAGGGAGGCGGCCTGACCATGGCAAATGTCATTGCCATTGCCTCCGCGGACCACGCAAAGGCGTTGTGGCTATCCCTTGGACTGTCCTTAGCGAGCACGGTTCTCTGTCTGCTGATAGCTTATCCCCTGGCCATGATACTGAGGGGCCGCGGAGCCGCGGCTGGAGGATTCATTGTATTCATATTCATCCTTCCCATGTGGATGAACTTTCTCCTGAGAACCCTGGCCTGGCAGACACTGCTGGAGAAAAACGGAGTCATCAACGGTATCCTTAACTGGCTTCACCTTCCTTCACAGTCCATGATTAACACCCCGTCAGCCATTGTGCTGGGCATGGTATATAACTTCCTGCCCTTTATGGTGCTTCCCATTTACAATGTGCTGTCCAAGATAGACGACAATATCATAAATGCCGCCATGGACCTGGGCGCCAACAGCTTTGAACGTTTCACCAGGATATGGTTCCCCTTAAGCATACCGGGCATCATCAGCGGCATTACCATGGTGTTCGTCCCTTCCCTGACCACCTTCGTTATTTCCGATTTGCTGGGCGGCAGCAAGATCCTGCTCATCGGCAATGTCATTGAACAGGAATTTACCAGGGGAAGCAACCGGCATCTGGGAAGCGGACTTTCACTGGTTCTCATGGTCTTCATCCTAATCAGTATGGCCATGATAGCCAAATACGATAAAAACGGAGAGGGGACTGCATTCTGATGACAAAGAGTTCAAAGGTACTGCGGAAAATCATATCGGATTTTTATATGGTGCTGATACTGATCTTCCTTTATGCCCCCATCCTTACCATGATGATCCTGTCCTTCAACAAATCCAAGTCCAGGACCCAGTGGGGCGGATTTACCCTGCAATGGTACACCCAGATGTTTGACAGCCGCTCCATCATGAGCGCCCTGACCACCACCTTAATCATAGCCTTTGTATCGGCCCTGGTGGCAACGGTCATAGGCACGGCAGCGGCCATCTCCATCAGTTCCATGCGGACAGTGCCCAGGACCATTGTCATGGGCGTAACCAATATACCTATGCTGAACGCCGACATCGTAACCGGTATTTCCCTGATGCTGGCCTTCATTGCTTTTGGTATTTCCCTGGGATTTAAGACTGTGCTTATATCCCATATTACATTCAATATACCCTATGTCATACTAAGCGTCATGCCCAAGCTTAAACAGACGGACAAATACACCTACGAGGCAGCCCTGGACCTGGGCGCATCCCCCCTGTACGCATTTTTCAAGGTGGTGTTCCCGGATATCATGCCCGGCGTGCTCTCCGGCTTCCTGCTGGCGTTTACCATGTCCTTAGACGACTTTATCATCACCCACTTCACAAAGGGCGCAGGCATCAACACTCTGTCTACCCTGATTTACAGCGAAGTGAGGCGCGGCATACGGCCGTCCATGTACGCGCTGTCATCCATCATATTTTTGACCGTGCTGATTCTTCTCATCTTTGTTAACTTCCGGTCCATTAAGAAGCCGGAAAAGGCATAACCGAATTCAGACATTAAAGGAGAACGATTATGAAAAAGAAAATAGCAATCACCCTTGCTGCTGCATCCATGGCAGTCCTGTCCGCCGCCCTCTTAACCGGCTGCGGCAAATCCAAATCTTCCCCCGAAGGCGGAAACAAGGAAGACAACAAGCTGAACGTATACAACTGGGGAGAGTACATTGACGAGGATGTCATCACCCAGTTCGAGGATGAAACCGGCATACAGGTTGTCTACGATGTATTTGAGACCAACGAGGAGATGTACCCTGTCATTGAGGCCGGCGCTGTGAAATACGACGTTGTGTGCCCCTCCGACTACATGATTCAGCGCATGATTGAAAATAACCTTCTGGCTGAGCTCAACTTTGACAACATCCCTAATTATAAGGAAATCGGCCAGCAATATCTGGATATCTCCAAGGGCTTTGACCCTGAGAACAAGTATTCCGTACCCTACTGCTGGGGAACCATGGGGATTCTCTATAACACCAAGCGCCTGGAGGAGCTGGGCGTTCCCGCTCCCACCAAGTGGTCCGATTTATGGGACGAGCGCTTAAGCGGTGAGATTCTCATGCAGAACAGTGTAAGGGATGCATTTACCGTTGCTCTGAAGATGAAGGGCTACTCCTTAAACAGCACCAATCCCGATGAGCTGGCTGAGGCCCGTGATTTGCTGATTGAGCAGAAGCCTCTGGTCCAGGCGTATGTGATTGACCAGGTAAGGGATAAGATGATTGGCGGCGAGGCTGCTGTGGGCGTGATTTATTCCGGGGAAATGCTCTACATCCAGGATGCAGTGGCGGAACAGGGTCTGGATTACAGCCTGGAGTATGTAATTCCTGAGGAGGGAACCAACTACTGGATTGACTCCTGGGTCATTCCGGCCAACGCGGAGCACAAGGAAAATGCGGAGAAATGGATTGACTTCCTGTGCCGCCCTGACATCGCCAAAAAGAACTTTGAATATATCACCTACGCCACGCCAAACACAGGCGCCTATGATTTGCTGGACCACGACCTTAAGAACAACAAGGCCCTGTTCCCTGATTTAGATAAGCTGTCTAACTGCGAGATTATCCAGTATCTGGGAGACGATGTGGATACCATCTACAATGACATGTGGAAGGAAATTAAATCCGAGTAAAATACACCGCTTTAACCTAAATAAGGCCACAACATAAGAGGGGGCTGTTGCACTGAAAAATAGGAAATTTTCAGTGTAATAGTCCTTTTTCCATTTCTTCAGCTTTAATTAAGCACCTAAAAAGGGGGGGGTTCTGCTTTTTGTCATTTATTTTTGGGCACACTTTATCGGACCCTGCCATGGGCAGCGTCTTGTCGGTTTTAAACGGGCTAATTTTACGCCTCCTTCTTCATCGGGAACAAGTGTCCCTGTCCGCCCAGATTGGATTTAAGTTTACTACAAAAAAACTGCACTTTGAACGCTATTGAAAGGTTATGGGATACGGATAGCTCCATACGCCGAATTCCTTCTCTACCGTCAGATAGTGAGCCTAAACCAAAAGCAAAAAACTACAATAAAAAGCCTCATTTCGTGCAGAAACTGTTGAAAATATATAAAAACTGGTGTAAAATTAAGTTTAACTAAGTGTTTATGTACAAAA
>NZ_AUJR01000085.1 GCF_000424325.1 [Clostridium] clostridioforme AGR2157
TACCTCCTCTCACAGTCTCACGCTCATGGTTTGCCCAGACAACTCTGCGCGAATCCACATCTTGAGAATCTCAATCGCCTCACCAACCTTATCTGCTACTTCCCACCCAATCCACCGGCGAAGCCATTCGGTGTCCCCTGTCTGCAGCTGGTCCAGATACTCCTCATAATACTCGCGGTATGGGTCCAATTCCATCGCCGCGTAAAACTGCGCATCCTCCGCGTCCGTCTTACTCACGGACAGTCTCGCTGCCCTATCCGCGATTGCCTCCATCTGTACTTTTGTCATCTTCATATCCTCCCTTCACAACCTCACACCCATGGCCAGCGCCATGACCACTATAGCTACCATCCACATCCCCAGCAGCCAGATGACCGCCGGCACAATCCACTTGGCTGCCCTCGTCCAGGGGCCGTCCCGACGTTTCCTGCGCTGTCTGAAAGTCACCATACGCCTGTGCCCCATGACGTTGGTGAGTACCGCTGTTCCTGGCCCGGTGATGTCCAGGCGCCAGCCGGGATACTGAACCGCTGCTTTGGCGCGGATGGCTAACTCAGTTACTTTTGTCATTGGCTTGTCCCTCCTTCCTCCATTTCGGCTACCGGATACGTCATAATAAATCGTTCCAGGTCACTCCCTCGTATCTTCCGCTGGCCCAGGAGCAAAGATGGAAGCTTTTTTGTGCTGATAAGCTCATACACCTTGCTTGGATTAACCCTGAGAACGCCTGCCGCCTCCTTGACTGTGTATATTGGCTTGTAAGGCTCCACCATCGCTTTTATCCTCCTTCCTCTCATAGTCCTTGCACGGATACCGCCGTGTCCGTTCCGGGCACTGGCTATACCGGCAGGTCTTGCATGTCATGTTGATATGTACCGCCTCCCTCGTTGCGTTTTGTCCCCCTACTTGGTATACTGTACTTACAGGCTCCTGCCAGAGCCGAGTACAAAGGAAAGGAGAAGCTTATGCGCAGATATAATTTCCCCTTCAACGGAAATCGTTATGTCCTTAATAAATCCACCGGCGAAATTCACGACCTGGACTGCGAGACGCCGCAGTGCCGGATTAATGAAATGAACCCAGCGAATATCATAAACTGTATGAGCTATGATGATGCTTGGCTCCGCGCTAACTTGCTTAAATGCCCCGCGCCTAACGGGTGTCATTATTGCAATTCGTCCAGGGACAACGGATAACCTTTCTGGACTATGGACTTTAATGTCTGTAGTCCTTCCTCCGGAAAATCTTCACACAAAACCGACTCAAGCTCCTGAGGTGTTTCAGTGTGTATTACAAGGTCATATATTAACTCTGAAAATTTCTTTACGTCCGTAATGGATGTTAAAACCTTAAATTTTGTCATCCCTCTCACCTCGCTTTCTGTTCTCCTGCCAATGTACCGGGGCTAGCCGGTTCCTATTGAGGATTCCGAATCTTTCTTATTCCGTTTTTTGTCCGCTGCCTTAGCTTCTGCTGTTCCAAGAAAATAGCCCTTATCAAACTCAGACATCTTCGAAAACGCTTCGGCGATGGTTTTCAGAATCTTTTTATCCCTCTCTCCCATGTTCTCACCTCACTTTCTCATCCGTCTATGACGATATTATATCCTTCGAAGAAGTATTTGTCAATACGTTTTTTCGTCTTTGACGTATTTTCTTGACAAAGACGTATTTTCGTATTATACTTAAAGCATGAAAAGGTGGTGATTAAAAAGTGGAAATGAAAGACCGAATTAAGAAGATAAGAAAAGAATTAGATTTAACGCAGCAAGGTTTTGCTGAAAAAATTGGTACAACAGCAAATGTCCTTACCAACTACGAAACAGGGCGAAGGAATCCATCTGCTTCTGTAATAAACAATATATGCAAAACTTTCGATGTTAATGAAACCTGGCTCCGTACCGGTGAGGGAGAAATGCTTGTGCAGCGCACCCGGAACCAAGTCATAACAGATTTTCTAGGGGACTTAATTATAGAAGATGCCACGTTTAAAAAGCGGCTTATAGAAGCCCTGGCTGAGTTGGACGAAAGGGACTGGGAAAGCTTAGAAAAATTAGCTAACAAGCTTACAAACAAAAAGGACTAGGGAATGTCCCCTAGCCCAATATTTTCTTCGCTAAACGGCACAAAAGTTCCAACCGTTCAACATTATTGGATTTTTCAATGAGAGTAAGCAAGCATTTTTTTAAACCCTCAGCATCCATAGCGATACGCCTCCCTTTCTGGCTGTCCCTAGCAGCCAAAACAGTGAATATGTATTGTTTGCACCTTAAGTATAGCATAAATTATGGTGAAAATGACAAATATTTGCAAAATTATCCTGGTAAATTCTGGCAATTGTCAGACTATTGCCTGTTATTGGAACAATTTAATTTTACCGCTCCTATATGCAGCGCAGGGAAAGGGAGTACCGACATATAGTGGGAAACGAACGGGAAAAAGAACGTTTGTTCTGTATTTATTATAGAATATACGTTCGAAAAAATCAATAGGGAGGGGATAATATTCTCCATGGAAAAAACCGCTCCTGCTATCAATAGGAACGGTTTTTCACATAGATTTCTCTTACCAGGCAAAACCGGAAAGATATAGTCAGCTTAACACATTTGAATTATATCATTCCTGGAGCGTCCCGGCAAGGGAATATTAATTTTACCCAATTTTAAGGAGGAATGATATATGGGACAGTTAAGAACAAGGAAACGTGGCTCCACCTGGGAATGGTCCTTTGAAGGGGCCAAAATCAATGGCAAGCGCAACCCCATCAGCCAGGGAGGATACCGCACCAAGGCCGAGGCCATCACTGCCGGCACCCAGGCCAAGGCCGAATATGACTCTGCCGGCCGCAGGTTTACCCCTTCGGACATCAGCGTGTCTGATTATCTGGATTACTGGTATAATAATTATGTCAAGGCCAACCTTGCGCATAACACCCAGGTGGGATATGAGCGCTTAATCCGTGTCCACCTCAAAACGGCATTCGGGAAATACCGGCTGTCATCATTGGAAACAGATGTTATCCAAAAATGGATTGATGGAATGAAGCGTCAAGGCTATTCCAGGAGCATGGTTAAAAATACCTTATCCTGCCTGTCCGGTGCCCTGGGATATGCGGTATATCCCTGTAAATACATCAAGTATAATCCCTGTGATTATGCCAGGATACCGAAGATAGTTATGTCTGAGAAGGCCAAGGCACACACAGAATATATCTGCGTCAAAGAGGACTTTGCAGCCATCATTGAGCGCTTTGGCCCAGACAGCAATTTCTATATGCCACTCATGACTGGATACCATTGTGGTACCCGCCTGGGGGAAACTTACGGTATTGACTTGCTTCATGACGTGGATTTTGAAAACCACACCATAACCATCCGACACCAGCTTGCCAACGAGGGTGGAAAGTGGTATTATCGGTCACCAAAATATGATTCTGTCCGGACTATAAAAATCCTACCAGAGTACGAGAAAATACTGAAAGCAGAAATCCGTAACCGCAAAAAGAACATGCTCCGGTACGGCCAGTATTTTACAAAGACGTATCAAATGGACGATGGCTTAATCTTTCAGGCTCCCGCCAACGTCAAAATTGTCGGTAAGGAAATAATGCCAATAAGCACCAAAGAAAACGGCGAGCTGCTTACCCCTTACTCATTCAAGTACTGCGCCAAGGTTATCCATGAGGAATTGGGAAATCCATTATTCCACAGCCATTGCCTACGTCATACTCATGGCACGTTGTTGGCGGAGAATGGCGCCCAGCCCAAGACCGTCATGGAGCGTCTGGGACACAAGGACATCAAGACCACCATGGACCGCTATGTGTTTAACACGGAGAAAATGCAGAACGATGCCATTGTAATCCTGGCAGACGCTATATCATAGCAATCTTGCCTACCACTTCAAAAAAGCGTAGGCAAGTGGTAGGCAAGGCAACCAAAACAAGAGCAAAGAAGCCCGTCAATCCTTGATTTTACGTGATAGTTCCACGACGGTTTCAACGTTCCCTGTCCCCGGAAACATGTCCACCCCGCAAACCTTCTCCACCCTATACCCTCTGTCCTGCAGCACCACTAAATCCCTCACCAAACTGGTAGGTTTACAGGATATATATACAATCCGGTCCACCCCGAAATCAATAATTTTTCCCAATGCCTTAGGATGTATCCCATCCCTGGGCGGATCCACCACAATCAAATCTGGCTTATCCTGAAGCTCATCAATCACTTTGAGCACATCACCGGCCAGGAACTCGCAGTTTTCCAGTCCGTTGAGCTCGGCGTTTACCCGGGCTGACCTGACGGCTTCTTCTACAATCTCAACGCCTACCACCTTTTTCGCCACAGGCGCCAGTATCTGTGCAATGGTCCCGGTACCGCTATATAGGTCGAATACCACCCTGTCCTTTGTATCACCTACAAATCCCCGTACTGTATCGTACAGCACCTCCGCGCCAAGGGAATTTGTCTGAAAGAAAGAGAAGGGCGAGATTCGAAAACGCAGTCCCAGCAGTTCTTCGTAAAAGTAATCCTGACCGTAAAGAATGTGGGTCGCATCGCTTTGCACCACATCTGCCAGGGAGTCATTCTCTGTGTGGAGAATTCCCGCCAGCCTGCCATCCAGAGGAAGGCGCACCAGCTTTTCTGTCCACTCTGACAGCACCTCTTCCTCCGTCCTTACGCCCAGATACTCCCTCTGTGTGCTGGTCACCAGGTCTACCAAAATCTCCCCTGTCTTTACCGCCCTTCGGACCAGCAGATGGCGAAGATAACCCTGGTGCTGTAATTTCTTATAGAATGCAATCCCCATCTCCTCAAAATATTCTTTGGTGGCCATCAGTATCCTGCAAAAATCCGGATGTACAATCCGGCACTCGGGAGTGGTTACGATATCGTAAAAGCTTCCCCTCTTGTGCATTCCCAATGCCAGCGGACCATCCTTTACCTCATCCCCAAAGGAAAACTCCATTTTATTGCGGTATCCTGAGGAGATAGGGCTGGCCTTGATTCCCTGAAACTCGTAGGTGCCGTCCTCTGCCACGCTGTCCAGCAGGGATTTTACCTGTTCTCTTTTAATGTTTAACTGTTCTTCATAGGGCAGGCTCTGGTAAATGCAGCCGCCGCATATCCCAAAATGTGGACATGCCTCCTCCGGCCTTTCTGCCGGGGAATGCTCCAGTATATCCAAGGTTCTGGCTTCCGACTTCCCCTTTCTGCGCTTGGTGACTACACACTGAATTCTCTGGCCTGGTATGGCATTCTTTACCACCACTCTCTCGCCATCTATATGCAGGATACCCTTATTCGGGAATTCGATTTTTTCTACTATTCCTTCGTAAATATCGCCCTTTTTCATAAAATATCTCCGTTCTGTCCGCCGCTTAGGCATTTTTCCTGTGGTTCTCTTTTGCCGTATCATTATATCATGCAATATGGTTCACATCAAGCCAGACCCAAAAAGGACCGCCACTTCCGCGGCGGTCCCAACAACTATCCTTTTTATCATCCTTCTGTGTATCTTATGATGGCCTTAAAACACCCTCTGCTATTCAGCCTTTTCTGCCTTCTTCTCCTTTGGCTCCTCATCCTCAAAGAAGTCATCGTCAAAATCATCGTCAAAATCATCCTCAAAATCTTCCAGATAATCCGGAGTAAAGAAACGGTATACAGCGTATGCAATACCCGCCACTGCTGCCACTGCTCCAATGATAGCCAGCACCCAGAGAATGCAGTTCTTTTTCTTCTCGTCCTCTTCTCTCTTGTGAAGCAGTTCATTGATTCTGCTGGAATTCATCAGTTCTTCTACACGGCTTAATACCTCTTTCCCCATCTGATCAAACCTGTCTCTGTCAAATCTGTTCATTCTACCCACGTCCTTTCTTATATATAAGCACTTCTGCCCTCTTGCTTGTTTTTAATTATTATATCATGGAAGCCCTTGATTTACTATCCCAATTTATTCAAATTTTATCCAATTGTTTCAATCCAATTTCAATTGAAACGCAGTCCCGACATAAATCTGCTATGCAGATTCATGTTTCTGTTTCTGCCAGGCATCCCCTGCGCCGGCACGCCCATCAGACCTTTTTTAGCTTGGCAAAGGATGCAAACATTTTCTTCTGGCCCGCACCGTCGAACACTACCGTGACTTCATAGTCCTTACCGCCGTCCTTGATGGACTTCACCGTTCCCTCTCCGAATTTGATGTGCTTGACCCGGTCTCCCTCGCTGTAATCCAGGAATGCTGCCTTCTGCACAGTAAATGCTTTGCCAAATCCCGGATTTCCCGCTGCGCTGCCGGCGCCTCGGTCTGACGAGGGCTGGGACGAGCCGGATGCATATGCGTTATATCCCTTTCCAAAGGTGCTTGTACGTATATTCCCTGCGGCCGGCTGGTTCCACGGCAGACCTGCCTCGCCGGAAATACCGAACTTGCCAAATCCGCCTGCACCGGCCCCCTTATTCCGGCTGCCAAAGCTTCCCAGCACCGGTTCCAGACGCTCCTCCTCCAACAGCTCACCAGGCACCTCCTCCAGGAAACGGCTGGGCTTGCAGTATCTGGTCTCGCCGTTAACCATCCGCTGTCTGGCGCTGGTAATCACCAGTTCCTTCCTGGCCCTTGTGATTCCCACATAGCAGAGACGGCGTTCCTCCTCCATGTCTGTCTTGTCATCGGAAATTATGGACATCATGCTGGGGAACAGCCCGTCCTCCAGACCTACCAGATACACCTTTTGGAACTCCAGTCCCTTGGAACTGTGCAGGGTCATGAGGGTGACCCGGTTCTCGGATTCATCCATATTGTCAATATCAGCCACTAGGGCCACCTGCTCCAGGAATTCGTCCAGAGTTGGATGCTCGCTGTCCTCCTCGTAGCTCACGGCCTTGTTTACCAGCTCTCCTATGTTCTCCAACCTGGTCTGGGACTCCACCTCTCCCTCTGCCTCCAGCTCCTGCTGGTAGCCGGTCTCGTCCATGATGCTCTCTATCAAATCCTGGATGGTGTAATCCTCTGACTGTGCCATGGCCCGGAAGCTCTCCATCTGTCCTATAAAGGTTCCGATTTTCTCAGCAGCCTTACCTATGCCCGGAATCTGGCGGGCCTCCCTGAGGGCGTCGTACAGGCTCATGTCATGTTCAGAGGCAAAGATGGCTACCTTCCCCATGGTGGTGGCTCCGATTCCCCGCTTGGGCACATTGATGATGCGCAGCACAGACAAATCATCCACTCCATTGGCAATTGTCTTTAAATAGGCCAGGATATCCTTGATTTCCTTTCTCTGATAGAAATTCACGCCTCCCACCAGGCGGTAGGGTACGTTGTAAAAGATACACCGCTCCTCCAGAAGACGGGACTGGGCATTGGTGCGGTAGAGAACAGCCTGCTCCTGATAGGCATAACCGCTGTCCCTTATCTCCCTGACCACAAAGTCCGCTTCCTCCCTGGCTGTGTCAAACTGTTTGAAACGAATCAAATCCCCCTCGCCATTGGCAGTCCACAAGGTCTTGTCCTTACGTCCCCGATTGTGGCGTATGACGCCGTTGGCCGCATTCAGTATGTTCTGGGTGGAACGGTAGTTCTGCTCCAGCTTAATGACCTTTGCCCCGGGAAATGTCTCCTCAAAGCTCAGAATATTCCCTATATCCGCCCCTCTGAACCGGTAAATGGACTGGTCATCATCCCCCACCACACACAGGTTCCTGTACTTGGAAGCCATCAGGCTGACCAGCCTGAACTGGGCCAGGTTGGTGTCCTGATACTCGTCCACCATGATATACTTAAACCGCTCCTGATAGTAATTCAGGACCTCGCTGTTATTCTGGAACAGTTCCACTGTCTTTACAATGAGATCGTCGAAATCCAGGGCATTATTCTTCTTGAGGCGCTTCTGGTACTCCTTATATATCTCCCCAATCCTGCGCTGTCTGAAGTCCTGCCCTGCATTTAACAGGAATTCCTCGGGGCTGATAAGCTTGTCCTTTGCAGAGGATATGGTGCCTAACACGGAACGCTCCTTGAACTGCTTGGTATCCACATCCATGGCCTTGAACACCTGCTTCATCAGGGTCTTCTGGTCGTCACTGTCATAGATGGAAAAGTTCGTGGTATAGCCCAGATACTCTATATGCCTGCGCAGGATGCGCACGCAGGTGGAGTGGAAGGTGCTGACCCAGATGCTCTCAGCCCCAAAGCCCACCAGCTGGTCCACCCTTTCCCTCATCTCTCCAGCCGCCTTGTTGGTAAATGTGATGGCCAGGATATTCCACGGGTTCACCTGCTTCTCCTCAATCAGGTATGCCACCCTGTGGGTCAGCACCCTGGTCTTTCCGGAACCGGCTCCAGCTAAAATGAGGAGAGGGCCTTCCGTATGAAGGACTGCCTCCTTCTGCATGGGATTCAATGTATCGTAAATACTCATAAACTATGTACCGCCTTCTTAACTGCAATTGTGTTTATTAAGTATACCATTCTGAATCCCATCCTGCAAGACCTGCCTTTCGGACGATTGCAGGCGGCAAATTACAATCGGATAGGGGAGATTTTAACCTCCCCTTCCACACCACGTAGCGTACCGTTCGGTACTACGCGGTTCAATAGTTTACTCGGACTTTCAAATAGTGGGCAGTCATATCGGGATAACCAAGTCTGTCCACTATGATTCTTTTGGTGAGTGCCGAGTTGAGCATTCCCGCCGCTCTCCACACTCCCTTTCGGCAGTTCGCCATCTCATGCACCTTCCACTCTGGTAAATGTAACGCCCGCAACATTTTATATCTTGTGCGTACCTTCTTCCATTGTTTCCAGTACACCGCTCGGATTCTGTGGCGCAGCCACTCATCCGTCTGTTCCATCAGGCTTTTCATGTCTGCATATCGATAAT
>NZ_AUJR01000086.1 GCF_000424325.1 [Clostridium] clostridioforme AGR2157
CTCGGTGCGTTTCCGGCAAAGGAAGAAATGCTGGAGCTTCTCCCATGGTCCTCCAATCTGCCTGATGATTGCCGCAGCAAACTTAAAAAGTAAAAGACAGATCTTCCCCCGGTAAGTGCTGGGGGATTTCTTATTTTGTCAAGATACGGATTATTACTTACTTACCATAGATGAGATTTATTCTGCTAATACATTGCTGATAGGAACCCCCATTTACTTTGGCAGGCCAACCAGCCAGTTCTATGCTTTTCTTGAAAGGCTTCATTTTCCAGCACTTTCCTATGATGATTATAGCAATTATTTTAAAGGTCATATCAATGTTGGATTGTTCGTAACAATGAATACTACAAAGGATTTTTATGATAAGGCATACAAAGGATCTTTTGAGGGATACGCAAAAGAATTTAGCTTCTTGAATGGTGAAGTTTGTCTTTATCCTGCCTGCAACACACTTCAGGTTAATGATTATTCAAAATTTGCAATGAATGGATTTAATCCAGAAGATAAGAAAAAATCCCGTGAGGAATGTTTCCCCATAGATTTAAAGAACGCATATGATTTAGGCGCTAAGTTAAGTAAATAGGGATACTAGGATCAGGTGAACTGATAGTATTCTGCTTTTATTTATTCTGCGATTCCTACTCTTCATAAAAGGGGTAAGTTATGCCAAAGTGGTTTACTAAAGGTGTACTGTTTTTTCAGATCCACTGTGCTAATATTAGAATTGCCAAAATAAGACGGGGCTTGGAGTGAAAACTTCAAGTCCTTTTTTCGTGGCCGGACGGGGCTTTATCCTTTCACCCGTCTGTACATAGAAGGGAGTGGAAGCGCATGGATACAGCGAAGATGTGGGTAGCAGCGATAGAACAAATCGGCGGCTTGACGTATAGAGCTGTAGGTTATTATTTATAATGATTTTTTATAGTATGTATGATATATTTAGGGTGAGATTGGCGCATCGGGAGCGCAGTGCAAGTTTAGAGCAAAGGGTGCCAGGTTCGACTCCTGGCTCTCATATCAAGGATTGTTCAATTAGAAAAGGATAGATGTTTATGTGGGAAAATTATATCTGTGAAACAGAGAACCCTACTATTATTAAGGATGAAGTGTATAAAAAGCAGTCGAGAATCACCATTTACCATCCGGGAGAGATTGCACCTTATGAAATCATATGTGGAATTTATGGCATGATGTTTCATACGGTATTTGCAAACGATATAAAAGATGCCATAGAAAAATATGAGGGAATGAAGAAAGATTTAAAGGAATATATTGATTCGGGTATGACAGATGAAGATTTTTGTAGCGACTTTGTAGACAAATGGTAATTGATTGAAATTATAATTTTTTTATTTTAAGGAGAATTCAAAAATTATGAAGAAACAGGAATATAAGCGAAATGCCGATAATGTAGGAAAATATATATTAAAGGTGTTACAGACGCTTGGCGGGAGTGCATCACGGCAATTGATCAAGGAAGGAATTGTCGATGATGATGAGATTGATATATCTTACGAGGATGTGTTTGAACCAATAACGTCTAAAAAGGGTACAAAATATATTCCTTTTAACATGGATTTTAATTTCTCACTTGTGAATTTGCTTAATTGTGGGTATATTCAAGCATATGATCGCGGTGGAGATATAGTTTTGACAGAAAAAGGGCGTTCTGTTGAAACAAGTTTATATCCTACTGAGAATGATCTGCAAATCCAAAGAGAGTATTGGGATAAAAAGCATAAGGAACGATATCCACGTAAAAAGGGAAAAAGTAAGGTTGAAACAATAGAAAATGAAGATATTCAGCTTGAAGAGACAGACGATGATAACGATATGAGCGAAAACTGGAAAATTGATGTGCTGAACCAGATAAAACTTTTTTCACCGAAAAAATTTGAAAGTTTTTCAAGACTTCTGTTTTCGCATATGGGCATAAAATTTGACCGGGAAAAGGGAGTAAAAATGTCTGGCGATCATGGTATTGATGGTTATGGATATTTTGAGTCCGATGAATTTAGAACGGCTAAGGTTGTGGTACAGTGTAAAAGATACACAGATAATCCGGTATCTGAACCTGAAATAGATAAATTCAAAGGTGTCATGATGAGTTTCAATGCGGATTATGGTATTTTCATTACGACCAGTTATTTTACAAAACAGGCACAGTCAAAAGCTGTGCAGGGCGGAAATACAGTAACTTTGATAGATGGCCAGCGACTAGTAGAGCTAATAGAGAAATATCATTTGCATATTACTCCGGTGCAGACTTATGTGCTGGATGATTATTATTACCAAAAGGATTGATACCAATATTGGTGTACTAAAGGTGTACTGTTTTATCCGATCAACTGTGCTATCATTAGAATTGCCGAAATACAGCGGGGCTTGGAGTGAGAACTCCAGGCCCTTTTTTCGTGGCCAGACGGGGCTTTATCCTTTCACCCGTCTGTACATAGAAGGGAGTGAGAGCGTATGGATACAGAGAAGATGCGGGCAGCACTGTCGTATTTAAAGAGAAAGAAGCCGGAGCTGACCGTGCAGCAGTACCGCACGATCAAGGGACAGATTCTGGCCGGTGATGAGGATGGCGCGATCCGTGGCATTGACCGGGTGGTGGAACGGAATCGGGAAGGACGTGGGTACCATGCCACGTAGGCCGAACACCCCGTGCAAGCATCCGGGCTGTGGCAAGCTGGTTCCCTACGGCACCATGTACTGTGAAGAACACAAAACTCTCCACCAACATGACAGGAAGACCACCAAGGAGAAAGGATACGGGAGCCGCTGGCAGAAAGCAAGGACTGTTTACCTGCAGTCCCATCCCCTCTGTGTTCGGTGCCTTGCTAAAGGACGTTATGTGAAGGCAACGGTTGTGGATCATATCATTCCACACCGGGGAGATCGGAAATTGTTCTGGGATCGGGACAATTGGCAGGCTCTCTGCAAATCCTGCCACGATTCAAAAACGATGACAGAGGACAGATACGAGGAATTTCGCTACCCGGAGGGGCGGTCGAAATCTCTGTGACCTTGCTGCCAAAAGACCGGCGCCCCCTCAAACGTGAATTTCTGCGAAATTAAAGAGGGGGGATACCTGCCGGGGCGAAGAAAATACGAAAAATTTTTGACAGGCGGCGAGAAAAGATGCGGATTTCCTGCATCTGAGCGGCCTGCCAAACAAAATATCATTTGCCAAACAGTTAAATTTTAGGCTGGGAAACTTATCCGCAAAGGTGGGTTTTCCGGCTTTTTCTTTTGAAACCATTTAGCGAAAGGATGTGAAGCAATGACCGATTTTCAGGCAAAACAGATACGGGAATTACGGCTCCGGGGCGCTGGATATAAATCCATTGCTTCCGCTGTCGGACTTTCCAGAGATACTGTCCGGAACTATTGTAAGAGTCACGGACTGGACGGATACGCCTCTGCCCTTGTTTTGAATGTGAAAGAACAGATGGAAAGCGGAACGGCGTGTCTTTGCTGCGGCAAGGAACTGATCCAGCCTTCCACCGGAAGGAAACGGAAGTTCTGCTCAGACAAATGCAGGCGGGAATGGTGGTCAGCCTACCCAGAAGCTACCATGAATGTTATGTGCGGGATCGGTTCTGGAGGAAAGAAGAAGGACGGGAGCCTTATGTCGGCCCCGCTGATCGTAAGGAGGTACAGGCATGAGTGCGATGGAATGGAAAACCTTGCCCGTGGATGCATTGCGTCCGGCAGCATATAATCCCCGTAAAAAACTGAAAGCCGGGGATAAGGAATATGAGAAGATTAAAAACTCTATTTTGGAGTTTGGTTATGTGGAGCCGATCATTGTCAATTATGATATGACAGTCATTGGCGGTCACCAGCGTCTGACGGTTCTGAAAGACTTAGGATATACAGAAGTCCAGTGCGTTGTGGTT
Organism: [Clostridium] clostridioforme AGR2157; assembly: GCF_000424325.1. Lineage (GTDB taxonomy): Bacteria > Bacillota > Clostridia > Lachnospirales > Lachnospiraceae > Enterocloster > Enterocloster clostridioformis_A. The sequence goes on from NZ_AUJR01000086.1 coordinate 3,906, forward strand.
CATATTGAAGATGAGCATAAGGTAAAGGCGTTGAATATCGCCCTGAATAAAATCACGGGTGCTTGGAATGAGGAGCTGCTGGCTGATTTACTGGTGGATCTGCAAAGTGTGGACTTTAATACTGACCTGACAGGTTTTGAGGCTCCGGAGATCGAGCAGCTGTTTTCCAAAGTTCATAACAAGGACATCAAGGAAGATGATTTTGATGTGGAGGAAGAATTAAGAAATCCGCCGATTTCACGGAAAGGTGATATCTGGCTTTTGGGCAGACATCGTGTAATCTGCGGTGATTCCACTTTGCCAGAGACATACACGAAACTCATGGAAGGCCGGAGAGCCAATCTGGTTCTGACTGATCCTCCTTACAATGTGAATGTGGAAGAGACCGCTGGGAAAATCCAGAATGACAATATGCCAGATGAGGATTTCTATAAATTCCTGTTTGCAACATTTGTAAATATGGAACAGAACATGGAGAATGATGCATCCATTTATGTGTTCCATGCGGATTCCAAGGGGCTGATCTTCCGACAGGCATTCCACGATGCTGGATTTTATCTGTCTGGCTGCTGTATCTGGAAGAAGAACGCTTTGGTGTTGGGACGGTCTCCCTATCAGTGGCAGCATGAGCCGTGCCTGTTTGGATGGAAGGTCGGCGGGAAGCATCAGTGGTATTCTGATCGGAAACAGACCACGATCTGGGAGTATGACCGGCCGAAGTCCAGCAAGGAGCATCCGACCATGAAACCAGTGGCGCTGATGGCTTATCCCATCCAGAATTCCTGTATGAGCAACTGCATTGTTTTAGATCCTTTCCTCGGATCTGGCTCCACCTTAATGGCCTGCGAAGAAACCGGGCGTATTTGCTATGGTGTTGAACTGGATGAAAAGTTTTGCGATGTGATTGTGAAAAGATATATGGAGAAAGCGGGTTCTGACAATCAGGTATATGTTCTTCGCAACGGTGATAAGATCCCCTATTCACACCTTTCTCAGAAGGGAGAGGATATTCCTTTGTTTTAAATATCTGCGCTAAATGAAAAATAGGACTTGCTATTTTTGCCTTTTTGAGTGATTAATGTACTACCAAAACAAAGGAGGCAAAATCAATGAGGATTGAAACCAAAACAGACAACCGGAGAAAGATGGTGCAGGACATCGCAGAATTTACGGGAGAAGAACTGCACTATGTGGGGCCTCCCACCTTTTCCTACACAGTGGGCCGCCTTACCATTGACCGAGACGGCGTGATCACAAGCGAGACAGAGGAAGGAGAAGATCTTCTGACACAGTTTTTGCAGGAGAAAGGCTATCTGGAAGCCCCTGTGGATGAAGTGAAAATTGAGATCCCGGCAGATACCGGAGAGGGAAAATTTTTGCAAAACTTACTTTCTATGATCCATGCACGGGCCTATTTGCTCAACCGGATCACAAGGTATGAGACCTTTGCGGTTAGCGATTCCCTGTTGGAAAAGCTGGAGCAGCTTTTGGAGGAGAATACCTGGGAGAATTTTCAGACCCTTCTGTCAGCGGATACGGCGGGCCTGAAGGGGATTGTGGTGGAAGAAGGTAAAGTGACCTTTACTTTCCCACTTTCACCAGACAGTGCGAAAAATAAAGCATATTCCGAATTGGCGGCAAAGATCGTCACAAAAGCGAAGGAAGCCAAGAGAGTCAGCGCCACTCCGGTGGTGGAAGATAATGAAAAATATTATCTTCGCATCTGGCTGGTACAGCTTGGCATGGCGGGTACGGCGAATAAGGAGTCGAGGAAGGCTCTGCTGGCTGGTTTGAAAGGACATACGGCTTTCCGGACAAAAGAGGAGGCGGAAAAATTCAGCATTACACAGAAGGAAAGGCGTGCCGCTGTGAAAGCAGCCCAAATGAACAATCAGAAAAGTGAAACACTCGGAGGGAATGCATGATGGAAGATACCTTATCGAAAACGGCACAGGCAAAAAAACTTCTGCTCGAATTTTGGAGTGATTTTCAACCGCATTCCGTTCATGAGTTCCGGGATTATTTGAAGAAAAATAATATTACAATAGTTGACCGTACTCATATCAGCAGCGCTGTTTATACGGCAACCCAGCAAGGCATCTTGGTACGTGTGGATCGGGGAAACTACCAGGCGGGAATAAACTTTTATGAAGATATACAAATTCCTATGAAAAAGATGGTTGGTATCCAGTATGTCCTTCTGCAGACAAAACGTGTGTTGTCCATTCCTATCAATATTGTGGAGCTTACCCCTAAAGAACGGGAACTGATACCAAGGCTACAGGAGTTATATCAGGAATGCGAAAGAATGTTGGACGAGCTGGAGAGTGATGAAAATGAAGTTTCCAAAGGAAGAGATTGTTGATTGCATCCGTAAGCAACTGTAAAAATACACAAATTTTTTCGCTGAAGATTGTATAATATATGCCTCGGAATTGACTTGCTATTATCGGCCTTCAGAGCGAATATGTGTACTACCAAAAGGGAAAACACACAAAACGAAATGGAGGATTTTATAATGAATGAGAAAATGGCAAGGCAGATTGAGGAAATGAAGAAACAGACCATCGGGGTTGAGGTGGAAATGAATAACATTACCAGAGATAAAGCTGCGAGAGTGGCAGCCAGATACTTTGGAACCCATCGTTATGAGAACACTGCAGGCCGCAACGGATACAGCACATGGTCAGCATGGGATGCACAGGGCCGGGAATGGAAATTCCAGAAGGACGTCAGCATTGCAGGACCGGATAGCGAAAAATGCGAAATGGTTACTCCGATTTTGACCTACTCGGATATAGAAACTTTACAGGAACTGATACGGCAGCTGCGCCACGCAGGAGCAAAGAGTGATGCTACTAGAGGCTGCGGTGTTCACATCCATATCGGAGCCAAAGGCCATACGCCGCAGACGCTCCGCAACCTGGCAAACATCATGGCCAGCCACGAAAGCCTGATTGCAGATGCTTTAAATCTCGATCAGGGCAGGATGAGACGCTACTGCCGGACGGTTGATCCCCAGTTTCTGGAACAGGTCAACCGCAGAAAGCCAACTACGATGACACAGCTTGCCGATATTTGGTACAGTAGCCACGATGCAAACTGTGGTAGGAGTCATCACTACAATGACAGCCGTTACCATATGCTGAACTACCATGCAACATTTACAAAAGGGACGGTCGAATTCCGGCTCTTTCAATTCGATGCTCCTAGCGGAGACCGCAGGGGCGGACTTCATGCCGGACAGCTGAAAAGCTATATTCAGCTTTGCCTTGCACTGAGCCAGATGGCTAAGACATTAAAAACAGCCAGCCCGAAGCCACAGCAGAATGAGAATCCAAAATACGCTATGCGCACCTGGCTTCTTCGGCTCGGATTTATCGGGGATGAATTCAAAACTGCCAGGGAAATCCTGACGAAGAGACTGGCAGGAGATACAGCCTTTAGACACGGACGGGAAGCTGCTTGAAGGAATTAGTCTCCTGCCACCTTATGAACCGCCTTGGCGGTCTTAAGGTGGTAGAAGGGTAATCCCTTCGGAAAGGATGGATACCAAAATGAAAAAAAGATACTACATTGCTTATGGCAGCAACTTAAACATCCGGCAGATGCGGATGCGCTGCCCTTCCGCACGGATCATCGGGACTTCTGAGATCCCGGATTATGAATTGCTTTTTAAGGGAAGTAAGACCGGCTCTTATCTGACAATTGAGCCAAAGAAAGGCAGCCGGGTTCCGGTTGCAGCATGGGAAATAAGTGCTGAAGATGAGTTGGCGCTGGATCGCTATGAAGGCTTTCCCACTTTTTATTACAAGAAGGAAATGTTTCTTCCGATCAAGGGAATCCGAAGCAGTAAGATCCGGATGCGGACAACCTTTGTTTATATCATGCACGAGGATAGACTATTAGGCATGCCGAGTAATTTTTATATGCAAACATGCTTAAGTGGCTATAAAAGTTTTGGGTTTGATCCTAAATTTTTGCATGAGGCCTATGACAGGAGCAGGGAGGTGGAAAGATGATCGGTTCAAAAAGATGGACAAAGCAAAGCTGGCGCAGAGGCAGGGGGCCTTACAGTTTAAGTGGAGAATTAAAGTTTTCGATAAAAAAGAATAAGAGATACTTCAATCGGCAGGTTCGCCGTTGTACTACAGATCTGCCAAATGGAAATACATATCGGAAACTGGCAGAAGAAAAAGTGTGGGATTATGTAGTGTGATATAAGGAGTTCGCCATGAAAGAAATAAGTATTACCCAGATTAAAATCTGCCCACGATGCGGACAGGTCTACCACGAGCCTCCTGCTCTTTCCAGAATAGATAATCAAACGTTGATCTGTGCGGATTGCGGAACAAGAGAAGCGTTGGAAAGTATTGATGTTGGTCAGGAGGAGCAGGAAGAAATTCTTGCGATTATCCATCGCCAAAGAAGAAATCCTTTATAAAAAAATTATGGAGTACGGAAGCCGAGAGGCTTCTGTCTCTTGTTATATATTTTGATGAGGTCGCTACATAGCGGCTTTTTTTATTTTCCAAGCCTAAGGTAAAAACCACCGCCTTTAGGCGGTAGAGCTTCAGCGGCATTTCCTTTTCCAGGAGGCAGTGATATAATTGGCGTATCGGGAGGTACGTAGAAATGGCAAATTACAGAAATGGGAGTCATACGGTATATGATATAAAGTACCATTTTGTGTGGATAACGAAATATAGATATGAAGTATTAAAAGGAGATGTAGCCTTTAGGCTACGAGATTTGCTGAGACAAGGCTGTGACAGTCAGGGAATAAAAATATTACAAGGAAGTATACAGCCGGATCATGTACATA
>NZ_AUJR01000087.1 GCF_000424325.1 [Clostridium] clostridioforme AGR2157
GCAGTTCTTACAATGAAACCGTCGGATGATTAACTGCTCCTTCACACCGCCTTCTTTTTTGCGGATACGTGGACGGGAATCCCGGTAGGAAAGCGTAGCCTGACAGATCGGGCACATATGGGTGGTCACACTGCTCTCAACAAAAAACACAAACTCCTCCTTGAGGACAAGTGAATAATCTGATATAATAACCATGGTTAGTGACCAGGGTCTCAGAGTACACAACTTTCCAGGAGGGTTCTCTGAGACCTTTTCCTTTTTGTATGCTGATGACAGTATACAGGTCAATTCAGAGACAGGCAAGTAAATCAGTATTTTGATAATTTATGAGGTCAACAACACCATAACAAAACGGAAAGATACATATGACCTAAGGTTAAAATATGGTATTCCTGTTAAGAAAAGGGTGTTCTTTTGTCCTGCAAGACTGCTTAAACTCAAAGGATTGGATTTATTTTTGAAAAGCGCAGGTAAAGTTAAAGGTATATCCAATGCCTGTTTTTTATTAGCAGGGGAAGGACCTATGAAGAAGGAACTTCAGGATATTGCGGACAAGGAAAACTTGGATGTGCATTTTATGGGGTATTGTAATCAAGACACGGTGATAGAATTTTATGCGTTATCTGATTTTTTCTTTCTGCCATCATTACAGGACTGCAATCCACTGTCTGCAATTGAGGCGGCATTTGCAGGTTTACCCTTGTGTGTATCTATATATACAGGGAATAGCCCGGAATTAATACAACCATATAAAAATGGTGTTGTATTTGACATCCTGGATACGGAGGAAGTTCAAGAGTGCATATATTTTTTACTAAATGCATCGGAAGAGTGGGTGAGTAATGCCGGTAGGGAATCCCTTACAATTGCACAGAACTCTTTTGCCTGTATCAATGAGACAAAAAAATTTTTAGCACAGTTACGAGAGAGATAAGGGTGATGGGGACATGGGAAAATTATTGGTTACAGTTGATCATCAATTTATACGTACTCCCGATGGTAAGGTTTGGGTAAAGACTATTTATGGATATGACTTTTGGAAACGCTACCTAAAGGTTTTTGATGAAGTGCGGATTGCCTGTAGAATTAGTGATGTGTCAAGCCTTAACGAAGAGATGATGATTTCCAGTGGGCCCAATGTGGAATTTTTTCAATTGCCACATTATCGGGGGCCTAAAGAGTTTGTATTACGTTATTGGAAAATTAGAAAAGCAATGGTTGGGATTGCAGCTGGCTGTAGTTATGCTCTTTACCGTATTCCCAGTCCGATTGCCAATGCTGTCCACAATGAGGTAAAAAAGAAACACCTTCCTTGGGCAGTTGAGGTTGTAAATGACCCATGGGATACGTTTGCTCCGGGAGCATATAAGGGTCTATCCAGACCATTTGTAAGAATTTATTTTTACTGGCAGGTTAAATTTATGGCAGGTAATGCTGATGGTGTTTCCTATGTAACACGTTCTGCTCTGCAGAAGAGGTACCCGTCTTATGTAAAACGGCACAAAGAAAACCATATGCATTTTGAAAGCTTTTATTCTTCAATCATATTAAATAAAGATTTCTTTTATTACGACCGTACGGTTCCTCATAATCAATATACAATTGTCCATATTAATAGCTGCATTACGGACTATTCAAAAGGACATGATGTAGTAATACGCGTATTAAATATTTTGCGTAAGAATGGGATGAACGTATATGTAAAGTTTATTGGAGATGGGCCCATGAGGTCTGAATTTCAGAAGATGGCGTTATCTTATGAAGTAGCCGATTATATTGAGTTCACAGGCCTTCTCTCTGGTTCACAGGCTATCAGACAAGAATTATTGGGGTCAGATTTGCTTATTTTTCCGACAAAAGGAGAAGGTCTTCCCAGAACCGTCATCGAGGCAATGGCTGTAGGGTTACCCTGTTTATCCACACCTGTAAACGGAATACCAGAACTTTTACCGGCGGAATGTCTGTTTAGTCAACAGGATGATGAGGCATTTGCAAAAAAGGCATGGGATATACTGACTAATCCCAGTCTGTATCAGAAATTAAGTAAACAGAATCTTGAGAAAGCCGCCTCTTATGAATATGATGTACTAGCCGCCAGAAGGGATATGTTTTATAAGAAATTACAGTACTTGGGAGAAAAACAGTATGGATAAATATCGAATTATCGTTGCCCACCCAGGGCAGCAGCATTCTTATAGGCTGGCATCGGCGCTCAATCGTTATGGCTGCCTCTTTTCTTACATAACTACTGTTTATAATAAGAAGAATGGGTTCATTGTTAAACTTTTGCGGCTATTCATTAATGAGGATAATAAAAAACGCCTGGAAAAACGACGATGCGACAAAATAGATGATAAACAGCTAATACAATATAACATTTTGTCAGGCCTGATATTGCTTTTGTTAAATCGAGTGGACCATAGCCGTAGAATCTATTATTGGTGGAATAAGAAAGTGGCTGATTCATTTGGGCGGAAAGTAGCTGAATATGCTGTGAAAATGAAGGCGGATGCAGTCATCATGTATGACACAAACGCCAAATCCTGTTTTGAACGTTTAAAGCAGGCGGCTCCGGAGATTGTACGTATTATGGATATGTCGGCGGCCAATCGCTCATTTGTGAAACATGTATATGAAGAAGATATGGACAAGAATCCCCAATGGGCTGAAATTTTGCGGTGTGAGAAGCGCTTTTTGTGGGACTATTCCCTGGAAGATTACGAGGAAGAAATAAAAAATGCCCATTTTTTCCTGGCGGCGTCTAATGTAGTAAAACACTCCATCGAATATAGCGGACGAAACGGCAGCGATGTGTGGGTGGTTCCTTATGGTGTTGATTCCGGAATCTATGCCCCTTCCATGAGGGAAAACAATGGAGCAGTCCGCTTTCTCTTTGTGGGAGCAGTACGGCAAATGAAAGGAATCTCATATTTATTGGAAGCTTTTGAGACGGTAAATCCGGAGTCAGCACATTTGGAAATAGTAGGGGATTGCATGATACCGGACAGATTACAGCATAAAAATGCCTCCAATATAGAATATCTTGGATATCTGCTTCCGGAAACAGTTGCCAATCGATATAAAGATGCAGATGTTTTTGTATTTCCCTCTCTATGCGATGGTTTTGGCCTGGCTGCCCTGGAAGCAATGGCATCGGGATTACCCGTTATCTGCTCCGCTAACTCAGGGGTTGCTGACCTGATTCAAGACGGAGTAAATGGCTTTGTTGTGGAGACCGGAGATGCTGGAGAGCTAAGGGACCGGATTGTCTGGTTTACGGAGCACCGGGACAGGATGAAGGACATGAAACGTGCTGCAATGGAAACGGGCAGAAATTATTCATGGGAAAAATATGAAGATAATGTAAACCGGGCAGTTATTGAAATGATTCAAAGGAAATATAAGAATGGTTAATGTACTGTGTCTTTTTATCACATCCGTCATTTTAGGCGTATCCGTGTCCGCACATATAATCGCAGCCCGAAGATTCGATGTTATGGACCCGTTTTATTTAATTACAGGTCTTTATTTTCTGGTGTTTGTCTGGGCACCGTTTGAATGGATTAAAATCGGTCAGACCGATTATCAGGGTGTAGAGGTAATGAAGTATCTTCCCAGAGGAAATACAGTATTTATAATTGGCTATATTTCCTATGTCCTAGGAGGCTTTTTTTGTAAAAAAAACAGGCGTAGGGCGGAAACCGCATTATTGGATGAAGATGAACAGGCCAAAGTATTCATATTAAGATATGCGCTTGTATTGCTGATATTCAGCCTGATTTGCAGTTTGACTTATTATAGGCTGACCGGACGATCAATCATGATGATGCTTAGTTTTGGCCAGTTTGGTGCGGACGAACCGGTAACATATAAAAATACAAGCCTGCTTTTTTTGAGCTGTTTCCTGCGAAGTGCGGTCCCCGCTATTTTACTTCTATTTGCTTATAGAAAGCAGGGCCGTGTCTCCACATATCTGTGCTTTTCAGTAGTTGCACTGATTTCTCTTAGCAGCGGTTCCAGAAATACAGCCATATTGGTTATACTATCGCCTGTTATTTATCATTACGCTAGTACCGGAACACGGCCCCGTAAAAGAACTGTTTTACTGGGACTCTTTTTAATGTTTGTTGGGGTCTGTATAATTGGCATTTTCAGACAAACCATGAGGGCGGGGACCCGGATTGATTTATCTGTTGTAGACTTTGATACCATGATGAAAGCGTTCATGTATAATGTGGAAATATTTTTCCCTTTCTATAACCTGACAGGAATGATTCCCAAAGAGATACCCTATCATTGGGGATTGGGTTTCCTGAATATACTGATTCAGTTTATCCCTCATGCCATATGGGAAAATAAACCTGCCACCTTAGGAAAAACAGCCTTTGAAGCAATGTACGGAAGTTCATTCGGCGGTTCCGCATATCCCAACCTTGGTGAGTTTTATTATGAGTTTGGCATTTTGGGAACTATTGTAGGTATGTTTATTTTTGGGTATATTACCAGGAAGTTATATTACAGGATGCTTAAGACCGGTGACCGTTTACAGCTGATTTCTTACAGCATCATGTTCGGATATCTATTCCAGTTTGTATGCAGGGGAAGCATTAGTTCATGGGCAATTGACATTGTCTTTATGTTTGGTCCAATCTGGCTCTTAAAGATGATTGTTCCAAGAAGTAAGGAATATAAGCATAGCAGGTATGACAGTATATGAGCAGGATTTTGAAAAATTATTTCTATAATATTTTATATAACATGTTTGTCTTGTTGGTTCCACTGATTACGGCGCCGTATCTGGCAAGAGTTTTGGGCGCGGAACGCTTGGGGATATACAGCTATGTATCCTCCTCCACATCGGTCATTATGTCAGTTTCATTATTTGGTATTTATTCCTATGGGAACAGACAGACCGCCTATATGCGGGATGACGGTGAAGAGATGTCCCAAATGTTTTGGGACATAATGGGACTAAGGGCTGTTTTGGGAATCTTTGGAACAATTGTGTACATAGTATATGCAAGAATATCAGGATTCGCGATTTTCTTTCGATTATTTTATATCTATTACCTGGCAAATGTGTTTGACTGTACTTGGCTTTTTGTCGGTTTGGAAGATATGAAAATCCCGGCTTTAAAAAATATGTTTGCAAAAATTCTCAGCACATTATGTATTTTTTTGTTCGTGAAGTCAGAACAGGATATAGGCAGATATATCTTTCTGCTTTCATTGTCAACGATGATTGCTAACATATTGGCGTACCCGCAGCTCAGAAAATATATAAAGGTAAAAAAGATACAGTTTAAGAATTTCAAAAAGTATTTATGGGGTTCTGTTGAATTATTTCTTCCCTCTTTAGTAGCTACTATTTATTTACAGGTTGATAAAGTTATGATTGGATGGCTGACTAATGGGACAAGCCAGATATCTTACTATGACCAGGCTGAGAAGATTGTGATTATTCCGCTTACTTTCATCACTGTGCTGAGCACCGTAATGATGCCCCGTATTGCAAATGAATTTAAGCGGGGAAATCAAACGGTTATCGGCGGATTACTTGAAAAAGCGGCAGGCTATTCCATGTTTCTTGCCTTGCCTATGATGTTTGGGCTGATGGGAATTGCATACAAATTCATACCGTGGTATTTGGGCAGAGCGTTTATGGCTACTGCTAAAGCGGTTGTTATTTTATCACCCATGGTAATCAGTAATACACTTATAGGGATATCCGGTTCACAGTATTTTACCGCCACCAATCAGATGGGAATCCTGCTGAAATCAAATGTTGCAGGCGCAGTCTTGAATATAGTGGTTAATACAATTCTAATTCCATGTTACGGATATATAGGTGCTGCAATTGCTACATTGTTTTCTAATTATACTCTGGTAGGAATTCAGTTTTACTATTTGAACAGACAGGTGAGGATAAGAAATATATTTATACAGTCAATAAGATATTTTTTGTATTCCTTAGTTATGTTTATTGCCGTCTTTTTGTGCGGGTATATCCAAAGTCCTGGCCCTATTGTTACATTAGAGCAGATTTTCATAGGCGGCACGGTATATTGTACTATCCTGTTCATAAAAAAAGATCCATTGTTCTTTGAAATATTTTGTCTGGTCAAAAAATATTTCAAAAGCCGTATATTAAAATAACGGAATAATGACGAAAAAGGATGAAAATGAGAAATTTATTTGTTTTGCACACACAGTATAATTTAATATTGGGCACTGGCCTGGCTTATACAGTATTTGCCCGGGATACAAATCATTTAATTTTATTTCAGGATTTTAACATTTCTGATATGGTTAGGGATTCCCTTACATCTTCTTATCAGGAAGTATTGTTTCTGACAGGAGCCTATCCCAAGATAAATGAACGATATTGGAATAAAATAAGACGTTACCCGGTCATATATCATAAAATAAAGCAATTTATAAAAAATGACTATGATCGGGTCATACTTGTGGAGGATATGTGCATTCCGGAAATGTACATTATGAAATACTCAGGAAGAGTGAATGGGGAGACAGAATTTGTATGGCTGGAAGATGGTTCAACGGCATATTTTTCTAATGGAGTTGTATCTGGGGGAATGGGGGCTAACCGGATGACACGTATGATCCGCAAGATTATATTTAAGTATATATTCTGTTTGAATAAGTATTATGATTTAAATTATTACATGGGAGGGCACTATCTATTAAAGCACGCGTACGTTTCTTATCCACAGTATGTTCAGGAACGATACAAATCCATGAAGCTAACCGAGATACCGGATGAAGCCTTTGAAGCAGGAATAAAAAAAATATATTTTAATATGAAGAATCCCTTTTATGATAAAGGGATTCTGTTTGTATTGGATTTATTGCGTGTATATGGAGATAAAAGGAGGGATGTTGAACTGGCACTAGAAAGGGAAATCCAGAATGCGCATGAAAATGGATTGAATGTATATTACAAGTATCATCCACGGGAGACAGAGGTTCTTGATATATTTTGTAATGAAGTGGAACTGGAACGCTCCATATCCATGGAAGGATATTTATCATGTGCATCAGGTAAACAGTTAAGGGTTATTGGCATAAAAAGTACAGGTCTGCAGACGGCAAAAAAAATGGGTTTTGAGACAGTCTCTCTCATTCGTTTAGTTGATGGGGATTGTCAGGTTTCTGATTTTTATAAAAAAATAGGTATTATCTGTTTATAAAATACCTGAATTCAAAGGAGGAAATGATGAAAACTACAGCATTATTGACGGGAAGAGGAAATAATACGTTAAAGGATAAGAATGTGCTTGACATTTTAGGGAAACCGGTACTTTATTATCCAGCGCACGCAGGGGCAAAAAGTAGGTATATACGGGATAAATATTGTAGTAGTGATGATGAAAAGATTCTAAGGGCAGCCAGTGACGAAGGATATGAATCCATTGTAAGGCCAAAAGAACTTGCGCTACCTACATCACAACACGTTGACTGTATCATGCATGCGCTTGATATCATGAAACAGAAGGGAAAACTGCCGGAAATATTAGTAGTTATCCTGGCTAATAACGTAACCATCAAATCCCAGTGGATTGATGACTGCATAAAAATGATGGAGGACAATCCTGCTGTTACCGCTGTTGTACCGACATACATAGATAATGACCATCATCCGTTGAGGGCAAAAAGATTAATGGAGGATGGAACCCTTAGTATGTATGAGCAGGGGATAGAAGGGAAAGTTTCAACTAACAGGCAGGATTTGCCAGTGTGTTATTTCTTGGCACATAATTTCTGGGTTCTAAATGTGGGATTTTTGTGTTCAGGAAGAGAAGGACAGCAGCCATGGGGATTTATGGGAGATAAAATCCTGCCGTATGTAATTGATGAGTCGATAGATATCCATCATGAAATTGATTTATATATTGCAAAGGAATGGATTAAAGAGAATTATACTGATTAGGATTTCTATTTTTCTATAGAAGATAAAATAAGAAAGGATTGTATGTATATGGTGTCTGAGCATATCATACTGGTTTGAGGATGAGGATTTCGGTTGCAGGAACAGGCTATGTTGGCCTTGTGGCAGGAGTATGTTTTGCAGAAAAAGGACATGATGTTATCTGTGTGGATGTGGATAAGAAAAAAGTAGAATTAATGGAGTCAGGGAAGTCGCCAATTTATGAAACTGATTTAGAAGAAATGATGAAACGAAATCATGCAAAAGGACGTTTGCATTATACTACGGACTATGCATCTGCATATTCAAACGCAGATGCTATTTTTATATTATAGGAAAGTCCTTGCTGAAACGAAGTTATGTAAACTAATGATTCTGCCAAAGGAGGGTATAGAAAACAGACGGTGGTTTAGAACAGGTCGATATAGAACCCTTCTTCCCATCCATCATCGTCGAGGTCGTCATCTTCAGTTAAAAAGTAATGCATATCCAATAAATCAGAATCGGTCATGTCCTTGACCAGTTTGGGTGTCATTCCTTCTGGAGGATTTTTGATGTATTTTTGTCTGAGTTCATCCACATATCTTTGATTCATTTGCAACTGCCTCCCATCTGTAATAAATGTAGTA
>NZ_AUJR01000088.1 GCF_000424325.1 [Clostridium] clostridioforme AGR2157
ACAGGGGACACCGAATGGCTTCGCCGGTGGATTGGGTGGGAAGTAGCAGATAAGGTTGGTGAGGCGATTGAGATTCTCAAGATGTGGATTCGCGCAGAGTTGTCTGGGCAAACCATGAGCGTGAGACTGTGAGAGGAGGTAGCCATGGAGACAGTAACATGCAGGAGCTGCCGGTACCGGAACCGATGTATGGAGTACAGCCGAATGATACCGTGCCGGTCGTACAAAAAATGGACCCCGGCGGCGGCAACCGCGGAGAGGTCCAATAACTAAAATACACACCCTTATTATAAGGGAGATATCGGAGGATTGCAAGGTGGAAATATCTAAAACTTATTATCCTAGCAGCCATGTAAAGATTACAGCACCATTTTTTACATTGGTATGCAGTTGTGGCCTGCGGCACTGGTCCCTGCTGGGCGAGATTACACCGTGCCCCAATTGTGGAAAGCTGATGGTGAGAGAAGGTGATGCAGATCCATGCACTACAAAGGGATAGGCCCTGAGGATGGGACCATTGTAAATGAGGGTGACGCATACGCCTATGCCCTGGAGCGTTGTCTGGGCGGCACACTGGAAGAACAGAAAGAGTTCCGGAAGATGCTGGTGGAATGGTATTATTCCGGGAATTGGATTAAGGAGGAATGATTTATGGAACAGGTTGCAAATATTTTTGAGAACAATGCTCTGGCAACGCCACGCGGAACAATAGCGGATATGGTAGTAAGCCGTCAGGCCCAGGAAGTACAGGCGGCCATGGTGATTGCCAAGAAGTTCCCGCGAAATGAGTTTGAAAGTTTTAACCGCATTATGAAGGCTTGCCAACGTAAGGGTCTGGCAGAAAAATCCATGTATGAATATCCCCGCGGCGGCGAACGTGTGACTGGGCCATCCATCCGGCTGGCGGAGGCAATGGCGCAGAGCTGGGGGAATATTGATTTTGGAATCATTGAGCTGGAGCAAAGAAACGGGGAAAGCCAGGTTATGGCCTATGCCTGGGATTTGGAAACAAATACCCGACAGGCAAAGATTTTCTCTGTGCCGCATGTCAGGGAATCAAAAAAGAACGGCATTGTCCCCCTCACCGCGCCGCGAGACATTTACGAACAGGTAGCAAATTATGGAGCCCGCAGGCTCAGGGCGTGCATTCTGGGCGTTATCCCTGGGGATGTGATTGAGGCTGCTATTGCACAGTGTGGGAAAACGCTGGCGGGTGAGAATGGGGAGCCCCTGGAAGATACGGTCCGCGCGATTGCCGGCACGTTTGAAAGGGAATACGGCGTGACAGTAGCAATGTTGGAGAAGTTCATGGGATGCAAAATAGAGAGCTTTACCATGCAGAACCTGATCCGCCTGAAAAAAGTATACATGTCCCTGCGTGATGGTATGGCAGACCGTGAAGATTATTTTGATCTAGCGCCGGCTGTAGACGAATCCGAAATCAATAGGAATCCATTCGAGGGAAAGGAAGGGACTGGAAAGGGCAAGAAGGGTAAAACAAAAAAGGCAGAGTCCCAGCCGCCGACAGTGGAAAAGCCTGCAAACGAAACTGACCAGAAAACAGGGCAGGCCCAGCCGCAGGATCTGGATCCGTCCTTCGTTCCGGATGAAACTCAGGAGCCGAGGTTTAAATAGGGGGAAGTTATGAAACTGACATCCGAGAATTATTACAGCCAGGAAGCCAATGAGCAGTACTTTTCAGTGTCCCAATACAAGGATTTTGTCAAATGTGAGGCAATGGCCGTGGCAAAGATACGCGGGGAATGCCAGCAGCCCATCACCAGGGCACTGCTGGTCGGTTCCTTTGTGGATTCCTACTTCGAGGGAACACTTCCACAATTTATGCAGGATAATCCAGAACTGTTCACCCGGAAGAATGAACTGAAAAGCGAGTTCCGTAAGGCCAATGAGATTATTGGCCGGATAAAGTCAGACCCGTTGTTTATGCGGTTTATGAGCGGGGAAAAGCAGCGGATTATGACCTTTGAGGTATTCCCGGATATCGCCTGGAAGATGAAAATGGACAGCTATTTGGAAGGCATCTGCATCACGGACCTTAAAGTGGTGGCGAACTTTAAGAGCCTGCCACTTTGGAGGTATGACCTGCAGGGGGCTGTCTATCAGGCAGGGGTTGAGGCTGTGACCGGGGAGCGCCTGCCGTTTTATCTGGCGGTAGCGACCAAGGAGCGGGTGACGGACCTGGATATCTTCCAAATCCCACAGTCAACGCTGGATATGGCCCGGACTGAAATTATTGAGAACATAGAACACTTTAGTGATGTAAAAAAGGGCCGGGTTCCGCCGCGGTATTGCGGAAAATGTGATTATTGTAAATCCATTAAGGCGGCATCCATTCGTAACTATAATGAGCTTTTGGAGCTGCAAGGGAGGAATATATGAAACTTGTAAAAATATTAAGTGACAGCGTCCAGATAAGGACAAACCTGTCAGAGTTCCGGGATATCCGCATCAATGACCTGTTATCTGTGTCTGATGGGGAGGTGAGCCTTGTGACCATGGTAACAGGACTGACCGACACTGATTCGGAGGAACGGATTGGTGAGGAGGATTTCCTGGGAGAGATAACCGGGATTAAGAGTATTGACTGTACCATCATCGGCAGCCTTAAGGATGGGCGTTTCTTAAAGGCCATAGACGTATACCCAACAACGAATGTCAGTATCTGCCGTATCGGGATTAGGGAATTTGAGGATATGCTGGGTCGTGGCCGGGGAGGGTTCCGCATTGGCACCTATGCTGCTTACTCCTGTGACGCGGTTGTGGATGGCAATAAGTTTTTCCAGCGTCATTCCTGTATTGTGGGGAATACCGGCGCCGGCAAGTCAGAGACAGTGGCAAAGATACTGGAGGAGACAGCAAAGCTCCCGGGGGCTAACCTGGTTGTGTTTGATATCCATGGGGAGTATAGCCAGTTGTCGTATGCCTCCAATATCCGTATTGGAGAGGACTTTCCATTTCCTATTTGGATGTTTGGGTTTAACGACATTGTGGCTAATATCCTTAAAATCCGCGAGGAGAGCGCCACCACGGTGATGACAGCGCTCCGCAAGGCATATTACCGGGTGTGCCCGGATGGAAAAGAAAATAAGCCGGTATATTTCAGCTATCAAAGATTAATAGATGAAATGGAAAGCCTGGATAATCATGTGGTCACGACAGGAGAGGTTTACAAAACCGGGGATAAGGCTGGGATGGCCAAAACCACTAAGGGGGAGTACAACGGAAAGCTTACCAGTACCGTGAACCTGTTAAAGGATCGGATGATGGACAGCCGGTACAGCTTCTTGTTCGAGGAGAAGTTACAGAGCTATCTCTATGAAGTAATGGAGGCAGTGCTGGGAACGGATAAGCCGGTAAAAAACATTGACCTGTCCGGTGTGCCGCACGATGTAGCTCTTCCTATCATAGGGGTTATCTCCAGATTGATATTTGATATCCAGCGCCAGCAGGACATGGACAGCATACGGCCGGTTACTATCGTGTGTGACGAAGCCCATGTTTACATCCCGGACAACTTCCAGCTGACGGCCAGCCAACGAAGGATGGTAGAAGTATTTGAGGATATTGCAAAGGAAGGGCGCAAGTTCGGAATTACCCTGTTTCCCGCCACTCAGAGGCCATCAGAGCTGAATAAGACCATTGTTGCCCAGTGCGCCAACATGATTATCGGAAAGCTAAACAATGAGAATGACAAGGCTCTGATTAAAGGGATGCTGCCGGATGGGGGCGACAAGATAATTGATTCTGTTACGATGTTTAACCCAGGCGAGGTGCTGATTGTTGGCGATGCTGTCCCAATACCACTCAAAATCAAAGTGGAGCTGGCAAGGGAACGTCCTGTTTCAAGGACAATTGATTTCTGGGATGTTTGGAGTCAGGAAAGGGACTATGATATCGCGGGATTGGTTGATAGATATATGTAAAAGAGGAGGTGATTAAGTGGCAATCACATTTGACAACATTGCTGGAGGAGAGCTAGCTGAAAAGTTTAAGATGGCCCTAGCTCAGATAGGCCGGAATATCCTGGACCCAAACATGGATCCTGAGACAGCCAGAGGAATGACCATTAATCTTAATTTCAAGCCTAAATCAAACGGAGTGATTGATATTAAGTTTGATATTAAGACCAAACTGGCCGGATTTCAGAAGTCAGAGACAGTATTCCTGGTGGGACAAGATGCCAGGACTGGCCGAATTGAGATGTCCGAGTATGGAAGCGACCGTCCCCAGGTAACATCTGTTGCAGCAGCGCCAGCTGCGGCCTATACAGAAGTGCGGCAGCCAGCGCAGACATTTGACCCGGAAACGGGAGAAATTTACGAGGAACCCCGCAAAGCCCCGATTGACTTAAGGGCAGTGGCTAACCAATAAAAATGAAAAGGAGATAGGAAAGATGATGGAAGGATTAAAAGCAGCATTGGAGCATGTGGAGGAACTGGCACGGGAAAACGAAAAAACAGAGGTCATTGAGATATGTGGCAAGACCTATGCCAACAAAAGCTTGAAACGGTATGATTCGCCAGAGAGGGCCGAAGCAATCGAAACCCACAGCCTGTCATCCATGGTGGACTACATAGGCAGCTGCAGCCAAGAGTTCCCGGAAGGCAGGGATATGATTATACATATCATGGGACCAAAGCGGGTGCGGCTGATGTCCTCACTGGATGCGGAGCGCAATAGGGAGTGCCTAATTGAGGTGGGCGCGGTGACTTCTGAGTTCCAGTTTGGCCATTGGTACGACCAGGAGAGATTCATGATTGAGATACAGGCCAATTTCCAGCCAAGTCCGGACCTGGAGTTAATCATGAAGGTTGCCGGGAATGTGGAAAGAAAAAATAATCAGTCCTATTCGGATGACGGCGTTTCCCAGGTTGCAACCATGACCGTTGGGGTGGCAGCTAAGGCGGATGTGATAGTCCCCAATCCGGTGACACTGATACCTTACCGCACGTTCCAGGAGGTGGCGCAGCCTGCCAGCAAGTTTGTATTCCGGATTGGCGATAAGGATGAACCGTCCTTTATGATTGTAGAGGCTGAAAACGGCATCTGGAAGAATGAGGCGGTATCCAACATCAAGAAATACTTTGCAGATGCTATCATGGAAATGCCTGAGGCAATCAGCAGCCGAATTACAATCATCGGATAATTCAGTGCTTTATCCTCCGGACAAATATAATATGTCACGGTATTAAATGCCGGAGGTGTCTGCGGGGCGGCAAACCATTGCTTTCTGACCGCCGCCCCGTCCTTTAAAGTGGAAGGTGGTGGTTTTCCTGGGTAGGGACTGCAGGAAGGACCTGGACTACTTCCCGAAGGTTGTTAATTTCTATGAGGATGATAAGATATTTGATTTGCTGGACGAATATGGCCCGCTGGGAGTCACCGTATATGATTGTATACTGACAATCGTTTACTCAAATGGCTATTATGCGAATCTATCTAAAGACAAGCTATCAAAAATGGTCATCCGAAAGATTGGAAACAAGTGGATTAAAAGCCAAAAGGCCGTTGTGCAAGTGATAGATTACTGTGCTGATTTAGGACTTTTTGATAAAGACCTCATGCTGCAGAATATTATCACCTCTGTTGGGATTCAAAAACGCTACCACATGATAGCTGTGAAGCTGCTGAAGAGACGGCTCTATAGTACGCAATACTGGTTACTTGATGAAAACGGGGAACCTTTATTAAATACACCCATTTTTCCAATTGATTCCGAGGAAAACGGCATTTCCGCGGAGGAAATAAGTAAATCTTCGGAGGAAATGCAGGTAAAAAGAAAAGAAATAAAAGAAAAAGAAATCTTATATAAAAGAGAGGCGGATATTCCCCCGGAGGAAAGCCTGGATGCGGCCTTTGCCCGGTTTGTGGGGTTCCGGAGGGACATCAATAAACCGTTGACAGCTGATGGTGCGGAACTGATAAAGAAGGAACTGGGACAAATAGGGTGTGATGTCAAGGAACGTATTGCAATCCTTGACCAGAGCATCATGAACCATTGGACGGGGATATATCCGTTGAAAAAGAAACGGCCAGTCAAAGACAGCACTGCAAATCAGAGAAACAAGTTCCACAATTTCGACCAACGAAATGTTGACTATGACGCTCTGGTGTTACAGCGGGTAAAGGAATGGGCGGGGGAAGGAGAAGGGAATGAAGGAAATCCATCAGAAGATACTTGATTTTGTGACAGGCTACTTGCTGGAATGTGGCTACCCTCCTACCAATAGGGAAATTGCAGATGGAGTCGGTTATGCATCCACCTCAACGATATTTAACCACATGCGGGATATGCGGGAAGCAGGATTGATAAATTACATTGACGAATGCCCCAGGACCATAACAGTCCCTGGGTACAGATATATGAAAGTTAAGGGGAGGAGGGGCCACGATGGAGGAGTTAACAACCAATATGGAGGAAACGGCGTCGGTACAACCAGCAGAAATAAAGTGGTATAAGAGTGTCAGCTATGAGGATGCCAAGGTATTTATAAAATCCAATATCACGTCGGCGGCCAGGAGCTTTATTGCTATAGGGTATTATCTTAAGCTGGTCCGGGACAAAGAGATGTACCGGGAAGATGGTCATGAAACCATCTGGGATTTTGCTAAGGCCGAGTATGGCATCAGCCAGTCTACGGCCAGCCGATACATGTCCATGAATGACCGGTTTTCCAAGGACGGGAACAGCCCTATCATAAGGGATGAATACAAGGAATTTGGTAAGAGCCAGTTACAAGAGATGCTGTCTCTTACGGACGAGCAGATGGAGCGGGTATCGCCATCGGACCGCGTAGAGGATATCAGAAACATGCGCAAACCAAAGGAAATCCCGTATGTACATATCCCAGGCCAGGTAGAGCTGACAGATTTCTCGGGTGTGGAACCGGAGGATGTGGCTGCATCAGTCCAGGCCAGGGAAGAGATTGCATCCAGACAGCCGGAGAAACAGACCTATACAATATCCGCGGCGGACTTGCTACCGGATCCAGGACAACAGAAAACGGAAGAATCCATTGCGATATCGCAACAGGAAAAGCCGATACCAGAACCGCGGTCAGAAGTGCCGCATGAACCGGAGAAGTCCGGGAAGTGCATCCACCGGCCAGAATTTGACTGCACCCTGGAGGAAGCCCATAAGCTCATTCCGGGTACTGGAGAAGATTGCAGCCGGGTGTGCTGCTGGGAATGCGTCAGGCACGGTGGCTGTGAGTTGGAATGTTATAGTTCGCAGCGGCGCCCGGCTCCACAATTATCAGCCTACGGAACACCCAGGCGGGAATACCCAGCAGATAGTCTGATAGCAACAGAAGGATGCGAGGGCGGACATGACTGCTTCTCCTGCTCTATGGAATGCGAGATACGGCAGGCAGAGCGGCGGTGTGTAGGGGCGTCCTGCGGGAATCCGTTTCCGTGCGAGATACTTATGAATCTGGACGGAATCCGGGAGCAGATAGGGGAGAATTGTGAGTTCGTGAACCATGAACTGGCCTATCACCGGGCGGGAGACGGGGAACCAAGCCCATGCTGCAAGCACTGCAAGAATCCTTGCGAATATATTTGCGAGTGGGCCATGAGGGTACTGGATCAGGAACCACAGCAACCCGCTGCGAAAGAGCAGCAGAATGAGGAGATCTGCTGCGAAAATGAAAACCAAGAAGAAACAGCGGAAGCAGAAAACGAACCCTCAGATGTGGATCTACTCCGGGGGATGTTAGAAAAAGAAAAGGAATTCCTGGATGAAATGATAAAGGTTGATAAGGTGGAACCTCTTCCGCCGAAGTTGCTCCGGAAGAAAAAGATACTGGTGGCAGCTCTTGCGGGTATGCTGTGTAATCTGGAAGAACCGGAGCCAGAAGAACCCAAACAGCCAGCGCTTCCGGTCATGAAGAACAATGACCAGCGTAAGGCATGGCTGAGGGATTACCAGTCATGGGGCCTGTGGTATACGGATGAGCATATCGGGGCCAGGTATTACAAGTATGATTTTGAGAATGGGGCGAGGCTGATCGCAGAGGAGTACAGCAATTATAACAAGTTTACCGGAGAGGATTATACATCCTCTTACCTGCATCTGGTAGGAGGTTCGGAGCCGACAAAGTATCCGATGCATGGATGCGGTAAGTGGAACCGACATGAGACGTATAACCGGTATCCGGACAGTGAAACGGAATTGGTTGAGTTTCTGAAGGAGATCCAGAAAGAGAAAAAAGGATGATGGAGTTTAGCATAAGGAGGAACACATGGAAAGATTAACACATGAGGCTGATTTTGGTCTCGAAGATTGGGAGCAGATATTATATAGAGTTCCGGCAGATCCAGAAGGAGCTTACTAAGGAGGCAGAGGGATCAGTTGGAGATATGTCCTTGATATGTACTCAACCATGGATATCGCATATGCAATAATGATGTTGCGAAAAACATGGTATAGATTCTTTGTCTTAGGAGATGGAAATGTATACTTTTGTAAAAACGGAGAGGCATACGAAACAGGACTTACATTAACA
>NZ_AUJR01000089.1 GCF_000424325.1 [Clostridium] clostridioforme AGR2157
CGCTGGAATATCGAGGTGAGTTATTATGAACAGAAAACGTTCTGGTCGTTATGCAGCTATATGTTACGCAGTCGGAAGGGAATCGAAATGTTGGTTAACCTGATCAACATCTCGTATTGTGCCATGAAGATACTGCCATATCAGGAAGAATCATTTTCAAAGTACCGTACAGAAAGTGTGCAGGAATTTCGGTTTGCCCTTAGTGAGCAAATCCGGCAGCAGGTATTTTATACCACTTTCGTGAGAAATATCGAAACCAGCATAAAATCCAGTGTTGTTATGAAAGCTTTAAAACAGTTAATTCGGCAACAGTGCTGGCATTTATAAAAGTTGTAAAGTCGTGTATATTCTCCTGAATTCTTAATAAATAAGGTTTTACAATTTCATAATTATCAATAGTCAGAAAATGAGATATTAATCCTAATAATTCAGCATCAGTTAATGGACCTCCCATGCTATGATCAAAACTTGTTCCAGTTTCATTATCAAGCCGTTCGAGAATATCTAATGCTTTCTCTAGATCCTCTACTTCTCCATTTTGGAAAATCAGTTTTACCGCCTGTTCATATGACCTTGTCAATTCATTCTGGAGAAAATACAAATCGCAGGTACGTGGTTCTCCCTTAAAAACTTCTGTATCCTGTAGCAGTAGTTCCAAATTAGTAATCGCTGATTCACAGATGTATTTAGAATCCATTTGTGCTGTGTGTGCACACAATTCTGCCATCTTGACAGAGTAAATTATCCAATTATAGAACCAGTTAATATTTTCACAATCAGCAACGACTGCCTCTATAGCTTTTCTATCCCCCTGCTCAGAGAGATAGTATATTTGTGAAAATAATTCTTTGAAGATTCTGATATCTTCTTCTCCTGGCATCTTCAGTTTTTTAATTTTTTCCCAGTTCCTAATAGCAGCTTCAAAGGAAACATCACTTTGCGGATAATATCCAGTTTCAATATATGAAAGATAGTCTTTCCAATGAATCAGCTGTTGCTCCTCCGCAATTGAAGCAATTTCATTAAATTCTATGTAGCCCTCTAGCTCATCATACGCAATCTCAATACATTGATTTCTTATTGAATCCTTTTCTTTTTCTATTGCTTCCATAAGCTTAGGAATAATACTAACCCCCTGCTCATCGAGATGATATCTAAAATAGTATTTAAAATCCTCAATCTTATACTGTTTAGCATCTGTATCTAAATACAGTTCCCACCAAGGTGTAATACCAGCTTTCGAAGAAATATAACATGCAAGCCGACCTGTATTCTTATCAAAGGTTGGTTTTCCATCAATCTGCATTAACTGATTCAGTTTAGAAGCACCCTTTATAGCACATATTGATTGGAAGTATTCTTCACCAGTACTCTCAAATTCGTTCATATCATCAAGCATTGCCAACAATTCACCAGCTGTTACCAATGCGACTAAATTTCTGGTTCTACCTGCGCTTCGAATAATACAATTAAGATTCATTCTTATGCGTTTTCGAGAATAACCCTCTGAAACTGATTTAAGAACAAATTCTTTCTCAATCAAAGCCATATTATCATCATCACGCTTAACCTTATACAGTAGTTCGGGAAGATAATAAAACGACTTATCAAATTCAAAAAATGGTTTCTCCTGTAACCAATCAGCAAGAATACCATAAACATTTCTCTCTAAATCAACCTTTTTATCTTTTAATGAAGATAACACAAATCGGCGGAAACTTTCATGATAAATTGAAAAGCCGCCACTTAGAATATTTTCAATCAATAATGGGTGAAGCACCGATATATCGCATTCTACAAATTCTCCATCTCCAGTAATCTCCATTAAATCATCTAGGCTAAGATAGAAATCTGCCCCACAAAGTGCATTAACTGTGCGATTGTTATGAACCTTTTTATATAAATAGGAATAATACTCAGATAGACTGATATCGTAATCGGGTATTCCGTCAATTAATTCTTTATTTACATTTGAGTTTCGTAACTGACGCAAGATATAACTGAGGTACAGCGCATTTCCCTGAGATTTTTTAAGCAGATATTCACTTATAGATGAGCAATCATCATCTTTGATAACATCATCAGTAATGTGAAAAGTCGCCATCAAGGATTTCACTTGCTTAATAGCCCATGGATCAATTTCAAATACACAGTAGCTATTGTCTTTGAATTTATCCAGTGCATCTATTGGCTGCGATGCTATTATGACATAGCAGTTATCAGGAAAATGAATTCCCAGCAGTTCCGAAATGATTTCAGTTTCTGAACGTGAAATAAGATCTTTATGTAGATCATATTCTCTGGAGATATGATCAAGGCCATCTACTACTAAATAGAATTCTTCTCCAATGAGTCGAAGCAGATTTTCAAGCTCTGCTTTATCAGCCCCAAAGATTGTATTCTTATGCTCAACTAATTCTGGGCATTGTTCCACGATCTGTGAAACCAGATTGCCATATAGGGAACTTACACGTATTCTCTCAAGACTATTTGTGTCCTGCAATGACTGAAAGCAATTATAATGAATAACTTTACTGTTATCATTCTCAAGTTTATCTATGTATTCATCGACAAGCCAAGACTTTCCAGATCCAGGATTACCAGTAATAATGACACGTTTTGAATCACGAATTGTTCCGTGCAGCCTTTCAATCTCATCATCAAGTATAACCTTATGCGCTGAATCCACTGGAAATCTTTGATCAAATTTCCCATAATCCATTATAAATCCAAGACGCCCCATTAATGTATTGGTATAAAGTCTATTACCCATCGCTCTGGAGTGCTTCACTTCCGTAGCAAGCTTATAAATAACTTCTTCTAAGTTTAGATTATCATTTGGATAAATTCCTATACCCAATTTCTCAACTTGCTTAATAACCACATTTTCGATTCCGCCAGGGTTCTTTAAGTCTAGACTTGCCTTAGGCATTTCAAGAATAATCGTAAGTTCATTACAAAACGATAAAAAGTCTTCTCTATCAATATATCCTTCTTTAATCGCCGTATTAAACTTCCTCCACGTTTTGGGAGGCAGTTTCCCTTCCTGCCAAAACAAATTTCCATCAAACATAAATGCAACCGTTGAAAAGGGTAGGGACTGATCTTGAATGGGCTTTAAAAAGTCTACAATCGGATCATCATCCCTAGGCCTGTTCCACGCAAGGCAAAGCTTTATCTGAGTATCATTTTCAGATTCTTTTCTAGTTTTCCAAGAAGCAAAAAGATCGCATAACGCAGTATCATGTCCATTGCCATTTGAAAAGTCATCTTTAGTAAGTTTATGGGAGCTTTCATCATCAGAATACTTAATCTGAAATTCAGTGGTACTATTAGGCGTCTTTACCTTTAAATCGTCAAATTTATCTCCGCTGAAATCCTTACGATCAATAATTATTTCAGCATCTGTCTGGCGAAGCATCAGTTGTAGGATTATTGAAACAGTAAAATAATCCTGATATTCATATCCTTCATGGATTGCGCTCTGCATTTAATGACCTCCTCATATCAACACTAATGAATCAACTTTTTAAGTCTTCTCCTGTCAGCAAATCATACGTTTCCTTATGCACGTATAGTAAGTTAAATCGCAAGATGGCTCACGACCAATAATTTTCACAAATCCGATTTGTAATAATCATTCTAGCATACCGTTATGAATAAATCATCTCATGCAAAACAATTTCTTCTGCTCGGTTGTGAATGTTATTGCAACGCTGCACACATTCCATTTGACAGATACGCTTTAATTCCTCGGTCACGCCCTCGGCGGCTTTCATCTGCTCCATGATGGTGTCTAACCGTTCCTGTGCCTGTTCGTTCAGGTCTGCAAGATATGTCCACAATTCCCCGGTCAGCGTCAATGTATTCAATCTCGCTGGATGGACTTCTCTTAAATATTCCCAGTGCATCCGTCCATACTTTCCGATGGGGCGGTGTTCCTCCGGCAGTTTCAAATCTGGTATATAATAATCTCCGATCAGAATGTAATGCAGTCCGTTCTTTTCATCGTAAATATATTTCTTTAATTCGCTCTATTTTTAATCTCCTCATTCTAGTTTGTTGTTTTTGCAAGTCTGACTCTCCAGAAATATTGGTAAATCATTGGTAAAATTGAGAACGGAACACAAGAAATGGTATTTATAGAAGTATTTAAGACGATTTGAGACTTTTTATTGTCATGCGTCGAATTATAGTTCCTACCTACGGCAACATTACCGCAAATTAAATTCGGCATCTCCTTCATATTATCTATCTTAACGTGCTGTATTTTACGGCACGTTTTTATCTGCCCTATTGACCATTACTTTTCTTTCCACTATAGTCTTTTCGTACCTAAAGAAAAAAGAGAAAGAACAGCCCCTCCTACAGTTCGTTCTTTCTCTCATACCCAATCAAGAGCCGCACTACAGGCCTCATGCAGGGTCATGCCCTAATAAATAGTTGCCTGTATCATAAGCGGTCATCTTGAAATGCCTCATGACATCCGAAGATGTATGAGTGTACATCGTTATATATGCACACTGTTATGATAAGAAAAAACTTACTGTTATGCAAGATAATTCGTATAAAAACTTCATCAAAATCTCTTTTTGATTCCTACATGGAGCATTTCCATCCCGAACTGGAGACCTGTCCAATCTGTGGGAGCACTGGTAACTGCCATGTCCATGACTATTATGGCAGATCTATCATTGACTTTGTAACCGGCAAACAGCAGAAATCACATCTTTGTGTCCTCCGTGTATTCTGTGAAAACTGTCAGCATGCACATGCTATCCTCCCGGATATCATCATCCCTTACTCAAGCTATGGTCTGTTCTTCATCCTTCGTATTCTCGGTGAATACTTTTCCAGACTTTACACGATCGAACAGCTCTGTGAAAGATTTGGCGTCTCACAGAATCAATTCTTCAAGTGGCTCGGTCTTTGGAAAACTCATAAACAGCAATGGCTTGGTCTTTTGTTGGATGCTGAGACTTCTGATTCCTCTTTTTTGAAGGATCTCGTCACCTTGGACAATTACTCTTCCTTCTCCATGGAGTTTATTCGGCTGGTGTCTCAGTCCTTTCTTCAATCACACCAAAATCCCATACTGGCAACTCTGAAAAACGCACGTTATCATCAGACCAGTTTCACTCCGGATATTTCCATCTTCTGACCACACGACCATGGGATGGCAACCGGCTTTTTCTTTGCTTATGATGAAGAAAACCTAAAAAGGAGGACTTTTTCATGAGTAAAGATACTGAAAAAACAAAACATAATGCTGAAATAGCCCAGTTCCGCTTCGCACTCATTGCTCCTGTCATTCAGGGGCTTTATCCTGATGCCTCGGCAACTGCCTACTACAAACGGGTCACCGCATTTCCCCTGACCCTTCCTGATGGTTCCACTGTCTCTTACAGTTATAAAACACTGGAAAAATGGAAGTCTCAGTACACTCTCGGCGGTCTGGACGCCCTGATGCCCAATGCCAGGTCTGATAAAGGTATTTCCCGTGCCTTAAATGAAGATGCCATCGCTGAAATCTATCACATCAAGGAAGAACACCCTCGCATGAATGCCACACAGATCTATGAGCATCTGGTAAGGGAAGCTTTCATCCCGGCTACTGTCAGTGTTGATTCTGTCCAACGCTTTATCAGACACAATGACCTCAAATCTGCCAGAGACCCAAACTTGCGTGACCGTAAAGCATATGAGGAAGATAAATTCGGAAAAATCTGGCAGGCTGACACCTGTTACCTTCCTTACATCACTGAAGATGGCAGATCGCGTCGTGTCTACTGCATCATGATCATTGATGATCATTCAAGACTCCTGGTAGGCGGCGAACTCTTCTACAATGATAATGCTTACAACTTCCAGAAAGTATTAAAGAATGCCATCGCTGCCTATGGAATTCCTGACAAGCTGTATGTAGACAATGGCTGCAGTTACTCCAACGAGCAGCTTTCCATGATCTGCGTATCCCTTGGAATCCTTCTTTTGCATACAAAAATCCGTGATGGGGCCAGCAAAGGCAAAGTAGAACGCCATTTCCGCACCCTGAAAGAAAGATGGCTTTATACGTTGGATATCAATTCCATCACTTCCCTTTCACAGTTCAACGGGATGCTCAAAGATTACATGCGCAACTACAACACCACCTTCCACCGTGGTATCAGCGGAGTTCCTTTGGAACGTTATCAGGCTTCCAAAGATCATCCCCGCAAACCTCTGTCGAGGCAATGGCTGGATGACTGCTTTTACAACCGCATCACCCGTAAAGTACGCAAGGATTCCACCATCACCATCGATAAGATCTGCTTCGATGTACCCATGCAGTTTATATCTGCAAAGGTCGATATCCGTTATCTTCCGGATGACATGGATTCTGCCTACATCCTGTTCGATGATAAAAAGTTTCCTATCCGCCAGACCAACCGTAATGAAAACTGTCGCACGAAGCGAAACAATCTTCCAATGATCGACTATTCCAAAGCTGGAGGTAAATCCTGATGTATAACTCCTTCTATGGCCTTACTTTTAATCCTTTTGACAAACAGCAGCTCAGGGAAAAAGACCATTTCATTTCCAGAGACTTCACCGAAATGACAAACCGTTTGAATTACCTGAAGGATATCCGTGGTATCGGTGTATTTACTGCCAGACCCGGCATGGGAAAATCCTACGCCCTGCGCTGTTTTGCAGCAAGTCTGAATCCCAGCCTGTACCACATGGAATATCTGTGTCTTTCCACCATCAGTGTCGCAGACTTTTACAAACAGCTCTGTGCTATCCTTGGAGTTTCTGACAAAGGAGGAAAGACCGGTATGTTCAAGGCTATCCAGGAACAGATTACCTACCTCTATAAAGAAAAGCGGCAGCCACTCCTTCTTGCCATTGATGAAGCACAGTACTTAAATACCGGTATCCTCAATGATATCAAAATGCTAATGAACTACGGTTATGATTCCGTCAACTACTTTACCCTGATCCTTTGTGGAGAATCCCATCTCAATGACACGCTCCGCAAGCCAGTACACGAAGCACTGCGTCAACGTATTACTGTCCACTATAACTACACCGGACTATCCGATGACGAGGTATCAAAATACATCCTGCATAAGATCCAACTGGCAGGTGCATCTTCCTCTATCATTGACCCGGCAGCTCTTGCAGCTGCCCATAGCTTTACCCAAGGCAATCCCCGCCTTATTGATAACCTGATGACAGATGCCCTGACTATCGGTGCTCAACAAAACAAGAAAGTCATTGATCACGAAATCATTCGTGCTGCTGTTGATAATCAAGGACTTTATTGATGAAGTTTTCAAAGTACATTATTAAGGCTGTGACTATTGTCATGGCCTTGTTTCAAAAACAGCACCGGCTGTTCTTCAAACAAAGCTACGACACTCTGCGGTTATCCCGCTGTGAGTCTGCGGCAAGTGCCGGTACGGCACAATCGGAGAGGTGTTTACACCGAAATCAACGTGCAGTTTCTACCTCCCACAATGTGCCGTCTGACA
>NZ_AUJR01000090.1 GCF_000424325.1 [Clostridium] clostridioforme AGR2157
TACAAGAAGGATGTCACTGTATGTCCATGCTGCGGCGGGGCCATGTCCTATGAAGTATGTACTGAATGGACCCCAAAAAGAAGCAGCGCCTGATCCCAAAGCAACCGGATATGGGACATAAGATTTGGGGGTAAGGGGGAAGTATGCCTTAAACCAGTGATATCTTCTTGAGTTCCTGTCGAAAAGCATCCAGCAGAGCTGTCAGACAGGTGAAAGCCGGAGCATTGAATCCCCATACCGGACGCGACTTTGTTCAATTCGGAAAAACCGAAAGTGTGCTGAATAAGGGGGCAGAAAAGATTGCCCTCTTATTCAACCCACCTCCGGTTCTTTCCTTAGAAACTAATTTTCTATGCGAAAAAGCAATTGAGCAGAATAAAGATATTCTACATAGCGGAATATGATGGTAGCATTCGCCCAGCTAGTGGGCGATGTCCTCCGTCTGGGTGGCATCAAGCCACCCAGATTTTAACCTGCACACATTTCGACCCTGTTATTTTCCGGTCTGCTGGTACATCTTCCGATCATGGGTGGAAAAACGGCACACGGGCATCCCCCTGATTTTTCGATGTTTCGGGCACTTTGGGTTTTCTGGCGATACCACTATGTGACAAACCGGTCTGCCAATTCTGTATAATTTCACAAACATTCAGAACTGTTCCCAAATGACTTGCAGATGCTCCTTTTCAGAGTTAACATACGACAACTCCGACAGGAGAAACGAAAAGGAAGGATTCGAGACGAGAAAAGAAAATATCATTTATGTGGGAATTGACCTGCATAAGGAAACACATACATGCAGCGGAAAACAAAAACTTTTGAAGAGGGATTCTCAAAAAATACTCTGTACCGCTTCCTGAACATCGTGAAAACAAACTGGCAGCGTTTTACTGCGCTCTTGTCTTCGAGGATCATCAATGATTTCATGAAGCCGCTCACGGACGAAAAGCGGAAGGACGTCTTCATTATAGATGACAGCCTGTTTGACCGCTCCCACTCCAAAAAGGCAGAGCTCCTGGCGAAAGTGTTCGACCACTGTTCCATGAAGTTCAAAAAAGGATTCCGCCTCCTTACCTTGGAACGCTGCGGCCAGAAAAAAGCAGGCACAACAGATACCGGAAGATGGTCATAACCGGAATTCCTTTTTCCTTGCCGGCATTACATGAAGAGAAGCTTCCCTATTTGGAACTCGCTGATAAATTTTGCGGCAAATTCAAAAACCTCGTTTTCCTTATTTTGATTATGTGGTATACTTGACATGGCATGAATCTCCTTTTTGTGTGATTGTTTTTGGCAATTCAATTATACCATGCAAGCCGGGTTTGTGCCTTTTTAAGTGCTAACGTATTGAATTTCCAAGGTTCATCACACCAAATGGTGTGGGAAGTTTGAGTAAATAATCAGAAGTAATATGTATCCTGCTTAGCGGTAATATTCATATATCACAAAAAGCTGTAAAAACTCACGTTGAATTTTACAGCTTTTTGTGTATAATATAAGTAGCAGAAACAATGTGAAATCAGGGAAGGAGCTGAAAGAATATGGCAAATATTTTACCAGTATCTGATTTGAGAAATTATAACGAAGTCCTGAAAAACTGTCACAAAGGAGAACCGGTATATCTGACTAAGAATGGCAGAGGACGATTTGTAGTCATGGATATTGAAGATTATGAGCGTGATCGTGCAGAAAAGAAGCTTCTGGTGAAGCTTCAGGAAGCCGAAGAAGCAGTGAAGGACGGCGAAGGCTGGCTTGATCTGGACGAACTGAAAGCACTTGTGGGGGAATAAGATGTTAAAATTGCGGATCAATCCGATTGTTGCAAAGGATCTGAAGAATATCCGGGATTATATCGCTGAAGATAATGAAGAATACGCTGCAAAGACCATAAAGGAAATTTATGGTAAATTTGAGAATCTCCAGATGTTTCCGGGAATGGGTTCAGATCTTTCCAAACGAGTCAGCTTTCGGACAGATTATAAATATGCGGTATGGGAAGATTATGTGATTATCTACAAGGTAAGTAACGAGTATGTAGAGATTTATCGTGTCATCAACCGGTATCAGGATATTACGAGAATCTTTGATTGATAACAGAGATTTGATAACAAATTGATAACACCGTTCAGTACAGCCTGTGGACTTAGGACAGTGGAACACATATAAAACCAGATAGAAATACTCGGAACAAGAAGAGCATATATTAGAAGTTTTACTACAAGTAAAGTATACTCAAGACAGATGCATACGACGATCGCGAGGTTCCGCACCCTGCACTTTGCTCCCTGCGCGGAGCAGGTCATGGCAGGGGCGCCAGAATTCTTATATAAGTCAGGGGAAATATCGGGGGAAGCGGTCTTCATAGATGGGACAAAAATAGAGGCGGACGCCAACAAATACACATTTGTATGGGCCCACCCCCTTTTTTATGTCAGGCTAGAGTGTGTGTTATTTCTTTCGCTGAATCGCATGTTTGGCCGCCGCGGCAATATGCTCTGGCGTCAAACCAAATGATTCCAGCAGTTCTTTTGGAGCACCCGAATGACCAAATTTATCTTCCACACCGATAAACTCAATAGGAACAGGTTCCGTTCCAACTATTACTTCCGAAACAGAACCGCCCAGGCCTCCTATCACATTATGCTCTTCTGCTGTCACAATAGCCCCTGTCTCTTTTGCCGCCTTAATGATAATATCCCTGTCAATCGGCTTAATTGTATGCATATCAATTACACGGGCATTTATGCCTTCCGCTTCCAGAATCTTCTCTGCCTTCAATGATTCCTGAACCATCAGGCCACAAGCAATAATTGTTACATCCGTACCGTCAGCCAACTGTACCCCTTTACCAATCTCAAATTTATAATTCTCAAAATTGTCCGTTACGCAATCCAGGGCGCAGCGGCCGGTTCTCAAATAACATGGCCCTTCATATTCCAAAACTGCCTTTGTTGCCAAACGTGTCTCATGAGAATCACAGGGCACAATTACTGTCATCTTTGGAATCGTACGCATCAAACTGATATCTTCGATGCACTGGTGGCTGGCTCCGTCCTCACCTACGGTCAAGCCGGCATGGCTTCCTATTATTTTCACATTTAATCCTGGATATGCCACACTGTTACGGATTTGGTCATAGGTACGCCCCGCTGCGAATACCGCAAAGGTATGTACCAGAGAAACAGCCCCACAGGTAGCAAAACCCGCCGCTATATCAACCATATTTGCTTCCGCAATACCGATATTAAAAAAGCGTTCCGGATATTTCTCCGAAAAATACTGAGTCATTGTACAACTCTTCAAATCCGCATCAAAGACATAAACATTATCTCTATCACCAAATTCTTCCAATGCGAGGCCATATGCTACTCTAGTAGAAATATTTTCGCCCATTTTATCAGTCCTCCAATTCTGCAATTCTTTTGTCAAGTTCTGCATATGCTGTTTTAAATTCTTCCTTCGTGGGTTTTCCTCCGTGGAAGCGAACCTGATTTTCAAATATGGACACTCCTTTTCCCTTAACGGTATCTGCAACAATTACCGTTGGCTTCCCACCTGTTGAAGATGCCAATTCAATCACATTATGTATCTGTTCGATATCACTTCCGTCTATTTCCATTACATTCCACCCAAAGGCTCTGAACTTCTCTCCAATTGGATAGGGTGACATGACCTCTTCAAGGGAGCCATCCAATTGCAATTTATTATTGTCAACAAATGCGATTAAATTATCCACCCTATAAAATCCAGCCGCCATAGCCGCTTCCCAGATCTGGCCTTCCTGAATTTCACCGTCTCCCATAATACAGAATACGCGATATCCCAGTTTTCTGCTTTGTCCATACATAGCCATGCCAAGTGCAACCGACAATCCCTGTCCCAACGATCCCCCTGACATATCAACCCCTGGAACATGGATTTCCACATGTCCTGAAAGGTCACTGTCAATTTTCCTAAAAGTTGCAAGATGTTCTGGTTTAAAAAAACCCTTCATCGCCAGAGCCGTATACAACGAGGGGGAGCAATGTCCTTTAGATAACACCAATCGGTCACGGTCTATCTTCTTTGGCTCATTTACATCTACATTCATCTCATCAAAATACAGAACCGATAAAATCTCCGCTATGGAGAATGATCCTCCTATATGTCCTGAGCCCGCGGTTTCAATGGTCTGTAATGCAAGTTTACGCATTTTATAAGCCTGCAGTTCTAATTGTCTTTTTAATTTACCGTCCATTACTACAAAATCCTCCTGAAATATTAATTAACAGTACTTATTTGGATGCATTCTGTTTTTTCTGTTTTAGGATATCAAAATAAACAGCGGAAATGATAATCATGCCCTTTAGGACAAATTGCCAATATGAATTTACATGCATCAAATTAAGACCATTGGAAATCACGCCAATGATTAAAACTCCAATCATCAAACCACCCACTGTACCGGTACCGCCAAAGAAGGATGTTCCTCCGAGTACTGCCGCCGCAATAGCATCTGTCTCATACCCTTCTCCGGTCGAAGGCTGACCAGAGGAGAGCCTGGCCGCCAGGACAACTCCACAGAATCCTGCAATCGTTCCGCTAATTGTCCATACCAGAATTTTTATCTTTTTGACATCAATTCCGGAAAAACGGGCAGATAATTCATTTCCACCAACCGCGTAAATATGCCGCCCGGTTCTTAATTTGTTTAGCAAGAAATAATCCATAATCAGGAATATTATCATATAGATAACCGGATATGGAACCACTCCCAGAGAACCCGTCCCAAACGCGCTAAAATTCGTATTCTTCGTAGTTACCGGAGAACCATTTGCAATCAGATATGCGGCTCCCCTGCATACAGACTGCATTGCCAGTGTCACCACAAAAGGATGGATTCCTGTATATGTAATGATGACGCCATTTATCAAGCCTACAAATGTCCCCACCAGGATTCCAACAGCAATACCCATGGGTATGGGGAGTCCAAAGCTTTCAAAGGTCATAACGCACATGACTCCACTAAGGGCAGCCAAGGCTCCTCCTGTCAGATCAATACCAGCCAATATAATAGCAAGCTGTACTCCAATCGCTAGATAACAGTTAGTAGCGCAAGTTCTCAATAAATTCACCATATTGGTTTTAGTTAAGAAATTATTTCCAAAAATTGCAAAAAGCGTGCCCATAGCAAATAAAGCAATAAGGATACCGCAGTTTAGCCTGAAATAGTTACGTGTTGCGCGAACCATAGCACTATTGGATCTTCTATTCATTTTTGTTCACCCCCATTGCGTATGTTAAAATCATCTCCTGAGAAATACCATCTTGGTGTGCCAGCTCTCCTGTAATCCGCCCTTCATGCATTATCACTACACGGTCACTCATATTCATAACCTCCGGCATTTCGGAAGAAATCAATATAATTGCCAATCCTTCCTTTGCCAGGTTATTAATGATAGTATATATCTCAGCTTTAGCCCCCACATCAATACCACGTGTAGGTTCATCCAGAATCAGCACCTCCGGATCCGTTGCCAACCACTTTGCAAGCAACACCTTTTGCTGATTGCCTCCTGACAAAGTTGAACAATTTACATTAGGGGACGGTGCCTTTATTTTCAGTGCATCTATACCCTGTTCAACAATCCCTGCTTCCTTATCAGCATCTACCCGCATCCCTCTCATGAATCGGTCCAGAACAGGAAGGGATATATTAAATGCAATTGTATTCTTTAATAACAGCCCCTCTGTTTTACGGCTCTCTGGAACGAGGGCAACACCTCTTTTTTGCATAAACATTGGGTCTGGCTTTTTTACCAATTCGCCTTTCAGATATATCTCTCCTGAATCCATAGGATCCAGCCCCATAACAACTTTCATCAATTCCGACCGGCCAGCACCTACCAGACCGTAAAAACCGAGTATCTCTCCTTTTCGCACGGTAAAACTGCAATTTATTGCTCTTTTTCCTGCACATATATTTCTAGCTTCTAACACAACCTGTCCCAGCTCATTAAATGTCCTTACATAATAATTTCCCAAGTCCCGTCCAACCATAAGGGATATAAGCTGCGCCTCTGTACATTTTTTAGATTGGAGTTCACCCATAAATTCTCCGTCACGCATGATCGTAACCGCATCACACAACTGAAACACTTCTGCCATTTTATGCGTAATGAACACAATCCCCATACCCTGCTTTTTTAAATCGCCGACAGTCTTAAAAAGTATGTCCACTTCCTTTTCTGAAAGCGAGGATGTTGGCTCATCCAAGATGAGTATCTTTGCATTTAAGGAAAACGACTTTGCTATTTCTACCATCTGCTGCTGTCCTATTGAAAGTTTTCCGACATTTTCATTAGGATCCACTTCAAGGCCAACTCGTTCCAATAAGGGTCTTGCGGCCTCTGCCATCTTATCTTTATTTACCATTCCAAAAGAATTCCTCATTTCACGGCCCAGAAAGATATTTTCTGCAATTGTAAGATACGGTTCTAGCGCAAGTTCCTGATGGATAAATGCCACCCCCATATTCTGGGAGTCGTGGACTGAGTGGATACTGACCATCTTTCCTTCGATATATATGTCGCCCGAATCCGCTGTAAATACGCCTCCCAGCACATTCATGAGCGTAGACTTTCCCGCACCGTTCTCACCCATAAGCCCCATGACCTCGCCTTCATGTACGGTAATCGCCGCATTATTGAGGGCACGTACACCCGGAAAAGTCTTTACTATATTTTCCATGCGTAAAAGCTCTTTTTTCATCTTCTATGCTCCTTACTTTGTTACACCTTGACAATTCGAAAGGGGAAAACCCCCATAGGTCTTCCCCTTTCGAGAGCACTCTTCATGCAAACTGGTTGGGACTTACTGCCAATCTGAAATATCAAAATCACCAATATTATCTGCTGTAATCAGTTCAACCGGAACAACTATTTCACTTTCCACAGTCTCGCCAGCCAAGTAGGAGAGCGCTACATCTACCGCACTAGTACAACTCGATTTAAATAAGCTTACAATTTAAGCATTGGTAGTAATCTGATTTCTTGGCTTACGTGTCCGTGCTTTGGGCGCACGTTTCCCTTGGTTTTCAGGACTTGCTGCTTTCGCATTTACAACTTCATAGACGATTGTGCCCACATCCTCTTCCGAAAGATCAATCGTGTCCAAGCGGTATTTCCATTTGTAGGGGACGGGAACCTCATTGATTTCTTCAAAGTATTTCAAAATCCGTTCCTTTAGTTCCTCTTTCGAGCCTACACGAATCCCGGACAACATCTGGCGGGTCATTTTGCTGAAAAAGCCTTCCACCATATTCAGCCAGGAGCCATGT
>NZ_AUJR01000091.1 GCF_000424325.1 [Clostridium] clostridioforme AGR2157
CTTTCACGCCTGATTCCATATATTTTTTCAGGCAGAGCTTTACCGTCGGTCTCGAAATATCGAGTTTGTCAGCAATGGCTTCATCTGCCATGCCATCTGATTTTAATAAGAGGATTTTGGCTCTCCTGTGGACTCTGGCTTCAACAGTCCCCTTCTGTAGAATGGACTTTAAATATGACTTATCATCATTGGAAAGAAAAATAGGCGTAGCACTCTTTGGCATCATTTTACCTCCTGAAATGGTCTATAAGTATTATACCATTTCAGGATAATAATGTAAACTTATTAAAATCGAGTTATACTAGACAGTGATAAATATAGAAGCTGCTACCTTGGGCAATGCGATAAAACCGACGACGGAAATACTTATGGATAAGGGTTTTAGCACCTCCGGTGCTGAACATAAAAAGCAGTTTTCCGCTTCGGAAGATACAAACCGCAGAAAATTCACAACGTCAAAAAACGAAACCATTGATTCTTCCGTATCCGGAAAGGAGGAACAGCCAACGAGAAAAACGACTTATGCACCGACAAGAGGAATGGAAGAGTCGTTCAAGGAGCTGTCACCGCTGTTTGATGAAAAACGCTATTATACATTATTTCCATACATGCAGGCAGACCCAGTATTAAAAGACAGTTCGTTTTACCATATGGCCTCTTATGCATTTGATGAGCCGGGTGAACGGCATGAGTACACTTCGATGCAGCTTACAGACGTAGTGGCAAAAGAACAGATTTTATAATGACAATGGTACTAAAGTGGAGATTCATCCGGGAGACGTGTTTTTCTGTGGCTCTGGTGAAGGGCATGGAATTGAAGCTAAAGAAGAAGCGATTGAGATGATCGCACTGATTTTATATAAAGATTAAAATATAACAGGGCCATTGCTCCATAGATGATCTGCCCATCTATAAAGCAGTGGCCCATAAAAAATTATATATAATTAAGAACGAATTGGTACTTTTAGTATTTTAAATTTAAATCAATCCCAACAAAGAGGGCAGCCCCAGAGAAAGTACAGGGATATAGGTAACTAAAAGCAGACCGACTATGATGATACCGAAATACGGCAGCAGGTGCTTGATAACACTTTCAATGGTTACACCGCCTACTTTACAGCCAGTAAACAGGATCGTTCCTACAGGAGGAGTGATGGTTCCTACAGAAAGGTTATAGCATAGAACAATACCGAACTGTACCGCGCTCATTCCTAAACTGGTGCAGATAGGAAGGAAGATTGGTGTAAAAATAAGGATTGCCGGGGTTGGGTCCATAAAAGTACCGACAAACAGTAAGATCACATTGATAAGAAGGAAAATTAAAAACTTATTGCTTGTAACACTGAGGACAGCGGTTGCTACCATATCCGGGATTCCCGTAAAAGCCATCGCCCAGGACATGATAGAGGATAAGCCGATCATGAATGTGATGGTACCAGTGATCTTAGCAGAATCCAGAACGATCCTTGGGATATCTTTTACTTTAATAGAACCATAGATAAGGGACAGCACAGTAGCGTATACAACAGCAACGGCAGAACCTTCGGTAGCAGTAAAGATACCGCCTAAAATACCGCCGATAACGATGACGATCATCAAAAGACTTGGTACTGCCTGCCAAAATGTTTTTAAAGCGATCTTAAGGGTCAGCTCGCTGGAGCTGCGGTATCCTAATCGTTTTGCTGCAATAGTTGCTAAGATAATGACGCCGGAACCCCAGATGATACCAGGAATATAGCCTGCCATGAACAGGGCAGCAATGGAA
The DNA here is from genome assembly GCF_000424325.1 of [Clostridium] clostridioforme AGR2157. Taxonomy (GTDB): domain Bacteria; phylum Bacillota; class Clostridia; order Lachnospirales; family Lachnospiraceae; genus Enterocloster; species Enterocloster clostridioformis_A. The sequence goes on from NZ_AUJR01000091.1 coordinate 1,766, forward strand.
ACACTGCCGGCTACCGTAGAGTATACGATCATGGTATTGCTTGGGGGAATGAGCATTCCTACAGGAGCGGAGGCAACATTGACAGCAACGGAATAATTTTTGCCGTAACCTTCTTTTTCCTCCAGAGGGCCCATGGTACTTCCGATAGCCGCCGCAGCAGCAGCGCCAGAACCGCTGATAGCGCCAAAGAGCATGTTTGCGATAACGTTGGCCTGTGCCAGGGAACCAGGCATTTTTCCACCTAATACTTTGGCACAATTGACAAGACGCAGAGCAATGCCGCCGTTATTCATGATATTTCCTGCAAGGATAAAAAACGGGATGGCGATCAGTGAAAAGGAGTTAGAGCCTGCAAAAATTCTCTGAGCGGATGTGGCAAAAGCAACATTGCCTGGTAGCATACAGATCATAGAAACAGCAGAGGAAAGACCGATGCCTACTCCAATGGGTATGCCCGCTGCAAGCATAACGACCAGTAATATGACCATGACAATGGCTACCTGAACTGCAATAGACATAATTTATACTCCCCCTTCTTTTTTGGTAAAAATCTCGCGCAGGTTGTACAGACTGTAAAAGATGATCAGTACACCGCAGACGGGAATGATGCTGTATACGGTTCCGGTAGGGATTTTTAAGATAGAATCGTATTGAAGCATATTCATGGTAGTGATGACTATGCCGCCATATACCAGAATGGTGCCGGAAAAGATGATGATCACGATTTCATTGATGATATCTAACGTTCTTCTTGCACTTCCTGTCAGCTTATCTTTTAAAAAGGTGATGCAGATATGGTCTCTCTGACCGAATACGTAGGTAGCGGACAGAAGGATGAGCCACACGAAGCAATAGCGGGCAAGCACCTCGCTGACACTGCTGGGGCTTTTGAACACATAGCGCATGATAACCTGATATACAGTCAGCAGCACCATACCAATAAAGTCAATGATGCAGACTGTAGCCAGAAAACGATCCAGTCCCTGTTTCAATGTTTTCATGATTGCTCCCCCTCTCTCAGTGCAGTTACATCTGCATAGATCTTTTTCGTTACATCAGATTGTTCTGCAATCCTTTGAAGCAACGGCATGCAGCGCTCTCTTAATTCTTCTGTATCAGGATAGCAGAACTGTGCGCCGGCAGCTTCCGTATCTTTCTTTGCCTGTTCAATGGCTTCCTTAAAAAGCGTAAATTCTTCTTCGGTAGATTCCTTCATCAGCTGATCAAAGATCGCTCTGTCTTCGTCACTCATGGAATTTAAGAAATCTGTGCTGGCAAGGACGACGTCCGGGTGAACAATGTGGCGGGTGTAGGCATAGTAAGGCGCTACCTCATAGTTCTTAAAGTCACGGTAAACCAGCTCACTGTTTTCCGCAGCATCGATAACGCCCTGCTGCAGTGCGGTGTAAACTTCTGACTGTGCCATAACGGCTCCGTTTCCGCCCATTAGCTTGGTCATTTCTACATAGGTAGGGCTGTCATTGACACGAATGATCATACCCTTTAGATCATCGGCGGAATTGATAGGCTTTTTCGCGTATACATTTCTTTCGCCAGCGGTGTACACCGTGAGGACGCGGAATTTGTACTTATCCGTAGAGGAAAACAGCTCATCAAATACTCCGCCCATAACTGCATGCTCCAGATGGTCAATGTTATCATAAAGATACGGCGCGCCTACGATCGCAAAGTCTGCATCATATCCTTCAGGAACGCTGCCGGGAACGATGGCCATCTGCAGGGCGCCGGTACGGATAAATTCTGCCATAGCGCCCTGTTCTCCCAGAACACCGTTTGGATAAATGGTCATATGGTAACGGCCATTGGTTGCTTTTTCAAATTTTTCACCAAAATCCTTCATAGCAAGATACTGAGGATGATTTTCATTTTGGTTAAAAGCTACTCGGATCTCGGTCACTTTCTGCTCTGTTTGTCCACCGCAGGCAGATAACATTCCTGTAAGACATAAAAGTCCTGCAGCCAATAGGATTTTTTTAAACATATCGGAATACCTCCTGCTGCTTTCTACAAAAGAGCTACGCTTACTTTAACGACTACTTTACGCAGTTTCATGGATTCGCCGGAAATACACTCCGGACGGTGAATGTCGGAAGGAAAGAAGATGCAAAAACAACCTGGACGGGATTCAATCCATCCTTCATCTTCTACAGACTGATAGAAGATAAGGTCACGTTCCTTGATATGCTCAGCAATCTGATAATGTCCAGTGTTTTTTGTAAAGCCAAGACGCTCCTTACCGGAAACAAGATACTGCACATCCAAATATTTTTCATGGGATTCCGCTTTTTTGGTATCCGGCTCTACGGTGACAGCGTCAAACACCTGAGCATAGATCTCTTTCCCCTGGATTTCATATACGCCAGGTTCCATAGCTGCAAAATCGTGGCTTGCCAGATAGTCCAGAGCTTTTTTGATGGCGTCTGGATAGGTTTCAAATGCGTCGTGGTTTTTGATAGATGAAAAGATCATAGTTTATTTCCCCCTCTTTTGTTAGTTTCTTCCTTCCATAGCATGTATCATGGTCACTACAAATTCATGTCCAGGCACTGCCACATGATATTTTTTTGCTGCGCGGACAACGGCGCCGCTGATGGTGTCTACTTCTGTACGTCTGCCATCCCGCAGGTCAGCCCGGATAGAAGTACAACCATTTGGATTCTGGATAGAAGTGTTCTTTACTTTTTCGATCACCGCTGCTTCGTCAAAAACAAGACCGGCAGCAGCTGCAGCTTCAATGGTTTCGTGGATAAGCTGGCAGCAGAGCTTCCATGCGTAGGCATCAGCAGCAATATATCCCATATCTACCTGAAGGATTCCGGTCAGTGCGCTTAAGGACACATTGGTAAAAAGCTTATCCCATATCAGTTTTTGGATATTATCATGTATTTTTGTCTGAAAACCACAGGAATCAAATACTTCTTTCAGATGGTTTAAGAACTGGTCGGTATCCTCTGTCAGCATTCCGAGATTGGTAACGCCGGTTCCTCCGCGTCTGACATGTCCCGGACCAAGGACTGCTCCATTATCTTCGGTAGTTCCGATGACAATGTGGTCTTCACTGACAAATTCTTTTAAAAGGTCCTCGTGTCCTGCTCCATTTTGGAGGGTCATCAGACGGGTATCCGGTCCGATCAAAGAACGATTCTGTTCAAGGGCATTTCTGGAAAAAAGCGCTTTTACGAAAACAATGACCAGATCAACAGGCTGTTCTTTTTCTGTATGGCAGACTGCATGGGGATGATAGCAGCTTGTGGTGCCATTTTCATCAATCAACAGGCCGTTTTTATTGATATGCTCTACGATATCCTGGTTTGTATCTACTAAGATCACTTCGTTGTGCTGTGAGAGGCGTCCGCCATAAATGGAACCCATAGCCCCTGCACCGATTACGGCAATTCTCATAAAGTCTCCTTTGCTAAAAAAGGGCAGCCCTCAACGAAAGGTTGCCCTATCTGTCGTCAGGTATTTATTCAGAAAACTCGGTAAGTCCCTCGATCGCGTATGCACGCACAGGGCTGGAATCGAGTCCCTTGATAGGAAGCGGAGAATAGCTCATGAAAAATACATCTGTTTTTAACTCTTCCAGATTCTTTAACACTTCCAGGAATACGATATTCTCAGCCATCAGGATATCGTGGAACGGCTTTACATCTTCATTACAGTTTTCAATAGAAACGCCGTCACCGAAACCAACTGCTTTTACCTTGTGATCCTTGAACCACTGAGCGCTCTCTGCATTGATCAAAAGACGCTGATCCTTCTCGGTGTTGGTATCTGCGGTAAATGGTGCCAGCTTGTAAGAAGAGTCGATGATGACAATGTCGCCTTCCTTTACTTTCTTTGCCTCACGGTCTAAGTCAGCAGCGGTAATGTGGCCTCTTTTTGCAACCGTTTCCCTGAAATCCACATATACGGCACGGCCCATAAAAGTAGTTAAAGGCAGATCAGCTGCGGATGGCCAGTTATCATCATGATGGTAAGGACACTCGCAGTGTGTTCCCAGATGGCTCATCAGGTCCATATTAGTATGGAAATCCGGGATAGCACCACCTGTATTAAAGCGGAACAGATGACACCTTCTGGTCTCGGTCGCAGGATCGATGATCTTAGATAAATCAATTACTCTTAACTTGCCTATTTCATAAACGCACATTTGTTTTCCTCCTTGACTTTGCTTGTGTTGTTTTGTTAGATTCTATCTCTTGACAGTATACCGGGATACCGGGATGCTGTCAAGAGATACTTAAGATGCATAATAGACAAATTTTTAACGAGATTTTTGTGCAATTTTTATGGCCTTTGATGCGTCCGTCAGAGATATATTTGGCATGGAATTTTTTAGACGGGCCTATCAGGAACAGGGGATATTTTCTTGACAGAATCCTGAATTTGACTTAATATGAAATGGTTATTTACTATGAGAAATATGCAAAGAAAGTATGGTTATTTTATGAAAGAAAAAAGTCTGCTGCAGCTACATGCCTACGATTCCATAAAAAATAGTATTCTTTCCGGGGAACTGGAACCAGGGGTGCTTTACTCTGAGACAAAACTGGCTGCTCAAATCGGCATTTCCAGGACACCGATGAGAGAGGCGTTGCAGTCTTTGAGCCAGGACGGTTATATCACCATCATTCCCAGCAAGGGATTTATGATACGGCAGTTAAATGAGAAGGATATGAAAGACAGTATAGAGATACGATGCGCCATAGAGGGATTTTGTACCAATATGATCGCGTCGCAGATTTATACAGAACGAGGAAGGCAGCTTTTAAAAGATTTGGAAGCTGCGCTTAAAAATATGGAAGAAGTGTTTGATAAAGAGGACTGTTTGGAGGATTTTATCGACTACGACCACCAGTTTCATCTGCTTCTCGTAAACTATATGCAAAATGATGAGTTCGACCATATTTTCCAGCGGCTCCTGTATCTGATACGCCTGACTTCTCTGGATGCACTGGCCGTGAAGGGACGTATTACTGGGACTATGAATGAACACCGGGAATATCTGAAGGCATTAAAAGCAGGCAATGAGGCAAAGGCTTATGAGATCATGCTCCACCACTTGATGATGCCGCTTAAGATGCATGAAAAAAAATAAAAAATGTTTTGTCTTCCTGAAAAAAGGGCCATACTAGTACAACTCGATTTAAATAAGCTTACAATTTAAGCATTGGTAGTAATCTGATTTCTTGGCTTACGTGTCCGTGCTTTGGGCGCACGTTTCCCTTGGTTTTCAGGACTTGCTGCTTTCGCATTTACAACTTCATAGACGATTGTGCCCACATCCTCTTCCGAAAGATCAATCGTGTCCAAGCGGTATTTCCATTTGTAGGGGACGGGAACCTCATTGATTTCTTCAAAGTATTTCAAAATCCGTTCCTTTAGTTCCTCTTTCGAGCCTACACGAATCCCGGACAACATCTGGCGGGTCATTTTGCTG
>NZ_AUJR01000092.1 GCF_000424325.1 [Clostridium] clostridioforme AGR2157
AAAGGGAAAAATATGGTTAGACACCCTTCATTAAGAATCTAACCATAATATTGCAAAGCGTTAACTAAATGACATTGACCTGTGAACTGTAACGTATAATAACTTCTCGCCAAATTGGCCAGAAGTTATTTACAAAAACGTTCAGAATGAACGAGCAGCCATCATCGCAGATGATGTTCAAAGGGGATTGGGGATGTTGCCCCAACAAGCAATTTTTGATTTTTGACCGCAAGGGAAAACTTCAAAAATGAGTGAACCTGTACAGGTTTACACTGCTTGCCAATTTGTGAGACCGCAGTTTTTGACCTGAGCATATTCATTCGCAAATGCGCCTTACTTCTTCTAAAAACAATTCTGCTGCTCTGGAGAATTGCTGTTCCCTTCTCCAAATCAGCCGCATAGGAGAGTTGATTGTCGGAAGAATGGGACGAAAGCACAGGATGCTTTCCGCACCTGTGTTGACCAGTTTGTCAAACCCCAGCGCATAGCCCAAGCCCTCTCGTACCAAAATGGAGGCATTGAAAATCAAATCATAGGTGGCGACGATATTTAGCCGGTCATAGTTCTTTTGCAGCCATTGGGGCATTTCGTTGGTAGCGCCCTGTCTGGACACGATAAGGGGTAGCTCCGTGAGTTCCTCTATGGCAATTGCAGCTTTAGACACCATGGGACTATCTTTGCGCATAATCAGTCCCCATGTATCTGTGACAGGCAAATCAAAATACGCATACTTGCTAAGATCAATGTTCTGAACAACAACAGCAAAATCAAGTAGCCCTTTATCCAACCGCTCACAGACTGTTTCTGCATTTCCACTATACAGATGGAAGTGCAGATTTTCATATTCAGCCCGAAGCTGTTTTGCGGCTTTGGCAAGCAGAGACATCCCATCCGATTCCGCACAACCGACGTAAATATCTCCGCCGTTAAACGCATTCAAGGAAGCAAATTCCGTGGTGGTCAAATCCACCATTTCAAGAATGTCCAAGGCTCGCTTATAAAGAATGTCTCCCTCTGGGGTCAGACGAATGTTATAGTTTCCACGGACAAAGAGCTTTTGCCCCAGTTCTTCCTCTAACTCTTTGATCTGTTTGGATAAGGTGGGCTGGGTCACATGAAGTTTCAGCGCTGCACCTGTCATGCTTTCTTCTCTGGCTGCCTCCACAAAATATCGTAGCACTCGCAGTTCCATTTCATATTCCTCCCGCTAGTAGTAACTACATGATAGCACGCATAGATATTCTTTTCAAGAATGGCTGTGCATAATTTATAACAATTTGCTATTCGGCACATTTGGATTTACAATGAAATTAGGAGGTGACATTGAATTGACTTTAGACGAATTTCTAAACTATATGGACAGCGGAAAAGAAGTGATCGCCGGTTCTGAAGTTCACCAGTGTATGTGTGCGCTTTCTGGGGAGGCGATTCGACTGACCATGGAACTAAATGGTAGCTACCACACTGCTGGTGAAATCGTTTCCTTGATGCGGCAAATCACCGGGCGGCAAGTGGATGACAGCTTTGCATTATTTCCGCCATTCAACACGGACTGCGGCAAGAATCTAAGAATTGGAAAGAATGTGTTCTTCAATTCAGGCGTAAAAATTCAAGATCAAGGCGGCGTGACCATTGAGGACGGCGTACTGATCGGCCATAATGTGGTGATTGCTACATTAGATCACAGCCTTGACCCCAGCCACCGGGGAAATATGATCCCTGCCCCCATTCATATAGGCCAAAATGTGTGGATTGGCGCAAACGCAACTATCTGTAAAGGCGTGACGATTGGAAACGGTGCGGTGATTGCCGCAGGAGCTGTGGTGACGACAGATGTACCAGAAAACACCGTATATGGCGGTGTTCCAGCAAAACTTATCAAGGAAATTTAGGAGGATTTTATGATGATGAAAACAGCAGAATTGGTGTTGACGAATGATTGGGATAAGACTTTTCCCAAGAGCGACAAGGTAGATCACAAGAAAGTGACCTTTGTGAACCGCTACGGTATCACACTGGCAGCGGATATGTATATCCCGAAGAACGCAGAAATAAAGCTGGCAGCTATCGCTGTTTCGGGTCCTTTTGGTGCGGTAAAAGAACAGTCCTCTGGTCTCTATGCCCAGACCATGGCGGAGCGTGGATTCCTGACCATCGCATTTGACCCGTCCTTTACCGGTGAGAGCGGCGGTGAGCCTCGCTATATGGCTTCTCCTGACATCAACACCGAGGACTTTCAGGCGGCTGTGGATTTCCTGTCGGTACAGGACAACGTAGACCCTGAGAAGATCGGCATCATCGGTATCTGCGGTTGGGGCGGCATGGCACTGAACGCAGCTGCACTGGATACCCGTATCAAGGCCACCGTTGCTTCCACCATGTACGACATGACCCGTGTAAATGCCAATGGCTATTTCGATTCCGAGGATTCTGCCGACGCACGTTTCGCCAAGCGGCAGGCCCTCAATGCCCAGCGGACGGTAGATTACAAGAACGGAAGCTATGCCTTGGGCGGCGGTGTGGTTGATCCTCTGCCGGAGGATGCGCCGTTTTTCGTGAAAGATTACTATGACTACTACAAAACCCAGCGTGGCTATCACTCCCGCAGCCTGAATTCTAATAACGGCTGGAATGTGATTGGCTGTATGTCTTTCCTGAATCAGCCTATTTTGCAGTACAGCAATGAAATTCGCAGTGCCGTGCTGGTGATGCACGGAGAAAATGCACACTCTTGCTATTTTGGTCGTGATGCCTATGCCAACATGGTGCAGGACAATCCTTATGCCGATAACAAGGAACTGCTCATTCTTCCGGATACTTCGCACACCGATCTCTACGATGGCGGTGGCAAGGGCGCTATTCCTTTTGATAAGCTGAAAGAGTTCTTCCATGCAAATCTGAAATAAATACCGGGAGGCAATGATGCGAATTCTTGTATTAAACGGTAGTCCCCGCCTGAATGGCAACACCATGGACATGGTGAACGGATTTAAGGCCGGAGCCGAAGAAGCGGGTCATACCGTACAAATTGAAAACGTAGCTCACATGAATGTCCATGGCTGCATGGGCTGCGACTATTGCCGGGAAAAGGGCGTTTGCGTCCAGAAGGATGATATGCAGAAGCTCTACCCGGAGATTTTGGCGGCGGATATGTTGGTGTTTGCCTCTCCCATCTACTATTTCACCCTGTCCGCTCAACTGCAAAGTGTGATTCACAGAACCTATTCCATTGACATTCCGAAGAACGTTAAAAAGACCGCCCTCATTATGAGTTCCGGCAGTCCCTTTGTGTACGGTCCCGCTATTGCCCAGTATTATCAGTCTATCGTGGAATACTGGCAGGTGGAGAACGTTGGAATTTTTACCGCCAATGGAAAAGTAAATCACTCCAAAGAAAAATGGGACGAACTATATCGGTTCGGAAAATCCCTGTAAGAAAGAGGTAATGATTATGAGCAAAAAAGTGTTGATTATTTCTACCAGCCCCCGAAAGGGCAGCAACTCCGACGCACTGGCGGAAGAATTCGCCAAAGGCGCACAGGAGGCCGGTCACGAGGTTGAGAAAGTCAGTCTCATTGGCAAAGACATTCAGTTCTGCCGTGGCTGTCTGGCTTGCCAGAAAACAAAGCGCTGTGTGATCCATGATGACGCTGATACCCTTGTGCAGGAGAAGATGCTGAGCGCCGATGTGTTGGTGTTTGCCACTCCCATCTACTACTACGAGATGTGCGGCCAGATGAAAACTTTGTTGGATCGGGCAAACCCCTTGTACCCCTCCGACTATGCCTTCCGGGATGTCTACTTCATTGCAACCGCCGCAGAGGATGGTGACGATGTTTGGACTCGTGCTGCCAGCGGTCTGGAAGGCTGGATTGCTTGCTTCCCGAAGGCGCATCTTTCTGGTGTGATCTTTGGCGGCAACGCCACTGCCGTGAACACCATTCAGGGAAACCCAGCTATGGAGAAAGCCTATGAGGCAGGAAAGGCCATCCAATGAATAAGCTGGGCTTTGGCTTTTTAAGACTGCCCAAAACTGGCGATGAGATTAACTATCCGCTCCTCAATGAGATGGTCGATGCCTTTCTATCTCATGGCGGCACTTATTTCGATACTGCCTATACTTATTTGGACGGCAAAAGCGAAATTGCCCTCCGGGAATCTCTGGTGAAGCGCCATCTGAGGGAATCCTTTATCCTTGCGGATAAGCTGCCGGGTTGGAAGATTCAGTCCCATGCCGATTGCCAAGTTTACTTTGAAGAGCAGTGCCAGCGGTGCGGTGTAGATTATTTTGATGTCTATCTGCTTCACTGGCTGAACCGGGACAATTACAGAATCTGCGAAAAGTTCGACGAATTTGCATTCCTTCGGGAACTGAAAGCGTCGGGAAAGGCAAAGAAAATCGGCTTTTCCTATCACGACAGCGCAGCTCTGTTGGACGAGATTCTCTCCGCCCACCCGGAAGTGGATATTGTCCAGCTCCAGATCAATTATCTGGACTGGGACAGCACCGCCATTGAGTCTGGAAACTGCTATCGGGTGGCGGAAAAACACGGAAAATCCATCGTGGTGATGGAGCCGGTCAAGGGTGGAACGCTGGCGAGTCTCCCGACGGAAGCAGAGAAACTGTTTCGGAACATCCACCCGGATGGCAGCATGGCGTCCTGGGCATTGCGTTTCGTACAGAGCTTGCCGCAAGTAGATACCGTCCTCAGCGGTATGAACTCTATGGAGCAAATGCTGGACAACTTGCAGGATGTTTCGCCTCTGATCGAAGTAGAACAAGCGGCGGTTAAACAGGCGGTAGCCATTATTTCCGCCCAGACGGCCATTCCATGCACCGGCTGCCGCTACTGCGAGAGCCATTGCCCCAAGAAAATCGCCATCCCGGACTACTTTGCCATGTACAACGAGGTGCGCCGCTACCCTGCCGATGACTGGAAGATTCAGCCCGCCTACGATCAGTTCGCCTTGTGCCACGGAAAGGCGTCGGACTGCATCACCTGCAAATCCTGTGAGCGGAATTGCCCCCAGCATTTGCCCATTGTGGATCATTTGATTCAAGTTGCAAAAGTGTTTGACCAATAGGAGGTGTATGCCCCAATGAAATTGCTTTCCTTACTGATTGTATTATCCATATTTTTCTCGGCTTGCGGCTCGGTACAGAACACAGCTCCAGGAAGCACAGTATTGACCTACCCTCCTGCGACCATTACAGAATCTTCGCAAAAAGAAGCAAAGCCATCTCAAACTGAGTCGGTAGTACAGGAGCAATCATCTGAAATTCTATCGGAGGAGAGTGAGCCTGTGAAAATACAAATAACAGTTGGCGATATAACCTTTATCGCCGTGCCGGAAGAAAACACTTCCACAGAAGCATTTCTTGCCTTGTTACATGAACAACCCCTCACGGTGCAAATGTCCGATTATGCCGGGATGGAGAAGGTTGGCTCTCTGGAAACTACCCTGCCGAGAAATGACTCACAGATCAGTGTGGGCGCTGGCGATGTGATTCTGTATCAAGGAAATCAGATTACGATCTATTATGGAACCAATTCGTGGAGCTTTACGAAGTTGGCCGTCATTGAAGGTGCAACTAAAGAAAGCCTTTTAGAAGCGCTTGGTACTGGAGACGTGGAAGTGACATTTTCGCTTGAACAATAAGTGGAAAACTCAAACAAAAAAACGGAATATTTGATTTTAAGGAATTTCAAATTCATATCTGAACTGCCATTTTGGTTGACAGTAATAGCACTAAAGAGGAAGTCTACGACCAGATGCTCTGCATCGGTGCGGTAGGCTTTCTTTTTTTTGTTTAATACAAGAAGTCTTCATCTAAAGCCTCACCTTACCTCATATCAGATTTAGAAGCTTGACTGTAAAATCTACTCACTCGGAATGGAACGGATAGGATAATTATTACTATAATCAGTATTATTAATATCAGTATTATTACATTGTGCTTTTGACAACTCTTGAATTGTCAAAAGCACAATTCTGGAATGATCGAAAACACAATTCAAGAATTGTCAATCCACATAGAAAATGGGCTGACTTTATGTAGCCAGCCCATTTTTATCAGGTATAAATCAGTTCTGCAAAAATGATTTCTTCTGCCTGTGCCTTAATCATATTCATGTGTCGCACCCATGCCAGTTGCTGTGTCTCCTTATCCGGTGCCGGATTTATCTGGAGCAATTCCGCCTGAATTCTTGCCAACCTCGCTTGAGCCGTTTCATCAATCTCTTTTAGATGCGGAAATAGTTTTTCAGTCAACACCAGATCACTGTATAAAAACGGGGCGTTTTTCTGTAAATATTCCCTGCGCAAGTGACCGTATTTGCCCAGCTGGATAGTTGCCCCACAGCTGAGTTTTATGTCCGGAATAAGGTAATCTCCATTGCAATGGTACGTTAATTTTTGATTCATAATGATACCTCCAATCAATCATTTGGAAGTATTGTAAGCGTGAGTATGGAATCAGTCTCTTTAACTTGTGGAAATTCCTGTTTCCCAAGACACGGCCTGGCGGGTGACGTGAAGCTTCCGGACCAGCTGTTCCCGGGACATTCCCTGTTCCTTTCTCAATTTTACAATATTTTTCCCTACTGTATTCTTCATGGCGATACCTCCCGGAACCATTTTATAACGGATCTGTATTATGGTTTCATATTACCTGCCTTTGGTTCCGGTGTCACGCAACAATCTGTTGCACCCTTATAATATAAGGCGTTTTCCATGTCGGAGCAAAGCTATTTCAAATGTTCCTCGCATCCAAGCATCCGTTCCTCGTAGCCGTCCAGTTTCCAGTCCAGCCTTGCCAGGACCTGGTTCAGCTCATTGATTCGGGCCACAATCCGATCCCCGCTGTTCCAAAAGAAGGTTTTTTCTGGCCTGGATGGTGGAGGTTCCCTGATGGAACAATGTCACATATTCCAGCAATGTCTCCACAGAAACCCCTGCACTGCGCATGCACTTGATATACTCCACCCAATGGCAGTCATCCTCGGAATAATTGCGGATGCCGCCGGACGTGCGGCCCACATGGGGAAGAAGGCCGATTCGCTCATAGTAGCGCAGTGTATCGGCCGATATGTCATATTGTCTGCTTACCTCTGCTATGGTCAAACCTTCATCAGCTCCTTTACACTGTAATCTAGTATAACTCGATTTTAATAAGTTTACATTATTATCCTGAAATGGTATAATACTTATAGACCATTTCAGGAGGTAAAATGATGCCAAAGAG
>NZ_AUJR01000093.1 GCF_000424325.1 [Clostridium] clostridioforme AGR2157
CTTTTTGTGGACAAGGGCATGTCCGCAGTGGGGACAGCGCAGGGTATAGTGCTTGGAGAAGCGGTTATCATCAGTAGAGAAGTTGGTATCACATACTTTGCATTTTAACTGTCCTTTGGAACCATTATTACGATAAAGAAAAGGCTGAGGAGCATGGCAGGAGGGACAGGTACAGTCAGGAGAGATATCGCATTCCTTGCGCCGTGCAACAGGCCGAATCTTCTTATGGTATTTATATTCGAAGTAAGGGATGAGGAGCTGCCAGTCCCAATCGTTTTGATGAAACTGAAGCATAGGGAGTTCATCGGTTCTGAATTTTTGGTATTTAGGGGAATGGGAATCATCAAAAGCCCATTGTTTGAGAGGGATATATTTGCAGATAAAAGTAATGAGCCAGCAGTTCTGCTGGTAAAGAAATTGAATGAGTGACAATAAATAGGTAATACTATTCATAAGCAATGAAATTCCTTTCTGTGTTTGTGGGATTGGTTTACCTAAAGTATTGACACAAAAAGGGAGGTCATTGCTTTTTTCTTTGAAAAAGTGGTGTAATCCCTGAAAATACAAGGTTTGTAACAAAAAATGAGGTAGTAAACTTGACACTACCTACAAAATCAAGGAGGTGTCGTTATGAATATTCGTCCATCCGCAGCAATCCGCCAGAATTACAACGAGATTGCCGATATGTGCAGAAAGACCGCAGAGCCAATTTTCCTTACCAAGAACGGCGAGGGGGATTTGGTTGTTATGGATATTGAAACCTATAACAGACGGGAAAAGATGTTAAAGCTCCGTGAAGAGCTGCTTGCCGTTGAGGAGGACAGGATTGCAGGAAGAAGCGGCTGCACTCTTGACGAACTTGACGCTTATCTCGATGAAGTAATTGCCGAGGTATAGCGTATGGCGGACAGCAAGAGATACAAAGTTATTGTTTCCGACAGGGCAAAAAGAATGTTGGGAACACATATCCGCTTTATGGCACAGGTCAACAAGCAGGCAGCGGCAGCAAAAAAGAAAGAAATTATGACCGCTATGCGTTCCTTTTCCCAGATGCCGCAGCGTTTTCCGTTTTTTGAGGAGCTGTATATCCACGCCGAATAAGTACCACAAGATGTTTATTGAAAAGTGGTATCTTGTTCTTTACCAAATCCAAGATGATACGGTATATGTGGAATATATCCTTGATTGCCGCAAGGATTACAGTTGGCTTATCCGATAACAAGAAAATAACGAAACAGGAAATCGTCATTTCATAAGAGGTGGCGGTGCCTCTGTTCCACATCGGCCCAACGAGCAGGAATACCCGCCTCATGGTGTTGATTGTCAAGTAGAATTGCCCCACTTTTTCGTTGAATTTGACCCACCATAGTACCAGACAGTGAGGTTGCTAAGGTGGATATTTTTATTTTCCAAGCCTATAAGAATTGCCGTCAGTTCAAAGAAACTGGCGGCAATTTAATACATGAACAATACGCAGGAAGAGTCTAATCACCAACTTGAATTAGAAAAAATAATAAGTAAAATAAGCGAACAATAACTGCCATTTTGAGATTTCTAATTGTCAAAACGGCAGTTATACATTCTAATATGACCAGTCTGACAAGCATGGCTTCACAGGAAGCAGATTGAAACAGAATGGTTTCAAAGCAGATTCATGTTTAAGCTATGATTCTATTATAAAATCTCCCCATTGCTTTCAATTACCTTTTTATACCACCAGAAGCTCTTTTTTCTGTACCTTGCCAATGTGCCATTTCCATCATTGTCGCGGTCTACATAGATAAAGCCATACCGTTTTTTCATCTCCCCTGTACCGGCGCTGACAAGATCTATGGGGCCCCACATGGTATAGCCCAGCAGGTCTACGCCATCCTCTGTGACTGCGTCTCTCATTGCCTTGATATGATCCCTCATATATTCAATGCGGTAATCATCAATAACAGTCATCTCTCCATTTTCGCCCTCTACCAGTTCATCAACCGCGCCAAGCCCGTTTTCTACGACAAAGAGCGGCTTTCTGTAGCGGTCATAGAGAGCATTGAGGGTAATCCTCAGTCCCATTGGATCAATGGGCCAGCCCCACTCGCTTGCTTTCAGATAAGGATTCTTCAAAGAAGCGAAGATATTTCCCTCTATCGTCTCGTTCACCTTTGGATCAGCGCTTGCACAGCGGCTGTTGTAGTAGGAGAAGGAGACGAAGTCAACGGTATACTTCTTTAAAAGTTCTAAATCCCCATCTTCCATAACCGGCATAATCCCCTCTGCCTCAAGCTGCTTTAATGCATAAGGAGGATATTCTCCATGAGACTGGACATCAATGAAGAAATAGCTCCGGCGGTCTGCGCACATGGCAGCCCAAACGTCATTAGGCTGACAGGTATGCGGATATGTATTTCCGGCAGCCAGCATACAGCCAACCTTATTTTCCGGGTCCACCTCATGGGCAATCTTAGTTGCCAATGCACTGGCTACCAGCTCATGGTGCGCTGCCTGATATTTGATCTGCTTCTCATTTTCGCCTTCCTCAAAGCAGAGTCCCGCACCCATGAAAGGAGCTTCCAGGATCACGTTGATTTCATTGAAGGTCAGCCAGTATTTTACAAGCCCCTTATAACGGCGGAAGATCGCATTGCATAAATTCTCATAGAAGGAAATAAGCTTGCGGTTTCTCCATGCGCCATATTCCCTGACCAAGTGCATCGGGCAGTCAAAATGTGTTATCGTAACCAAGGGTTCAATTCCATATTTGCGGCATTCCTTAAATACATCTTCATAGAACTGAAGACCTGCCTCATTAGGCTCCTTTTCATCTCCGTGCGGGAAAATGCGGCTCCATGCAATACTCATGCGGTAAACCGTAAAGCCCATCTCGGCAAAGAGGCGGATATCCTCCTTATAACGGTGATACATATCAATTGCGTCTTTTGAAGGATAAAAATGCTCGTCATCAAAATCAAACATTTTTTTCTTTCCTGAAATAACAGCCATTCGGTCGGAGCCAACAGGGGATACGTCCACATTCGCAAGTCCGCGTCCGCCCTCGGAAAAGCCTCCTTCATACTGATTAGCGGCAGTTGCGCCGCCCCATAAAAAACCTTTTCTAAAAGCCATTGTATACCTCCCGTATTATTGTATTTATAAAAGTGTTTTAGTCGGAATACTGTTACTGGAAATACGTTTATTTGGAAAGCTCACGTGCAACCGGATCTTTGATCGCCACGCCCGCAGCCTCTAATTCCGCAATTTTGTCTGCAAACTGCGGAAGGTATTTCTTATGCGCAAGGAGCAGCTCATTAATGATCTTCACGGCAGTTTCTCCAGATACGATCTGCGGATTCAAAATAAATGCCTGGAGAAGTATGCCATAATCTCCGGTAACAGCCGCTTCTTCTACACAGAGCTCCATGTTTTTCATACACTGAAGCCATCCTCTTTCAGCAGGATGTAAGGTTCCAAAGGCGATCGGCCGCGCGCCAGCCGCGCCAATAAAAGCAGATACCTCAACCGCGCATTCCGGCGGAAGATCCGGAACAGCTCCGTTATTTCTTGTAGTAACAACAATGTGCCTGTTCAGGTTTGCATAGATGGATGCAATGGTATCACAGGCGGCATCTGAATAATGGGCTCCGCCCCGCTTTGTAAGCTGTTCAGGCTTATAATCCAGCTTCGGATCCTTATATAATTCAAACAGCTCTGCCTCTGTCTTTTTCACCTGCTGTCCACGTGTCCCAAGCTCCGGATCCTTATATTCTTCTAAACAGTGGTTCAGCATCTCCTCCTGCCTGTAGTAATATCTGTGATATCCGCAGGGGATCATGCCCATCGTATCCAGCTGCTCTTTAAAGAAAGGAACATCAAAGATGTTAGCCGGCAGTCCGGTGTCCTCGCCCTTATATAAGGAATCTATGATCTCCGGCGTCACTTCTTTTCCGTTTTCGTCAAAAGCCTTATGCCAATGGAAATGATTAAGTCCGGCGAATTTGTAGGTAAGCTGGTCTAAGGTTTTTCCGATCCGCTCAGGCTCCTTCATCATTGCTCCTATAGGAACATTGCACAGGCCAATAACCTTATCCCATTTGCCATATCTCATAACTGCTTCTGTAACCATTCCGCTTGGATTGGTAAAATTGATCAGCCATGCATTGGGGCAAAGCTCCTTAATATCCCTGACAATATCAAGAATCACAGGAATGGTTCTCAGGGCCTTAAAGATACCGCCCGCACCATTGGTTTCCTGTCCCAGCATTCCATAGCTCAGCGGAATACGCTCATCCTTAATTCTTGCATTTAAAAGGCCGACGCGAAATTGTGTAGTAACGAAATCGGCGTCTTTCAAAGCAGCTCTCCGATCTAATGTCAAATGGACTTTAACATCATAAGGGGACGCATCCCACATGCGCTGCGCTATGGCGCCAACAATTTCTAATTTTTCCTTACCGTCTTCAATATCCACCAGCCAGATTTCACTGACAGGCATAATATCATATCGCTTAATAAAGCCTTCCATCAGCTCCGGAGTATAGCTGGAGCCGCCTCCGATCGTAACGATCTTTACAGGTCCATTCATCTCTTCTTTCCTTTCCGTTTATTCGTATACAGTATAAAACAGAACGAGTCTTAAGCTCATACATTCAGTCGTTTATACACATCGATAAATTCTTTTGCAATGATCCGAAAGCCTTCGGCGCTCATCAACTGGTCCTCGGCATGGATCAGCAAAAGACCGCTTCCGTCCAGTTCACCGCTCGCCTCCATAGAAAGAAGAGAGGTGTGTTCAGTGTGTCCCTGATTGAATGAAACATCGCCTTCCTTGATCATGCGCTCAGCATCCTCAAATTTGCCTTCCTTTGCGCATTGGATTGCATTAATATAGTAAGAGCGGGCAGCTCCTACCTGAGCAACGATCTGAAAACATTTCATAACCAATTCATCTGTCATTTTTGCCATAGTCAAGTCTCCTTATTTTATTCCTACCAGTCCTCATCATCGTCTTCGCTTTCGGCAGCAGCCTTTTCATTTTCCAGAGCCGCCAGATCCAGCTTGCGGACAAAGGGAAGATATATGACAACCGAGACAACTATCATTACCACCTGAAGAAGCGCTGTGCGCCAGCCTCCCGCAATCAGGCCTGAAATGATAGGCGGGGTCGTCCATGGAACATAAACTCCACTGTACATGGGGCAGAGCCCTGTTGCAATCGCAAAATACTCTATAATTCCGACTACTATTGGGGTCATGATAAATGGAACTGCCATAAGCGGGTTCATAACAATGGGCAAACCAAAAAGAATTGGTTCATTAATATTGAAAATTGCAGGGACTGCAGAAATCTTTCCCAGTGCCTTAAACTGTTTGGATTTTGCCAGGACAAGCATGTAAAGCACAACTCCGATTGTAATACCGGAGCCAGTAGCCTTGACAAACAGCTCCATAAACTGCTGAGTTACGATACGACCGCCATTTGCCTGTGTCAATGCCAGTCCGGCATCCAGAATTGCCTGATTGCCTTGGTAATTTGCCTGCAGAATTCCATCAAGTATCCCGCCAACGATCGTAGCACCATGAACACCAAAGAACCACAGGAAGGATACAACAAAGGCATAGCCAATAACACCTCCCAGAGAATCAGTAAGTCCTTGCAGCGGAATCTGAATAATCGCATAAATCTGCTCAATTACCGTAACTCCCGCAACAATATCACAGACTCCATGAAGGACGGTTGCGCCGGAAATGATAACAAAGGCAGGAACCAAAGCAGAGAAGGCATTGGTAACGCCGACGGGAACTCCGGCAGGCATCTTGATACGGATATTCTTTTTCAAAAACCATGAGTAGATATATCCAACTAACAGGCCGCAGATAATAGCGCCGATCATACCCTGTCCGGCAGTCCAGGTACGATTGATCACATTGGAAACCGTTCCAATAACCTCACCCGCATCATTAGTGACGGAGACAGAGGAGGGCTGGAAGATCAAAAACGAACCCAGAGCGATCACTGCTCCGCCGAGAGGCTCCTGTTTTTCCATCAGGATGTACTGATAGGAAATTCCGAGAACGGCAATAATGGCATTGATATTAAAGGTAGCCATGTATGCCTGGTTCAGTATGTCGATCAGACCGTGGTCACTTAAAAAGGCCACAACTGCCGGAACCGGGAAGTTTGAAAGGATCAGAGCCACAGATCCGACGATGATCAGAGGAATCGTATAAATCATTCCCTCTTTTACAGCGGTAACAGGCCGTGTATTTACAAACCACAGGATTTTTGGCAGAAGTTTCTCCTGTATCCAATTATTCATAGCACATCACTCCTCTAAAATGATTAGATTATTTTGAATTTTTTACCAGTTTATAAGCGAATTTTAATACGTTCATACCATTACAGGTTCCATAATCCGCCATAGGGATAACATCAACCGGAATGCCCTTAGGCTCACATAATCCTTTTGCCTTCCCTAACTGAAAACCAATCTGAGGACCTAACAAGGCTACGTCTACACCGTCCAGACGAGCCTCCATCTCACTAATCGGATAAGCAGCAATCTCTGCATCCTTTCCCTTTTCTTTAGCAGCCTCTTTCATTTTTTCAACTAAAACGCTGGTAGACATTCCAGCAGCACAGAACAAACGAATTACCATACTATTACCTCCATATTATTTTTAATGTCTTTGTATAATCGCGATTACCTTCATACAGACAACTATAGCAGGGAGATGGCAAAAACTCCAACGAAAAAAATGCCGGAATAAATCCGGCATTTTCTGGATAAACACGACTTTACAACTTTTATAAATGCCAGCACTGTTGCCGAATTAACTGTTTTAAAGCTTTCATAACAACACTGGATTTTATGCTGGTTTCGATATTTCTCACGAAAGTGGTATAAAATACCTGCTGCCGGATTTGCTCACTAAGGGCAAACCGAAATTCCTGCACACTTTCTGTACGGTACTTTGAAAATGATTCTTCCTGATATGGCAGTATCTTCATGGCACAATACGAGATGTTGATCAGGTTAACCAACATTTCGATTCCCTTCCGACTGCGTAACATATAGCTGCATAACGACCAGAACGTTTTCTGTTCATAATAACTCA
>NZ_AUJR01000094.1 GCF_000424325.1 [Clostridium] clostridioforme AGR2157
TGTCAGAGCGTGGAGGAGGGAGTGGCAGAACTGTCCGACATGGATAATGGCGATGAACTGGAGGAGTTCACAGAGGAAGATATCTTTATCAACAGTATCCTCAAGAGCAAGCTCCGGAGTATTGTCATGATAGGACACATAGACAAGTGCTTGAAGCTCCTGGAGGATGAGGAGTGTCGGAAGAATACGCATGAGAAGTATCTGGCATTCAAGTATTTCTATCTGGATGGGATGACATA
Organism: [Clostridium] clostridioforme AGR2157; assembly: GCF_000424325.1. GTDB lineage: Bacteria > Bacillota > Clostridia > Lachnospirales > Lachnospiraceae > Enterocloster > Enterocloster clostridioformis_A. Next base: position 240 of record NZ_AUJR01000094.1, read on the forward strand.
CGAAAGTATTGCAGAGATTTACGGATATGGAGAGCGGACAGCCAGGCGGTGGATAACGGAACTTACGGGAATTCTTAGTGTATATCTCTTTGGGGCTGATGCCCTCATGCTGGATTAGATACTTGACAGGAGCGTGTCAAAATCGTGTCCTTGTCATGTCCGGTTGGACGATTTATAATTGTAATATGCAAAATTGGATGAAGCGGAAAGCTGATTGGTTTTGCATCCTCCCCATTTAAGCAACGGCCGCCAGGTGTTACACCCTGGTGGCTGATTCGCTGACATTCGACTGCGGCATAAAGTACTGCTGAATATGTCAGCATGGCGTACTGGAGCATCGGGTATCCAGATGCTGGGTACTTAGATGCAGGTACGCATTAACGGAACATAACTCAGTGGCAGAGTGGCGGCCTTATAAGCCGCAGGTCCCTTGTTCGATTCAAGGTGTTCCGATGATTGTGGGGAAGCGTTTTTATAAAAAGGGCATCCTTAGCGGGTGTCCTTTTTATATTCATTTTTCATTTCCTGGCGCCTGAAACTTAGGGCGTCCGGGACCTCCTTCACGGAGAGGATAGCCAGATAGGAAGGTGAGGTGATGGCAAACAATGAAAACCTAAATGGACATGGTTTCCATGAGCGAACAGCGAGTGAACAGCGAGAAATAGCAATTGCAGGCGGTAAGGCATCTGGGGAATCCAGGAGACGAAAGGCCGCCATGAGAGACACAATGAACCGGCTTTTGACTATGAAAGTTGAGGTTGAAGGCCTGTCTGATATATTGCGCGCTGATGGGGGCGAAAGCACCTATGAGGAGATTATTACTATGGCCATGATTGAAAAGGCCATGCGCGGGGATGTGAAGGCTTTCATGGCTATCAAGGACGTGTTGGGGCAGACTTCCAAATCCGAGACGGACCTTGAGGAGCAGAGAGTACGTATGGCAGCCTCCAAGGCCAGGATGGGTGTCGATGACGAGGAAGAACAGGAAGATGATGGATTCCTAGATGCGTTGAAAAGTACTGTTGAGGATGACTGGACTGACGACGAAATGGAGGAGGGCTGGTCTGATGAAGAGGAAGGAGAAACGGCCGGTATTTAAGTTTAAGCCGTTTTCAAAAAAGCAGAGGAAGGTTCTTAACTGGTGGATGGACAACAGCCCGGTCAAGGATTATGACGGCATCATAGCAGATGGAGCCATCCGTTCCGGGAAAACAGTTGCCATGTCCCTGGCATTCATATTCTGGGCCATGTCTATGTTTGATGGCCAGAACTTCATCATGGCCGGTAAGACAATTAGTTCCTTCCAGCGTAATGTACTAACCAACCTCAAGACCATGTTGCGGAGCCGGGGATACAGATGCATACACCATCTTTCTGGAGAGACCCCCAATATGCTGGAGGTTACCCGGAAGGGGGTTACCAATTACTTTTATATCTTTGGAGGTAAGGACGAGGGCTCCCAGGAGCTGGTGCAGGGCATTACGGCAGCCGGTGCCTTTTTCGATGAGGTGGCGTTGATGCCGGAATCCTTCGTCAATCAGGCTACAGGCCGATGCTCTGTGAAGGGAAGTAAGTTCTGGTTCAATTGCAATCCGGCTGGGCCGATGCATTGGTTTAAGGTTGGATGGATTGACCGGGCAATTGGATTCATTGGGCAGAGAAGGGCCGGGGAATTGCAGGAGAAGGGACAGGAAGTTAAACGGTTGCTATACCTGCATTTCACAATGGATGATAACTTATCCCTGGATGAGGAGATTAAGGAGAGATACCGGAGCATGTACACTGGTGTCTTTTTTTTACGTTATATCCGAGGGTTATGGGCTGTAGCTGAGGGCCTGATATATACCATGTTTATAAAGTCCAACATCTATAATGATGAGACCCGACCAAAAGGACTGGAATATTTGAGCGTCCGGACAGTAACATTGGACTACGGGACTACTAACCCGTGTGTGTACCTGGACATTTACGATGATGGAGATATCATTTGGGTGGACCGGGAATACCGGTGGGACAGTCGCGTGGAGAAGGTCCAGAAAACGGACAGCCAATATGGTGATGATATGGTGGAGTTCATGGGGAGCAATCCTGACCTGATGGCTGACATCATAGCTGACCCATCGGCAGCCAGCTTCATCACAGAACTGCGCGGTCGGGGCTATGTCGTGAAACCGGCTGAGAATGATGTGGAGGACGGCATCAGGGCTGTGTCATCCATGCTGTATCGTGGGAAGATACGAATACATGAGAGATGCACAGGTCTGATTACAGAGATGCGGTCATATGTCTGGGATGACAAGGCCAGGGAGCGCGGAGAAGAGAAACCTGTAAAGCAGATGGACCATGGACCGGATGCATTGCGATATTATATTTTCACGAAGTTACCGGAATGGAGGATAGGGATAAAATGATGGAAGTGTTTAGGGTAATTTCAAAAAATAGGAGCAATCGCCCTGTTCCTTTATTATGACATCAAGGCATTAAAATGTCATAATAAACGAGAAACAATAGAAGCAATTTATTTCTTGGCATGGGCGATTATCATGTATATAGCAGCAATTTATAGATAAGGGGAGTGATAAGAGATGTCAAAACGCAGGAACACCCGTCATGTGCGGGCAGACACAAAGCAGGCGCCCGTCACAACGATGGATGCCTTTTCTAATCCAATAGCGCGGCTGGGATACGGCACACAGGACCTACTGCAGGCCACGCAATACCCACTTACCCGTATGACCCAGAATTACCAGCTGCTGACCAGCCTGTATAGGGAGAACTGGATTGTCCAGAACATCATTGAGACGATACCGGGAGACATGGTCCGTAAGTGGTATACCATACAAAGCAATGTCGCCCCTGAATACATAGATGCCATGCAGCGGCTAGAACGCAAGGTGCACCTGCGCAAATCCCTCCTTGAAGGGATGTACTGGGGCAGACTGTATGGAGGCGCGGCTGGTATCATTATGATACGCGGTCAGGATGACCTTTCCTTGCCATTGGACTATGGCCTGGTACTTCCAGGATGCTTTCTGGGGCTCATGATACTGGACAGATGGAGCGGCATCTATCCGGAATTGGGACAGGTGACGGACCCATCGGACCAGGACTTCGGTCTCCCGGAATACTATACCATCCGGGATGAAGAGAGCGGCACGCTCATATCCAGGGTACACCATAGCAGGGTACTGCGTTTTGCTGGCCGGGAATTGCCTTACAACGAGAAAATCGCAGAGAATTACTGGGGAGAGTCAGAGCTTGAAGCCATTTACAATGAACTGGTAAAGCGGGACAATGTATCCGCTAACATAGCATCCCTGACCTTCCGGGCCAATGTTAACTACATGGAAACAGACAGCCTGGACCAGATGCTTGCAACCAGCAATGCGGAGGCACAGCGCCGGTTCTGGCACACCCTCCAGGCCCAGAGCGTGATTGAAAGCAACTTCGGTACGCGCCTGGTTAACAAGGGTGATGTCATGCATAACACCCAGTATACATTCACGGGACTTCCGGAAGTATATGACAGGGTGATGATGGATGTGGCCGGGGCGGCAAAGACTCCCGTCACGAAATTGTTTGGACGGTCACCAGCTGGCATGAACGCCACGGGCGAGAGCGATATGAACAACTATTATGATTATATAGATGGTCTGCGTGAGAACCAGTTACGTCCAATTCTAGAGCGTCTACTTCCAATCATGGCCCTGTCAGCCTGGGGGATTGTTCCAGATGACTTGGGCATTGACTTCCCACCACTTCAGACCCCGGATTCAAACGAGGTTGCGGATATTGTAGAGAAAAAGACGCAGGCGATATTGGCATCCTATCAAAGCGACCTGATTGACGCTGCTACGGCCCTGAAGGAACTTAAGGCGCTGGCTGATGAGACCAGTATGTATAATACCATATCGGATGAGGCCATCGAGCAGGCGAAGGGCAGGACATACTCAGATTACAAGGTCATGCAGGACCCTATGGCAGGACTGACGCTTCCAAGTACGTTTGGGGAAGAGGTGGTTGAATAATGCCAAATCTTATAAGGCCTCCGGATAAACAGGATGCGACAAGGTTTCTGCGTATGCTGTTCTTACGTACTGAGCGGCGTCTGATAGCTGAAATCAATCGGAAACGTATGCAGGGGTATGTGGACTATGCGGAAGTAGCGGCTCTGAAGCGCACCCAGCAAATCCTTCAGGAGATGGTGGACGAGAGCTGGAACTATGTGCCGACAATGATAGAGTCCATCTTCTACCGGTCCGAGGCCGCGGCTAATGGGTATGCCAATGCGGCAGGGCTCACAGCCACGCAGATGGGGATTGTAGAGCAGCTGTCCAATAATCTGATTGGAGAGATAGTGGAAGCATCCACCATGGCGCAGAAGACAATGGAGGAAGTATTCCTGGTCGGAAAACGGCAGGAGGGAACATTACGGAATGCAGCCTTACAGGCAGTGGCAGAACAACAGGCAGCAGGTCATGGGACCAGTAAAGCAGCGTCCAGCATGGTCCAGGAGTTGGAGCGCAATGGGATAACATCCTTCGTGGATAAGTCAGGACGAAAATGGTCTTTGCAGGACTATTGTAACATGGCAACCCGGGCAACTGCCAGGCAAGCTGAGGTATCAGCCATCCTGACAGCGGACCCAGAGCATGACCTGTATAAGATTGTGAAGATTGGCAGCACCTGTCCGGTATGCGCCCCTTTGGAAGGCCGGGTGTACAGCCGTTCTGGGGATAATCCAGATTATCCGGCTTTGGCAAAGGCTTTTGGGAAGGTAGACCCAAATGGACCGGATGACCTAAGCAATACATACCTTAACATCCATCCAAACTGCCTGCATTCCCTGGTCAAGTATACAACCATGGGTAAAACGGATAAGCAGATTCAGAAGGACAAGGACTTCTCCAGCTTTGAAAAAAACCCGATTACAGTGGACCCACGAACCAAGAAGCAGATTGCGGCATATAAAGAGAAGGTAAGGAACCGACAGAAGCTGTTAAATGATTACAAGCAGTATAATCGGTATCGAAAGGTATGTGGTAATGACATGCCGAAAACCTTTGAAAAGTTCAGGGACATGAAGTATAATGAATCTGTAAAATGGAAGGAAACGCAGGCCATTTACCGGAAATCAAATGCATATGGAAAGATCATTGCAAAAGAACCGGAAATCACTGCTGATTTGACCAAGATATCAAATGATACAGGGGTGTCTATGATTGGACTGGAGCACCGTGTAAAAACGAAGGATTCCTTCCTGCGCAAGGTGGGAACAGACAGCAATCATAGCCTGGATGCACAAGCCATTACGGACACTATTAACTCCACAAATGATGTAATCCGGTATACCTACCAGGATAATCCACTGAACCTAACAAATGCATATGTAAATGTCACGGATGCAATGAAGGCAAAAGGATATAAGGTGGTAAGGGTGAGAAATACCTGGCTGGATAAACGGTCTGCATATAAAGGCGTTAACTGCATATTCCAAGCTCCTTCTGGTCAGAAATTTGAGATACAGTTTCATACACCAGAAAGTTTCCAGGTTAAAGATGGCCCGATGCATAAACTGTATGAGGAGGCCAGGAAGGACACCACGACACCCGAGAGAAGGGCAGAACTGAACAAAAAGATGTTTGAGCTATCTGCGCAGTTAGAAGTGCCGGTAAATATTGACCGGATTAAGTAGGAGGTCATATGAAAGATTTCTATTTTGTTTATGGTTATGATGGTAAAAAGAAAAAGGCCAATCGTCTGTATCGCTTCCTGAACGGTAATTTTGAACGGTATGACAAGCGGTTGAGAAAGTGGATTCCTGCGCCAGAGCAGTCTTGCATTTTCATCGGAGAGGATTGGGAGTATGATGAGGTATCCCCTGAAGATGCGGAAAAAATAAAAGAGATGTTGATTGTGTAATGCTATCGGTCAGGCGCTGGTAGCATTTTTGTTGCGATATCGCAACAGGAAGGAACTGAATAAGATGTTTGCATATTATGGCTATACGATAAGCCCCAACCAGATGGAAACGGTTGAGGGCTTTTTAATTTGCCGCAATGTGCCTATAGCCAGAACTGGCGAGATGGAGTACCTGGAAAGCGAGTTGAAACAGGACGGGGATATTTCCAAGATGGTGAAGGTATACCGTTCACCGGATGAGGTCTTTTCAGAAGCGGCCTTATCCAGTTTTGAGGGTAAGCCAATCACGGATGAACATCCGCCTGAACTTCTCACACCGGACAACTGTACCCAGTATGCCAGAGGGCACGCCCAGAACATCCGGAAGGGAGAAGGGGAATGGGAGGGACATGTGATAGCGGACCTGCACATCCAGGATGAGGAATTAATCCGGGCGGTTCAGGGCGGTAAGCGGGAAATAAGCTGCGGATATGAGTGCAGCTACACGGAAAATGAGGATGGGACCTATTCGCAGCATGATATCCGGGGGAACCATATCGCCGTGGTGACACGGGGAAGGGCCGGGAAGCATGTTGCGATTTTAGATTCAAAGAAAAAGGTAGAGGCCGTGAAAAGGCCGGAAAGGAATGGGAAGATGAAGAAGAACAGTTTATTTTTCAAGTGGTTTGCCCAGGCGGCTAAGGATGCATCACCGGAAGAGCTGGAAACGATGGCGGCAGATGCGGCAGCGGCAATGGATGAGGGTGCGGCGCCACAGGAACCTCCTGCAGTGCCTGTACACAAAGAGGAGCCGCCGAAAGAAGGCGCGCAGGATTCATCCAGCCTTGACGGGAAACTGGATATGCTGATGGATATGATAAAGGGACTGGCAGG
>NZ_AUJR01000095.1 GCF_000424325.1 [Clostridium] clostridioforme AGR2157
ATCTCACTGGGGGCCAAGTTCGCTGGACATGACAATAGCATATGTACATGATCCGGCTGTATACTTCCTTGTAATATTTTTATTCCCTGACTGTCACAGCCTTGTCTCAGCAAATCTCGTAGCCTAAAGGCTACATCTCCTTTTAATACTTCATATCTATATTTCGTTATCCACACAAAATGGTACTTTATATCATATACCGTATGACTCCCATTTCTGTAATTTGCCATTTCTACGTACCTCCCGATACGCCAATTATATCACTGCCTCCTGGAAAAGGAAATGCCGCTGAAGCTCTACCGCCTAAAGGCGGTGGTTTTTACCTTAGGCTTGGAAAATAAACCATTTTCTATTTCAAACATCAATCCATTAAAATATCCTTCAAAATATCCATCAGCTTTAATATATCAATCGGTTTTGCAACATGACCATTCATTCCGGCCTCCATTGCCTTCTGTCTGTCCTCATCAAAGGCGTTTGCCGTCATCGCCACAATCGGAACAGATGACCGTGCGGGATCTTCCATAGCTCGAATCTGCCGTGTTGCCTCGTAGCCATCCATAATCGGCATCTGAATATCCATCAGAATCAGGTCATAAGTACCCGCCTCCACATTCTTTATCGTATTCACGGCTTCTGTTCCGTCACCTACAATATCAATCACCAATCCCGCATCCCCCAGAATTTCCTGCGCAATTTCCTGATTGATTTCGTTATCCTCCACCAGCAGTATCCTCTTATTTTTCAAAAACTCCTCCTGCTCCTCCTTGGTATCAGCCTCCGGCTCCATATATGGAGCCACCAAAATCTGATGGAGCTTAGAAAGGAAAATCGGTTTCGAGCAAAATGCCGTAACACCAGCCTCTTTTGCCTCCTCCTCAATATCAGCCCAGTCATACGCAGTAAGGATAATAATTGTTGCCGTATCCCCGATAACCTTACGGATTCTGCGGACAACCTCAATTCCATTCATATCCGGCATAAGCCAGTCAATAACATATGCACTATACGGTTTATTTTCTTCTATCGCAAACTGAGTACGGACTACCGCTTCCTTTCCCTGTGTTGTCCAATCAGGATTCATGCCAATGGAAGAAAGCATCTTGCTGACGCTCATGCAGGTATTTGCATCATCGTCCACAATCAATGCCCGCAGATTTGCCAGCTTCTCCAGATGCTCTGTCTTTTGGGGCTGGTTCACCGTGCGGAACCGGAAAGATACGATAAACTCTGTCCCCTTCCCCACTTCGCTCTCCACCTCGACAGTTCCGTTCATCATATCTATGATATTCTTGGCAATCGCAAGGCCAAGACCAGTTCCCTGAATACCACTTACCGTAGCAGTCTGCTCCCGCTCAAACGGCTCAAATAAATGCTTTAAAAATTCTTCACTCATGCCAATACCGCTATCCTTAATCCGGAACTGGTATGAAGCATATCCATCTGGATCGCTGTCTGTCTGTATAATACGGACGCTGACTGTCCCACCCGCCTTTGTATATTTCATCGCATTGCTCAGAATATTCAAAAGCACCTGATTCAGGCGAAGCTTATCACAGATAATCGTCTCATTTGTTATATCCAGCGTATCGATATAGAATTCAAACTGTTTCGCCTTGATATCAGACTGTACAATGGTTTTCAAGTCGTGCATAGCTTTCAATCCGGCTCATATCCAGCACATCATTAATTAAGCTCAGCAGATGCTTGCTGGAGGTCATAATCTTATCCAGATAATTCCGCACTGTTTCCCTGCTGTCAATATGCGTTGCAGCCAATGAGGTAAACCCGATTATCGCATTCATCGGTGTGCGGATATCGTGGGACATATTGTTCAGAAAAGCGGTTTTTGCATGGTTGGCATGCTGAGCCTGTGCCAGCGCTTCTGTCAATGCCTGCTTCTGCTTCTGCTCCTCACGCACAATTTCGTCAATATTACGAAATCCAGCGAGAACAGTAAAGCCTTCCCGTGATCTCTTCCCCTCCACTTTAACATAGGTAAATTGATAATTATGAATTGTTCCATCAATCAGCACCCGATAGTTTCCCACATATTCCATATCGGAATTGAGCTTTTCGGTCACCCTATCAATAGACAGCGCCTCTAAAAGCTCCTGTTGGTCCCCCGGATAAACACGCTCCTCGACATACTGATGCACAAGCGGTGTATACGAAAATGTCTTCAGGAAATTTTTTTCCAGCCCAGAAGTTACGTAACCCTCCATCTTTATGATTTTAGCCGTATCCTCCCCGGTATTTACCGCAAAAACATTGAGATAATCACGGCTCAGTGCATCCACAATGGCAAGCTGATCCTCCAGCTTCTTATTTGCCTCCTCAGATGCATGCAGAATTTTTCCCTTCCATCTTGCCCAAAATAAAAGTGCCAGAATAATGACCAGAACCAAAACAATAACCAGAACCACCAGAACCATTGCCTCCGGATTAGCCTGCATATACTGCGCAAAAGTCAAATCCTGCGGTGTATAAGAGGTATACTGTGCAATCAACTGGTTGAGTGCGTCCTCTGGCATCTGCTTCAGACATTTGTTGAGTATCGTTACAAGCTCATGATCACAATTCTCCCTGACATACATCTGGAATGTGAATCTTACGCCGTTCACAACACTGTATTGCAGGGAACCCGTGAAATCATTATTCACAGACATCTGCGCTGTGTAGGTATATACATAAGCAGCATCTGCTTCTCCTTTCAGGACAGCCTGAATCGCCTCATCCCTTGTGTCATAGTACAGTACCTTTGCATCGTCGATAATTTCCTTTTCCAGCGGCTCCTCTCCCTGCGCATTCACAACTGCGATTGTCTTAATCTTGCCCGTAAAATTATTTTTCGTCACCTTTGCCGTGCCGACTGTCATGTAGGTATCTGTATTAAATCCGCGGTATAAATCCTTCTCCGTCGTCAAATCGGATATTCTTCTGTCTATAACAATATCCACGCCATTAGTATTCGCAGTATTGTAATAATCCTCCCGGTTTTCAGGCACAACAATTTCATATGGCAGGCCGCACAACTCCATAACCTTTGCGAAATAGTCCGGCATAATCCCTTTTAACTCCCCGTCCTCAACATAAGAATAAGGGGCTCTGTCTCCAATCGCCGTCGCTGTAATTTTTTTCTTCCCCGCAAGAACATCCTGTATATATGCTTTCTCGCGTTCGGTAAATACAAGTTCGGAAGAGTAGACTGGTCCATAATATTTGAAAAACAACGAATTGTCCCAGTCTCCCCCATTGATATCCATCTGCTCAATGGCATAATTGATTTCCTCCAGCAGTTCTTTGTCTTCTTTTCGCACAATCACATAAAAATTCTCTGTCTGCAGCGTGTCCAGCGTTTTTTCATTTTCCATCTTTCTCAAATTGCTGGAGAGGATTGCATCAATACTGCCATCCTTCAAAGCCATCGCAAGCTGCTGTGAATTTTCATACTCCTTCGTGTCGTAAGAAAACTGTTTCTCTTTGGCAAACTCCGCCAGTTTGTCATTCTGGCTGCTCCCTGCAAGCAGACCGACGCACATTCCATCGTAAGTCCTGTAGTCCCCGCTGTGATATTTCGTGTTGTCTGCTAAAATGGAAAGAACCGTGCTGTTACGCCCAATCGGATATGAAAATGCAAATTTGGCTTCACGCTCTGGATTTTTCCTTGCAGACGTAACTAGGTCAATCTCACCATTTTCTAACATGGTAAGCATATCATTCCACGATTTGTCATATCCAACATAGTCAAAATTCAGATGTGAATATTGTGAAATCATCTGCAAAACCTCAATGCCATATCCGGTCAGATTTCCCTTCTCATCCTTTTCATGATAACCATCAAAATAGAAAATGCCTGCCTTCATCCTCTTATTAACTGCTTCGTCTGGCACACTTGTATTAGATGCGTTTGCTGGTATGCAATCGAATAAAATAAGAAAAAGGCATAATAATACTGCTATCCACCTTTTGCTATGTATAAACCGCCATTCTCGGTATGGCTCTTTTGCGGTAATCCGAAAATGTGTCACAAATCCATTCCTTGTATACTCGTCAAACCGATTTTCATCAATTATTTCAATTTTGGATAAATCACTCCGCCATTCATAGCTTTTATTATCCGTAACAATGTCCCAGACTGTCTTGCAGTCACACGGGAACTGTGCTGTCACTGTTGATAGCTTCACTGGATATTCCCCCATTCTTCTTCTTTTTGCCAAAATGTCCATTTTACTACATTCTGGTATCCATTTTTCTGATAAAATCTGTTTTCGCCGCCTGTCATATACGTTGCGCCTAACGCCTTCGTTCTCCTATACATTTCAGACAACGCTGCTGCAAGACCTTTATGTCGGTATTCGGGAATGGTGCAGAGTGGTTCCATGTATGCCAGATGATTTTCAGGGCTCCGGCGTTGCGTGTGGAAATGCAATTCATTTGCAAAATCGTACTGCATATCCCAATATTCCGATTTCTGGCGATATCCCAACTGCTGTGCAGTGCGCATCAATGCATCCTGTCCGCCAAAGAAAATGAATCGTATGCTTTCTCCGTTCATGAGCATATTTTCATCAGCATATGTCACCATTTCTAACGCCAGCTTCTCATATCCGGGTTTCAGACAGAAATAAATGTCTGTCACTGGATTTTCATAAAAGCAAAATGCCACAATCTCTCCATCACATTCCCAAATTCGGTTTTTGTAAGAACAGGAGATGTCCATCCAGTAAGAAAATGATGCGTATGCGTATTCAAAGAAGGGCGCTGGCACACCGTTTCTCCAGTCTCTCTCTCATAAATTTCAAGCAGAGACTGATATATTTTTCCGCAATCTGCCAATACACTAAATGGTCTTTGTGTTACATTCTTCATATACTTTTTCACTTCCAAAACCTATACCCTCCCTTGTTTTACTAAAATAAAGTTAACCGCTCCATCAGGGAATATCTCCTTGGCAAAGGCAGCCAGCCTTCCACTGTCAATGTCAGGGTTGCCGCCATACGTTCTTATTTAAACTATGCGGCAGACCTGGATGTATCGGTGCAGTCAGCCCTTACCATAAGCCAAATATCACCATGTAAAACCATAAGGAAAGAAAAACCCATCCTTACGGAAGATGCGCTTGCGGCTTTACTTGCAGCCCCGCCCCATACCCGGACCGGCATCAGGGATCGTGCAATACTGGTCCTGCTTTATGATACCGCTGTGAGAATAAACGAACTGCTTAATATCAGGCTGTGCGACAGATAAAAAATACCCACAGGCAAGGCAGCTGGCCATCTGAAAGAATATCTGCGGGTTTACCATGGCGCTTCTCCAAAGGCTGCATACCTGTTTTCAACAACCATAAAAGGTGTAACGGACCGTATGTCGGTTGGAAATGTCCATCGTATTATAAAAAAGTATGCTTCGCAGGTCAGCGCGGAATGGATTGCCCTTCCGGAATCCGTCCATTGCCACATGTTCCGTAGGACAAGGGCGACAAATCTTTATCAGGATGGTGTGGCAATCGAACTGGTATCCACTGTACTGGGACATGCAAGAACGGATACAACCAAAAACTACTATGCAAAAGCTTCCGTTGAACAGCTTAGGGATGTCCTTGAGTCAGTACCCACACCAACAGAAAAAGAGGAACCATTGTGGGTGGGAAACGAAGATGAGATGGCCCGCCGCTGCGGATTGTGACGAATAATGCCCATCATTTTGAACTAAAATCCCGAATTACTCAGCATTCCAGCGAGTATTCTTTTCCCTATGTGGCAGGCTGGGAGGGAAAGGATCAGAACCTTTTGAAAGCCTCCCTTGCCACAATCCGGGAAACAGCGGAAAGCCTGATAACGGACATAGACGCAAAATTTCAGGAGCTTGCCAAGGGCCTGGAGCAGGCTGCCCCGGAGGTGGAGCCGGGCACCTACAGCCGGAGCTTCACTACCACCGGTTTGAACCGCTGGAACGTCTGACTGCCCACGGAATGAGCGTGGAGGCTGCCAACTATAACGAAGTGTACCAAGGGCAGCTGACAAGCAACGACACGCTGGGAAAGCTCTATGAACGGTTCAATCTTGACCGCCCGGAAGATTTTCGGGGACATTCTCTTATTGACGGCATTTTGAACGACAAACCCTTTCTGCCAGAGGCGTCCGCGAATGAGCGGGCCAACGCCCTGATCGACCTTGTGGAGCAGGAGGGCCAGCGGTTCGGAAACGTGACGCCGGAAGAACGCCAGCTGATTGAGGACTGGGAATGGACAATCTGGGAGCCTATCTCCGCAAAATGGCGATTGACGGATATGTGATAAGTCTGGACTTATCCGAGGTGCGGAAAATGGTGAAGCTCTTACGGAACGCGACCAACCCGTAAAGTCCTTTTGGAGCAGCTCTCCCTTAAACTGGGCCCGTCTTTTAAGAAACTTAAAAACCAGATTTACAAAGACCATCCCGATGGTTTTTATGTCAGGGCCATACCCAATCCGTGCTCCCCTGATATCACTATTAAATATATCAGCAGATATCTGGGCCGGCCCGTCATTGCCACTTCCAGGATTGATGCCTATGATGGGACTTCTGTGACCTTCCACTATCAGCGCCATGAAGACCATGAAACTGTAACCGAATGCATCCCCGCCATTGACTTTATCAAACGCCTGATTGTACATATCCCTGACAGACACTTTAAAATGGTCCGTTACTATGGGATTTATGCAAAGCACCATAAACAGGAAAAAAATCTCCGGAAATGTTTATCCCCTCAGAAACAGCGTTATCTTTCCAGGCTTCTGGATTGGCGTAATTCAATCCTTCTGGCTTTTGGCTATGATCCG
>NZ_AUJR01000096.1 GCF_000424325.1 [Clostridium] clostridioforme AGR2157
GGCTACGGCCATCGCAAGGGGGAATAAGCCTATCCATCTCCACAACCTACGAACTTTACAGGTTATTCCTTCCGGAGAGAAATCTCTCTGGAAGTGTGTCGTATGTTACCTCTGGTGACAGGTAGATTCAAGTTTTTTCCCGGTCCATTTTTCGATTTGTGTAAGGTGCTTCATCTATGGAGCGGATATTTGTTCCATTGTGGTATCGACTTCCGCACAAGCTGAAAATATTATGAAGCGGATGACAGAGGAAGAATGGATGACAGGTCTGCGGCGTGAAAGACGGCGTCCGGGCTATGAAATTTATCAACAGCCTATAACAGCAGAAAGAAAACACACCGTTCAGATCCATCATGGAGTGGCCGGTGTGTCTGTCTTGCTGAGATTTTTCTGGTGTGTTTCCACCCCCTTAAAACCCCCGGGTGTGCGCCATTGTAACATAGCGTCAGGGGGACTGTCAATTTCGATTCCCTTGCGTTTTTCTTACTGAAAACTTACTTGCCATGAATTTCAAAGGGTCGAACGTGTCTTACGTGGGTGGCTCGGCGGTACCCAGTTTTTCCAGTGTTCCGTATTCTGCCACCCGACGCCTCTAAAACTACCGCTGAAAATGAGAAAACTGCCGGGTGGCAAGGCCCAAATTTGTTATGCTGGATGCCCCTGTTTTTTGAATAACTTTTTCTTGCATATCAGAAAAACTTATGCCACCAGCCAAAGCTGATTTCACCAAAACCAACGGTTTTAAGGCATTTTCCGGCTTTTGGCAGGGGAATCCTTTGATTCAACCACAATATTCAGCGGATTCCCGGCTTTTTCGTGCAAAACAGGGTGGATATACCAATCCTATGCCAACAAGCGGCTCTAGCTCAACATCTTTTAGCCCTGTGACGCACCGTGACGGCCTGTGTGCCAGTTTTAAGACCCGGTTCGGAAAGATGTACCATGAAGCAAGTATTCTGGCTCGTTGAGCCAATGTGGAACAGAGGTATTTCTCCCCAAATTAACCAATATGACCAGGGGCGAAAAGTGTGCGGGTTAAAGGGCAGGTGGCTTAATGACACCTGCCCAGAGAACATCGCCCGGCAAAGCCGGGCGAATATCTTTACATAGACAAATTGTTTAACTCTTAATCTTAATTATATCTATTTTTTGTTGTAATGCTTTACATGTTTTTGTTTTACACAAATTTGGATTTATCTGATTTAGCTCTGTAAGAAACTTTTCTGACACCTCCAAAATTTGACATTTCACTTCCTGATATGGCACTACATAATTCAAGGGTTCAATGTAAGAAAACTGATATTTCTCAGTTATTATCAAATTATTGTTTCGACAATTATCGTCTACCGCAACATTGATAAAAATATTATCACCTCTCCTTGTAAAATCAATCCATCGGTTAACGGTTTCAATTTCTTTAAATGCAACATAATCTGATTCTGAAGCCAACAAGATGACAACTTGTAATATTTTATCAAACCAATAATCTAATAATTCACTCCCTTCCTCGTCTTCCTTTAATTGATTTTCGTGATAATATGAACCTTCTTGATGACCTCCAAAGGTAATTTGAAAAAATCCTAAAATCTGGTCATATTCATCATCAAACATTTTTGTTGGTATTGAACTCAATAATTGAATATCATCTACAACCCTAAAACTAATTTTAAACATTAATTAATCACCTACTTTAGCAACTCCAATAATTGTTGATATGTATACTTATAATCTCCAAATGCTGTCTTTATCCCTCCGTTTTCCAATGCAATAGTCACATTCTCACCACCGTAAGAAAATGTATATTGTCCTGAAGAGACTCCTCTTTCCAGTGCCTCTTTGTATCCTGCATTTACCGTATCTTCTATTTGTGCTTTGCTCCAATCTTTGTTAAAGAATGACTTATTTTCTAAATCTTTCAATACATCAGCCTCTGGCTTATTTTTTATCTGTTGAGCATAGCTGTTAGGATTATGACGGTTATTTATATGCTTTAATTTATTTTGGGATACCTTAGCCTCAGAATCCCCCTTGGCACTGAGTCATCCAGCTTATAACTTTCGCACTTTTTTCTCTGTTCTTTTGGAAAAGGTGGTAAACCAATCGTTGTGTTTTTCCAGTTCTATCTTAGCATAAACTGTTCATAACCAACAGACTTTATTACTCCGGCTCCCGGTATTCTGTATGGTTTTTCAGCATTCCATACACGATATTTACCAAACGCCGGGATACACAGATTAATGCCTGCTGTTTATTTTTGCCTTCCGCAACCCGTTTCAAATAATACTCACGGAATACCTTATTTCTTGGAGTCCCATTTGTTGAAATCTGTATCATCTGGATTGCCATAAAGTAAAAGATTGCCTGTAAACGCCTATTTCCCTGCTTCGGGCACATATCCTTCCCTTTTCCTGCCGATGAAAAATTGACTGGCGCTATCCCTGCGAACTTCGCTAGCTTATCCGCACTGGGAAAGCGGGTGATTTCGCCTATCTCTGACAGTATATTCGCTGCTGTTATCCTGTCAATTCCCGGCATGGTGGTCAGGGTGCAGTTAAATTCTGGAAGTAAGGTTTCAATTGCCTCGTTTACTTCTTCCAGCTGGATGCGGTAATGCTCCAAATCGCTGACCAGACTTCTTGTTATGACATCACGGCTCTCCTGATGCTCCCGTTTTGTCTCGCCATCAGCTTTTACCAGATTCAATATTTTCTCTGCACGTTTAACCGAACAGTTATTGTGGCTGACCGGGCGCAGTTCCTTTGCCAGTTCTTCCGCTGTCTTTCCCAGCAGATGGTCCGGTGATGGGTATTCCTTAAAAAAATACAGTGCCGTTGCACGGCTGATATCGCTGAAAAACTGCTTATAGCTGGGATACGCCATCCATAGCTGTTCATGGAGCTGGTTCTTCAGCCTGTGCAGATGGGTACAGATATTATCCCGCCGGTTTACTAACTGGCCCAGCGTCCAATACTTATCATCCGGTATCGCGTCCGGCAACTTATCCAACATATTGATCAGCACCAGAGCAACCGCTTCTGCATCATAGCTGTCGCTTTTTTGATACATGGATACGCTTTTTCTCTGGGCGTAAGACAAAGCAGTATTTACGTCTTTTACATGAAATCCTTTTTCGATCAACCATACAGCCAATGCGCGTCCATAACCGTAGGCGTTTTCCAGACCATACACTGCCGTCTTATCTTCTGTCACAAAACGGCTGACCTTCCTTATCAGCCGCGGAAACTCCGATGGTTTATTACTAAACGTAATCTCTCCCAACTTCGTATTCCAGCAGTCCAGCATGACTGCCGTGTGGGTTTCCTTATGCAGGTCAATCCCCACATAGATGATGTTTTCTTTTCTCAGATGCCATCCTTCCTTCTTTTCCTGTCTCCATCCGTAACTGTGAATCTGACGGCAACCTCAGCTGATAAGCGTTATGTGCCGGTTTACGCCTTCTGGCTACGGCCATCGCAAGGGGGAATAAGCCTATCCATCTCCACAACCTACGAACTTTACAGGTTATTCCTTCCGGAGAAAAACCACTCTGGAAGTGTGTCGTATGTTACCTCTGATGACAGATAGATTCAAGTCTTTCCCCGGCTCTTTTTTCGATTTGTGTAAGGTGCTTCATCTATGGAGCAGATATTTGTTCCATTGTAGTATCGACTTTCATACAAATCGAAGACGTTATGAAGCGACTGGAGGAGGAAGAATGGATGACATGTCTGCGGCTTGAAAGACGGCATCCGAGCCATGAAATTTATCAATGGTCAGTAACAGCAGAAAAAAATACACCGACCAGATCCATCTTGGAGCAGTCGATGTATTTGTCTTGCCGAGATTTTTCCAGTGTGTTTCCACCCCCTTAAACCCCCGGGTGTGCGCCATTGTACCATAGCGTCGGGGGAACTGTCAATTTCGATTCCCTTGCGTTTTTCTTACTGAAAACTTACTCGCCATGAATTTCAAAGGGTCAAACTAATACCGATATCGGCATTTTGGAACATGTCTTACATGGGTGGCGCGGCGATCCCCAGTTTTCCAGTGTTCCGTATCCTGCCACCCGACGCCTCTAAAACTACCGCTCAAAACAAGAAAACTGACGGTTGGAAAATCCCAAATTTGTTATGCTGGATACCCCTATTTTTTGAATAACATTTTCCTGCATTTCAGAAAAACTTATGTCACGAGCCAAAGCTGATTTCACCAAAACCAACGGTTTTAAGGCGTTTTCCGGCTTCTGACAGGGGAATACTTTGATTCAACCACAATATTCAGCGGATTCCCGACTTTTTCATGCAAAACAGGGTGGATATCCCAATCCTATGCCAACAATCGGCTCCGGCCCGCAATCTCTTAGCCCTGTGACGCACCGTGACGGCCTGTGTGCCGGTTTTAAGACACTGCTCGGAAAAGATACCATGAAGCAAGTATTCTGGCTCGTTGAGCCAATGTGGAACAGAGGCATTTTTCCCCAAATCAACCAATATGGTCAGGGTCGAAAAGTGTGCTGGTTAAAGGTTGGGTGGCTTGACGCCACCCAACCAGGGAACATCGCCCGGCAAAGCCGGGCAGGTATTATATATAAATCAATGTTTAGCTATACGAAAAACATAAATAAATTCAATTGGTGCTGTCAATTCATTCCAATCATCAACATCTTCTAGTTCAAAACATATTCCCTTTTCTTGTTCTAGTTCGTATGTATCATAAACTTGAATATATTCTCCAATGTAGTTCTTGATATCTTGTAATGTAGACCCAATCCCAATATACTTTTTATATTTTCCTGTAAAATCTTTTTGGACTCCAATTTGATCTAAACAATTGTCTTCAGCAATCCAAAATCTTGCATTTTCTACTTCTATCACCGAATCATTTTCTCTAAATCGTTCCTTAAAATCAGAGCCAATAATGTTCAATAGCTGTTCTCTAGTGATATCTAATTTTATGTTGCCAATCCCAACACCAGGAACAATTGAACCATCGTCTATTTTCATCACTGCACCTGCCTCACATTAATAAAACCATCTAAACTTGTTCCTTCATAAAAATCAATAATTTGTCCTGTCTCTTTATTTATAATTGCCTGTTTGCCATCAGCCCTTATAATTATTTGAGTTTCACCACTCTGTCCGCCTCTACTAGAATTCCATGTTCCCTCAAATATTTCTGCTGTACTTTTATTATTTTCTATGAAATTTCGTGCTCCAGCTTCATAATCTTTCTTACTTCCGTATCCCATATCTTTACCATGCTTATTATAGTGTTGACCCTGTTGATACATTTTTTGATCAGACACCTCTAGCTGATCTCCATATTTAGAATTAGCTTCCCCCTCATCCTCATTCTCCGGCTTAGAGCCTCCTGGAGAGGTGGCCTTGCTTAGCTCTACCTCAACGGCGCCCAATGCATTCGCCGTGTCCAATGCTCCGGATATGGTGATTGCCACCCCTTCCGCAACGATTACGATGCCGGCCGGCGTGACCTGTATCTGCCCGGTTGCTCCTGACGCTACCAAGGTCCCCAGCCCGAGCAGGGTGGTGTGATAGCCTATCATGATGCTTGCCAGGTCCCCTATCAGGCGGCCGATTTCAAATCCAAGGCTATTGGTTGATAAGTCCCGCATCAGGTCCAGCATGGTCTTATCACGCGCTTGCCCCGTCACATCCTGCACAAAGTTCTTGGGCAGTTGGACGAGTGCAGTTCCGTTTTCAATGACCGCTCCAACGGCTCCCAGCGTCATGCTCAGCAGGAAGCTCAGCACGCTGTCCGCCACCACCACCGCTTCAGAACAACTGGTGGACTGGGATGCTGCCTGGGCCGCTTTCATGTTCTTTTCCAGTTCCCGCTCCATCTGCCGTTTCTTTGAGCTGACCGCCAGTTTTACGGCCATCTCGCTTAGCCAGTCATCCAACGATGGGCGCTCCGGTGCATTGGAGGTTCGGGTCGCATTGCTCCAGTCTGCTACTGGTACATGATCCGTCCGGACTATATGGCTTTCCGTCTCCGGCCAATTCCCGCTTGGATCCACATAATTCAACGGGCTGCTCTTCACATAATTATACCGGTTCAGGGTCAGCGGGTCTGTGATATTCCCCAGATAGCTGTCCTCACTGATGAATCCGGCCGTCTTGACACTGTAATACCTTGACCGCAGATACTGGGCATCTATATTGGGGTTAAAGCTCTCCGCATTGTAGCTGTATACATTGTTATACTGCGGCTTTCCAAATGTAATGTCGCCAAAGGCATTATACCGGTACGACTGCCAGATATATCCATCACTTCCTGTCACACCTGTCACACTGCCTCTTGGGTCATAGGTATAGTAGCCGGTCCAGCCAGTAAAACGCTCATTGGTCAGGCGTTCATTCCCGTAGCTGTACGCTGTATCCATTATACCATTGATATTCAGCTCCATCAACACTTCCACATGGTCGCGGTTCACATCATTGACATATTCCACCAGCTCATAATTCTTCTGTTTCCCGGTGGTCTTAATCATGTCAATCAGTTCCTGCTCCAGCTCGGATACCTCG
>NZ_AUJR01000097.1 GCF_000424325.1 [Clostridium] clostridioforme AGR2157
GGCTTCATAGCCATGGGGACGGATTTCTTTTATCAGCTGGTCATTCTGGTTATACAGATACCGGGTGACTGCTCCTCCCTGTGTGACCTGATGGGTAAGGCGGTCCTTTAAATCATACTGATAACGGGTTTCCAGGCATTCGCCCTCTGCTCCGCGCACCATCTCACAGAGCAGGTTTCCTGCGGCGTCATAAACATAGCAGACCCTGCGGTCAATCTTATTCTTTTTGTCAATGGTTCTTTCTTCTGTCAGACGGTTGTTCCAGTCATAGCTTCTTTGTATCTCATTTCCATCTGGTGTTATAATTTCAGTCAGGTTTCCGCTTTCATCATAGGCATACCGGGTGACATACCGGGTGACGGCACCTCCCTGTGTGATCTGATGGGTAAGGCGGTCCTTTAAATCATACTTATAACGGGTTTCCAGGCATTCGCCCTCTGCTCCGCGCACCATCTCACAAAGCAGGTTTCCTGCGGCATCGTATGCATAGCAGACCCTGCGGTCAATCTTATTCTTTTTGTCAATGGTTCTTTCTTCTGTCAGACGGTTGTTCCAGTCATAGCTTCTTCGTATCTCATTTCCATCTGGTGTTATAATTTCAGTCAGGTTTCCGCTTTCATCATAGGCATACCGGGTGACAGCGCAGCGGATTGGACCATTCCCCTGGATGTCTTCTTCCTTCCTGATTCTCCATCCATTTTTATTTAGCCGTAGCGTATCCTGCGCTTGATGCCCTCCTCAATCACCCGCTCTTCCCGTGTGAGGTTTCCAAGGCAGTCATACTCATAGTATATTTTAGCCCCGTACCCATCTTCCACTTGGGCCAGACGGTTATTCTTATCATATGAAAACTGAATCCGCAGCCACTCAGACGGATCAGCGTCCCGCTCTGTCTCTTCCTTCCCGTACGCTTCTTCTATCTTATTCCCCTGCTGGTCGTACGAATATTTTATAACACGGTAATACGTTGTTTCTGCTTCACGTCTGACACTGACCTGCTGGCGCGTTATCTGGCCAAGACCGTTATACTCATAAAGGGTCTCTCTTCCTTCCCCGTCTGTCTCCCGGAGCACCTGGCCGTGCCTATCATATTCATAGCGCCGGATCTCATTCCCTTCCGGGTCTGTTACGGAAACAAGCCGCCCCATCTGATCGTAGGTATAAACATACCCCGGACCATCGTCCAGCGCCCTGTCATACGATTCCGGCATGACCTGTTTGACCAGGTTCCTTTCCGCATCATAAAACCGCCGCTCTATACCTCCGTCTGCATAATGGATACGGATGCAGTTCCGGTCCCAGTCGTACTCATAGCGCGTCCCGTCCCCGTCTTCACCGTTCACCTGATAGCTGACAGGATGGACCTCCCCGGTGATGTCCCCGTCAAAATTGCGGAACAGCCGTTTATGCTCATTTTCTGGCGAGACGGTATCCACAACACGTCCCAGAAAGTCATAGTAATATTCATAGCTGCCCGCCTGGTTCTTCCAGTTTTTCGCCGGATGATAAGAGGTCAGATTGCCCATCCGGTCGTAGAACCACCGGCTGGTATAGCCTTCCCCGTCCACTCTCTTGGTAACAAAGTTCCTGGAGTTATAACTGAGCATGACCGTGCCATAGGAATTCCCGACCGACATCCTGCGTCCGACTTTATCATATTCATAAACCGTCTCCTCCCCCTTAGGTGTAAGGATCCGGCTGGGGTATGCGCGGTTTGTCTCATACTGGAACTCAGTTTCATTTCCCAGGCCGTCCCGGCTGGCGGTACGCCGGCCCATTAGGTCATACCGATAGAGGGTCTCCCTCCACTCCTTGTCTGTAATCCGTTCTCTAACAGAAATCAGGTTGTGGTTCTTATCATATCCATTGACCGTCTCACGTTCTTCCGAATCCCAGACTTTCACTAAGTCATGGTTTTCATCATACTCAAAGTGTGTTTCCAGTCCATTGGGACTGATTTAGGAAATTTTCCGGTCATAATCATCATACTGCCAGCTTGTCCTTATCGATATTCAAATGAACCAACGAATTTAAAATAACCATACTGGTTTTCTATTTCTCTAACACTTCCATCATAGTCCAGATTGTAGATTAGAATTACACTGTTAAATTTATCGTCCATAACATCTTGAAATTTATCAATTAACTTAGGAAGTAAATCTTTCATATATGAATGACCTTCCAGTAAGTCCCACCCCTTTATATTGGGCTTATATGAAATTTCAAGAAAATCTTCATCATACCAACTGATAAGAAAATCGCAACCAAGCTCAAAAGGAATCTCTTCATTCTCAACTTTATCGTAGTCTATATGAACATATTCTCTCAAAACTTTTTCTGAACTTGTACTACACAGCCATAAAGAAGCATAGTTGTCTTTATCAAAATAATTATTTATATCCTTCATTTTTCCTTGTATGATGTTTATAGAAGCAAAAACAACATACTTCCTTTCTTTTCTTGTTCTGTGGTTTAATACATTCAGATACTGTGGACTTTTGATTTTTCCCTGTAGCTTGACTACTCAATAGGAGTGTATTGCCGCTACTTTTATCTGAATTGTTTATTAGCTGGATGTTGCCGGAGGGTTCTCGCTGAGTACTTATTTCAATCAAGTCTACGATGATAATCGTTGGTGGATATCACAGTATCAGACTTTATGAAAGGGAGGTTCAACCTTATGATCTACGTGGGCATTAATATTGCCAAATTCAACCATTTCTCCGCTACCATTTCTTCCAGCGGCGAAATCCTCATCGAGCCGTTTAAATTCTCTAATGGCTATGATGGCTTCTATCTGCTGCTTTCTAATTTGGCACCACTTGACCAGGACAGCATCATCATAGGACTTGAATCTACGGCACACTACGGTGACAACCTTGTTCGCTTCCTTATCTACAAGGATTTTAAAGTGCGTGTTCTCAACCCTATCATGACTTCATCTATGCGCAAAAATAATATTCGCAAAACCAAGACCGATAAAGTCGACACCTTTGTGATTGTTAAAACCGTTCTGATGCAGAATTCTTTAAGATTTCTGACCTTAAAGGATCTGGATTACATCGAACTCAAAGAACTTGGCAGATTCCGCCAGAAAACCATTAAGCAGCGTACCCGTTTGAAAATACAGCTAACTTCTTATCTGTATCAGGTCTTCCCGGAACTCCAGTACTTCTTCAAGTCTGGTCTGCATCAGAAGTCTGTCTACGCCCTCCTCAAGGAGGCTCCGACACCCAATGCCATTACCTCTATGCATATGACTCATCTCGCTCATATCCTTGAAAACGTTTCCCACGGCCATTTCAATAAGGATACCGCCAGAGAATTAAGAATTCTCGCACAGAGGTCCGTCGGTGTCAACGACAGTTCTTTCTCTATTCAAATAACTCAAACCATTGAGCAAATCGAGTTATTGGATAGCCAGTTATTTCATACAGAGCTTGAAATGGCAAATCTTGTCACCTGCCTGCACTCTGTCATTATGACCATTCCGGGCATTGGTAGTACCAATGGCGGAATGATACTGGGGGAAATCGGTGATATCCACCGATTCTCCTCGCCCAGTAAGCTGCTTGCATTTGCGGGGTCGAATCCTTCGGTCTATCAGTTCGGCAACTTTCAGGCGAAGAAGACTAGTATGTCCAAACGCGGCTCACGTGTTCTCCGCTATACCCTCGTAAATACAGCACACAATGTTGTAAAGAATAATGCGACTTTCAAAGCGTATTATGATTCCAAGAGAGACGAAGGTCGGTCCCACTATAATGTCCTTGGGCACTGCGCCGGCAAGCTTGTCAGGGTCATCTGAAAGATGCTTACTGACGAAGTGGAATTTAACCTCGAATAAGAGGTCTGTATACCAACATCGATCGATTTTGAAGGGCACCTTTCGGGAGCTTTATTAAAGTTACCCTTTTTACCACCGACAAGAAAAATAATTTTTTGTTAATTTATACTTGACTTTTCATAGCTGGTCTCCTAACAATTGTTTGCCTTTATTTGGTCTTCTCCTTGTTCTGCATTCAAACGATTAATATAATCTATTGCTTCTTGATTCTGTAAATCACCTGGTAATCTCGCTGAACCAGGGTACATTACTCCGTCTATTTCTATTTCTGGCAAACGGTAATCAGCCCATGTTCTTAAACGTCTTTCAAAGGTTGCATAATCCGGTGATGTATCAATTATATCTAATATTTCATTATGAGCAATTGTTGAACCTGTACCACCATGATTTCCAATTGGATTTATAAAATCTATTTCAGATATCAAACTTCTATTGGACTTTATGTCCTCCATTGACCGCCCCCAATATTTAAAAGTATCTGCTCGCCCGGCCATAAGCCATTCGTGATATTCTCCTGGATATCGTATCTGTGTTTCAATATATTTTCGTGACGATTTATCCGACCATACAGAATCAAATTCTGTTGAACTTATTGAATCATACCATTCATTAAAACCACTTTGAGAAGGAGGGATTTTACCCCAACCATTATCGTATTCCTTACCTGCATAACCACTGGGATCATAATAAGTTACCGGATTGTCGCCACAGTAGGAATACAGATTCAGGCCATCACCATGGTATGAATCTTCCTGCATAAATCTTCCCAAAGCTGGCACATAGTATCTCGCCCTCAGATAATACTGCTCTGTTTGGGCATCATACATCTGCCCTGTATACCGTATCCGGTTAGATGTATACTCAGTTTTTTCCAGTTCCCATCCAAAAGCATCATACTGATAATAGTTCTGGATATTTCCTATGGCATCTGTTATGAGAGCCGCACTTAGCTGTTCATCTTGATGGTAGTAATAAACCTTCTGCCCAATCTGACTTGCCTCAATTCCAGCACCAAGGTAATAGCTGGTCTGGTTTTCTTCACCCCTTTCATATAAAAGTTCCCCTCGATGATAGACAAATTGAATCAGCTTCTCATTCTCCCTCATCTCGCAGCGAAGATTCTCCGCATCATAGCGGTTCGCCTGTACGTTTCCCTCTCCTAGCCTTACCTCGATCTGCTGATTCTTGGTATTATATAGGAACTTCTTTATCCCTGACGGGCTTTCTTCCCTTATTATACTTCCCTGTGGGTCATATATAAAGTGCCGTTTTCCTCGGCATCCCACCTCACTAACTAGCTGATTTTTCTCGTTATAGCGGTAACTGGTTACCTCTTTCTTATTCACTCTCTGGAGCCGGTTCCCGGCCGCATCATACGTGTAACAACATGCATCCCCATTCCGATTTTCCTCGAGCAGCTGCCCCCTGATATCATACTGATACGTGACAGAGAGATTATTGCTTTCACCGCCTGCCAGCTTCTGTTCTCCAATCTTTGAGGTTCGGTTCCCA
Source organism: [Clostridium] clostridioforme AGR2157 (assembly GCF_000424325.1). Classification (GTDB taxonomy): domain Bacteria; phylum Bacillota; class Clostridia; order Lachnospirales; family Lachnospiraceae; genus Enterocloster; species Enterocloster clostridioformis_A. The sequence goes on from NZ_AUJR01000097.1 coordinate 5,360, forward strand.
TTCCCATCATACTCATACCGGAAAGAGAGCAGGATTTCTCCTCCGACTTTGGTTTCCAGACAACTGATGTTTCCACTGTCATCGTACTGATAGCGGGTCACAATGCCATTTCCGTATGTTATCTGCTCCAAACGGTCCAGACAGTCATACGCATAATCCACTTCCATACCGCTGCTGTTATAAATTCGGCTCATCCTCCCGAGGAGGTCATACTCATAGGAGACTGTAATCCCCTCCGGGTTCGTCATCCGAATCATCTGTCCGGCGTTATCATACTCATAGGAAATCAGCCGCTTTCCACTGGAACGCTTTTCTTTTAAAAGCCCCTGCTCATTATAATGATACTCATAAGAATGCCCGTCACAAACAGCACGCATCAGCCGGCCGAGGCTATCGTACCCATAGGTTGTGATGACCGCATTTTCTCCGTTTTTATCAGTGGCTTTTTCATACACAGGATTACCAAACACATTATAAGTCCGATATACCTGGTTCCCATTCCGGTCAATGTAAAGCGATAGATTTCCGCATTCGTCATACTGGAATGTTTCCACATAGCCCATCTGGTCGATACGTTCCCGCACCTTTCCAAAGCTGTTATAACGGTATTCTACCGTATTTCCATTCCTGTCAGTCGCATTGATTACCTGCCCGGACGGTGAATAGCTGTACCGTTCCTTCACTCCGTCAGAGAATCCGACTTCCGTAATCCGTCCCCAGTGGTCCACGTCATAGCGGATCTTCTCGCCGATGCCATCTATAATCCCGGTTATCTGTCCCCTGGCGTTGTATTCATAGCTTTGGAGCTTTCTCTGCCGGGTTCCGCTTCCTCTTATGACATCCTTTACCTGACCATCCAGCGTATAGTTAAGTCCTGTTTCGTTTCCAAGACCGTCCTTTTCCGCCACCGGCAAATCCTGGAGGTTGTAAGCCTGCTCCTTTACCAACTGCCCGAGGCCATTGATGGTCCGCACCAGGTTTCCCCTGCAGTCATAACTGTAAGCGGTTCCTGTCCCTTCATCGGTCCTGGCTTCATAGCCATGGGGACGGATTTCTTTTATCAGCTGGTCATTCTGGTTATACAGATACCGGGTGACTGCTCCTCCCTGTGTGACCTGATGGG
>NZ_AUJR01000098.1 GCF_000424325.1 [Clostridium] clostridioforme AGR2157
CCTGTCATTGGAATACTTAGCGCCGCAGGAGGGGCAAAACTTGGAGTGGCAGCGAAAAGGAACGAACTTGAGGTTACCGCAATGGGGACAACCATACATGGCGCCACCATAAGAAGGATCCCCGCAGTTAATGACCTTATCAATGTTTTCCATGACGACAGGTCTGGGTTTTATATCGTATTCAATGATTTCGTAATAGTCTCTGAGCATCTTCTGAATCACATTCATGAGATTATTATGGAATAAAATGACGCAAAAAACAAGCCCTAATTCCCCTCATGAATGAGGGGCTAGGGGAGTTGAGGTGCCGAAGGCACTTTCTTGTGCCAATATGAAGGAGGTTAATTGAATGGCAGATGATAAAAAAGATTTGAAGCCGGAGGAACAGACCAAGAACGGCCCCGCCTCTCCCGAACAGCAGCCCCCCGGCAAGGACGCGCCGCCCGCCAAAGAGGCCGTAGGTTCGCCCCCGGCAAAGGAGGCCCCGGCCCCCGAAATGGACAGCGGCCCGAAACAGGAAAAGACGGACGCGGCAGGCCCCGCGGATAAAAGCCGCCCCGGAAACGTCATTGATATTTCCGGAGCTATGATTGATAAAATCGTTGCGGAGAAAGAAAAGGCGGCAAAGGTGACGGAGGCCCTTCCCAGTGAGCGGGCGAAGGCCCTGAAAATGCAGTTGGAGGCCATCAAACATCAGGGAGCGCGGGAGACTTCGGGCCAAATTGACCCGAAGGAGGCCGGAAAACGCTCCAATGAGATTGTGGCCCTCCGCAACAAAATGACGGTGAAACAGGTTCAGCGGTATATTAAGCTCAACGACCTTGTGCCGGAGCTCTCAAAGGTCATGGACGAGGGCCGGATAAAATTCACTCCCGCTGTGGAGCTTGCCTATATCGCACCGAAAAATCAGCAGTATATCGCCGTTGCCATTGACGCGCAGCAGTCGGCCCCGTCTCTCTCGCAGGCACAACGTATGCGGGAGCTCGACCAGAAAGGCGTGCTCAACGGTGATGTGATTGATGGAATTATGCTGGAAGAAAAGAAGGAGGTAGACAAAGTGATTATCAACGGTGCAGAGCTGGAAAAGTATTTCGGGAAGGAAAAGACCCCGCAGGAAATGAAGGAGCAGATCATCAAACTGCTGGACGACTGGAAGGGCAAGCAGAAGGAACACGCGAAACCCGAGAAAAAGGCGGAGAAGGAGAAATAAGACCGGGCTTCGGGCCAAGTTGCCCCGAGGTTCCTGCCTAAATGCGGGGCTCTGCCCCGCGCCCCGAAGCTCAAAGGATATAATATATTCCCCGTCGCCATGGTCTGTATAGCGCAACCGGGGAAGGCAGTCAAGGGTGGCGCAAGCGCCACTGCCTGCGGCGGCGAAGCCCTTGACAGCCTTTCCCGGTTGTGCTTGTAGTAGTCAAGCGACGGGGATATATATTCCTTTGAGTCGTTCCCCTTCCCACGGGAAGGGGCGGAGGGGATGGGCTCCCTATTAAGCGCAAACAGGAAGGAGGAACCCCATGAAACGACCTTTAGCATACATCACCGCCGCGTGGACAGGCGAACACAAGGCCGACACGGAACAGGCGGCGCAGTATTGCAGGGCGGTCTATGAGGCCGGATTTTCCCCGGTCTGCCCCCTGCTCTACCTGCATTTGTTCTTGAATGACGATATTCCCGAGGAACACAAAAGCGGGATTGACATTTCCCGCGATATGCTCCGCCGGGCTCATGTACTGGTGGTGTGCGGCAACGGTATGACAGAAGATGTGAAGAACGATATTGCCGTTGCTGGGCGGCTCAACATCACAGCAACCACCCTGGACGGCATACTGACCGTGAAAGGCAAGGGCCGGGAGGCTCGGTGCGATGATTAACGCCTATATTGGCAATCTCGGCAAATACAATGAGGGGATTCTCGCGGTGGAACCGTTGAGATTTCCCGCCTCAACTGAGAAAGTACAGGCCATACTTTCCAAGATTGGCGTGGACGGTATACGGTATGAGGAAATTTTTATTGCCGATTATGAAACTAATGTTGCCGGACTGCGAAACCATTTGGGAGAAGGCGAAAGTATTGACGAACTGAATTATCTTGCCTCCCTACTGGACGGACTGGACAACGGCCAGAAGGCAAAATATGAAGCCGCCCTCTCCCTCGGAGAATATACCGGGAGCGTTAAGGATTTAATCAACCTGACCCAAAACCTTGACTGCTACGAATTTTACCCAGAGGTACAGAATGAGGAAGAATTGGGGCGGTATCTCATTGACGAGTGCGGAGCCCTTGACGTGCCAGAACATATCAAAGACTATTTTGACTATGAGGCATACGGACGGGATACGTTCTTAAACACGACAAGCGATTTTGCGGCGGGCGGCTATATCGAGAACAACGGAGTCCCTTCATGGAACACTATGACGGGGAGGTTCCCGAGGAATACCAGATATTTTCCTATGCCGAGGAACCCCGCCGCTCCATTCTCGAAGCACTGAAACAATTCCGGGAGGCCCCGCCCCCGGAACATGGCAAAACAGCAAAGGCCGCGACCCATGAGGAACGGTAGACCTCGGGCCAACTTGACCCGAGGTTTTTTGCTGGCCGGACGAAAGGAGGTGTGAATATTGCCAAAAAAGAAAGCGCCCGCCGTGGAAACGCCGATAGCTGAAAATGAGTATGTAAAAGAACTGCTGGCCCTGCTGAAAGAAAACCAGTCCCCGGCAGGAAAAGAACTGTTAGAGGCTATCGGGCATGTTTCCGAAATGGAAAAACAGCTTGCCAGTGCGGTTGACGAGCTGAAAGCCATGCGGCAGGATTTGGAGAAAATGAAGAACCCCCCGTTAAAATCAGCCCTGCAAAAATCAATCGTTGTCCTGCAAGACCGTATTCTTGCCCTGCGTGACAGTCTTGCGGAGCTGAAAGCCGGTATCATTGAGGGCTGTAAAAATACGCTGGCCGCTGTGAAGGAACGTGGAATTTCCGCGCTGGATCACGCCGCCCGGTTCTTCCATATCAAGCCGGGGCTGACAGCCCTGCGGAACAACATCAACGAAGGCATACAGGCGGACGAGAAGGCCATTTCCAGAATAGAGGCCGTAAGCGCCGAGTACCACGAAGCCGGGCGGCATGTGAAAAATATAGGCCGGGCCCTGATGGGGAAGGAGGCCGTACAGGAGGCGAAGGCCCCCGGCAAGCTGGCAAGACGGTACAGGCCCCCTACCGGGCGGAACGGGCCTGTTTCCTTGCGGCCCGGAACAGTCTGGATAAGGCAGTTGCCAGTCTTGAACGGCTGGAACGTGCCGCCGAAAGACAGCCTTCTATCTTGAAAACCATGCAGGAGCACAAGACAGCAAACCCGCCGAAGAAGGAAAAGACAGCTCCGACGGCGGCACATGACAGGCGGTAGACCTCGGGCCAAGTTGGCCCGAGGTTTCCCATATCCCCGGGGGCCTCCGGTTTTAACCCGCGGCTCCCGGATGGGAAGGAGGTATCAATGGAAGAAGAAGTATCAAGAAAGACTGTGGCTATATCCGTACAGGCGGCAAAGCTGACGGGCCGGGTGCTGTTCATGGCGTGCCAGAAGTTTCTGGCCGGAGTACAGAAACACAACCGGGACGCGCTCACGCCCCACGGGCGGCAGAGCGTGAAACAGCTCATGGGCCACGCCGGACAGTCCAACAGTATCCAGCTAAAGGGGGACGCCCGCCTGTTTGACCGGGTGGCCCGGAAATTCAATGTAGACTATGCGTTCCACAAAGTAGGCCCGAAGGACTATCTTCTGTTTTTCAAGGCGGGACAGGCCGACGCCATCACGGCGGCATTTTCCGAGTATACCAAGCGGGTGATGGCCCGCCAGAACGACAAGCCCTCTATCCGGCGCGGGCTCCGGCAGGCTATGGGCCGTGTCAAGACCCGGCAGAAGGAACGGGAAAAAACCAGAGAGGCGGTGCAGGAACGGTGAACGCCAAAATCAAAAAACATGTGGTTCCCAACCTCCCGTACCTGTTTATTTTCTGGTTCTTCTGCAAGGTGGGGACAGCCTACCGCCTCGCGGCGGGGGCGGACTTCGGCGCGAAACTCATTGGCATGATGAAAACCGTTGGCCCGGCCTTCGGGACGGTAGCGCCGGGCCTCGCTGGTTTCGACCTGCTGATGGGGCTTGTGGGGGCCGTAGTGCTCCGTCTGGTAGTCTACAACAAAGTGAAGAACGCAAAGAAATTCAGGAAGGACGTGGAATACGGTTCGGCCCGGTGGGGAACGGCCAAAGACATAGCCCCATTCATAGACCCGAAGTTTGAAAACAACGTGATACTGACCGGGACGGAATTTCTTACGATGAACACCCGGCCCAAAATCCCGGCCAACGCCCGAAATCTCAACTGCTGTATTATCGGTTCGTCCGGCTCGGGAAAGACCCGGTTCTGGCTGACCCCGCAGCTCCTTCAAGCTCATTCCTCGTATGTGTGCGTAGATCCGAAAGGCGGTGTCCTCTCCCAAGTGGGCCATTTCCTGCAAAAGAGGAAGGGTTATAAAATTAAGGTGTTCAACTCGGTGGATTTCCGAAAAAGTATGCACTATAACCGTGCGACTTGTTCGCCGCTGAAAAGGCGGCGCACAGCGCTGTTTTTAATCAGTTCTGTGAACTGATAATTCGAGAGGTGGAATGATAGGGTAACGCCTTGAAACGCCTCCCCTGATACTCCGGCATGCGTCATCACCCTGTGATGAGGTGTGAAGCCCGGTAAAGTCGGCAGAAAGGTGCCGTAGCAGGTAACGCTGACGAAACCTGTCCAGAGGTGGACAGCGCACCCCATATGCCGGGGGTCTATAAAATACCTATGGTGAGAATGGCAGCAATGCCTGACGAAACTCCCGAATGTAAAGGTCTAAAAGTGCCACATACAGAAATGTATGTGTGGGTTCATGCCCAGACAGTGCGGTTTAGTAGGAATGGTTGTTACGAACCACCGTGATGTGCTACAGGCACATGCAAGCTGTCAGGCTTAGAGGGAACACCTAAGGGTATATATGTACAGATAGAATTATCGGAACAAGGAAAGGCAGAGAATCCTATGGATAATCCGGCGAAGAACAATAAGCGGATGAATCTCTGCTGAAAGGTCGTGGTCGAACTGTCGATGTTGCCTGCGAAAAAGAGGGCGACGGAGGAATGGCCACAAGTCAGGCAGAAAATCAGCAGTACACACTCTCTAATCATGCAGTCGAGTAAGAATAAGAAATTGTCACTCGAATCAATGAAATGGGGTGATGTACATGACACAAAAAGCTAAAAAAAGAAGTAAATTGCGCTATGCGGAATACTATGACATGCAAAACATCTTTGATGAACTGTATGTAAAAAGTAGAGATGGAGAAATATTTAATAATCTCGTAGAAATCATTGTGGCACCAAATAACATCATGCTTGCTTTCAGAAATATCAAAAGTAATGATGGGAGCCATACCGCTGGCACAGATGGGAGAACGATAGAATCCCTGGCAGATATGCCAGAAGAAGATTTTGTCTCTCTTATTCAAAAACAGTTTACAAGGTATGTGCCAAAAACAGTAAGGAGGGTAGAGATTCCCAAACCAAATGGGAAATTAAGGCCGTTAGGTATACCGTGTATCATAGACCGGATTGTACAGCAATGTATATTGCAGGTCATGGAGCCAATCTGTGAAGCAAAGTTTTATGAACATTCATACGGCTTCAGACCTTGCAGGAGCGCTGAAAACGCAGTCTCCTATGCCTATGGACTGGCCCAAAGGAATAAACTCCACTATGTAGTAGACGTAGATATAAAGGGCTTCTTTGATAATGTAAACCATAGAAAGCTGTTACAGCAAATATGGACGTTAGGTATACGGGACACCAAACTGATTCAGATAATCAAAGCAATGCTGAAAGCGCCAATTCAAATGCCAGATGGAGAAATTTTATATCCGGACAGGGGAACCCCTCAGGGCTCTCTATGCAAAGCTTAGCATAACGAACCTTGAACAAAATCGCTGCGCGATGGCCTGCCAAGGTTACGCATAGCGATTTTTCTTTTTCATAAAAAAGCAGTAGTAAATGAGTCCTGAATAAGGTATTGTTAACTCACCACAAACCAACAAACCTTATAGATATAGGAAACATCACTACTGCTATGGACAAAATCATACCATGTATCCGCTCTGTAGGCAAGCGGTTTTATAATGCCCGTGCACCTCCATAAATGACAGGAATTTATCGGTTACTAAAATCTAACATTATGGAGGGCGTTTTCATGAACGAAAAATATCTTCTCAGGCTGCAGGATGACCTGCGGCTCAAAAACTTTACCCAG
>NZ_AUJR01000099.1 GCF_000424325.1 [Clostridium] clostridioforme AGR2157
AGTATAAACAATAGCGAAGACATATTCAATAGCCTACCGTCTGCACAGTTTCATTTATGGTGGTGCCAAATGTGCGGGCATGGGGGTTTAGGGAAGAAGCATTCTTTGGCAGAGAGCTTAAATCCATGCGAAAAAAATCTATCGTGAATTCATCCAAGTCTTTTTTATCAACTTTACGAAAATTGTGAAGATAGTAAGGACACTTTGGGTTCACATATTTGTGTATGATGAAGTGCTTTCGGTTCTTTTTTGGAACAAGGGTATTCCCGCAGTGCGGGCAACGGAGCTTGATTGAGGAAAACCGGCTTTCTTCCGGAGAGAATCTGGTATCACAGACTTTGCAGAGAATCTGTCCTTTGGAACCATTATTTTTGTATAGAAATGGTTTAGGAGCACCACAGCGGGGGCAACAGCATTCATCTGGGATATCACACTCGGATCGGCGATTGACGGGACGGATTTTCTTACCGTAACGTTTTTCAAAGTAAGGAATCAGCTCCTTATAAGTCCAGTCCTGACGAAAATCTGTGATGAGAGGAAGCTCATCCGTTTTGAATTTTTGATACTTCGGAGAGTGGGAATCATCAAAAGCCCACTGTTTGAGTGGTATATATCTGCAGATAAAAGAAAAAAGATAGCGAATAATTCGCTGTTGGTATTGAATGTAGTTAAGAAAATAAAGTATAATGTCCATGAGCAATGAATCTCCTTTGGGTTGTGTTTGTTTGGCGATAGACATTATACCAGAAAAGGGAGGTCATTGCTCTTTTTATTGCAAACTCCCATAAAATCAAGGTTTAACAATAAAAAACGGTAGTGAAACTTGACACTACCAGTAGAAAAAAGGAGATAAATTATATGGAAGAACAAATACCAAAATATTTTGAAGATAGGCCAGCACTATTGTGCTATGGTAAAGATTTTGTGAAATATGTATATGATTATACAATAGAGCGTTATAATAATGCCTATGAAGGAAAAGGAAGCCCGGAATTTGTAAAGCAAATTAAAGCATACACGGAATCTTTTACAGAAAATCAAATAGATATGTTGAAATTACTTACGAAAAATATTATTTATCATTCGGTAATACAAGTTATAGACCGATTTGAGATGAATCCAATTTTTAAATTAGTTGTAGAGCATGATGGGAAAGATATAAATATTTCTGAATTAAGTGATGATGGAAATGAATTGTTATTCGATATGTTAGGAGAAGACGGACTAATTAATTTGTTTAGCAAATACGGCGCGGATGAGTTGTTATAGGATTGAAGACTAATATAATCCACGCTAATTAAGTATATGTTTTATATATGTGCGTTAAGGTCTGTATCTAAGAAGATTGGCACAAAGTCAAATGTACGTGTAATAATGTTTGCTGTAGTACTAGAGCATTTTTCAAACGCGCTCTAGTACTGCAGCGAACAACATAGCTTACTTTTACGATGTGAAAGGTATGCACAATGGTTTCTTATTATATGATAACCTAAAAGTTGGCAATATCTGCTGGTAATGGTGTTTTTTCATGAAATGTGCGTGGCTGATTGAGGATGATGTCGGAGATTTAATGTATTTTTACGGAGAAGGAAATGAGGGGTTCGGCATATATAGAGCAGAGGCAGGGGCCTTAGATATTAGAGATTCAGACAAGATTGCGGATTCTCTCACAGAATTTCTTGTAAATGGTATAGGAATTGATATTGCGATAACGTTATAAAAGAGAGTACACATAAGATTGAAGCCGTTGTTTCATATAGCGGCTTCATTTGAAATAGTGTGAAGAAGAGGAGGTTATGACTGAAAAATATAGCACTTAAAGCTGTCATATTTCTTCCCTATGGTGAGCTTGAATCGTGGGAGAGAAGATATACGGCTTATGTTACATAATTGGGGTAAAAGCTGGTCAGATACCATTTATACACCTTCAGAGGGAATTTCTGTTGGCATCAAGATGTTTAAAGCGGTTAATGCATGTCCAAATACATTAAAAGGGGCCTCAGGCTTCCGACTGCCAGCTACCAGTCAATGCCCTGCAGAATTTGCCATATTCATTCGTCTATATTGAAACGCCAGATTTATAAAATGTGAAAGAGAGAAGTGGGACAATCTGAAATTTATTTCCCAAGCGATGAAGAGAGGGATGCAATCGCCGTCCATGCCGTCCGGACGTCGGGAGGGGCGAGCGCCGGAAGTTCCGGCAGTTCGGGTGGGGGTTACGCACAAAATCCGGATTATAAATATTTTTCTAATGTGAACGGAGCGGAACTGTTGATGACGCCAACTGGTATCTCAGCGGCTGCAGAAACTGCAGGGACTACCAGCGTGATTCTGGATACCGAGGGGAATGCGACAATTAAGGGGAACGAAATAGAAATTACAGCGGACCAAGATCTGTCTATTGGCACACCGACAGGAGAAGGCGGTACAGCCGTATTGAATCTGTACCTGGAAGGAAGTAAAATAACCGCTCAGATTGGGGAGGGCGCTGTCACAAAAATAGAAATTACAGAGGAAACCCACATAATCTCTACATTTGTCAAACTAAACACCGGAGATGCAGCACCGGTCGATCCGTCTGCGGCAACGATTATGGCTGAAGTGACAGCAGGAGATGCGGCTGTCGGTACGGTTGTGCTGGCGGTGGGGGTAACCGTGGTCGGGGCAATAGTCACGGGGGCCACCGCTGGCCTGGGAACGGCTCTGGTAGCACCGGCCATGGCCTGGACCTATGGCCTGGCGGCTACAACAGTGGCAGTCGCTGCAGCGGATATTTCAGAAGGGAAGGAATCCAAAAGAGCCGGCAGGCCGATTCCAGCCAGTCCTATAACTTTCTTCGGGACACGCTGTTTTTTGGGAATCAGACCGCATACGATATAGCAAAAATAGTGAATGATGTTGCTTTTGGTGTTGTGTCAGGAAAAGCGCTTGCAAGTGGTTTTGGGGCCCTTTTTACAAAATTCTCACCGATTGCTTGTAACAGCCAGCAGGCGAAGAATCTGAAAACGGCAATCCAGATAGGCAGCAATGTGACAAAGGGAGCGGCAAATGATTTAATCTATTATGGAAAAATTGATGGCAAGAACTTGGCAATTAATACTGGATTAGGTATAGTGCAGGGGCAGGTAGGCTCCCGTATTACATCGGGAATCCTTGGCGATCTCGCAGAAAATAAAGCTGCGATGGCTGCTACCGGAACGTTTGTTGACACAGGCTTAGACTGGATGATAAGTGATATGACAGGAAAGGAATTTAATTTCTGGGAAAGCCTGGCACAGAATGCCACGTCAAATGTCATGTCTTCCTATATCCCTGACCCGGTGGATGCCGTGACAGGGGAGTATGTGATTCAGACAACGGATTTCATTCTGGCAAGTATTCCTGCTGCGCTAAAGCTGAACCGGACATACCGCTCCGGAAACCAGGATGTTTCAACCATGGGAAAAGGCTGGACTTTCTCTTTTGAAAGCCGCATTTACCGGGATACATCACAGAATGGCCGAATCCATATGAATACAATTACCGGGCATTCCATTCTCTTTGAATGGGAAGACGAGAAATGGATCAACCGAAGTAAAGGTGCTGCAAGATTTGCGCTTGAAGCAGATAAGGAACAGCGCCTCTTTACACTCTCGGATGTAATTGAGCATACGGAATGTCTGTATGACAGTACAGGACGGCTGATGCAGATGGAATATCCCAACCAGCAGCGCATTCTATTTCATTACGGGGACGGCGGGCTTTCGCGTATCACCACCCCGTTAGGAAACTATCTTGAGGTGGTGAGCAGGGAGGAGCGGATACTCCAGATTACCAATGAGATTGGACGCCGGATTCAGTACCGGTATGAAGGGGATTTGCTGACCGATGTCATACATACAGACGAAGGGATTACCCACTATGAATATGATGGAAATGGTTATATCGCGTCGGTTACAGACGAAAACGGGCTGCGGTATCTGGAGAATACGTTTGATGAAAACGGACGCATTCTCCGCCAGGAATTTGAGAGCGGGGCATACCAGGAGTTTGAATATGATGATAAAAACCGCAGGAATACGATCAAATTCAGCGAATCAGGGAAAAGAGAAGTATATGAATACAATGACCAACGACTGACCGGGCGGGTTATCTACGAAGACGGAACCAGTATGTCATATGGGTATTCAGAGCAGAATATGCGGACTCTCCAGGTCAGCCGTACCGGAATCAGGACAAGCTGGCAGTATGATGATTATGACCGGAAAATTTGCGAAATCAGTCCCGATGGACTGGAAACCCACTTTGAGTATGATGAAAACCATGACTTAGTGAAAGTCTGGGATTCGGAAGAACGTGAGACGGTCAATGGATATGATAAGAACCACAACCTAATTTATGTTAGGGAACGGATTACAGACAAGGAGTGGAGAGAGACCCTCTACCGGTATGACCTGATGGGCCGGCGTACCGCCAGCCGGGACGGCCTGGGAAATGAAACCGAGTTCCAATATGAGACAAACCGTGCATACCCCAGCCGGGTCCTTACTCCCAAGGGAGAAGAGACTACTTATGAATATGATAAAGTCGGACGCAGGATGTCGGTCGGGAATTCCTATGGCACGGTCATGCTCAGTTATAACTCCAGGAACTTTGTTACCAAGAGAGTGGACGGGGAAGGCTATACCAGCCGGTGGTTCTACGACCGGATGGGCAATCTGACCTCTTATCATCCGGCGAAAAACTGGAAGAACCAGGCGGGCAGCTATGAATATTACTATGACTTTCTGGGACGTGTTGTGGATACCGTCTCGCCAGAAAATGAGCATAAACGGCTGTTCCGCAATTTTGACGGGGACATCACCAGAGAGGTCCATCCTGTCAGCTATCAGGTGAACGGTGAAGACGGAGACGGGACGCACTATGAGTACAACTGGGACAGGAACTGCATCCGTATCCATTATGCAGACGGAGGTATAGAGCGGCGGTTTTATGATGCGGAAAGGAACCTGGTCAAACAGGTCATGCCGGAATCGTATGACAGGGCGCTGGACGATGGTCCGGGGTATGTTTATACCTACGATCAGATGGGGCGGCTTGTTTCCGTAACAGACCCGGAAGGGAATGAGATCCGGCGCTATGAATATGATAAACACGGCCAAGTACTCCAGGAGACAGACGGGGAAGGAAAAGAAACCCTTTATAAGTATAACGGCCTTGGCCAGATAACGCGCCAGCAGGTCAGTGTCAGACGGGAAGCAGAAACAACGTATTACCGTGCTATAAAATATTCATACGACCAGCAGGGGAATAAGATAGAAGAAGCGTACGGGAAGGAAGAGACAGAGCGGGACGCTGATCCGTCTGAGTGGCTGCGGATTCAGTTTTCATATGATAAGAATAACCGTCTGTCCCAAGTGGAAGATGGGTACGGGGCTAAAATACACTATGAGTATGACTGCCTTGGAAACCTCACACGGGAAGAGCGGGTGATTGAGGAGGGCATCAGGAGTCGTGTCCGCTACGGCTACAATAAAAATGGCTGGAGAATCCAGAAGGAAGAAGAAATCCAGGGGAATGGTCCGGTTAACTGCGCTGTCACCAGATATGCCTATGATGAAAGCGGAAACCTGACTGAAATTATAACACCAGATGGAAATGAAATACGAAGAAGCTATGACTGGAACAACCGTCTGACAGAAGAAAGAATCCTTGATAAAAAGAATAAGATTGACTGCAGGGTCTGCTATGCCTATGACGCAGCAGGCAACCTGCTTTGTGAGATGGTGCGCGGAGCAGAGGGCGAATGCCTGGAAACCCGTTATCAGTATGATTTAAAGGACCGCCTTACCCATCAGGTCACACAGGGAGGAGCAGTCACCCGGTATCTGTATAACCAGAATGACCAGCTGATAAAAGAAATCCGTCCCCATGGCTATGAAGCC
>NZ_AUJR01000100.1 GCF_000424325.1 [Clostridium] clostridioforme AGR2157
ATCTGCTCATCCTTGACGAATGGGGCTATGTTCCAGTTGATAAGGATGGTTCACAGCTGCTATTCAGGGTTATATCCGACAGTTACGAAAGTAAAAGCTTGATTCTTACCACAAATCTGGAGTTCTCGAAATGGGGCGGTATCTTTACGGATGACCAGATGGCCGCAGCCATGATCGACCGCCTTGTCCATCATGGACATCTCCTGATATTTGAAGGAAAGAGCTACCGGATGGAACATGCCCTCATGCGCCGGGACGCATAATCAATGCCCGCCGAAAGCAGGGAAATTCCCTTGCTGAAAAAAGGGGATTCTGACGCTTTTTTTAGGGAAAAGTGCTTGACAAAAAACATGCCGGACATAAACTGATACACCGGTAGCACATAGTACAGTGCTTTCCGGCTGTTGCTTTACCATTTTCCAGGGTAAGGTTGTTCGTTGGACAGAGCCGGGTACACAGACCGCAGCCTATACAGACATTACTGATTTTCAATTTATCCGAGTAATTCTTTGTCCTGCCATAGTACCATAAACGCTGGCAGAGTAATGCGGCGATTCTGTTATAAAGATGCAGACCGTTCCTGGGATACCTGCCTTTCCTGATTTCCTCTGCACATTTTTCAATCTTTCTGTCTGCTTCCCGGATGATTTCCTGATTCTCTTTGGGGGACTTTTTCAGCAGCTTTACGTCACAGACAGAATCAGGCATACGAATATGTAAACCGCCAACGATTTCTGCGCCGTATTTTTTCAATAACCGTGCCGAGCAGCCCGCACCGTCTCCGCTAAACAATCCCATAGTAGCAACACAAAGTACTTTTTTATCCTTCCAAAGATCCGGATTGGCTTTGATAAAATCTTTTACCATGACGGGAACGTTTGAAAATTGAACGGGATATGCGAAAACAATAAAGTCATGCTGTGATAATAAATGTACTGCTTCTTTCTGTTCCATCGGAACAGCCTGTGCGGATTCATCCAGTAAACAGACAAGCTTCCGGATACAATGTTCTGTGTTTCCAGTTCCGCTTAAATAAATACCTATCATATTTTTTCACCGTAAACAAACTTAAAAACTGGTTTCATCTGTATCCCTTTATCCTCTACTGTCAATTTTACCGCCATTGACCGATTTCGGGAAGACCTGAAAACAAAAGCCTTCTTAAAATCGGTCAATGAAATAGTTCATTCTTTTTTAAGATTTTTTAGAGGTTTTTTAGAGACTACTCTGATAGAATGGATAAAAAATTCGCAGAAAATTTGGATAAACTGTGGATTTGTATTTTATATGAGAGGAGAACGAAATGAAAAAGAAAGCAGGAAAAATGATCTTATTGACAGGGGTGGTGCTGTGCATCCTGAGCCTTGCCGTATGCGCCTGTGGAAAGACGGAGGAAGCTCCGGATGCAGAGGATACGCAGGTGTTTCAAGGAGAACCGATTCAGGAGGATGATATAAAAGATGATGTTTCTACTCCGGAACCATCTGCGGAGGAAGATGGACTCAATGGCGGAGACAAGCAGGAAAGTCCGGAGACAGAAACAGAACCGGAATCCGGAGAAAACAGCAGCAAAGAAACAGATATCCTGTCAAAAGAACAGCTGGAAGCGCAAACTACATCCGGTACATCTGCGGAGTGGGTTGACAGCACTCCTAATCTGGAAGGAGATGCCAAAGACCTGAAGGACGGGCAGTTAACAGTGGTTGAATCTGTTACGGAAAAATCAGATAACGGCGGGGATATCATGGTATCGCCTGGCAGCGGGGATGATTCTGATTTTAATAAGGTTGCAGTTACATACGATGAAAATACGCTGTTTGCCATACAAACGATCTACGATGGAGGGGCCAGAGCTGAAATGTCAGCAGCAACAGCGGCAGACCTGGCATCCGGCCAGCACATTCAGGTATGGGGAAGTCCTTCAGGCAGCGGCCTGAAAGCAACCCGGATCTGTATTGTAAAAGTGGCATAAATGCCCTCTTTTTCGTGAAACATTTATGAACCCTGCATTTCTTTCACCAAAAAACCGGCATGTCTGAAAAATATTCCAAAAAGGTCACCTTTTCGCATTTCCAATGCGTGTCATAAGTATAACAGCATCCAACCGAAGAAGGTGTATGTAACAAACAGGATTTTAGGGCATGAAGTTAAAGCAGATAAAAATAACAGAAGTGTCCGTTAATGTACCTCTGTTGGATAGCCGGATTGGCGGAAGCACGGTTGGCATACTTGGGATTGTTTGTAACCCATGCCTAAATGCCGGAGGTGTCAAAGAGCAGCATGGACGCTGGATGTCGTTGGAATTTCATCAAGGTTGATGGTTTCATCGAGCATGGAAAGGAACAACGCCTAATAAAGGAAATCACCGGAAAGGAGAACGTCAGTGAAAACATATAAACAGCTTTGGATGAAAAAATATACACCAGTTCTGATTATCGTTCTGCTTGTTTTGACGGCGATTCTGTATGGAATACGAAACGGCAGAAGTAATGGCAAAGGTGGTAACATCCTTGCCGGTGCAAGCCCGGATACAAGCGCCTTCCAGATGTATTATTTTGATGGGGAAACGGTTGCGGTCAGGACGTTGTATGACAGAGGTAAAGAAAAGGAACTGATTAAAAAAATCAATGCTATTCCTCTTCTGGAGGCAGAGGAAAGCGCCCTCTCCCAGATGGATATTCCTTTTTACGGGTTCTGGAGCAGCAATAAGGACGGCCATGATATTTCCGTGGCAGCATCCGGCGGTGTCTGGCTTAAGAATGACGGGACGGTTTATGATGGGAATACGGAGTTGTCTCTTTTGTGGGAACAGATGGAAGGCAATGATGAGGACGATACCCTGAATGTCCTGGATTTTCCCAATGCAGGGCGCTTGTCTGCATATCACAGTATCTTCCTTCTGAAAGCGGATGAGCAGACGGAAGAAGGCCCGGAGGGTCTGACTATGACAGTCGAGGACATCGGGACAAGTGAAATCACGGTACGGATTACGAATAAAAGCGGGGAGGATTTTTCCTATGGGGAGTACTTCTCCCTCCAGAAGCAGATAGACGGACAGTGGTATACGATACCGGTAAGGGCGGATAACGTTGGTTTCCAGGATATTGCCAATATCCTTCCGGATGGGGAGAGTGCCAGCGAGACATACAATCTTGATATATATGGCACGCTGGAACCGGGGGTATACAGGCTGGTGGTGGAAACACTGGGGGCCGAGTTTCTTGTGGGCCACGGAAGGATGGCAGGAATAGAGGGGGAGCTGGCCATTGAACCCCGAAAGGCGCCTTTCATTTAAAGCAGATAATGCAGGAGGATTTGCTGAAATTGTTCCGGAAAAGATGTCGGAGGGCTTTATAGAAAGGGAACTTTCGACCGGGAAAATATTGTCTGCGGAATTGAGGCAGAGAGTTTTGAAGAACTGGTGACGGTGCATGGCCATTTCAAAAGCCTTGAAGTATAAAAAACATCCGGTATAATCATATACAGGTGGTGATAGAGGATGTTTCGGATTGGCGAATTTTCAAAATTGACACAGGTATCTGTCCGGATGCTGCGATATTATGACGAAGCAGGGCTTTTGAAGCCGGCAGAGGTTGACAGGTGGACGGGGCACCGTCTGTATTCGGTAGAGCAGATACCACGGCTTGACAGAATCCGGTATCTGCGTGACAGCGGCTTTTTGATTTCTGAAATTGCCCTGGCGCTGGAAATGGATGACCATGCACTTCTGGTATCTCTTAATAAAAAATGTCTGGAGATTGAGCAGGCCATACAAAAAGAGCAGGAGAGGCTGCTGAAAATCGCAGTTGCGAAAGAAGAAATACAGGGGAGTAAAAGCGAGCTGCATTACCATATTTCCATGAAATCAATACCGGCCTGCCAGGTACTCTCCCTGCGCAGGACTGTACCGACCTATTACTCAGAGGGCGATTTATGGAAGGAGCTTTCTGCTTTTGCAGAAAAAGAGGAGATAGAAATATCCAGTGATACCTTTACCATTTATCATGATACGGAGTATCGGGAGCAGGATGTTGACATGGAATTATGCGCCCCTGTAAAAAAAGCGGGTGAAAACAGAGAGCCGTTTTGCTTTCGCATGACGGAGGCGGTACCGGCCATGGCCAGCACCATGGTATATGGGGAATTTTCAAATATCAAAAAAGCGTATCTGGCTTTTGCCAAATGGCTGCAGAAAAACAGCAATTATCAAATGTCTGCCCCGGTACGCCAGATTGTACACAGGGGCCCCTGGAATGAAAACGCCCCGGCAAAGTATCTGACCGAGCTCCAGATTCCGGTTGAGCCTTTACAAAATGTACTGTGAAACATACAGGGCATTTTTGAATAAATGGGTAGTTTGCAGAGCTGCAGCTTATTTTTCCTCTTGTATCTTACATGGTGTGAGGTATTATACTGCTATTGTAAACAGAAATGGCAAATGTTCTAACATGCACGGAGCAGTTTGCGGATGCATGGGCAGCTGTAAATTCTTCCAGATGGAGTGCATGTAAGAATGTCTGCGGGACTTAAAAGCAGGAGGTACTGTATGGAACAATATCAGTTGAAACCGATTGGAACGGTAAGAAATGACGAAAGCGGGACATGGATTGTGTTAGAGCCGGAGTATATTCCGGGTCTGGAAGCGTTGGAAGGATTCAGCCATATCAACGTGATCTGGTGGTTCAGCGGCCATGACAGAGAAAAAGACCGGAGTGTGCTGCGGACAGAAAAGCCCTACAGGGATGGGCCGGAGGTAATGGGCGTTTTTGCCACAAGATCGCCGCTGCGTCCTAATCCCATTGCCCTGACAGCAGCGGAAATCATTCATACTGATCAGGAGAAAGGGCTTATCCGGGTTACTTTCCTTGACGCAGACAATGGTACGCCGGTACTTGATATCAAGCCTTATACCCCCAGTCTGGACAGGGTGGAAACGCCGGGTGTTCCCGTATGGTGTAGTAAGTGGCCGAAAAGTACTGAGGAATCGGGCTGTTTTGACTGGGGGAAGGTTTTCAATTTTTCATAGGAGGCTTTATGAAACTGCAGGATTACATGGATAAAAAGCCTGTTCTGGAAACCGGTCAGCTGATACTGCGTCCATTGCAAGTCAGTGATGTTGCGGATTTGAAGGAATGGATGGGTGCTCCTTCGCTGTATCAATACTGGAGCTGGCATTTGAACTGTGGGATACAAAATACCACGAGGCAAGGATGCTGGCTGTCCTGTTGATGAATCCGAAAATAACAACAGAAGCGGTAGCAGAGAGGCTGCTTAGTGATGTGATGTCCTGGGATTTATGCGACCATTTGTGTAAAAATTTATTCCTGAAAATGGAGTGCAGAATGCAGGAACCGCAGCTTTATAAAAAAAGGGCGGCATTTGTACTGATTGCAGCTTCTGTGATACATGATAAGAAACTGGAAAATGATATGGTGGATGGTTATCTGGAACTTATTATGCGGTATGCGGACGATGAGCGGGAGCATGCAAGAAAGTGCCTTCGGCACCTCAACTCCCCTAGCCCCTCATTCATGAGGGGAATTAGGGCTTGTTTTTTGCGTCATTTTATTCCATAATAATCTCATGAATGTGATTCAGAAGATGCTCAGAGACTATTACGAAATCATTGAATACGATATAAAACCCAGACCTGTCGTCATGGAAAACATTGATAAGGTCATTAACTGCGGGGATCCTTCTTATGGTGGCGCCATGTATGGTTGTCCCCATTGCGGTAACCTCAAGTTCGTTCCTTTTCGCTGCCACTCCAAGTTTTGCCCCTCCTGCGGCGCTAAGTATTCCAATGACAGGTCTACCGCTATGTCTTTTAAAT
>NZ_AUJR01000101.1 GCF_000424325.1 [Clostridium] clostridioforme AGR2157
GAATAGTCTGCTTTGGAGTAGGAACAGGCATAATAAAAAGCAGTCAGTGACTTTTGGGTGATGGCAGACAAAAAATGTCGGTAGAGGGAACGGATGGAATCCGCCGACTCCATGGCAAGTATGGATAAAGCCAGTAGAAATAAAGTCTCCGCGGTAGGGGAAGAAAACGTTTTAAAATAGATGGAAAAATATTGATGAAGTCTACCAATCAGGTTCTTTTCGTTGTATAATGAGTTTGTCGTACAGGGTCACTTTCCTTTGTATATTTTGTTGGCAAACTAATTATACACCAAAGTGTCCTGTACGATATTTTTTTTTCTTAAAAAGTTGTAAAGTCGTGGAGAATATAGAAAAGAATGAGGTATATGACTGTATAGCTGCAGCAAAGCTCCGATTTGTAAGTCTTATTTCAAAGTATAATCAGTCTGAGGCTTTAGAGTATTTTGATTTGTGCACACGTTATCTTGTTGCATATGGATTTCACAAGGATATTATTCTGGAACAGATTATGGATTCTTATAACATATTTTTTGAATCTGTTGCAGAAAATCCAGAAAAGGAACGCGATACAATAACGAAAATGACAATAGCTCTTTGGAATCATACTGATGGAAGAGAAACAAAGCACTTCCTAAACCGCTGGTTTGATAAATTGCTTGAGACAGATTCGAGGTATGCGCTTGCATTCCTGTCTGAGCTACAAATCAAGTATGGAAAAAGTTGGGTTGTAGAGCGTATGTTACGTTCTGCTATAGAGAAGTATTGCAATGATTCTAGTTATTTGGATATTGTAATTGGATTGATTGAGTCACTTCCAAATGATACAAGCCCAAGAATAATTGATGCAGCCACATCTGTATTCAGAATGCTGGGACGTATATTCGAAGAAACAAGCAACGATGAAAAATTGCTGATCAAGTGGCGCATGAATGAACTTGTTATCAACATTGTTTCAAGATTCAATATCCTTGATAATTCTTGGCCGGATAATGATTCTTGGAAAGATGGAAGTATCAAAGAATTCTTGTTAACAGTCGAGTCAGCAGGATTTGATGTTTCACAGTATATAGAATATTTCCATATAAAGAAATCTGGCGATATGGACAACAAAGATGGTAAGAAAGCAACTGATGTTTTTGAAGACAATCAAATACATTTTGAAGCCTCAACCCCAGAGGACGCAAAGAAATGGTTTGAAACACATGATTTGATTGAGCGAGATATACAAGATATCTGTGAATTTCTTAAGAATTATCAGAATGATAAAGATACTTTACTTGAGATACTGAGATTCATAATTACTAGAGCTGGTGGATGGAGGTACAGTCAGAAACGTAAGGATACTGTTTTACAAATTATTGAGCGGCTGGAACTGGATGATAAAGAAATGTCAGAAATTCATATGTTGATGTACCTTTACTCATATGAATGGGGAAGTTCTTTAGTTGATAAAGATGAATTTCTCAATAGCATACGACTGAGTCTTGATGTGGCTCGTGACACGTTTTATAACGAATTACCTGAAGTTATTATTTCACATTCGGGCAGAATTACAAAAGGTCTTTTGAATGCACTTTTTGCGTTTGGCTTTGAAAAGGATAGTATCATTACGATTTGGAGAAATGTGTTCGATATTATGAAGCTCCGTTTTCCGAATCTTGATCAATATATTATTGATAATGTTTGGGAAGAAACGGATGAACTATTAGAACTGCGTAACTGCTTATTAATGCGGTTCATTGATGGAGGTAAGGAATCGTTTTTAGCAGCTTATGCTTATTTGGCGAATCCTGCTGAAGAAGAGAATTATTCTGAATTCACGGAATCGATAGTATTTTGTCTAGAGCATTATGAACAGTATAATCTTGTGACACAAATAGCAATCGCAGATTTAGTAAGATGTTATGGATATTATCTGAAAGATTTGAATGAAGATCGAATGATAAACGCAATTAATGCTATATATCCAACCAGAAATCTGCTTTTGGATGTTATATTTTCGGAATTTACAATATATAAGAGCTATCTTTTAAAGTGTGCTGATAAACATGCACCTGATTATTTGGAGCAGGAAGATATTGAGTTTTATTTAGCAGAACAACTATATGATCTTGGGAAAGAAAAGACTCGAGAAGGAGCTGATGAATACGCTAAGAATTCAGTATACCGAGATCCGATTATGCAGGTGGTCAATACCTGTGGCATTAACTATGTAGAACTCTATGAAAAACTACATGCATCAAGGAATCTGAATGATAAAATACAAGATTTTGTTGGGGGATCAAGCAAGATTCCTGAAACAAATACCGTGTACAAATCATATGTAATTCAATATGCGCTCCATGCAATCATTGAAAAAGCTTTTTTGGACAGAAAACCCGAGTTGATTCCACAGAATTTGCTACAATTGATGCCTGACTATCAGGGAATGTATAGATTATTTAAGTGCCGTGAAATGCAACCCCAAAATCATCTGTATGATAAGAATAATTCGTGTGAGCCTTTTTTCAAAAATAATGAGGATGAATACATTCTAATAGGATGCTCCGAAACAAGAAAACGCATTGATTATCAACAGGTGTCTTTGGTATTTGCATATCAAGGAATAGTAGGAGAGGATGATGAAGAATATCAGAATCCGTTCCAACAATGTTTAGCTACAGAGGTTGAAGAAGGGGAAATCTATATGATTTCGGATAATTCGAAAGCACTAATTAATTTTATTAGTACATTGGATCGAGAATTAGAAGATGAAGACTATCTGTGGCCTGGAATGTCAGTTTCTAAACTGCTTAATGTTCATATTGAATTTGATTTTTGGCATGGAAGATATATTGCCGTCAATCAGGAAAATGACATTGTCTTTATTATGAAAAAATGGTCATCAAGTTATAAAGGTGACAGTGAGTATCCTGGAAATGCAATTCCATTATATAGTGGAACGGAGTTGTATATAAAGAAGGAGTATATTGAAATATTGGAACAGCAATTTGGAAAACTGAAGATGAAAACCTGTGTGCAATCATATACGCAGACTTATTGATTTATTTTGATAAAAGACAATTTATGGTTTATGAACATGGAAATTTCTGCTTGCCGTTTTGAATTTTAACTGAATAACCACAGCACAAACCGTTGCTACATGGAAGCCAACAAACCATGCAACAGCGGTTTTTCTTTACCGTTTTTTCCTCTGGCTGATAGGCGTTCCCATTTTCTTTGATTTTTTGAGAATCCGAATCAGCCAGCGAAATTCTTCATCTGACAGATTTTTATAGTTGATACCAAGCTGCTTGCAGTAAAGGATAACCAACTTTTCATCCCGGCTGCCCTTGAAATTTTCGACCGCTTCCAGATTTTCTTTCAGTTCATCGGCAACGGTGGTCTGGGGTGCACTCTCGCTGTCCTTTTTGTGAGCTTCCCGAATATCCCGGATAATGAGGTTGAGGTCATCCAGCACCATGTAGCTGAAATATTCATCATCACTGATATGGGCGGCTTGCAGCACTTTCAAATGCGGGTCATCTTCGCCGGGGCGATACCGTTCAATGATTTCATGCCGGACAGTATCGACAAGGGCGTTGAGGTTTTGAATCTGCATGGTTGCAATTCCATCCACATAAATCTCAATGTCCGCAAGAAACTTGATAAAATCCTTATGGGTGGAAAGTTCGCAGAGCAGACGGTTGTTAATCCGGCCGCTTTTCAGAAGTGCCACCATTTCATCATTCAAATGCAGCTCCGTCAATGGTGTGTTGATCTGCTCCCGGTTCTCTGTCCGGCACAGCAGATAATCAACGGAACCCCCATAAAAGTCTGCCAGTGTGATAAGGTAGCCATGATTGATTTCCTTAACATCCGCTTTTTCATAACTTCCAAGAGCTGATTTGGAAATGCCCGTCAGCTTTGATAATTCTTCCAGATTTAAGCCTTTGTCCTTGCGGAGTTCCCAAAGGCGTTCCTGTATGGTAGTTGCTCCTTTCATGGGCGCACGCTCCTTTCCGGCAGTTTTATTGCTGCCGCTTAACTGGATTATATCACACTTTCCGCAATCGTGGAAATTTCTGATTTTTACCCCTAATTCCTACTTTGTGGACATACGGCACAGGGCACAAAAATGTTCTATGATACAGGTAGTTCATCGATGGATTATTCCAATCGAATGACCAGCCTGTGTGGGATATGCTTCCCCGGCGATGTAGCGCCATGACTTTTGGCAGGGATGTGGAGGAACCCTGACCGAAACGAGCGTACCAAAGGGAGTGATACGCCGCTGTGAGATTCAGGGGAGGAACGACACCGGGAAGAACTGGCGAACTGACACCGAAATGATACCGAAACATGACAATCTGATAGGGGGATAGTCTACCCTATCGCTGATACTTCGGGAGATTTTAGGCGGCTCTATGGCTGTAATTTTGCCGAAAATCGCCCCGAAACCATACACCAAAACGGAAGGAAGTGATATGCCGAGAATGAGCAAAAAGAGGAAGCATGAGCTTTCTTTTTACCTCAATGACCGGGGGCGTGTCACTTACAACGAATTGTGCCGGAAATGCCAGCATGGGTGCAAGCAGAGCTTCCGGGCGGTTGTGATTGACTGCCCCCGTTATTTATCCAAACGAGCAAAGAAAAAGGAGGAACACACCCAATGAATTTTGAATTTATGACGATAGACACGCCATTGCCGCCCTGTATGCCCTTTCCCAGAGCATTGACAGGATTTCCTGTCAGCAGCACCGCAAAGGTCATGTACTGCCGGATGCTGGACGCTATGATCTCCAAAGGGCAGGAGGACGAAAACGGAATCCTGTTTGTCTGCTTCCCTATCACAGCCATTGCCGCAGTCCTGTCCCGCAGCCCCATGACGGTCAAGCGTTCTTTAAATGAAATGGAAACTGCCGGACTTATCATGCGGGTGCGTCAGGGCGTTGGAGAGCCGAACAGGATTTATGTGTTGATACCGGGAAAGGAGGACGCTGCCCTTGTCTGATACCTCAAAGCTGGAAAAGCTCAACCGGGAGTTAGAAAAAAGCGAAAAGAAACTGCGGAAAGCCATGAATGATGAAAAGGCATTGCAGTACCAGTTAAGACAGCTTACCCGAAAGGAACGAACACACCGGCTCTGTACTCGTGGCGGTATGCTAGAAAGTTTTCTGCAAGAGCCAGAACGCCTGACAGACGATGATGTAATGCTGTTGTTGAAACTCATTTTTCACAGACAGGACACACAGGATATATTGAAAAAACTGCTGGAACGGGAGAAGCTGAAAACCCCTTAGTTTACTAAGGGCGCAATTATACACCACCCAGAGGTTGGTGCATTGCGTTCTCCGAAGGCTCCTCGCCGGAGGGCTGTGATTTTCCGCAGTCATGGTCTGCTCTATGTTTTTTGTCAAGCACTTTTCCCTAAACCCCCATGCCCGCACATTTGGCACCACCATAAATGAAACTGTGCAGACGGTAGGCTATTGAATATGTCTTCGCTATTGTTTATACTGTAATTAACGGCAAAGATCGTGTTTATTTTGGGCCTGTAGCCCGTTCCCTAAACTGATTTCAGGTACTCTCATTTGCACCACCATCTGTCCAGCCTCTTATGGCAAAAAGACGTACAGTAAAATGATAACCGACAGAGTACCGTGCCGTAAATTCATCCACGGAGGTGCCATTATGGATAAAATTTACGACAATTGTTGTGGTATTGATGTTCACAAAAAACTCATCGTTGCCTGCTTTAGAAAAG
>NZ_AUJR01000102.1 GCF_000424325.1 [Clostridium] clostridioforme AGR2157
CAAATGCTGTCAGGAATCCGTGTAGACTCCAAGGATATGTTGAAGGAGCGGATCTATCAATACTTTAATGAGGTCAACGCGGTGCCGGTGCCATAAAAGGAAAGGCCAAAAACAAGCACATTCCCTGCAGCCAACATGTCCTCCGCCCATTCAAACTGCGGGGCATCATATGAAATCAAAATAACGGAGCCATCGCAGACACGTCATAGTGGAACATTCGCCCATACACCTTACTTGCGTCCGGCAGCGCTTTGAGTATATATTCTATTTCTCACTTCCGAAGATTCTGCTTCGCTCATGCTTTTTACACAAGCATTCCAGCATGTTTATCAGGACAGGAACAATTCTTTCGGCAGACCCGTGGCAACCGCCAGCTTGATGCAACATTTTTTAAGCTCTGTAAGATATTCCAGTGCGTATGGTGACAGTTTCACATTACAGATATTCTGAGGATTGCCAAAACAAATTTGATAGGAAGCGGGGCACATCTGCGCTTATTCCAGCCTGGCCAGATTCTCTTCCATTTTGTCCAGTACTCTTTTCTTCTGCGCTTCTGTCAAAAATCCATCTGCCGCTGCATCTTCCAAAATCTCTGTCACTTCTTCCATATCATTTCTGTATGTTTCAGCAGTCAAAGGCGTATTCCGGTTCACAAGTTCCGGCCGCATGACAATAGTTGGGTTGAAAGCTACCATGACCGTTTCTGTTTCTATCGGAAACGCTCCTTTATAGATGACAAACTCCCCTTTTTCTCTGTCAGCCTTCAGACGGGCCAAATCCCGTTCCATGGCTATGACATCCGGATCCCCCTCTCCTCTGTCCTCTTTAACAACTTCTACAATCCTCTGATACTCTTCCACCGAATACATCTCAAAAATCCCTCCAAGGGTCGGGTCATCATCCCAAGATTCCAGAGTAAAAGCACTGGATGGCACCACACCGTAGACTGCTATGCAGCTTACGGTCATTGCAATGGACAGCATGATTCCCAAAAGGGAGATTTTTTCTTTTATATGCATGATATGAAGGATACGTTCCTTCATAAGACTTTGACCCAGGCCGGAAGTCAGAAGATTAATCCCTGCCCTCTTTGCTTCCAGCTCTACCAGCAAATTGGCATAAGTTTTTCGTTTATCCCTCCCCACTGCCCGAACCACCGCTTCATCGCAGGCCAGTTCCATATCCCTGCTAGCCAATGCATACATAATCCACACCAGGGGATTGAACCAGTGGCAGACGCAGGCAGCAGCCAGACACAGCTTTTTCAGGGCGTCCAGGTGCCGGATATGAGCCAGTTCATGTTCCAAAATTAGCTCCAAGCTTTCCCTGTCCCTCCAGTCTGTCTGTTTTGGAAGAAGAATCACCGGGAATAAGATGTTGTAGGTTAAGGGGGAATCAATCTCGTCCGAAATCCGGACTGTGATTCTGCGAAAAAAGTTCTTATATTCTAGCCAACTGTGGATCCAGGAAGATTTCTCTATAAGAACTGCGGTGCGGTATTTCTTCATGCTGGCAAAATGAACATGCCCTAAATACAGGCCGAAAACCAAAGCGCCGGAAGACCACAAAATTTTTAATATATTCCGGTCAAAATCCGGCCATGCCTTGGCTGCCTGCCAGGTCCCTGCCGGGAGGGATAGGGGGGAGGTTATATCCGGCATAAATTCGACTAATCCATCCGCCACAGGAATGGGAATCCCTGCTGATATGGGAATCATCAGCTTACACCAGGCAAGTATCCAGAGAAACGAAAAAACTTGCCTGGGCATTCTTGCAGAAAAAAGCTTCCGAAAAAGCATGATAACTAGAATCAGGAAAGAAGCCGCAAGGCTCATCTGCAATACTTTCATAGACTCACTCCACCTCGTTAATCATTCGCTTTAACTCCTCCAACTCCTCTTTTGACAAGGATTTCTGGGATAACAAGGCTGAAAACAGCATGGGAACAGAGCCGTCAAAGACACTGTTTATAAATTCCCGGGCATCATCCTGAACCGCCTGTTCTTTGGAAACAAGGGCTCTGCAGACAAAATTTGGTTCCAGACGCTCAATAAAACCTTTCTGAACGCACTTTTTAATGACCGTGTAGGTGGTATTCTTATTCCAGCCGATGGAATCATGTAAGATCAGGGAAATCTGCTTGGCCGTAACCTCCCCTTCTTTCCAGATGACTTCCATTACCTTTCTCTCTGAGTCAAACAGTGTTTTTTTCATACCTATCTTCACCTCGTATATTCGTTTTATGTATGCTATTAGTCGTATATCTCCTATATACTATCACGGTAGTCTGTTGATGTCAACGAGTAATACCATCTGTTGTGTGGCAGTAATATCTACCAACATCTGTAACCAGAATTCGTCAGAAATTCGTCAGAAAATATCCGTTGACACGTCAAGACTATTATGGTAGTCTTTATCTCATATAGACTATCACAATAGTATATCTTTTTACAAAAGGATGCGCACCTGTCATAGAAAAAATAATAAAAGAAAGGATTTATACCATGTTAAATCATACTAAGAGAAAACTTACAGCTACAGGAATCATGTGTCTTATGCTCACGGCAGCCAGCACAACTGCTTATGGAGCAGCTCCTGCGTTGCAGACAACTGCTGTTCAGACCCAGGCAGTCCAGAATTCAGTCGAAGATCCCACTTTGGGGGGACTTTTTGAACTTTACACTCCAGCAGAATACGAAGAAACCATCAATCAGATTAAAAAGTACATGGGTGCTAATCATGCGGATGTCAAGGCCATGGAAGCAGATCTGGCCAAACTAAAAGCAGACAACGGCAAAGGCGAATTTGTCATCTATAAAGGCGCTTTTAGTGTATCCACCGAAACCACCATAGTTGCTTTTAATCCTACTATCGTTATGAGGCCGGATCTGGCAAAAAGCGCTGAGGAATTGACTGCGGAAAATTATAAGAAGGACATAGAAGATGTAACAAAGCTTTTAGATCAGGCCGTAAAAGACAAGACCGTAACCCCAGAGCAAAAGGAGTCCATCTTAAAAAAGATGAATGAAAATCTGACAAAATTAAACTAATGCAGCAACTTTGTAATAATACAATTTACTGCTATCTGCATCACAGCGGTCTTGCCAAATCAGCAGGCCGCTGTTTTACTTGCCATGCGCTTCCATGCTTTTGTATTTTTCCGTTTTACATCCCGTCATAACAATGGCAGCCAGCAATGACGAAAGACCATACTTATACAAATCATAGAAATGATGAGTCGGTCCACAGCCTTTTCCAATAGAAAGGGAATGGCTGATTCCTGTAGCAACATATGCTTTGCCCTTTCAACTGCCTGATAAACATCCACCCCGTGCGCCAGATGAGGGGTAATAGCAGCGGAAAAAGTACATCCCGTGCCGTGTGTATTCTTTGTATCAATCCGGCTTATCACAAAATGATGCATTTTCTCCCCGTCAAATAAGACGTCATGCGCATCACTGACAGCATGGCCGCCCTTCACTACCACCGCCCCACAGCCCATGGCATAAATCTTTCTGGCGGCAATTTCCATATCTTTTACGGAATGGATGTGCATATCTGCGATTCTTTCCGCCTCCGGGATATTGGGCGTCAGTACATCAGAAATTGCCATCTTAATCGTTCCTTTCTCTCAGATATACCCTCTTCCACTGCCAGATCCTCTTCATAAAATCCTTTTCCAGAAAATCCGGGTCAAGTTCACCGAATGAAAACATCTTCCAGTAACAGCTAAAAAGATAACCATTGATCTCCTCTAATAACAACTGCATATCAATGCCAGGCCGGAACAGGTCCATATCTGCTGGAATTAGTATATCGTCTATTCCATGGATAAATGCAGCCTTGTTATTGCGCCGGACTTCTTCTTTGATTTCAGGATTTTCCTCAAAAAACGCCCTCAATGTAAACAGGTATATTGTCGGGGTCTCCCTCATAAATACACAGCCGGCCAGGACTCTCTGGCAAATGATCTCAAAAAAATCTGTGGTCTGCGTATGGCACTTCATTACTTTCTCATGATAAAGCCTGCCCGCATGTCCCCAAAGGTACAGATATAGTTCTTTTTTATTTAAGAAATAATGGAACAGCAGAGATTTGGATACACCACCGGCATCTGCAAGCCTGGACATAGATGCGTTTTTATAGCTGTTCCTGGAAAATACCTCATATGCCGCATTTATGATCTGCTCTTGCCTTTCCTTCGGAAGTGCAAAAAATTTCTCATTCATCCCGAACCTCCTATGATTTGTTCCCTTAATATGTTTCCTTTCCCATTCTGGTATTCGCAGAGATCAGTCGTCCGCGTCCCTCTGCCTTTACCATTGTTTCCAGCTCCCATAACGCATCCTTTCCAATCCACCTCTGTGCTTTATTTCCTCTTTCCGTCCATTCATGCGCCAGTAAAAGCGCCTTTTCATTATAATGAAAGTCCTTTTTCCCAATTTCCTTCAGTGCACTGGAGGCAGCTTTTTTTATATTATAGGAAAGTCCTTGCTGAAACGAAGTTATGTAAACTAATGATTCTGCCAAAGGAGGGTATAGAAAACAGACGGTGGTTTAGAACAGGTCGATATAGAACCCTTCTTCCCATCCATCATCGTCGAGGTCGTCATCTTCAGTTAAAAAGTAATGCATATCCAATAAATCAGAATCGGTCATGTCCTTGACCAGTTTGGGTGTCATTCCTTCTGGAGGATTTTTGATGTATTTTTGTCTGAGTTCATCCACATATCTTTGATTCATTTGCAACTGCCTCCCATCTGTAATAAATGTAGTATGAAGCAGATGGGAGAGAAAGTCAAGCAGAGCGGGACCGG
>NZ_AUJR01000103.1 GCF_000424325.1 [Clostridium] clostridioforme AGR2157
AGGCTTAAATGGATCAAGTTTTGAAGGATTCTCCTGTGCAATCGGTGGAACAGGGGAGAAATCATCCTGTGAGAGGTATTTGCGTATTGTTTTGGGATCCGAGCCGGTTTTTTCGGAAATTTCACTGATTCGGTATCCACAACTGCTCAAATCTTTGATATGATTGATTTGGGACATAGTGAGCATCTTCCTTTCCTCCTTTATCTTTGGTCGTGCTTAGATAAAGGATAAGCGTTAGTTAAAGGGGATTCAATATGTCCCGCCTTTTTTAGGGAATTTCCCTTGCTCTTTTCAGGGAATTCTGACGCTTTTTTTCGGTAATTCTAGTGTATCATAAACAGCCAATGAAAAGTATAAAGGGGATTTCCTTTTACAGAAATATTATACGCCGCCAGATAAGCGGAATTTCACACGAAAAAATCGTGGGGAAGTACAAAGCTATTACATTTCAGAAAACCATGAGCCGATTGTTTCACCGGAAGTGTGGCAGCAGGCGCAGGAGATGCGGGATTACCGGAAAAAGATCAGAAATATCGGACAGGATGGGACGAGGAAATTTCAGAACCGGTATCCCTTAAGCGGAATGTTGATCTGCCCGTATTGTGGAAGGACACTTCGGCGGAGGCAGGTTTATAAGAAAAAGATCCAATGGCTGTGCAGCACTTACATTGAGCAGGGGAAACAGGCGTGCAAGGGAATCCGGATTGATGATGCGGAACTTGCAGGACTGCACATCACGGAACAAACGGTAGTAGAGGAGGTTTTGAAGGATGGCAAGAAGCATTACCGTTATACCAGCAAGGCAGAATTCGACTTCACAGGAGAATCCCAGCCAGAACGTCCGGAGGATACGGATGGCAGCGTACTGCCGGGTGTCAACCGACCAAGAAGAGCAGTTATTAAGCTATGAGAACCAGGTGAGTTATTATACGAAATTCATCAAAGACAATCCGCTGTATACGTTTGCCGGGGTCTATGCGGATGAAGGAATTTCCGCAACCAATACTAAAAAGAGAGAAGAATTCAACCGCATGATCGCAGACTGCAGGGATGGAAAAATTGATATGATCATTACGAAATCCATCTCCCGGTTTGCAAGAAATACATTGGACTGCCTGAATTATGTACGGGAATTGAAAGAACTTGGCATCGGGATTCTTTTTGAAAAAGAGAATATCAATACCCTGGATGCAAAGGGAGAAGTCCTGCTTACAATCCTCTCTTCCCTGGCACAGGATGAAAGCCGGTCGATTTCTGAAAACTCCACATGGGGTATCCGCAGGCGCTTTGAAACAGGAAAGCATAAGATGAGTACCAAGCGGTTCCTGGGATATGACAGCAATGAAACAGGAAAACTAATCGTCAATTCCAGACAGGCAAAGATCGTTGTCCGGCTGTTTCAGGAATTCCTGGATGGAAAGACTACGGATTACATCAAACGGATCTTTGAGCGGGAAGGGGTAATAAATTGGGATGGAAGCACCAAGTGGCATGCCACTACAATGAACAGTATGCTCCAGAATGAAAAGTATAAAGGAGATGCCCTGCTGCAGAAGAGTTACACTGTGGATTTTTTGACAAAGAAGCGGGCGAAGAATGCCGGAGAAGTCCAGATGTACTATGTGGAGGATGATCATGAAGCGATTATAGATCCACGTATATGGGAATGCGTCCAGTTAGAATTTAAACGGAGAGAAAAATATCTAAAGGAGCATGGAACCCATTCTTATTCCCGGAATCCCGAAACAAATCCATTTGCTTCCCGGATTGTCTGTGGGACATGCAATAAAGTCTTTTCCAGAAAGGGATGGCGCAGCAGTGCCGGATATGATAGGAAAGTATGGCAATGCAGCGAAAGGTACCGGGTGAAAGGGGTTCAGGGATGCGATAACCGCCACGTGGAGGAAGAGACGCTGGTGAAGGCATATCTTATGGCCTGGAATGCGTTGGTGGAAAATCGTGAGAGCTTCCTGGAACAGTGGAAACAGCAAATGCAGGGAGAGGATCTCCTGGCCGGATACCGGGCGGAGAAATTTGCGGAGTATACAAAAGATGCGAAGTCACTGAAAGAGATGGACACGGATTTTATGTTGAAAACGCTGGACCATATCAAGGTGTTTGAGGATGGGACATTGCTGGTGGTGTTTCTGGACGGATCGGAGATTGAGTGTAGAAGTGAAGAATAGAAAGCAGAATAGAAAAAACAAATTTGATTGCTCTGTTTGCTATCATATGTTATATTTTATATAACATATGATAGCAAACGGAGGAGCTATGGAGTTTTCAAAAAAAGTTAAAAAGGTTAGAAAAAAATTAGGCTTAAGTCAGCGAGAACTGGCACAAGCATTAAGTGTTAGTTTTGCAACAATTAATCGTTGGGAGAATGGACATGTAATTCCAAGTAATCTTGCAAAGAAGAGTTTCTATGACTTTTGTGAAAGCAATTTTATAAATTTAGAGGAAATAGATAACGAATAAGGAGAATGTGAAAATGGCTAGAGCAGATTTGCTTTGTGAATTAATAAAAAATGGTTTGGAAGAAAATGAAGTAGGATTTAGAAAAGTAGCGGAGGCTATTTGCGCAGATGAAAGAGGAAAACAACATGGTATTCTTGCTGATAAAATAGAAGAGTTGCTAAAAAATTCAAAAAACAACTCAAAACGTGGAGATAGTATGACGACTCCATCACTAATGAGAAGAACTCAAAAAGAAAATATGTTATTTTCAGAGAAGGAACCTAAAAAGAGGCTGGAGCAGTTAGTGTTGCCTCCGAGCGTTTTGGAGGCTTGTAGAGGCTTGATTGAAGAGCAATTACGTGCAGATCTTTTGCGTTCATATGGTGTTGAACCACGAAGTAAAGTATTATTGGTTGGACCTCCTGGGAATGGAAAAACGTCTTTAGCAGAAGCAATAGCAGAAGCACTAATGATACCATTGTATACAGTAAGATACGAGGGCATTGTAGGTTCATATTTAGGAGAAACAGCATCAAATTTGTCAAAATTATTTGAATATGTTAGGACGAGACCTTGTGTTTTATTTTTTGATGAATTTGAAACGTTGGGGAAAGAACGAGGCGATATGCATGAAACGGGTGAGATTAAAAGAGTGGTTAGCTCGTTACTATTGCATATAGATGCGCTGCCAAGCTATGTCATTGCCATAGGAGCTACCAATCATGATAATTTATTAGATCAAGCAGCATGGAGAAGATTTCAAATAAGAGTGGAATTACCTAGACCTACGAGGGTTAATTTAGAAAAGTGGTTTTCAAATTTTGAAAGAGAAAAGGGATTTAAATTTGGATATGAAGCAAGTACGCTTGCTAAAAAAGCATTGGGATTTAGTTATGCGGAAGTTGAGGAATTGGCGTTAGAAATTTATAGACAATATGTATTGAGTCTTCCAGAGGCTAATGTGAAAGCAATTACAGATAGGGTTATAAAATTATGGAATACGCAGAAAAAAATGCAATCAGTATATAATGCGGAAGGAGAAGTATAATGAATGAAAGGCCGATAATCTTGTTTCCATCACCAGAAGAAGCAGCAAGAATAAAAAGGAAAGTACCAATTATTCCGCCAAAGTTTCCTAATAAAGAAAGACAGTATAATAGATTAATGCCTAAATTTACTGTGCTAAAAAAGAGTTTTGAAAATAAGAGCATTGAATTACAGGATTCGGTAACAGGTATTGAACCTGAGTTTGCGTTAGTTTTTGAAATTATTGGGAGCGTTGATAATTTTTATAATGCTGTAAAAAAAGTAAAGGGAATGGAGTGGATATTTGAATATCATGAATCGGATATTGAAGCCGATGAGGATTTTTATAAGGTAGATAGACAAGGTAATAAAGAAGATGGAACGCTGACTGGGAAAGTATATTGTGTTATGACCAATAAAGAAGCTTTAAATCAGCTTTTGTCTTTATGGGAGAGATATGTAAATGGCGAAGATAACGTATTTCCATTTGGATTTGCAGGATTAAGGGATATTTTTACACATATAAAGGATATACGACCTTGGAATGCGAAAGATAGAATTGAAGAGACCCATGTGATGGAATATTGGAAAGAAGAATTGGATTTTACGGGAACTAATGTTGTACCATTTGAAATAGAACTTTTCTACAGAAAAGATAATAATAAACGTAGAAAGGCATCTGGAAATATAGAAGCGGTTATTAAAGAATTGGGAGGAAATGTACTGCAAAATTGTGTGATTGAAGGCATACAATATCATTCTTTATTAGTTTCGCTTCCCAAAAAAGTTATTGGTGATTTGGTAAGCAAATACGAAGATATACGGTTGGCAAAAATTGATGATGTTATGTTTTTTAGACCAGTATCACAAGCCATGGAAACTAATTATACAGACACTAGTATAACTCGATTTTAATAAGTTTACATTATTATCCTGAAATGGTATAATACTTATAGACCATTTCAGGAGGTAAAATGATGCCAAAGAGTGCTACGCCTATTTTTCTTTCCAATGATGATAAGTCATATTTAAAGTCCATTCTACAGAAGGGGACTGTTGAAGCCAGAGTCCACAGGAGAGCCAAAATCCTCTTATTAAAATCAGATGGCATGGCAGATGAAGCCATTGCTGACAAACTCGATATTTCGAGACCGACGGTAAAGCTCTGCCTGAAAAAATATATGGAATCAGGCGTGAAAGCTGCCATGGAAGACAGTAAAGGCCGTGG
>NZ_AUJR01000104.1 GCF_000424325.1 [Clostridium] clostridioforme AGR2157
TAGATAAGGGAAAGGAAATAAAGAATTATTGTGAGAACTGGGTAGTAGGTGCAAAAGTAACCTTCTATACCAAAGAGACTGAAATGACAAATATGTTCATGTTGATGTTCGGAGGTGATAATATAACATCCGATGCGGAGATGAACGCCCATATAGCTGAACTGATAAACAGTATAGATAATTTCGATTATGTGGCGTACCGTGACGGAACGATTGATGGCGAGATGCTGTATATTATACAGTATATGGTAGCAGCTAACAACGCGGACAAAATGTTAGGAGGTTTAGTAGCAGGAGGCGGTGGAGTAGCTACTGGAACAATTGTAACGCCAGAGGCTTATTTAGTAGAGGTAGAATTGTCTGGTGGATATGCCGGTGTAGCAGAGAATATCGGAAGTATGGTAGCGGAAGGTGCATTGTCTGGTGTTCTTGCTATGAATGGACAAGGAGGACCGAATAAGGGGGATTCTGAGACTGGAAACTGGAATAAAGGAAGCTTTGATTCTCCAGAAGATTCTTTGGACTACCATTATGGCAGGCATGGTGATGAAGTTGGTGCTACAAGCCGCGACCAATATTTAAGAAAGGCAGAAGAATTTGCTAAAACAGCTAAAAAAGGTTCTACAAAGAGCCGAGTTGATGGAGCTGTTGAAGGTACAATTCGATACAAAAAGAATGGAAAATATATTGATATTGCGCCAGATGGTTCTATTGTATCATTTGGGAAGCAATAGGTTCGGAGGTGATTATAGGTGGGATTAGTACATCAGTTTGCAATTATTCCAAAAGATAGTGATGTGAGTATGGTTTCTTCAGATATGGATTCAGTTTCCATTTCGGATATGATAATTCAATATATTGGAGATAGCTTGAAATGGATCAGTACAACTTGGAACGGCAAAAGACTTCAAAATGGTATTTCATACTATGGATTTTCATTTATTGAAGATGGTGAGATAACAAAGTTAAAGAACATCCTCAAACAATGGGTAGAACTATTTCGTCTATCGCCAGATGAGTTTTATTTGACTGGAGAATTCCTGCTAGATGAGGAACGATATGAAAATATACTGGTAAAAAAAGGGGAGATAATAAAAAATTTAAATTCCTGTATTTATATCTGTGAAAAAGCGATAAATGAGGGGAAGAGGGTTTTACATAATGGTATTTAACCGATTCGTCCGGCTTTGCCGGGCGATGTCCCCAGAGGTTATGCGTTTTCCAGCATAACCTCTTTAACCTGCACACTTTTGACCCTGGCCATATTGGTTGATTTGGGGAGAAATACCTCTGTTCCACATTGGCTCAACGAGCCAGAATACTTGCTTCATGGTACATCTTTCCGAGCAGGGTCTTAAAACCGGCACACCGGCCGTCACGGTGCGTAACAGGGCTAAAAGATGGTGAGCTAGAGCCGCTTGTTGGCATGGGATTGGTATATCCACCTTGTTTTGCACGAAAAAGCCGGGAATACGCTGAATATTGTGGTTGAATCAAAGGATTCCCCTGCCAAAAGCCGGAAAATGCCTTAAAACCGTTGGCTTTGGTGAAATCAGCTTTGGCTGGTGGCATAAGTTTTTCTGATATGCAAGAAAAAGTTATTCAAAAAACAGGGGACTCCAGCATAACAAATTTGGGCCTTGCCACCCGGCAGTTTTCTCATTTTCAGCGGTAGTTTTAGAGGCGTCGGGTGGCAGAATCCGGAACACTGGAAAAACCGGACACCGCCGAGCCACCCACGTAAGACACGTTCGACCCGTTGAAATTCATGGCAAGTAAGTTTTCAGTAAGAAAATCGCAAGGGAATCGAAATTGACAGTCCCCCCGACGCTATGTTACAATGGCGCACACCCGGGGGTTTAAGGGGGTGGAAACACACCAGAAAAATCTCAGCAAGACAGACACACCGGCCACTCCATGATGGATCTGAACGGTGTGTTTTCTTTCTGCTGTTATAGGCTGTTGATAAATTTCATAGCCCGGACGCCGTCTTTCACGCCGCGAACCTACCATCCATTCTTCTTCTGTCAGCCGCCTCACAATATTTTCAGCTTGTGCGGAAGCCGATACCACAATGGAACAAATATCTGCTCCATAGATGAAGCACCTTACACAAATCGAAAAAAGAACCGGGAAAAGACTTGAATCTATCTGTCACCAGAGGTAACATACGACACACTTCCAGAGAGGTTTCTCTCCGGAAGGAATAACCTGTAAAGTTCGTAGGTTGTGGAGATGGATAGGCTTATTCACCCTTGCGATGGCCGTAGCCAGAAGGCGTAAACCGGCACACAACGCTTATCAGCTGAGGTTGCCGGCAGATTTACAGTTACGGATGGAGACAGGAAAAGAAGGAAGGATGACATCTGAGAAAAGAAAACATCATCTATGTGGGGATTGACCTTCATAAGGAAAGCCACACAGCGGTCATGCTGGACTGCTGGAATACGAAGCTGGGAGAGATTACGTTTGGTAATAAACCATCGGAGTTTCCGAGGCTGGTAAGGAAGGTCAGCCGTTTTGTGACAGAAGATAAGACGGCAGTGTATGGTCTGGAAAACGCCTGCGGTTATGGCCGCGCCTTGGCTGTATGGTTGATTGAAAAAGGATTCCATGTAAAAGACGTAAATACTGCTTTGTCTTACGCCCAGAGAAAAAGTGTGCCGATGTACCAGAAAAATGACAGTTATGATGCGGAAGCCGTGGCTTTAGTGCTGATCAATATGCTGGACAAGCTGCCAGATGCGGTACCGGATGATAAATATTGGACGTTGAGTCAGTTGGTGAACCGGCGGGATAATATCTGTACCCATCTGCACAGATTGAAGAACCAGCTCCATGAGCAGCTCTGCATGGCATATCCCAGCTATAAGCAGTTTTTCAGCGATATCAGCCGTGCAACAGCATTATATTTTTTCAAGGAATACCCATCGCCGGGACATCTGCTGGGAAAGACAGCGGAGGAACTGGCAAAGGAACTGCGCCCGATCAGCCACAATACGTGCGGAGAAGATATTGAATCTGATAAAGTCTGATGGCGAGACAAAACGGGAGCATCAGGAGAGCCGTGATGCCATAACAAGAAGTCTGGTCAGCGATTTGGAGCATTACCGTATTCAACTGGAGGAAGTAAACGAGGCAATCGAAAACTTACTGCCAGAGTTTAACTGCACCCTGACCACAATGCCGGGGATTGACAGGATAACAGCGGCGAATATACTGGCAGAGATAGGTGAAATCACCCGTTTCCCCAGTGCGAATAAGCTGGCGAAGTTCGCCGGGATAGCGCCAGTCAATTTTTCATCAGCGGGAAAAGGGAAGGATATGTGTCCGAAGCAGGGAAATAGGCGGTTGCAAGCCATCTTCTATTTTATGGCGATTCAGATGATACAGATTTCAACAAACGGAACTCCAAGAAATAAAGTATTCCGGGAGTATTATCTGAAGCGGGTTGCAGAAGGAAAGAATAAACAGCAGGCATTAATCTGTGTATCCCGACGTCTGGTGAATATCGTGTATGGGATGCTGAAAAATCACACCGAATACCGGGAGCCGGAGCAATAAAGACTGTCACTCCCGAACAGATTGTGATAAGATTGAGCCAGAAGAAACACAGTGTTTGGTTTACCACCTTTTCCAAAAGAATAGAGAAAAAGGTGCGAAAGTTATAAGCTGGATGATTCAGTGCCAAGGGGGATTCTGACTCTGAAGACTATAAAGCTCCAGAAGGTGGTGGCGGTGTAACAGATAATGTCAAAGTTGGTGATAAAGAAGTTAGTTTTGGTCATGGTGGAAGGCATCTTGAAGGAACTGGCTTATCTGCTAATGAGGTAAATCAGGCTATTGCAAAAGATGTTGTTACAAAAAATCCTGGAACAGGACAATTCTACAAAGGGCAGTTGAATGTCAATGGTATCACAATTGAGTATACATCATATGGAGTAAAGGATGGGTTAATAAATGTTGGTACTTATTATCCTGTTCAGTAGGAGGTCTAATGGCATTAGAAAATAGCGAATTGACAGATTGTGAAAAAAAGTGGATGGAATTAATCCTATCTAAAAAATTTTTGCATAGAGATGAGGTGATTAATCAAATTAATTATGCAAAGGTTATTCGGGAATACACGGACTATTATTTGGCTCTGAAGTTTTGTATTGAGGAGGGAATACAGCCAGTTAGAATAAGGACTGGAGTTCCTGTTGAGATGAGAGTGTATAAAAAAGATTATGTACCGATACAATTCTTATTGCATATTACTTGTGGATATGTTTCAGAACTGGAGATATTTAAAGCTGATTCTTCAAATATAAAGGCGGAGTCAAGTTTAACAGATGGAGAGGTAGAAATTTTATTAAATCCAGAAGTAATGTGTTAACAGAGTTCGCCTGGCTTTGCCGGGCGATGTCCCCAGAGGTTATGCGTTTTCCAGCATAACCTCTTTAACCTGCACACTTTTCGACCCTGGTCATATTGGTTAATTTGGGGAGAAATACCTCTGTTCCACATTGGCTCAACGAGCCAGAATACTTGC
>NZ_AUJR01000105.1 GCF_000424325.1 [Clostridium] clostridioforme AGR2157
ATGTATATTTTCTTATCCAGTCAGTGCCTACATATAGTC
Organism: [Clostridium] clostridioforme AGR2157; assembly: GCF_000424325.1. Taxonomy (GTDB): domain Bacteria; phylum Bacillota; class Clostridia; order Lachnospirales; family Lachnospiraceae; genus Enterocloster; species Enterocloster clostridioformis_A. The sequence continues at coordinate 40 of NZ_AUJR01000105.1, forward strand.
CAAAAAAAATCATCCAAATAGTGAAGAGCATCATAGCCCGGGAGGTGTTCGCGAAATGTCCACAAGTGAAGAAAAAATTGTGGGGAGGAGAATTCTGGACAGATGGCTATTACGTAGCAACGGTGAGTGAACATGGGAATGAGCAAATCATAAGTAGATATGTGAAAGAACAGGGACAGGAAAAAAATTATAAAACAATCTATAAAAACGTAGAGAAAACAAAGCAGTATAGCATATGGGATTATATTTAGAGGTTGCAACCTTCGATACCCCGCAGCTTGCTGCGGGGTAGTTCATTTTCAAATCGCATAGAAGGCAGTCGGCTGTCAAAAGAACAGACGGCGTCATTATTTAATACCGGAACAATCATGTCCGATGGAGAGATTTACCGGGCCAATGGTTATCCGATTGGGGAATATAAAAACAGACAGAATGTGGTGTGGGATATTGATACAGTTAAGCCAAATCAGGTTCATGAGAAGATGAGTGAACTGTTGGAAACCTATCATAACAGTGAAAAATGCCTGACCGATATTACTCAACTTCATGTGGAATATGAAAAAATACACCCCTTTCAAGATGGGAATGTAACATTGAGACACCGGCAGAAAGCGGCATAACAGCGACAAACTGCTTTGTACATAAAATTGAATAGCGTATATGCCAAAGGACATTTCATCTTATATTTAGGGAGATGTCCTTTTTTGTACATACTTTTAAGAGTGTGGCATACCACCTTGTACGTCATACAGATGTGTGGCTTCCAATATGCCAGAAACCTGCAATCACGTGCTTTTTTAAGTGTTCTACTCGTTACAGAGTGCTTGTTCGTACAACTTATTTCTTGCTAATTCTGTACTGTCCAATTAGCAAATCCAATTATGCATGCAAGATGCAAATACAGTTTTTTGTGACTTATTGTATGTTGACTTATTGTATTCACTCAGTTATACTATAAAAGGGTGAATTTAGCGTGGATGTAATTAAGGTATTTTCAAAAAATGTAAAAGCATATCGTATGCAATTAGGTCTTTCTCAAGAACATTTCGCAGAAAAAGCAGGATTGCATAGGACATATATTAGTGCAATAGAATGTGGAAAACGAAGTATCTCTTTAGACAATATACAAAAAATTGCTGACGCGTTAGAGATAGACACATATTTACTTTTTATTGATCAAGAAAATTTCAATCAAAAGGGAGGTGAGGTTTAGTGCCTTCTACCGCAATAGATTTATTCTGTGGAATTGGTGGCTTAACAAAAGGATTATCTCTGTCGGGTATAACTGTGCAAGCTGGTATAGATATTGACGATTCTTGTCGATTTGCTTATGAAAAGAATAATAATGCGCAATTCATAAATTGTGATATTACTTCTTTACAAGGAGAACAATTAGAGGCATTATATCCTGATAACACTACCCGAATACTTGTCGGATGTGCACCATGCCAACCATTTTCTAAATATACTAATCGCTATCGAAAAGATGGACCAACTGATGATAAGTGGAAATTATTATATTCTTTTGCAAGGTTAGTTCAGGAGGTAAACCCTGAAATAATTTCTATGGAGAATGTACCAGAATTAGAGAGCGAAAAAGTTTTTGCTGATTTTGTATCTACTCTGAAAGAATTGAATTATTATGTTGACTGGAAAATTGTATATTGTCCGGAATACGGCGTTCCTCAAAATCGAAAAAGACTGGTTTTATTGGCTTCTCGCTTAGGAGAAATAAAATTAATTCCTCCGCTGTATGATTCCGAACATTATCCAACAGTACGTCAAGCCATAGGGAATTTGTCTGCATTAAAAGATGGAGAACAGGATGCCAATGATTTGCTTCATCGTGCTTGTCGGCTTTCATCCACTAACTTGAAAAGAATAAGACAATCTACTCCTGGGGGTACATGGCGCGATTGGGATGAAGAGCTACAATTAGAATGTCATAAAAAAGAAAGTGGAAAAACATATCCTTCTGTATATGGAAGGATGTCCTGGGATGAACCTTCTCCAACTATAACAACACAGTTTTATGGATACGGAAATGGACGATTTGGGCATCCTGAGCAAGATAGAGCTTTGTCATTAAGAGAGGGCGCTATTTTGCAATCGTTTCCTCCGGATTATGTTTTTATTGACAATGATCATCCATCGAACCGACGCGAAATAGGAATACATATAGGGAATGCCGTTCCTGTTGAATTAGGGCGAGCTATAGGGATCAGCATTCAACAACATTTACAGGAGGTAGAGGAAAATGCCGCGAATTAAAAAGGAACATATTATTTCTACGGATGAAAAACAAGCTGCTGATCTGCAAATCAAAGAAATGCAGAAACAAATTGATTATGACACAAAAGATTTTACCATAGAACTTTTGATTGCAAAATTTAAAAAGAAAGACTTTTTTATCCCGCCATATCAAAGAAACTTTGTATGGCAAACTAAAAATAAAACTCTTTTTTTGGAATCAATCTTTCTTGGTTTACCAATTCCGTTTATGTTTTTTGCAGATTGTGATAATGGTAAACAAGAGGTAATTGATGGTGCTCAACGTATGCAGACTCTTGTTGAATTCCACAATAACAAACTGCAACTTAGCGGCTTAAAAAAATTAACCAAGCTTAATGGATTTTATTTTAAAGATTTATCTGATGCTCAGCAACGTAAGTTTCTGAATAAAACCTTAAGGATCATTGTTTTGGAGGAAGATACACCTACTGCAGCCAGACAGGATCTCTTCTACCGAATTAATACAACTGGAATGAAAGCTAATGATTCAGAAGTACGGCGTGGCTCTTATCCTGGTCCATTTACTGACTTTATTGAAAAATGTTCTAAAGATGAGACATTTGTTGCGCTCTGCCCTATGAGTGAAGATAGAGTTAAGAGACATGAACGATTTGAATTTGTCCTCCGTTTCTTTGCCTATTTGAATAACTATGAGAACTTTGGACACACCGTTAATGAATTTTTAGACGATTATCTCATTAATAATCTGGTAGATTTTGACGAATATACTTTTTACGCAGATTTTCAACGCATGGTTTCTTTTGTAAAAGAAAACTTTCCTTTTGGCTTTGCTAAGACTGAAAAAGCGAAAGCAACTCCTCGTGTTCGTTTTGAAGCAATTTCTGTTGGCGTCGCATTAGCATTAAGAGAAAAGCCAGATTTAAGAATAAGCAATGTTGACTGGCTTGATTCTGATGAATTTAAAGAATACACGACCTCAGATGCCAGTAATAATGAAGGAAAATTGAAATTGCGTGTTGAATATGTGAGAGATCAATTATTAAAAGGATAAAACTATGCAAAACACATTAAGCATTTTTGCGGACAGAAAGCAAGAAATTGAATTTTATTTTTCTGTTATGGTTGAAATTGATAATGGGAATCCTAATATACAGACCGTTGACAATACACGCTTCTATAAGATTGTGAAATCTAATTTTTTGCTTATGTTATATAATTTGGTCGAGGCATGTATCGTTAGTGGAATGATGGAAATTTACGAAGATTTGAAAAACGACAATTGTTCTTATAATCAAGTAATCCGTGAGATTCAAGATATTTGGTCGAAATATAAAATAAACGAAATATATGGTCCTGTTACAGAACGAGTTGCCTATGAAAACCGCGTTCAAGAAATTATTCGGGATATTACGACTAATGCACCGATTATTCTTTCAAAAGACGCTTTGGGAATTAGCGGTAATCTAAATGCAAAAAAAATTAAAAACATTTGCGATAAACATAGAATACGCTATCGTCTAGCAACTCCGGGAGAATCTTTAGAACGTGTTAAAAGGGAGCGGAATAGCCTGGCACATGGAGATGTTTCTTTTAGCGATTGTGCAAGAGATTTAACCATTAGTGATTTAGAAAACATTAAAGATGAAGTAATACTGTTTTTGACAGGGATCTTGGACGGAATGAAAAATTATTATGACCAAAAGCTATACAAACTTCCAACAACTTAATAATAATTTTTTTCAAAGTGGGTATTCAAAGGTATTCGATATTGAATACCTATTTTCAATAGAAATGAGATTCACATGGAATTAAACAGACTGGAAAGACGGCTATTGTTTCAGGTTGAAGGCGACTATCAATCCAAAACCCTAAATGTCACAAAAGATGTTGCAATAGAAAAAAGTATTAGCTTTAATCAAAGAAGATTCATTTATCACTACTACTGAAATGGCTAGACGGTTATCTGTTAATAGACAAACAACTTGAAGGTAAGTAAGTAATAATCCGTATCTTGACAAAATAAGAAATCCCCCAGCACTTACCGGGGGAAGATCTGTTTTTTACTTTTTAAGTTTGCTGCGGCAATCATCAGGCAGATTGGAGGACCATGGGAGAAGCTCCAGCATTTCTTCCTTTGCCGGAAACGCACCGAGATCTTTCAT
>NZ_AUJR01000106.1 GCF_000424325.1 [Clostridium] clostridioforme AGR2157
TTTTGTACATAAACACTTAGTTAAACTTAATTTTACACCAGTTTTTATATATTTTCAACAGTTTCTGCACGAAATGCGGCTTTTTATGCACGAAATCTTTCCACCCCATTAAAAAGGGGCTGCTGCACTAAATAGGGTGCTTCAGCTCCTTCTTTGTTCCCTTATAGGAAACTTCGCAAATCGGCCAAAATGGTGTATAATAGACTAGAAATAAACAATGGCAAGCTATCCGTATCTGGTTTTAGAAGTTTACTACAAAAAAACTGCACTATTTGAGTGGAAGGTCACGGAATCCCCATCATAGGCATCAATCCTGGAAGTGGCAATGGCGGGGTACACTCCCTACACTGAAAATTTCCTACCATTCTCCCCAAGAATACGCCCCAGCTGCCGGTGTGCCAGCACCGCATATCCCCCGTTCCTGTGTATGGTATCAACCACCTGCTCCAGTTTGGGATATTCAATTTTAACATAGCAGCATTTTCCCTGAGAATAAAAATCCCAGTAAAAATTAACATAAGGATTATCGCCTCTTTCCCCGCCTTTCCTGTAGGGAAGAAGCAGGGAATGGTCCTTGTATTCCTCCCTGCCCAGGAGCACCTCTGCGAACATTTCCCCGGTCCACCGGTCCTTCCAGTAATAATCACGGGCCAGTTCCGCCATATCCTCCTCTGTTACATCAAACCCCATTTCCCTGGTTGCACAAAGCATCTGCCTGGATGCCGCTGCTGCCTGACTGCTTATATTGTCTTCAATACAGGCAAAATCATCACTCGTATAGTCGATTCCATACCCCAATACATGGAGATTCACTCCCCTGAACGTACAGTCAATCTCTATGCCGGAAACATACCTGATTCCGGCCCTCAGTGCCGCCTGTTGCCCGCCTCGTTTGCCCGCACACTATTGTGGTCCGCAATGGCCATGATACGGATGCCGTTCATGCTGCACTGTCTCACCAGCTCCCCGGGACTGAATTCGCCGTCATCACTGTAATAGCTGTGCATGTGTAAGTCCATTAACTTTTCCATCCTGAACCCTCCCCATCCTCTCTGTCATCCCAATCATCAATACCACAAATACCACCAGATACACGGGATACAGCGCCACGCTGATACGCTCTGCCACAACCCCAAACAGCGGCGGCATGAATGTGGACCCCACATAAGCGCAGGCCATCTGCATGCCCATCATGGACTGGGAATATTGCACCCCAAAGTTATCCGGCGTTTCGTGAAGCAGGCTGGGATAGATAGGAGCACAGCCCAGTCCCACCATGATAAGTCCCGCCAGTACCGCCCCGTCACCGGCCGGAAGGAGCAGCAGCACAGTTCCGGCAAAGGCGGTCAGCTGCCCGCAGCGCACCATGTTCCTGTCCCCCAGCCGGTCCGTGACAAAACCGCTGGCCAGCCTGCCCAGGGTAATCCCCAGATAAAAAAACGAAGCCCATTTTGCCGCTGTCTGGGGGGCAATTCCCTTATGCAGCACCATATAACTGCTCGCCCACAGACCGGCTGTGGCCTCAAGAGCACAGTAGCAGAAAAATGCAGTAAGCACCGCCTTTGCCCCCGGAAGCCGCAGCCCCTCTCTCAGGGTAATCCGCTTGTGGGTGTCATCCTGTCCGCTGCTTCCCTCCGTCCTCACCTTCCACAGAGGAAGCGACAGCACAAGGCAGGCCACCAGTGCAATCTGAATCACCCCCACCACCATATAACCGGAATTCCACTTAAACCCTCGGGTCAGACATAAGCCCATGATATAGGGTCCGGCCGTTGCGCCGATACCCCAAAAGCAGTGCAGCCAGCTCATGTGGCGGGATTTATAGTGGAGAGCCACAAAGTTATTCAGTCCGGCATCCACGCTTCCTGCTCCCAGGCCATAGGGGATGGCCCAAACGCACAATTGTATAAAGGAATTGGAAGAAGAAAACCCAAACAAGGCTGCTGCTGTCATTGCAACACTAATGACAGTAACCTTTCCGGTCCCAAAGGCCCTGATAAGCCTGTCACTGAAAAGGCTGGAAATTATGGTACCCCCGGCAATAATCATGCTGACAATGCCTGCATAGGACACCGAAGCCCCCAGCTCCCGGTACATGGACGGCCATGCTGAGCCCAGAAGGGCGTCCGGAAGCCCCAGACTGATAAACGCCAGATAAATAATCACAAGTAATAACTGAAACATCTCATCCTCCTGTTTCTGAGCACTCGGAAACCCTGCTTCGGTCTCCTGAGTGCAAAACATATAATAAATACACACCAAAAGAATATCGTCTTTTCCTTCTTGATTCAACCCAGATATCGACTTATAATATAAGAAAAGCGACCAATCGGAGGATATATGGCATTACAGGATTGTGCCCTGAATTTGAACCGCGCAGGCAGGGAACTGCAGCCCCATGGGACGCCGGACTTCCCCTGCGCAGGATATTCTTCTGTATATACAGACAGTGCCGGGGATGTGGTTCCCTGGCACTGGCATGAGGATTTGGAAATTATTTACGTTGAGTCCGGACATCTGAGACTGCAGGTTCCGGATAAGACCTTTCATCTAAAACAGGGAGAAGGCGCTGTCGTCAATTCAAATATACTGCATTTTGCCGCTGCAGAGCCCCTTTGCGAACTCCACTCCCTGGTATTTCATCCTCTTTTGGTAAACGGTGAACAAGATTCCGTGTTTTCCAAGAGGTATGTGGCACCGCTTCTTCAGTGCAGGATTTTTGACGCCTGTCCGCTTAACCTTCTTGCCGGAGACTCCGGAGAGGGAAATCCCGCTGCCGTCTTCACCGCTGCCTTTGATGCATTTTCCGGCGAACCATTGGGATACGAGTTCGTGGTCCGCGAAAAACTGTCCCGTATCTGCTGTTCCCTTTACATGTACTATACCCATGCAATGGATTCCAGGGAACCAGTTCCGGATACGGATAATATGCGTATCCAAAAAATGATAAGCTTTATCCATGAACATTTCCACGAAAACCTGGACCTGGCTCAGATTGCCAGGGCTGCGGATATCGGAGAGCGTGAGTGCCTGCGGTGTTTCAAACGCGCCATCCAGACCTCTCCCATTCAGTACCTTCTGAAATACAGAATAACCCAGGGGGCTTCCATGCTTCTTCGCAGCCCTCACAGCAGCATTTCCTCCATAGCAGGCATGTGCGGGTTTAACAGTCCCAGTAATTTTTCGCAGATGTTTGTGCGCTTTTTTAAGTGTACGCCCAGGGAATACAGAAAAACCAACTGCCCGCCTTCTATTTTCCCATAAAGCCGCCGTCAACCGGAATCACGGCGCCGCTCCGCAGCCAGGACTATGCGGTAGACGATGAAGAGATAGCTTTAGGCGTCAGATGTATTGCAGCCCCTATTTATGATTATCGTGGTGAAGTAAATTATAGTCTACCACCCGGTCCGTATGGAGATAGCAGCCGGAAAGAACCAAACGGCTAAGAGCACATACAAAGAAAACCCCAGAGCTGTCACTCAGGGGTTTTCGCTTTTGTGTATCCGTGAATACTCAATTTTCTTGCCTATCCATATAATATCTCAAAGCATTGATAATTACAAGAATCATTTTCTCCCGGGCAAACGGTCGCTTACTTGCTGCCTAGGTGGATGACAACCATGCAGAGCAATCCATTAAGCCATAAACTCTATATCTATCATCACTTAATTTGTACGTTTAAGCTCTTTCCCAATGATTCAGCCACTTATTGAGTCCCTACACGCCTGGCAAGCTCAGCCTGTGTCATATTCTGTTCTTTTCTGGCCGCTACAATCTGTGCTACAGCCTCATAACGTGGCCGCAATTTCTCATATTCAAGTTTAAACTCTTCATCTTTTAGCATATCTTCTTTCATTTGCTCAAAAGAAATTCCTACTTTGCTCATAGTTTACACCTCCTTGCATAATCTTCCATATATTTTCTTGCCCTGTCAATTTCTGTTGGTGGCGTATTTATACTCTAAAATATTCGAACTATATCATTGGAAAATTTCACCCGCAATTCATACAAACCTTTATTCTTCTCACCTTTTATGGACCAAATGGGCAAGCAAGCATATCCATTTATCTTGTTGCTTATGAAATAGAATCGGATAGGGGAGATTTTAACCTCCCCTTCCACACCACGTAGCGTACCGTTCGGTACTACGCGGTTCAATAGTTTACTCGGACTTTCAAATAGTGGGCAGTCATATCGGGATAACCAAGTCTGTCCACTATGATTCTTTTGGTGAGTGCCGAGTTGAGCATTCCCGCCGCTCTCCACACTCCCTTTCGGCAGTTCGCCATCTCATGCACCTTCCACTCTGGTAAATGTAACGCCCGCAACATTTTATATCTT
>NZ_AUJR01000107.1 GCF_000424325.1 [Clostridium] clostridioforme AGR2157
GCCAATTATATCACTGCCTCCTGGAAAAGGAAATGCCGCTGAAGCTCTACCGCCTAAAGGCGGTGGTTTTTACCTTAGGCTTGGAAAATAAAAAATATAACTTGGAATAGTGGGCTGCTGTCTATCAATTCTTGTGTGTTACTTTATCGCACATGAGCATTTACTGTGGTCTTCAAACGACGAGATGAATTCCAGATACCGGTAGTTAGCCGCTTTCATAATTGTGAATAACTGGTAGAGACTATAAATGCTCTTTTTCAATGGAGCCTTTTGTTCCGTGGCGCTGCCGTCCCGGTGTTCTACCTGGAATTATCCAAAAAGAGTTCAAGACAATGGAAATAAAACAGACGGGTTTCAAGACCTGCTTTTCAAAGCCTATCTTATTTCGCGTTAAATGCTTTACCTGTCCTTTTTCAAGCGTATTCCACAGCATGAAATTGGTAGACGGTACGGACGCAGCCGCAGTACAGCGGGCTACCATATCCGCAAATCCATACAGCAGCTTTTCGAGGAAATGGAGGGACTAGCACATGAGGAATAACAGGCTTCTCCCCTATGACACAATCGTACAGGCTACCAGAGGCAAGCCGGAAGCAGTTAACACGGTCTTGCAGTATTACAGCCGCCGTATACAGTACGCCGCCCTTGTGAACGGACAGGCAGACAAGGACATAGAGGACTACATCACGGAATCACTTCTGAAAGCATTATTTAAGTTTCGCTTTGAAGTATAGCCGACACCGGACAATCGAATAACCGCCGCCCGAAAACGGCACACCAAGCAGGAAATCAGTAATCCCTGTATTACCCAGCTAAAAGGGAAAATGAAGTTCTTCTGGACGGTAAGCTGCTCAATCTCCCGTTGTAGGGCTTTACTGGCTGGCAGCTTGGAAATGCTGTGTTCCCGGAAATAGCGAGCAGCGGATTCCGCAAGGATAAAGTCGCTCTGGTGCTGCTCCCGGTAGGCTCTGCGGGCTTTCTCCGATTTTTGAGCTTTCAGCCCGTCACGGGCGGGCTTCGTGCCTATTAGAAGATTGCGCTGCAATTCCTTTTTGTCCCGGATAGTGGCTTCCAGTTCTTTCAGTCCGGCAAGGCTTTCCTGCATATCCAAATGGGCGGCGGTAAGGGCAGCGTCCAGCTCGTCCGGAGAAGAAAAGCCGTACTGCTGGTAGGCGGCAAGGGTAGCCGCCATTTGCTTTAAGTTGTGCATCGTCGCCCATTTCTCATAGTCCCGTCCTTTCCCCTCGGCTCTCTTTGCGGCTATATCTACCATGCGCTGTACAGTGTCATGGTTCGGGGCGTTTTTCGCTGCTTTTGTCTGCTGTAACCGCTCTTTGATACTGCTGGGGTATTCCGCTATGGCTGCGGTCTTTTCGACGGATCTGGCGGCGTTCTGTGTGAGAACGGAAAATACAGCAATGCGGGGTCGGAAAACCGTCCCCTAACAAAACTAATATAAACAACCTTACAGAGAGCCAAACAATGGGAGCGAGTGGGGAGCCGCCCGCAGCCTTTGGCAGATATAAAAATATTTTCCTGTCAGAAACGGAATATGCAGAGCTTCAAGCGGAATACCCGGACAGGCTGGAACGGTTCATTGAGGAAATGAGCCGCTACCTTGCCGCCAGCGGGAAAACATACAGCAATTATGCCGCCGCTTTGCGTATCTGGGCTGATAATGACAAAAAGGGAGCCTTAAAAAAGGGCATCCCGGACTATTCTTTCAAGGAGGGCGAGAGCTTATGACGAATGGAATTGACGATATGAGTTTGAATATACCACAGACCACGCCGGAGCCGGAGGACTACACAGGCGAGGACGGGCTTTTGTGCTGCGGGAAGTGCCGCAAGCCGAAAGAAGCCTATTTCCCGAAAGAAACCGCCGCATGGTTGGGGCGTGACCGCCACCCGGCAAAATGTGACTGCCAGCGGGCAGCCCGCGAGGAACGGGAAGCCAGAGAAGCCAGCCGCAGACACAAGGATGAAGTGGAACGGCTGAAAAGACGGGGCTTTACCAATCCGGCTATGCAGAGCTGGACGTTTGAAAATGACAACGGCAAATGCCCGCAGATGAAGTATGCCCTGAAAAGCCACCGCACAGACGATAATGGAACGTCTAAAAATGCTGCTGAACAGAAAGGAGAGCCGCCTATGAAAGAAGTCCCTATTTGGGAAAAGAGTAATTTAAGTCTGGAAGAAGCAGCGGCTTATTCTGGAATTGGCATCAATAAACTGCGTGACCTTACCAATGACAAGAATTGTCGGATGTTTTATGGGTAGGGAATAAGCGGCTGATTAAGCGTCGCTTATTCGACCAGTATATCGAGCAGGAGTATTCTATCTGAAATTTTGTGATGTAAAAAGCAGTCTTGATATGGTACAATGAATGTGTCATATCAAGGCTCTTTCCATTACGGAAAGGAGTTTGACTCGGCAGACCATTTATTCCTCTGATTTGAAAGAGCTGCGGGAAAAGGAAAAGGCAATTCAGAAGCAGCTTGACGAGGGGATTGACTATGCCGCCGGAGCAATTACTGTGATTGCCCTTTTGGAGCAGTATATCAGTTTGAAACAGGGCGTGCGCTACAATACCAAAGTCGGTTATAATTTTGTGCTGAATCTGATTAAGAAAGAAGATTTCGGCTATCGGCAGATAAAGGATATTAAGGTATCAGACGCACAGCAATGGATTATGAAGCTGCACAATGACGGCAAGGGATATAGCACGATTACGAGTGTTCGGGGCGTTGTCAAGCCAGCCTTTCAAATGGCATACAATGAGGATATTATCCGCAGAAATCCCTTTGATTTCAAATTGGTAGACGTTGTACCCAACGATTCGCAGAAGCGGATTGCTATGACAGAGGAGCAGCAGAAAATCTGGATGAACTTTATCCGTGAGGACAAGATTTATACCAAGTATTATGATGAATTTGTCGTGCTGTTGGGAACGGGTATGCGGGTCAGTGAATTTTGCGGATTGACAAAGAGTGATTTGGACTTCTTCTGCTGGATAAGGACGATAAGCCAAAAGTAGCCTTGCATATTGAGAATGAAATGCGCTGGGCTATGAAGAAGTACAGGAAGCTGTACCCGGATAAGCCGCTGCCGCACATCACACCCCATGTGTTCCGCCACACGTTCTGTACCAATATGGCAAACGCCGGAATGGACATAAAAAATTTGCAGTGTCATGGGACATTCTGATGTGGGTGTTACCTTGAACGTCTACACCCATTCCAGCTTTGACCGGGCGGCGGAGCAGATGACGAAAATCATAGACTTTAAAGTCAGCAACGCACCAGAAAAACAGAGAAAATCAGGTTGAAAACACACCAAGTTACTACACCACTTACTACACCACTTGCCCGTGAATTTACGTAGAATTACATAGAAATGCGTAGGTTTGGGGCAAAAAGCGAAAATGAAGAAAAGTGCCAAAAAGCCAGTAATATCAAGGTTTGTAGGCTTATGAAAGGATATATTCAAGATGATAAAAATACTATTCGTGTGTCACGGCAGGATTTACTGTTCAGAATAAAATGTCAGACGGCACATTGTGGGAGGTAGAAACTGCACGTTGATTTCGGTGTAAACACCTCTCCGATTGTGCCGTACCGGCACTTGCCGCAGACTCA
>NZ_AUJR01000108.1 GCF_000424325.1 [Clostridium] clostridioforme AGR2157
TATGCCGGAAAGAATGATAACGGCAATAACGGGAACGGCGGCAATGGGAACCATTATGGCTGGGGGAACGGAAACAATGGAAACGGAAACGGCAACAACGGAAATGGCAACGGCAACAGCAGCAACGGCGGAACCAATGACAATAATGGCAATGCCAGCGGAAACACCAATAATACAGGCGGGAGCCAGAACCAGAGCGGTATCCTGTTCCCGGCAGACGGGGAGGTATCCGAGCTGGAGCAGGAACTGATTGACATGATTAAAACCACCGGGAAACAGAAGAATTATGAGCTGGTGGAATATGTCAACGATGTGAACCGCGACCATGCAGAAGTGTTGATGGAGCTGAACATCAATGGTATAATGGATACGGCGTACAGCTACGGAATATTTCCTGAAAAAGCTGGAGGAAGGCAAGAACAAACCCCAGGCATTAATCTGCATCGCCAGACGTCTGGTAAATATCGTATATGGAATGTTAAAGAACCACACGGAATACCGGGAGCCGGAGAGAAAAACAGGGGAAGAAACTGTTTGAAAGCGGCTGTCGGAACGCTTATAATGGAGAAAAGAACAGCAGAGAAAGGAACCCCCTTTGTTCTTTTTCTGCGTTTGTATTTGAGAGTTGAACTGCCGAATCTGCCAAGGTCGGTCCGCTTTTTCCAAAGAAGGGATGGAAAAGGCGCAAAAAGCATAAGGGTTGAGTGTCAATGCCAAGGGGGGAAGAGGAACTCAGTTAAAATATAATCCCACATCAGGTGCCAGTCTTAAAGCTACACCAGGGAAAACTACGACCATATTAGGTACATATGCAGATGATACAGGTAATATTTTGAATGAACTTGGCAATACTAAATTAATGGATTTTGGTCCTAGAGATGGAGGTTTCAACTTATTAAATACACCTGACGAAATATATAATCAGCTTGGCCCAGATGGATTCTGGAATCAATGTAATAAACCTTGGCTTGATAATGCAATTGCGAGAAATGATATTATAGTACTTGCTACTGAGCCTACAGAAAACACATTATACAGAATTAACAAAGTTACAGGGATGAAAGAGTTGAGTGGATTTGGCAGAGAGTATCAGTATCTAATTGATCACGGCTATGTATTTGATAATGCATTAAAACAGATGATTAAAAAATAGTAGGGAGGAATTGAATCTTGAATTATGAACAATGGTTTAGTAAATACTTTTATGATATTATGCAAAGTTTTTCTTTAAAATTTGAGGTTATTTCAAAGGAAAAGATTGCTCTTATCGGTTCCAATTACTTAATTGTTTTCTTATTTCATTTTGATGATATAACACTTTTTTATATAAATAGAAACGAGAAGCAAGTTCTAGAAAAATTGAATATTAATAATTTTGTTTCTGCTTCTATTGATTCTAAAGACCGAGAAGGAGTTTTACCAGGCAATTCAATTGAAACAACGATGGAAAATATTTTGAAAATTTTATCAAAGTCATTAAAAAATCATTGGTGCAATTTACTAATCGGAAAAAAAGAATGGCTGGAAGACTATCAAAAAAGCAAGTTTTTTAATGATTCTCAAAAATTATCATTAGAAGAATATGAATGTGCGGTACAAAATATTTAAATTCTTAAAAGAACATTGGTGATTTCTTCGCCCGGCTCTGCCGGGCGATGTCCTCCGAGGTTATGCCGCTTCATGGCATAACCTCTTTAACCTGCACACTTTTCGACCCTGGATATTCTGGCCGCTTGGGAGGAAAATGCCCTTTCTCCAAATCGGGCCAACAGGCCGAATTACCCGCTTCATGGTACATCTTTCCGAGTCTGGCTGAATAACGCCAACAAAGTGGGCCACGGCGCATCACAGGGGCAAGAGAAAGTCAACGACAACCTGCCGCTGAGGGGATAACGATAAGATCTCCCGTATTCGTCCCAAATGACTCCGTGGATTCCGCTTTTGCGTGGTCTGCATAAGAAGTTTTCTCTCCAAAAGCCTGGAAATGCTTTAAAACCGTCCTTATTGCGGGTTCAAAGCATAAATCCAGCATAAAACATTCAGAAAAAGCAAAAAAAGTTGTTCAAAAAACAGGGGCCTCCAGCTTAACAAAATTTCCCGTCATGCCACCCGGAAAACGGCTTCTTTTAGTGTCGGTTACAAGACCATGGGTGACATAATTCCAGAAATGGAAAAAGCCGGGTGCCGCCAAGCCACCCACGCAGTTCAGTTTTGGAATTTTTCGACCTTGGGATTCCAGAGGTGACGGTTAGATTCCCGTAATGAATCTGTAAGAGAAAAGAAATTGACGTGTCCAACGGTTCCAGTAAGATGGCGCACACCAGGGGGTTTAGGGGGGGGGGGGGGCAAAGAGAAGAAGAAAAAAGCAAGGACAATCCCGCCGCTCGTATTTGGGAAACGAAGGGATTGTCCTTACCTTACAGCTTGTCGATCATCTTCATGATTCGGATGCCATCCTGAAAGCCGCATACATATAGATAGGAGGAATCCTTAGAACTCTGTTCCATCACCATGTCCTGAAAGCGATCCATCGTATCCCAGTCTTCTTTGGACAGCTTCCTAAGAACGGCTTCCGCCTGTTCCAAGGTCTGTTCCTGTTTTCCGCCATCGTCTTTACCGGAAACCAGCCGCTCCTGCAAAAGCAGGTCAATTCGCTGTTCAAACATCTCATCCAGCCATTTTGCCTCGTCCATGCGTTCACTCACCTCCCTTCGACAACAGAGGATACCGTACTGCCGGGCTAAAGTCGATACCACAAAGCACCAAACAAACGGCCGCATTTTAAAGCACAACCAACAAATCGAAGAAACATCCTGAAAAAGACTTGAATCCAGCCGCCACCAGAGGTAACATACGACAACCTCGAAAGAGGAATAACCTGTGAGAAATCCAAGGTTAGAGAACGGATAGGCTTGTCCCCCCTTGCGATGGCCGTAGCTCTGGGAGCGTAAATCGGCCAATAAAGCTTATCAGTTGAGGTTGCCAGCGATTTTTAATTTGTGGATGGTAGCAGGGAGCGAAGGAAGGATGGTAGTTGAGAAAAGAAGACATTATTTATGTAGGGATTGACCTGCATAAAGAAACACATACGGCAGTCGGTGTTTCGGCTCCAACGATAACAGAAGCGCCGTCTTTCTTATATTATAGGAAAGTCCTTGCTGAAACGAAGTTATGTAAACTAATGATTCTGCCAAAGGAGGGTATAGAAAACAGACGGTGGTTTAGAACAGGTCGATATAGAACCCTTCTTCCCATCCATCATCGTCGAGGTCGTCATCTTCAGTTAAAAAGTAATGCATATCCAATAAATCAGAATCGGTCATGTCCTTGACCAGTTTGGGTGTCATTCCTTCTGGAGGATTTTTGATGTATTTTTGTCTGAGTTCATCCACATATCTTTGATTCA
>NZ_AUJR01000109.1 GCF_000424325.1 [Clostridium] clostridioforme AGR2157
CATAGAAGACCTACTGCTTGATAGCTATTTACAGAAAAACTTTCATACTCCCTCTCCATGTATGCAAAAGGCATGACCACCAGCCAGTACCGTTGTCAGCTCCCCATGGCTTTTAATCTCTAATACCCACCGTACTTGATTGGTAACAATTTCCTCATTCAGTTTCTCACACTTCCAGTTCCGGCTCATGACAATTCCATGTTCTGTCAGGACCGCGCCATATTGCCCCATGAGTTTCTTTCCGTATGCATCCCTGTCCGCCAGAACCTGATAGTCGCCCAAATGCCTGACCACATGTATGGCATCCTCTATTGTCCTCGGACATTCCGCCTCCAGTACCGCCATAATCTTATTAGATGATTCTTTCGTACCATCGAATATTTCATCTTTCAAAAGGGCCACAAATCTGTTGATTACGCTTAATTGGGTACCGGCAGGAATATAACCATATATTTCTTTAAATAACCCGCCGCACTGGGTGTAACTGCACAGTTCCAGATCTTCCTTGAGTGCTGACTGTGCCATTTGGTAATGATAAGGAGATAGCGGCAAGGCCAGTGAATACATATTGGGCACCTTTCTCCTGTCCCTTGCATGGATGTGCAATACGATTAATGCCTGCTTGTCAAAAGCAGGATCCGGGATTACCCCGTCTCCCTAATAAACTTCCACACACCGATGCTCCTTCTGCCCCTCTGAATTTGTGTCATTGTAGCAATCCAGATTATAAGAAAGATTAATAATCTGCTGGATGGATACTGGCTGCTCTGTTTCTATCGCAGCCTTGAAAACAAATTGCTCCATTTCTGTCATATATTCTAATCTTACTGCCAGCAGCTCAAGCTCATCGAAGTATGACAGATCATTTATCTCCCAGCCTTCTAAGGCGAATGAAAGCAATGGATCTAACGATTTAACGGAATGGATTGTCCATTGGTTTCCAAACTGCCTGTCATGATCAAAACGTGACACAATATCAGCACAGCCGATATCTGTAAATGGTAAAGTAAATTGTTTGAGCCAAACATTTCTTTTTATTACAACCTCTAACAGATTCCTCACCTCCTGATATTTTATTTGATTTTCTTCATTTGATTTACATCATTACAATACTCTGTTTTTGTCTTTCCTCCAGGAATATCCGGTCAAATTCCGGCTCCACATCCAAACTGATTTTCAAAGATATATTAACTGCTCTCATATCCCTGCCATCCAGGTGTCCTATGTACTCCTTCAATCTCGATTTATCAATGGTACGGACCTGCTCCAGCAGAATCATCGAATTTTTCTGCAAGCCATATTTCCGGCTGATTGCCACATGGGTTGGCAATGGATGCTTGTCCATCCGGCTTGTGATAGCCGCTACAATGACAGTGGGACTGTAACGGTTTCCAACATTGTTCTGGATTATAAGTACCGGACGCACCCCTCCCTGTTCACATCCTACTACCGGGCTTAAATCTGCATAATACATATCACCCCTATACATCATTCATCCCCCCTTTCTTCTGCTTTTTCCCTTATGATGTCTGTGACCTGATCTACTCCGTTCTCTCTTCCTCCCTGCTCAATGCCACATCCATGCAGCCGATTTGATCGGGCGGCTGCATGGTCTGGCATTGAAATCACCTTCTTTCCAACTTTATTCGTTGCTTCTATTCGACACTACTCCCCGAAGCTTGTCCAGACATTGCATCTGGACAGGGCCGCCAACCCGTCTGCCTGCAGCTGACAGGCATCATAGGAATCCCACCTCCGCCAGGTTCTCTGGCGGCCGCCCTCATTGCGTGGTCCCCGGCCAAGGGGGCTGTGACTGGACGGAAGTATCATTATGAGCTATCCGGGGTCATGGCGATTCAATCCGCTATGGACTGATTTTGAGACAGGAATTTGACGCTCTTACCTTATGCCACAAAAAACTTATTACAGGCTTTTGACGGAATCTATATTCCGCAGGCAGTCATTGCGCTCCCCTCATGTCGCTTCCGCTTCTCGCGTCCGGATAGCCAACGTAACTGGTTGGCTGGATATGAAATTTTCAATGTACATTGGCTGGATACAATAAGATAAAAATATCCCCCTACTTTTAAAAGCCGAAAAACAGGGCAAGTGATAACCAACTTTTTAAAATTTTTTTCATATTCTTTATTTCAAATTGATTCCAGAACATAAAAATGGTATAATTAAGCCATAATAAATCCAGGAGGTGAAACCTATGCCACAAATTATCCCAATCAGGGATTTAAAGAATACATCCGATATCTCCGATCTATGTCATACGTCAGAAGAGCCTATTTTTATCACAAAAAATGGTTACGGGGATATGGTAATCATGAGTATGGAAACCTATGAGAATTCCATGTGGAAATCCAGCCTTTACCGCGAGCTGGAACAATCAGAAAAACAGATACGGGAGGGCAGGACGCAGGACGCAAGGACCGCACTGACGGACCTGGGTAATAAATATGGATTATAAACTTGTAATAACAGAACAGGCAGTGGAACAATTGGACCACATCGTGGAATACCTCATATCCCATCTTAAGAACCCTTCTGCTGCCCGCGGCCTTCTGACAGAGATCGAATCCATCTACTGTCATTTAGAAAAGGATCCTTTCGTCTATCAGCAATGTGATGATGCCTTTCTGCAGATCAAAGGTTACCGCAAGGCTACTTTACATCACTATCAATACGTGATTCTTTTTCTGGTAGATGAAACCGGCAAGACTGTATATATATCCGGTATTTTTCACGAAAAGGAACATTACAGTCAAAAGCTTTAATTTTTCCTCATTCAAAAGGCAGCCGCCTGATATTAACGGGCCCGGCTGCCTTTATCTCGATTATATATCCTATTTAGCTTTTTACCCCCAGCCATTTTCTTAGCTGCTTGAGGATATTTTCCTTCCTCTTATGGATCGCAGGTTGAGACACACCGTATTTTCCCGCGAGGAACCGTTCTGATAACCCTTCATAATATATGTCGTACAGCAGATTACGCTCATCGGCAGTCAGCTGCTCCATCGCCGGCTTAAGTTGTTCAAGGCACAGTTGCTTGATTACCACTTCCTCCACTGATTCTGTAGTGTCATCATATAGTATTTCCTCTCCCATCATGTCATCCGCGTCTAAAGAATGATACAAAAATTCCCTTTGGTCCGTTTCGTCCGCCAGATATTTCCGTCTTCTTACAGCGCGGTAATGATTCATATAAATATCCCGGCTCACTTCCATAACCGCATTCCGGATACAGATAAAATATGCACGGCACCCATAAATTTCCATCCACATTTGATAAGATAAGTTCAAATGATGGAGGTGATACCAATAAATACGAATGACAAT
>NZ_AUJR01000110.1 GCF_000424325.1 [Clostridium] clostridioforme AGR2157
TGTTAGTGATTTCATGAGATGTCACAAGATTGCTCACATCAGTTGACGCTCAGTTGCTTAGCTTTCTGTCATCAGTCAGTTAGGCAATACCGCCTGTTTCCAGGCGGCGCCTGCTTTATGAAGTTACCATTCCAAGCATTTCGTGTTCCACAACGAACTTGATCATATAGTCATCGATCAATCGTTTCTGATTCTGAAACGCATACATCAGTGCTTTTTCACAGACCCGGTTAATCATTCGTGGAATTCCGGCTGATGCTTTATGTACCTCATCTAATGCCTTGGTTGTAAATATCTCCTGCTGACATCCTGAATAAGTCATATGGCTTGCGATATACTGTTCTGTTTCAGAACGGTCAAGATGGGGCAGTGTACAGTACATATCAATACGTTGCCGGATGGCGGCATACCGCTGTAGCTTTAGTTTATTTTCCCACAGTTCGGTCTGCCCAACTAAAACAACAGCCATGGGGCTCATGGAATCAAACCGGTAGTTGAGCAGAAAGCGGAACTCTTCCAGTGTCTCCTTCTCCAACAAGTGGGCTTCGTCCAGGATGCAGACAACTTTCTTGTGCTGTACGCCCCGGATTACCTCGATCTCCTGTTGCAGCTGACGTTTTGAATCGCCACGATAAAAACGTGACTCAAGCCCCAGCTGATCTAGCAGGCCTTTATAGAACCACCTTGGGGTCAGTTTGGAGTCTGACAGATAAAGGATGATATAATCCTCCTTCGGAAGTTCCGAATAAAACCGGCGGATGAGCGTTGACTTTCCGCACCCGGAATCCGCTGTTACAACAGCGAACATCTGGCGGTCTGCCACATAAGCCAGACGGCCGAGCGTTTCCCTGAAGGCATTGGATTCAAACAGTTTTTCGGGAGGGACATCCCGGACAAAGGGGGTATGTTCCATGCCAAAGAATGATTCATACATTAGTCATTCACCTCCTTCCTGTAGGAAGCAAATGAAATCGCATCTGCCATTTGGTGCCTGCTCTTTCTATGCTTCGTTTCCAAAGCATCCAGAAAACGGGAAGTTGTCGGTTTTTGTTCCTGCATAGCAGCTGGGAGCGTAGCGTGTCTATCGCAATACGCCCCAATCTTTACAGGCATTGCCTGAAAAGGTTCAAATCCGGGATGGGAAATGGTGATAATCTCAGGATTTGCCGGATCATAGGAGATTTCCACCGTATACCCAATCAAGGCAGGCTTGGTTTCATACCTTTGTCCGCGGAAACTGATACATGCACCTTTATCCACTTTTCGCTGTTCGTGATGTAGGAAAGCTTCTGCTACAACGGTTGTATCTAAAAAAGTCAATGGACGGCTGTCACGGTTCCATTCCTGAAGCGGTGAGATCCCTTCTTCCGGAATGGCGGCGCCAAGACTTTCATAGTATTCTGCGATGCCATCATGCTTTTTCTTGTGGTAATACTCATCCAGATAGATGGCCCACAGTCGGTTCAGTTCTTCCAGTGTTTTGATGTTTTTGAGCTTTGATTCCCGGATAAAAGCATCTGCCACCTGATGGAACTTCTCAATTTTTCCTTTACTTTTGCCGGATCTTGGTTTTGCATACATCACACGAATGCCCAGTCTTGCAAGAGAAGACCGGATCTGTTTTGCGATATACTGTGTCCCATTATCAAAGTAACAGGCATCGAAGGTTCCATACCGGGAAACCGCCTGATGGAACGTATCTTCAATGATTGCTTCTTTCTGATTGTCATAGAACCGGGAAGATAAAAGGTATCTGGAATGGTCATCGATTGCCGAGGACAGGTAAGTCTGTACCTTGGCCCCATTTCTTCCAATCGGAAGCTTTGGGCCATACTTGATATCCGCCTGGATCAGCATCATGCGGTGTGGTTTGCAGAAACGTTTGGAAGAACTGTTTCTTGCATCCTGGTACATTTGCATCTGCTTTTGGCCGTAACCTGCCTTGTAGATATGGCGTTCCAAAGTAGAACGCTTTAAAGCACCGGGTGCTGCAAGCCCTTCCGCTTCCAGGATGTAGATGATCTGGGCAACCGACCGCTCGGGAACCTCCTTGCGCAGCTGGATTGCCTGCTCCAACAGGAACTCAAAGTTTTCAGGGAGTTTTTGTGAGCGGTGTTTCTCCCGGTCAGCCGGCTTCAGCCCTGTAAACTGGCTTTCTGAAAACGCTTTTTCATAACGGTAAAGGGAACGGACAGAGATGCGGTTCTCCTCTGCGATCTTTTTGCGCAGCTGGATCCGCTTTGCATCATCCAGATCAACCTGGAGAAGCGGCGAAATCAATTGGAAACGCCTGAGGGCTTCTTCTTCCTGCCATTGTTGTTTGTTTATTCTTGTATTCATAAAATAGTGACCTCCTTTTGAGACCACTATACCCGTTGGTACTGCGACAGACGATGCAAAGTAGGTGCATAAGCCTTACCAGCGGATCGGGACTAAAAATCCCCCGCTGTTGTAAATCTGACGCAAGATGATTTCCAACCAGTTTTGATATTGGTTTCTGAAAGAATCGAGCAGTGAAACAGAAGAAAGCTTTTCTTCGTTATAACCCAACAGGAACTCCCGGATCGTTCTTAAATATCCGTTGATACGTTCATGATTTTCACGGAACCACTGCAGCCAGCGGAGCATGGTAGTGAAGGATGGGTAGTCTTCAGAATCCAGGTCATCCGGCTGTACAATACCGTCCAGTACTCCGGAGATCACTTCTGTTTCATAGTGCTTATATGGCACAAGACAATCCGGAAGCTCACTATGATAGGAGTGGCAGTTCTTACAATGAAACCGTCGGATGATTAACTGCTCCTTCACACCGCCTTCTTTTTTGCGGATACGTGGACGGGAATCCCGGTAGGAAAGCGTAGCCTGACAGATCGGGCACATATGGGTGGTCACACTGCTCTCAACAAAAAACACAAACTCCTCCTTGAGGACAAGTGAATAATCTGATATAATAACCATGGTTAGTGACCAGGGTCTCAGAGTACACAACTTTCCAGGAGGGTTCTCTGAGACCTTTTCCTTTTTGTATGCTGATGACAGTATACAGGTCAATTCAGAGACAGGCAAGTAAATCAGTATTTTGATAATTTATGAGGTCAACAACA
>NZ_AUJR01000111.1 GCF_000424325.1 [Clostridium] clostridioforme AGR2157
AGCAGGGGCTTTAGCCCCCACTGCGACTTTCAGTCGCTTAACGGCGGCCTTTAGGCCGCATCAACCCACCGGCTTTAGCCGGTGGTAGTTGAGTATTTTCTCTCAGAATAATGTCGATTAGAATAAGCATTTGTCCCAATAAAAAAATAGATAATGCATAAAAATAATGATATAATAAAATCCATATAATGATTATACCATGTTCAAGAGAAGAGAGGTGAGCTGCAATGAATAAAACATATATCATGCTAAAAGATATCCCTGTATTAGAGATAAAAGATTACAGAAGTAAAATACTGAATTATGAGTTACTTCCCATATCGCTGCGTTATCCGGATGTAAACTACGATGATGTCATGCACGGCTGGACTGAGAACCGCACCATGAACATAGGCAGGACCAACGCCAAAAAACTATTGGCCGGTTTTCGCATCAGCCAAAGTAATCCATATATGATAGCCAGGTTATTTCATTTTGCATCCCTTTCTGACTGTTACTGGATGAAAGACGCTGAAGAAACATTTACATGGGAACAGGTAAGCCTGTTTGGGAACCCATTGGAGAAAGCAGTAACATCAACGGCTCTTCTTGGTACCAACCGGACATTCCACACACTTGTACAGAGGATTCATACACCGGAGTTCACTGCTCAGGGGATGGCGGCCAAAGCCTGGATAAGGGAAGCGGACGGACTTTATCTGTATAAAGTCGGAAAAAAGGAATTGCCGGCCAGCAGGATACTAGATGCGCTTAATATCCCCCATGTAAGCTATATCGAGGCTGAAAACAGCAGGCTGGAGAAGATAGCAGACCAGAATCATATAGATAAAATATATAAAAGTGGGGAAAAAATAGTAAAATGCCGTATTATTTCTTCCGAAGAAACCGCCCTTGTACCATGGGAAGACTTTCAGGTATATTGCAGTTACCACGATAAAAATGAATATGATATGGTAAAGGAGATGGATGCTGCGAATTATTATAAAATGCAGATAGCAGATTATGTACTTGGAAATGAAGACCGCCATGGAGCCAATTTTGGATTTTTCATGGATAACAGGAGTGGAAAGCTTATGGGCTTATATCCACTGATGGACCATGACCATGCTTTTTCGGAAGACGAGGATATTCCGTCCCAGACTTCAGAAAAGGATAAGACATTACAGCAGGCAGCGTATGAGGCAATTAACCATGCAGAGGTATCATTTGACAATGTTTTGGGGATGAAAAAGCCAGAAGATTTAGGTGATACGCAGTGGAAGGCAGTACTGCGGCGATGCAGGGAACTGCATCAGAGGATGGGGATGGAACATCAGGAAGTGATTGAGATTCATTAGAAGATTTGTATTATTGGCATCTATTCCGCCGCAGCGGCACATTAAGCTACGGTAGTTTAGATGCCACTTGTGGTTTTTGGAGAGAAAAGATGGATGAAACCACAAGATGTGGAGGTTTTTGGAGGGGAGTTGAGTGAAATTGCGGCCTGGAAATGGGTGTTTTTCAGGGCGTAAGAAATAGATGCCAAGCCCCCGAAGATGACTTTTCCGGGGTATTTTATTAGTTTTCACACATAAGAGACATGGAAGTTAAAATAAAAGATAAAAAGAATTAACTGATTATAAAATAAAAATACGGGAGGCGTTAAGGGCTCTTTCGCTTGTGGGAAAGAGATGTTCTTAAAGGGAGTGAAGGAGGACATCCTCCGGGCCGCCAAGGTTGTAGAGGAGCCTGTAGCGAAGCGGAAATTGATAAGACCATAGAGGAGCTGAAGGACCAGCTCATGGACTATGTGGGGATGGCAGCGAGGGAAGATGGCGGTGAGCTTTCATGGTCGCACTTACTTTAGGAATAAGTCATTGTAAATGTGAGGAAAATAGGTTGTAACATAATTACAGACCGGATATAATAATAGAAAGAGATTACGGAGAGGTGGCGTCTGTTAAATGGCGGTTGACACGGTTTCAAAAGAGAATGCGAGAGAAAAAACAATGGCCAGATTGTATGAGCTCCTGGAACTGCAGAAAAAGGTCGAGAAGCAGTTTGGTATAGACGGGTATAATGTCTTTGTTTTTGGAAGCTATGTGACAACCCGTTATGTGGAGGGACAGAGCGATATTGACATCGCTATTTATACAGAAGATTTCGATTTATATAAAAGGATATCTATGTATTTGGAAGGATATTTTGCTGAAAAAGGAATTGAAAGTGATATTTTCTATATAGACCTAATGATGGAGGCGCCTGTTTATTGCGCACCTTTAAAATCAAAAATACAGTTTACAGACTATTATCCCAAAAAGTTAGTGGAGTTTGGAGAAAGGTGTCAGCATAAGCAGGATGAAATTAAAGCGAGGATGGCAGGATGAAATTTAGTGAGGATATCATAAAAGGATTTAATCTGGAACCCCTGGAAGAAAAAGAACCAGTGAATGTAATGCAGGTAGAGGATATGCTACAGTTTATGAAAAGCTGTGCTGAAAGGATTGTGCAGAAAAGTGAGCAGTATATAAACACGGATGATGTGGATAAGGCGGGAAGAAGGAACCTATAAAAATGCAAGTTCTCTTTGCTATTGTGTGACGAGTTTTGATACGTTTGGTTTCCGGCAGACTGAGGAGGAAAAGACGTTCCTGAGAGAGCTGCTACTGCGTAACGAAATAACACATGATTACTTTAACCGGGAACTGCATCAGCAGAAGCTAATATGGATTATGGTAAATTGCAGCCAGGGAGCATTGGATGTATATAATGAGATTAATGATTACTGTTTGGATAATGATTATGGTGTATAATAGACTTGAAATAAAAAATGGCATAGCAAAAGAGCGAAGATGTAACTTCGCCATGACGTTGTCTATGTAGTTTTTTGTTTTTGGTTTAGGCTGCGTCAGCATTCGGTTACAGTTTCATGGTCTTCATGGCGCTGATAGTGGAAGGTCACAGAAGTCCCATCATAGGCATC
>NZ_AUJR01000112.1 GCF_000424325.1 [Clostridium] clostridioforme AGR2157
CAAAAAATACATATCGAACTCTTTCCAGAGAAACCTAAACCTCCATGGACACAGAATTTTTTACGCCCTCTCATGTTTCTTTATGCATTCTGGAAAAGTTCTTTCAGCCAACTCCGCTTCGGATATTTTGGCATACTTTAAAATCTCTCCATCCGGCTTTCCATCACAAAGCATTTCTTTTGCAAATTCAGCACGTTCTTTTATTGTGTTCGTTAGCTCGAGCGGAAAAGTTATACTTCATTTTTATATCTCTGCTTGAATAATATGTCCAAAATTCATTTCGTCTTTAAAAAGGTCATACACATATTCCGAGCTTTCCAAATACATGCCAGTTTCCCTATCTTGAAGTTTTTCAAAAACCTCTGAATTATAAAATCTATTCATAGCTTCATCATAGTCTATGTTTTTTTCTGTCGCAAACATATCAACAATATCCTGAACTATATATTCTATTAACTGTTCCTGTTTACTCATATTAGTTAACCACCTTTCTCAAAATTCCAATACTTTTTTCTGTGTGAAAAGAATACTGTGAAGATGTTTTCTTATATATCATTCCTTTTAGTAAAGTTTCAAAATCAATAACTTCATTTTCATACTGACGGAATAATAATGCCATATTATCATCTGCAACAGGTCCAATAACAATGTCATATTTATTATCTTTATTACACAGATTATTTTTCATATCTAAAAATGCTCTATTTCTATTGTGCATTACAAATTTCGCCCATTCTTCTGTTGTTTGTACTCCAAAATCCTTAATTTTAAGATTTTGTATCTCTCTGAAATCATCTTGTATCTCGAAAGTATTTACAACAGGAGAACCACCATAAATCTTCGACACTCTTACCGCCATTTTCTTAGCCTGCTCTTCGATATCCATCAAATAGAAACCTTTTCCAAAATCTTTATATGGTCTACACATTGTTAAATTTATATGCTGTATTACGATATTGCTACCATGATATAATTTCATAACGTACCTCCATTTTTTCGGCACAGTATTCCCAAATCTTCAATTACTGTTCCAAAATCTAAAGTATGCTCTACTTCATAATTTTCTTTTATAAAAGCAATGCCCTTAAATTGGAAAAGATAACGAAACGCTTCTTTTACGTTTAAATTGTGCTGATGAGCAAATTCATTTACACATGCTACAGTAAAGCCAATTCTTTTTTTCTGTTCATTCATTCAAATCCCTCCTTCTATTATATCACATTTTATTCTTTTTTCCGTATCTTTTTCTTCTTTTCCCTCCTCTGCTATAAAATATCTATAAAAACAGCAGAGGTCCCCCGTTGGATACCCTGCTGGAATGTTCACAGGGTATCTTCCTGTATATTCTAACTAAAAAAAGGCAGACTGCACCTAAACGCAATTTACCTTTTGTTCCTTCAAACTTAAAAATAAACTTATGTTTTTATAATAACAGCAATTTGCCCGGATAGCAAGAAGCATTTTGTAACACACAAAAAAGAGGAGCTGCCACTGACAGCTCCCCTCTCATTTTACTCGTTTTCTTCGAGTTCTTTTTTCAAAGCCTCTAACTGCTCTTTAGTCAACTCTGTAAACTCTATAATTTCTTCTTCCGTTTTTCCTGCACGAATCATTTTTTTCGCAAATGCAGCACGTTCTTCTTCTCGTCCTTCCTCTCGTCCTTTTTCAATACCTTCATCCATCAGCATCTTTCCAACCTGTGTCATACTTAACACCTCCTTGATATGATTTCTCGTTTTTTCGTTGATTACCTTGTCCGTAAATGCCAGAATTCCCGACAATATAAATGTTTCTACATTCTTATCTGGAATCTGTCTTGCCAGCTCTACGCTTTCCCTAATTGCTGTTTGCTTTTCTTCTTCTCCTTTGTATGTAAGAGGATAGGCAATTGTTAAATTGCCAAACCCATTGATTTTACTGGGTTTTCTTGCTTCTTCTATATAAATTTTCTCTCCACTTGTAGTAAAATAGAAGTACCACCAACCACTTTACACAAGAGGAGGAGAATATTTATGTCTGCTAAATTCCATCAGATTTCTTTGAAGGAAACCTTTTCTGAATGCCAGGACTTGTTTATCGATGATGCACCTTCCTTTTTTCAGCTTCTTGATGAGCACCTCGATCTCGAATCATTCATTCCTGACTCTTTTTTCAATGCAGGTTTACCAGGAAATGGAATGAATAATAGTTGGTAACGCAGGTTGAAACTTCCTAATTTTGGAAATTTCAACCTGCAGAAAAAAAGTTAAAAAAAATGTTGACATCTGTCGAATTACATGATAGACTAATCGAGTTGCCGCTGAGAACGGCAGCAAAGCACAAAACTTAGAAAAATAAAGTTTTGAAAAAATAAAAAAAGTACTTGACAAAACGTCGAAACTTCTGTAAAATGGAAAAGCGCGTTCGGAGAGGTATCGAAGTGGTCATAACGAGGCGGTCTTGAAAACCGTTTGTCCGCAAGGGCGCGTGGGTTCGAATCCCACCCTCTCCGTTGCAGACGAGTTTTAATGATTTGCCTGCGAATATAAATTGAATATGAAACAAGATTCAACCAAGCAGAAGTACCCAAGAGGTTGAAGGGGCTCCCCTGGAAAGGGAGTAGGTCGTTAGTAGCGGCGCGAGGGTTCAAATCCCTCCTTCTGCGGTCGGAAGCATTGCTTCCATCGTACCTTTAAAATTGAAGACTGAATAATACACAAACCCTGAAAATTCTAAAAAGAAAAGGTCTGGTTTAGACCTTTGGATTTGAGAAAATTCAGAACAAAACCAAGTAATGAAGGTTAAAGATAACTAGCCAAGCTAAGTAGTCTGAAA
>NZ_AUJR01000113.1 GCF_000424325.1 [Clostridium] clostridioforme AGR2157
CAGAAGAATTATGAGCTGGTGGAATATGTCAATGATGTGAACCGCGACCATGCAGAAGTGTTGATGGAGCTGAATATCAATGGTATAATGGATACAGCGTACAGCTATGGAAATGAACGCCTGACCAACGAGCGATTCACCGGCTGGACCGGTTATTATACCTATGACCCAAGGGGGAGTGTGACAGGTGTAACAGGAAGTGATGGATATATCTGGCAGTCGTACCGGTATAATGCCTTTGGAGATATCACGTTTGGCAAGCCACAGTACAATAATGTCTATAGCTATAATGCCGAAAACTTCAACCCGAATATGGATGCTCAGTATTTAAGGGTGAGATATTACAGCGTGAAGACAGCCGGATTCATCAGTGAGGACAGTTATCTGGGAGATATCACAGATCCATTGACACTGAACCGATATAATTACGTCAAGGGAAGCCCTTTGAATTATATGGATCCGAGTGGACACGTTGGTTTAGATATCTTTGCACCACCTAGTAAATATGTCCATACAGGTGATATACCGGTGGCAAATGACAGTAATGCAACCCGTCCTAATGATAATGGAAATGTACAGGGACCACCTCCTAGTCCAGTACCAAATAGCTTTGGTGAACATGCAAAAACACTTTTGTCTAAACTATTTGAGATTGCCATTAAGCGGAAAACCAAGGACGAGTGCCAGAGAGAGTGGGAGGAAATAACTGGCGGAGATCCTATGTATGGGTTCGACAGTCCAACGGATGATTTTATTGACATAATTATTGGTGCAAACTATGCATTAATGAACAAAGGAATTGAAACTGTTGGATTACTTAACAACTTAATATACAATTATCGCTACCGATATGAAAATGAGGCAATGGTAAAGAATGCGGAGCAATGGGTAGTTGACAATCTAATATATGACCCAGCCAACTTCTATTTAGGAAAGCTGTTTGGTGATATTATACTGGCATCATATAGTGTAAAGGAAATTGAACTTCTTCTTTCAAAACTAGGAGCTATTGCTGGGGGAGGTTCAATAGGAGCTGCTGGTGCTTTGGGGGCTACGGCTCAAGCTGAGATTGATGAGTTGTTAGTCGTAGCCGGATTAGAGGATAGTGCAGCAGCAGGAGCATTCTTATCCGTTGTTTATGCATCTGGATTACCAGAAGACTGGGAGAAGTTTCGGAAAGCTTTTAAGGAAGTAAATGGTAACACAAGTAGTTCCAGCGGTTCCAGAATTATTAAAGAGACAGATAATTATATTGATTATGTAAATGAATCTGGGACAAAAGTAAGAATTCCTAAGCAAACAGAAGGGTCTATTTCAAAATCAATACAGAGTAATTTAACTAGTACAAATACTGGTACAGCTATCGAAGCCAAAGTGGCAAATTATATTAATGAAAATACTAATGCATCTGTGGTAGATTTTGGAAACAAAATAAAGACTGTGGATGGCTTAACGTTGGGTGACATTGATATATCAACAAGTAATCAAATAATAGAGGTTAAATCTTCTATTGCTTCTGTCAAAATGGACCAGTTGCTAAAATATACGGATCCTACACATTCGAAATATTTTAATTTTGGAGATAAAGAGGTGATTCTGTATATTGATAAGGCAATTGACATGTCTGTCCCGAGTAATATTAAGATGATTGAACAAATTGAAAATCTAGGTGTTAAGATTGTTAATGGGTTAGACCAGTTAGGAGGTGTTATCAGATAGTATGGGACAATCAGGCATAATATTAAAAGAAAAAAAGGATATAATATTTGAAGAAATTTTATCAAATGTAAAAAAGGCATTGGAAAATGCAGGTTACCACTATATCTGTGATACAGAAAAGGGCTGTTTTAAATCATTTGAATATGAGAGTAATACCATATGTGTTCAAGACCGCCAAAACCCAGAAAGAGGATATCTAATGTATCTTTATGGTAAATCTGAAGAAGTTTATGATACTATGTTTGATTGGATAAAAAAGGGAGCATGCCTAAATCAAATTATTAGTATTGAGGATTTTAATAACTGTGAGGATATGCTTTTGAGGTTTGTGTACGAATATATGAAACTATCGCCAAATGACATATTTTATGATGAATTGGATTGGTATTATACAAAGGCAGATATCGATAAGATAGTTAGTAATAGTTTTAATAAAAATTGGTGCTATATTTTACCGACTTAAGTGGAGAGGGGATGTTACAGAGCGCCTTACTTATGAAATGGCTTAAAGGGGGATTTAATATGTAAAAGAACTTTCGCCCGGCTTTGCCGGGCGATATCCCAAAGGACAGAGAAAAAAGAATGCTTTTAGGTAAGTACCTGGAGGCGTTCTTTTTTGTGATAAACCGTATATTTCAGCTGAACTACAACCTGTATACCGATGATGACTGTAAGGAGAATTCCGAAAATTGGAACGGAAATCTGAAACGAGTTGTGGAGGGAAAGAATAAACAGCAGGCACTTATCTGCGTTTCCCGACGTTTGGTAAATATCGTGTATGGGATGCTGAAAAACCAAACAGAATACCAGGAGCCGGAGCGATAACTGTTGTCGCTCCCGAACAGTTTGTGCTAAGATAGAGCCAGAAGAAACACAGCGTTTGGTTTAACACCTTTTCCAAAAGAACAGAGAAAAAGGTGCGAAATCTATAAGCTGGATGACTCAGTGCCAAGGGGGAGTCTGATTCCAAATTAGATACCGGAAAATGGAATAAAGGGTCTTGAACAAAATCGCTGCGCGATGGCCTGCCAAGGTTACGCATAGCGATTTTTCTTTTTCATAAAAAAGCAGTAGTAAATGAGTCCTGAATAAGG
>NZ_AUJR01000114.1 GCF_000424325.1 [Clostridium] clostridioforme AGR2157
TTATATCTTATCACAGTCGCTTGTGTTTGTCAACAACTTTTTTCATTTTTTTATTTCTTACTCTCTTGCGCTTTTGGTACTCACCGCAGCGCAAGGGATATCTTACCAGATGCTTCAACAAATGTCAACAGGTTTTTTCAACTTTTTTCATTTTTTGCATTTTTCCATATCCAACCTGTTTCAATTCCTATGATTCTCCTGGTTGAACCGGCTTAAATCCGACATGACAGAACGCATAAACACACCAGCCCATAATAGCCAGGTATCGGCCGCTTCTCATATTGAAGGTCTGTATCTTCAATCCAATCCCGCTCTCCCCTGCTGGCATATACGCAGCAGGAATACGTTTCCTTTATAGGCCTTAAGGCTCCGATATGGTCCGGATGGGAATGGGTCAACAGTACAGCATTTATATTTTCTCTGTTTTTTCCAAATTTATGTATATATTCCTCAATTTTTTTATCACATCCTTTTCCTGCGTCAACCAGGTAACATCCCTCCTTTCCCATTACGCCAGTCTTTCCCCATATATTCAATCCCTTCGCTTCTCACCACATACTTTCCTCCGTGCTCCTCCACAATAGGCTTGACCAGTTTTATGTAATCGTCATAATCTGCCCGGTCTTTTCCTGACTCCAGGAAAACAGAAATAATAAAGTAACAACTCATTTCTTCTCCTTTCCATGCAAGTATACGCTTGCATAACTATTAAAAATAAATGGCACCGTATGGTACCATATATTTATATATTTACTTGGCCACTCCATGGACAAATACATCTACCATTTTAACAATATACTCATCTGCTTCCATCTCAGTCAAGCCGCTGCCAAAGGAGGCCTTAAAAAATACAAATCCAAAATTTAATGACAAAAACATCATCGCCACACTCTCGTAATCATCAGCTATAAGCCTTCCCTTCTCATACATTTTTCTGAAATATTCCGTGACACCGGTTTTAAAGATCAGGGGAATGGCTAAAATTCCTTCCCTTGTATCCTCCACCAGCTCTGGTGTGCGCAGTCCCAGGGAGAGCTTAACAAATTCCGGCGTAACTTTTTTCATATAAATACGGGCAAATTGGCACAGGTCCTCTGTCAGATTACCCGTCTCAATCATAAAATCACCCGGTTCCAAATCCGGATGCCATCTTTTCTGTCCCATGGCCTGAAGCACAATTTCCTTCTTCCCCTTGAATTTTCTGAAGATGGTACACTCGTTCACCCCGGCACGTTTGGCGATATCCTTTGTAGTGGTAGCTGTATATCCTCTCTCCACTACCAGTTCCATGGCTGCATCTATAATATTCTGTCCTGTCTGATCCATATCATCCTCCCGCAAAAGCAAGTGTACACTTGCATCATACAATAATCTCTTCCCGCTGTCAAGACTGCCTGTCACAAAAAGGTAAAGCTGTTCATTATCCCTTCCGTATCCAAGGCCAAAATAGAGCCGCCGAACATGACCATCTGCAGTCTGTCTCCATTGATTCTGGCATAAACCTTCAAAAATCCGGGTATGCCCAGGGAAGATGCATCCATATAGTGATAACTGTACCAAAGCCCGCTGGAAAGCTGCCTGGCTGTCTTGGACTGGGGTGTCCCCAACTCTGCTTCCACAGCTGTATCCAGTACTCTTTCCTGGTAGGTATATACCAGGTCTGCATATCCGCCAAAGTCCGCGAGGGATTCTGACATGATGCAGATAAGGCTGCTTCCGTCCACACTGGTCATATATATTCCCCTCTCATCAGAAGAATGAAATACAAATTCTTCGGGAACTGTGAAAACCACATTGCCAATCTGTTTTATTGCGCCGCTGTCCTGACTCTGCTCCTGCACGCCTACCGGCTCCTGTTCCGGCGCCTCTACCTGTTCCTGCATCTGCGCCTGAACCTCTTGCTGCATCTGTACCACTCCGCCCTCAATCCAGGCCCCCTGCCCGTCAACGCTGTACCCATCCGGTGTTTGAGTGTTTTGGAGACAATAGCCATCCTCATTAAAATAGTAGCATCTTCCGTCTATCCAGGACCATTCATTTTTTAAATACGTGCCGCTCTCATTTTGATACCACCAGCCGGTATCATCCTGCCTCCACTGCCCTGCAAACGCGCTCATACTCAAAGCAGCAGTGGCTAGTAACACCGCAATTACCATCATCCAGCATTTTTTCATACCGGTTGCTCTCTTATCCGCTGCGCTCTTATCAGTTACCCTCATATTAGTTGCCCTCCCTTAGTCTTATACTTCCAATATACTACTCTTTTCCGGGGACAAGAACCTAGAATCAACTTAAATCATACTTCAGGATGGTAAATATAAAAACGCAAAAAAACCGGAGCACCCTGTAAAATAAGAAATACAAAGCTCCGGTTAAGCAACAAAAAAGCGCGAGACGGGATTCGAACCCGCGGCCCCCACCTTGGCAAGGTGGTGCTCCACCCCTGAGCCACTCGCGCATAAATGTTATTATTTTATTTTCAAAGTCGGGGTGACAGGATTCGAACCTGCGACCTCCTGGTCCCAAACCAGGCGCTCTAGCCAAGCTGAGCCACACCCCGTCATCACCGTGTACATAAATATATCACAGATGATATAAAATTTCAAGTACTTTTACGTACCCTCAAAACCACATATTGAATTCCGATTGTTCCACAAACCTTCTTTTCCCTTAACCTTTTGGATAAGCCCTCGACCGATTAGTAT
>NZ_AUJR01000115.1 GCF_000424325.1 [Clostridium] clostridioforme AGR2157
AAACGTGCGCCCAAAGCACGGACACGTAAGCCAAGAAATCAGATTACTACCAATGCTTAAATTGTAAGCTTATTTAAATCGAGTTGTACTAGTTTATTAGAGCCTTTGTTTGTATCTCTTGACTTTTATTTCTTACAAGTATAATATTTCTAAAAGTAATGATTGGATTTAAATCTTTAAATTGTAATATAAATATTTTTGAAGAGTATTTATATCCTGCATTTGAAAATTGTCCAGAAAGGTTGGTCTGACAGAGATGAAAAAGGTGGGAAAACAGAGGCTGTTTATTGCTGCAGGTATCCTTATTCTTACAGTGACCGGATGCGGCAGAAAAACACAGGAAAATCATGATATGCCACAACAAGCAGCGGTCAGCGAAGAACATTTGGAAAGAGAACAACCGAAAGAGAACTGTAATGGAGTATTAAGGAAAAATCAATTCGGATAAAAATTGATGACCATAAATTTAATCACGGCATCCGTCTGATTGATATAAGTATGTCCGATTAGGAATCAAAGGTGAGGGCATCCCCCTCTGCAAGGATATGGTTTCCGGCTTCTGTCTGAAGGAGAGTTCCCCTTGAATCATATAGATATACTCCTGCGCCTTTTCCGAATGACCGATGGAGGCATTGGAGCTGTGGGCATCCAGCTCGGCGTAAAACAGTTCGAAATTGCGGACGGGTGTACTCCCAAAATGACAAAAGACACGGTAATGTTCTGTTTCACCTGTCTGAACAGCCGGTTCGGATTTTCGGACAACCGCAGTTTCCTGCTCGATTCCATCCATGAGCCTTGTATAGGGGACATTCAGCCCATTGGCAATTTTCCAGAGGGTATAACCTGCTGTCTTAAGACGGAAGATGATTATTTAGAGGATGCGACACAATCATAAATATGTATGAGTGTCTGATCAATGTAGGCTGTTCTTCTATTGTCTAACGTGTAAGGAAAGAGATAAGGTAGGATAATATAAGAGGGCAGGAGTATATAAATTACCAGAAGTGGAATGGCCGCCCTGTATCTAACTGGGCAATGGTGCGGAACCAGCTTTCCATGAATGTCAAAATCCAGGCCCGCATCATGAAATATGAGAATTACTGATTGCATACAGGAGGGCCCCCATGAATTACTATGACTATTTTCCAGAAGAAGAGCACATGGATGAAGATGTGCCGATGGATGAGTTTATAGCCGAGGCAACAAGGACAGACATCCGTTTCCAAACATTGGCAGAAGAATTACAGTTTCTTAGGACAGCAAGAGTCACTCTAAACAACGAACTTTTTACCTGCTACGAATATCTTCGGGAGCGTGGGCTGCTTGAATTATACCAAGCAACAACTGCCATAAAAATACTCCTTTTCGATAAGAATTGTCATATCTGGATTCTTCCCTTCTTGTTTCTTGTAGCTGAATTTGTTTTTCTGTTTAATTCCATCGTTTGAACACAATAATTTCCGCATCAGCTCCATAGCCACTGTACTCAGACACCATGAGGTACTTCTCGTCAGCAATAATTCCATAACATCTGTCGCTGCCCTCTTTATACAGCTGGTTCCCTAAATAAATCTTGTTGTCATCCCAAAACTTTACCATCTGGCCGTTTGGAAGGGCATATTCAATATTGGCAAAGGAGCCTTTGAGTGCATGAAGCTCTGTCACTTCCTCCATATCCTGAATATGAAGAGCATGAAAGGCCGCAATCAGCTTTTCTTTCAATTCATTTAACACAGTCCCGCCTCTTTTACAGCATTGTGCAACAAGGCATTCTGATCCAAAGGGCTGGCCTCCTGTTGCAGCACATCCATTACAAGTGCTGTTTAATTCGCATTTCGTACAATCAATTCCGCAGATAGAATTCATTCTATTTTCCTCCGTAAACTCTTATTTTTTACAATTTTTTAATCGGGAAAAACATATATCCCTTCCCAGTCTGTGGACAGGTAAAATCGTGAACTGCCCCGACCAATGTAATATCATTATCCGCCAGATATTGTATTACTTCTGGAAAAATACCATCGTTTTCACGTTCTACATAGATATATTCATAGCCGGGAATTACCCACTTTGTCCAACCATCAGGGGCTTCTGCATCATCATTGCACTCCACTCCCGCAAGGTAAAGTCCTTTATTAAAGCCTTCCCAAGGCTGAAAGGAACGGGAAAAATCAGACATTGCACCCCATATTCCGCTAATGTTCCCATTTTCATCTTTCTGTGCCAAATGCTGAACTTCTCCAAAATGTGAATTCGCTTCATCCCATAGCTTCTGAATAAAGCCTGCTCCGTCTGTTGTTGCCCCCTCTTTTCCTATTACAATAAAGGACTCTTTTTTGCATCTTTCGATTTTCATTGATTTGTCATTCCTTTCGCTTTATGTTCAATACTCCAAAATATATATTTCGTCCCCTTAGTTTCAGTTTAACTCATCACCAAACTGGAATTGAACAAAATCGCTGCGCGATGGCCTGCCAAGGCTATAGCATCTCGATTTTCTGTTTTTTGTAACAAAAAACAGTCATCCGGCTTTTTCACATATCTGTCATAGCGGCTTTGCTCAATGACCGTGCGTCCCAATAATGTAATTGCCTTTGCCGGTGTTTATGATACACTAGAATTACCGAAAAAAAGCGTCAGAATTCCCTGAAAAGAGCAAGGGAAATTCCCTAAAAAAGGCGGGACATATTGAATC
>NZ_AUJR01000116.1 GCF_000424325.1 [Clostridium] clostridioforme AGR2157
AGTAGGGTAAGAACCCAGCGCCTTGCCATATCGCTATGGCAGGTTTCCGAGAACTCCCCTCCGAACCGGACTTACACCTCTCGATGTATCCGGCTCTCCAGATGTCAGTCTAATTTCCCTGCGTGTAACTTATCGTGACAGTCAATACAGAGTGCCATTGTCTTGCGCCTGCGCCCAATCATGGCGATTTCCCATTGTTTTCTGCCACTTAAATCTTTGAGTTTTCGTACATGGTGTATTTCGAGCGGTACATTCTCTGCGCCGCACCACTCGCATTTGTTCGCTTGTAGCCTTTTAATCAGGCTGTTGCGCCCATAGTTCTCAACTACTCTTGCTACTATATCGGGATTGCCGCTTTCCACTTTGGTATTCCGGCAAAAACCGTTGTTGTAGAACAGCACTTTACCCACTTTGCCATTTTTCTTCGGATACTCCACAACAAAATCTTTCCCTTGACGGTACTTGCGGATAATTTTGCTAATTCGTGTCCGATACTTTCCGGCAAAAGTTTTGAGCATACTGTATCTCATTACATAGTAAAAGTTGTTGAGTACGGTCACGTTATTTGCGAGCCGATAGTAGTTGTACAATCCACGGATTTCTGCATTGTATTGGTTTAGGATTTCCAAATCGTCCAGATGCAACAGGCGAGTGCGCCGGACCGGCTCCCAAACCTCCTTATTTCCATTCTGCTTATCATATTTGATTTTGAGGGCATTGTAAGATAATAGTCGTTTAACCCATTTGTCATGGGGAACATAGAGCAGGACTTTTCCGTTGTTTACTCGTCTGGTAGCTCCCGTTTTGGTCTTTTTGTTATATTCGCCTTTGGCGATTGTGACCTCGTATCCCAAGAACTTTGCAAAGTCATGCCCGTGGGTAATCAATGTTTTTTCTTCGGACATTTCCAGATGAAGTTTTTCCCGGATAAAACATCCTACCTCTTGTTTTACTTGTTCCGCGTCCTCCTTACTGCCGATAACTCCTATTAGAAAATCATCCGCATATCGGACATAGCAAATCCTTTTATAGCTGTCGTCCATCTGGTCACTATACGGTATAGATTTCAGACTACGCCGCAGTTCCCGGATTTCTGCAATTAAGCCCTCTTTTTCTTCCTCGCTCATTTTAGAGAGATTTCTTTTAAGCCTTTGCTCTTTTCCCCGGCAGACATCTAACTTCTTCTTGAACGCAGGATTGATTTTACGGCGGTTTCCGCAGTTGAATTTCTCTGCGTATTCTGCCATATAGCTGTCCAGTTCGTTCATATAGATGTTTGCAAGGATGGGGCTGATGATAGAGCCTTGCGGAGTGCCGGAGTAAGTATTGTGGTAGTTCCAGTCCTCCATATATCCAGCTTTCAGGAATTTCCAGAGCAGACCGATGAAATGTTCGTCTGCAATCCGCTTCCGCAGAATAGCAATCAGTACATGATGGTCTACATTGTCAAAACAGCCCTTTATATCCCCCTCAACGAACCACTTTGTTCCCGTGAAATATTTCTGCACATATTTGAGTGCCGTATGGCAGCTCTTGTTTATGCGGAAACCGTGGGAGCAGTCGCTAAAGGTTGGCTCATAAATGCTCTCTAAGATGAGCCGTACCACCTCCTGTATCAGTTTATCGTCAAATGACGGTATTCCCAGAGGACGCATTTTCCCATTGGATTTCGGAATATACGTTCTTCTCGCCGGGTTGGGCTGATAGCTGAAATCCCGCATTTTTCCTATGAGGGTGTTTATCCTTGCCATGCCCATGCCGTCAATCGTCTTGCCGTCTGTTCCGGCTGTCATATTGCCTGGTTTCGCCTGTATCCGCTGGTATGCCAGCAGATAGAATTGTGGATTGTACAGATTGCGGTATAACCGCTCGTACTTGTAACTCTGGTTACACGCCTTGGATTTTAGGCTTTCCAACACATTCTCAGGACTTCTCATAATGCCTCACGCACCTTTCCTTTTTATGAGTTGGTTGACATCCTGCCTTCCTTCGCCATGTAGACGGCTTTCCCGTCCTCGGACTACTACGAAGGCTCCGTTGCCATGCCGGATATTCAGCGTCATCTTTCTTGGGTTTTTACCCCTTGAAATTTATCGCCTTGTGGCATTACGCATAGCCGGACGGTTCCGGCGCTCCGGTTTAGGCAATCTCCAGTTAGACACTTTGGGAAAAGCGTATTGTGATGTCGGAGTGGGTTTTCGTCCTTTTCCGCTAACTGCGGCTGGCTGTCATAAGTATCCTGCGGTCTGTGTATACCTGTCACATTCCGCTATGACATACGGCGAATACAACCATCCTACACCGCCGGGTCGAGTATCCCGCCTCGGACTGCCCTTAAAGCAGTTTAGCCTTGTTCCTCGTTCACAATGTTGCGTCTTGCCGCTCAGTCGTGGGTAGATGGTTTCCCCAACTTGCGACGTTTCCGGTACGCTATTGTCCCCCTTATGGTTTCCCTCCGGGGTAAACCGGCTGACGCTAAAGCGACGCTTTTTCAGCGTCTTTGATACTTTTCTTTACCGGCTTGCCAAAGCCGGATTCCCAAAATGCCCACGCACCGCCTGTGGATGACAAGCGACGCTTCTGGACGCGC
>NZ_AUJR01000117.1 GCF_000424325.1 [Clostridium] clostridioforme AGR2157
CCGCCAGGCAGCTGTCCCTCCATTGTCATATCTCCTATTTCCTATCTTACAAGCATTCCCCCATACATGCGGCTGGTCCTTGTTCCAGGCTTGATTTCACCATTGATTGAATAAATATAATCTCCGTTCAGCACCAGGCCTTCCCCGCACGGGGCGTCAAAGGGAACCTCTCCGACGGTGCTCCATGCATTTTCCCGCGCATTATAAATCAGTATTTTCTTATTCCATTTAAGTTCAGAGGGGTCTGCCCCGAAGTATCCCATCTTGAACTCTGCCAGGGCGTCATCCTTAAGCTCTGCCATCTTAGCCACCGCATTGTCATAGACCTCTTTGTCGAAACCGCCAATCACCAGCATCTCCGTATCGCTGATTTTTACGGAACCAGCCCCCAGAAGGGAAATGTACCGGCCTTCTATGGCAATATCCGCAGCCTTCTCCCACTGGTCCTTTTCAATGTCATAGCTGTAGCCGTCTGTATAAGCCACTGCATCCCCGCCGCTGAATACGTAAATCCGACCATCCAGCACCTGTGATACACACTGCGTCCTGGTTTCCTCCCCTGGTACAGGAGCCAGTTCAGTTGTCTCCTTTGTGTCCAGGTCAAAAGCATAAAACTTGTTGGATGCCTTGCCGTCCTGTTTGCCTGCACCCACATATATCACACGATCCTTCAGAACGGCTGCGCCATCGGAAAATGTAAACGGAAGTTTTCCTATCTCTTCTAATGTGACCTCTCCCTTTTCATCCGCTTTCACAAGCATGATTTTATCACCTTTTCCCTCCACCGGGCTTCCTCCAATATAATAAATCCCCTCAGGAGCTGTTATGGATGCACCGTAGCCGATTTCATATCCCATGGTGGTATGATTCACCAGCGTCAGGCTTCCATCTTCCGGTTTCATAACATAGAGGTCCGGATAATATACCTTGGGTCCACCTGTCTCAGGTCCCCCTTGCGGGAAGTTCGCACCGCCTCCGGCAATCACATATCCTCCGGAAACGCCATTCAATAATCCTGCTGTACCAATATTCTTATCCGATCCCTTCTGTGCCTCCAGGTCTCCGGCGTGGGTCCACAGGATTTTCTTTACAGTTCCGTCTGAATCAGCGGATTCCCTTGTTCCTTCCGTTTTGTTTTCCTCTGTCCTTCCATCTTCCGCTCTGGTTTCCTCTGTCCTGCTCTCTTCCGCTCCGACACCATCCGCCTTATTTCCTCCTGCCGTGTTACCGTCTGTCTGGGATTCCGGCGCCGCAACCGCGGATGTGGCGGTCTGAGCTGAACCAGAGCCGCCGCAGGCTGTTATGGATAATGCTGCCGCCATTGTCAGTATAATACCTAAAAACCGTTTTCTCATAATTACCTCCATAAGCTGTTAAATCCGTTGACTGTTTCTGTAATTATGATAACACGGGTAATATCTTTCCTGCAAATCAATATATATGAAAGTTATTTCTATTTTAAAGGTATATATTACTGGCTTTGTATGTTTCTCTGAAACATGAGGACAAAATCGTGAAAGCAGACCCAGAGTTTTGTATAGATTGCACAATCCTCTGTCTACATCATCGTTTATAATCATCCCATAACCACCATGTAAGCCCCCCGGACATTAGTCCAGGCATAAACCCGCATAGATTTACATTTCCCCCTTGTCATCTAGTATCGATTACTATATAATAAATATAGTAATGTGATAAGAATGACAGAGGTGACACATAGATGAAGACAAATGAAGAACGTCTGCAGGACCTGTTTTCCTATCTGGGGAACCTGTCCCATGTCAAGGCGGACGAGATTCCTGATATTGATTTGTACATGGACCAGGTTACCACCTTCATGGACAGCCATTTAAAAGATATGAGACGCCATCCGGGTGATAAAGTCCTGACTAAGACCATGATTAACAACTACGCCAAGAATAACCTCCTTCCCCCTCCGGTGAAGAAGAAGTATTCCAAGGACCACCTGCTGATGCTTGTGTTCATATATTATTTCAAAAACCTTCTGTCCTTCAGTGATATTGAAGAACTGTTCCGTCCTATTACATCGAAGCATTTCTCAGGACAGACATCCCGGCTGTCCCTGGAAGATATCTATAACGAAGTATTTACTTTGGAAAAGGACGAGATGAATAACCTGAAGTCTGATGTGGCAGCCAAATTTGCCCGGGCCCAGGATACATTTTCAGATGCTCCTGTGGATGATAAGGACAGGGAGTACCTGAAGCTGTTTGCATTTATCTGCGAGCTGTCCTTTGACGTGTATCTGAAGACACAGATGATTGAGATGATTGCGGACCAGCTCAGGGAGGACGCGCCCGCTCCCCGCAAGAAGTAGGCCTCATAACCTGTTGGAACCCGCCCATGGCGTACAAAAAATCGGATAGGGGAGATTTTAACCTCCCCTTCCACACCACGTAGCGTACCGTTCGGTACTACGCGGTTCAATAGTTTACTCGGACTTTCAAAT
>NZ_AUJR01000118.1 GCF_000424325.1 [Clostridium] clostridioforme AGR2157
GTACCTAAAACCTACTTTGGTGATAATGGCCATACAATGGTCGGTTACTCAGAGGATTACGGATATTGCCGGGCCTTTATGGAGATAAGTCCTGACTGGGAATCCTTAATGGCAAGGCGGGATGAAAACGGTGACGGGCCAGCTATTAACGATGTACGGCTGACGGTAACAATTATGACGAAAGATACCGTACAGCGCAGTGCTTTCATCGCCCTTGCGCCCGAGCGTGATTGGAATCAGGAAACCCTGACATGGTATGCTATGCATTCGGGGCAGATAGATAAGGCTCTGGATGGCGGTGACCTGCCGCAGCTGGGAGATTACCAATTTTCAGAGGGCAAGGACCAACCCATGTCCTTTAACATTACGGAGATTTACGACAAATGGCTGAAGGAGCCTTCCACACGCCATGGTCTGATGCTGAAGGTACTTTCGGAATTACCGTATGAAGGTTCCATCGAGGATGTCATGTGGGCTGAAACCATTTATAATGGCTGGAACGCGAAATATGGGCCGAGGCTGGAAGTGGCCTGGTCCGGGGAATTGAATGATAAGGATTTACTGACTCTGCCAATGAGTGAATTTGAGCTTCATGTGGACCCTGGTGTCAAGCCAAGTGACGCAGGAGGCAGAAGCACAGTTGGCATCGTTCCATGGGGAGTGTCCCAGGCAGGTTCAGATATTACATACAACCTTTATGAAGTGGAAGGGGATAATGAGACTGATAATGGTAACGTGACGGCCGGGGAAGCCCTGGCATATCCGGATTTTTGGAAGGTGTCGGATGACTGTATCAATTTCGGATACTTAGAGGGCAACTGGCAAGGTGACCCTGCCTTCATGACGGAAGACCTTCAGACGGACACAAAGTATTATATAACAGCCCAGGGGGAAGGCAAGGAGATAATTGAGGATGAAGAGGGGAACCCGGCGTTAGGCGAGGGGACTGAAACCAGCGAACTGAAGACCTCAGATGAATTCCTGCTATATGAAGTACAGGTCAAGGATGATATTGCGAGGATTGCGAAACATTATGGTATTCTCATCCGAGTAATCAAAGCAGATAACCAGATGACAACAGGGCAGCTCACAACAGCCGGGGATATCCTCTTTATTAGGAAACCAAAGACAGATGTGCCCTATACATTTAAGATTCCTAAAGACAAGCTGGAAAAGTATCTGCTGGAGGCCATCCTGGCCGGCCGTGACCCGCGTTACGACCATGACGGCGACCCAATCAATATGTCATCCGGTTCCTATTACATGGAGCAGACCGACGCATCCATCGAGGACTTAGGCGGTACCTTTGAAATTTCCAGGAGTTATAACTCAAAGAACCCATTCTTCCGTTCTGAATTCGGAAAAGGCTGGAGTACACGTGTTGGTGAGAAAATCATGGTCCTGGAGGATGGGAGGATATTCTATTCCAGGGAGGACGGCAAGGGAATCATATTTAAAAAAGACGAGGATGGAACCTACAAAGGCCCTGACGGCTATGATTATACATTGAGGCCGGTCGATTCTATTGAGGTCTTAACCATGGAAAGTCCGGATGAAGATGAAGAGGATGAGGAGCAGTTCCCTGGTGATGGTGAAGAGGAAATCCGTACAGCCAGTCCATCAACCGCTCAGTACCGCACGGCCAGCCCGTCAAACGCTGCTGTAATGACAATTGAGGAGGATGGTGAGGAAGAAAGCGGGGAAGAAAACGGAGCTGTCAAGCCTTCCATCGGATGGGAAATCACACAGCCGGACGGAAGTGTCAAGACATTCAAC
The DNA here is from genome assembly GCF_000424325.1 of [Clostridium] clostridioforme AGR2157. GTDB lineage: Bacteria > Bacillota > Clostridia > Lachnospirales > Lachnospiraceae > Enterocloster > Enterocloster clostridioformis_A. The sequence goes on from NZ_AUJR01000118.1 coordinate 1,777, forward strand.
GCATATGGTCTGCTTGTTACAGAAAAAGACAGGAAGGGTTATAAGACCTCATATGTGTACGACAGCGCCTGCCAGCTGCACCAGATTATTACACCTTCAGGCAAGATATTTGAAATTACCCAGGATGATGATGGAAAGATTACCGACATCATACTTCCGGATGGCGGGACAATCCATTATGAATTTGATGACCAGGATAACCTCATTTCCGTAACTGACCCTGAAGGCGGTGTGCGCAGGTATGAATACGACGATGCCAACCACATGACGGCATGGTATGATGAGAATGATTCCATGTTCATACGGAATACCTATGACAGCGAAGGAAGAGTCACTGAGCAGGAAGATGCGTTAGGAAATGTCAGCACCTATTCCTACGAGCGCAACCTAACCATCATGAAAGATAACCGTGGAAATCATGTGCTGTATCATCTGGATGACCGCGGACGGACCGTGAAGGTTGAGTATGCAAACGGCGATACCATACTTACTTCCTATTCCGCTGACAACAGGGTAGCATCACAAACAGATGCCAATGGCATGACCACTTCCTATGA
>NZ_AUJR01000119.1 GCF_000424325.1 [Clostridium] clostridioforme AGR2157
TTATTTAGTAGAGGTAGAATTGTCTGGTGGATATGCCGGTGTAGCAGAGAATATCGGAAGTATGGTAGCGGAAGGTGCATTGGCTGGTGTTCTTGCTATGAATGGACAAGGAGGACCGAATAAGGGGGATTCTAACTCGCCAAAAGTGAATTATAAGGGAGAAGAAAGTTCAGTATACCGGGGAGGAGATGATTTTACAGTAAAGAGTAATGAAGTAAAGATTAATCCAGAAACAGGAAATGTAAAGACTTCGCATGGTGTTTCATTGGATGTCAATCCAGATACAGTTTCTAAATTTGGAGGAGCATATAAGATAGAATCTCTTCCAGAAGGATTAAAAATAATCCAGAGAGGTATGAGAGCAGAACACTTTGAAATTGTGCCTGCATATGAAATGCCACTGGAAACATTCCAAGAACTATTAAATCAGATTGTTGTTTCGGGACCATATTAAGGAGTAGAAATGAATCTAGAGATTATATATGAAAATGATACAGAATTAGCAGAATATGAAGCATTAGACAAAGGGTACAGGGGTGATATAATAGTAAAAATTGGAAGTAAAAAGTATAAAGTGTATGTTATTTCTCTGTTAAGATTGCAGCAAGACTTTGAAACAGAGCTAGAAGACTCAGGGTACTACTTGTCAGAACCAAACACTATTCTTGTAAAGGAAACATCCAAAAAAGAAATTGAAGACATAATCACACAAATGTATAGGTGTAAATATTTTCAAAGACTTGACAACATGGGATTTTGAGGACAGTTTATTCGCCCGGCTTGGCAGGGCGATGTCCTTGAGTCGGGTGGCGTAAAGCCACCCGACTTTTAACCAGCACACTTTTCGACCCTGGTCATATTGGTTAATTTGGGGTGAAATACCTCTGTTCCACATTGGCTCAACGAGCCAGAATACTTACTTCATGGTACATCTTTCCGAACCGGGTCTTAAAACTGGCACACAGGCCGTCACGGTGCGTTACAGGGCTAAAAGATGGCAACCGGCCAGATACAGGTCACGCCGGCCGGCATCGTAATCGTTGCGGAAGGGGTGGCAATCACCATATCCGGGGCGTTGGATATGGTGGATGCATTGGGCACCGTTGAGGTAGAGCTAAGCAAGGCCACCTCTCCAGGAGGCTCTAAGCCGGGGAATGAGGATGAGGGGGATTCTTACTCTTATAAGAACGGAACCTATGATAAAGCGGATTATCATTCTGGCCAAACAACCGGAAGGAAAAATCCGGCACCTAAAGATGGTCAATTTGCGCTTGATAATTCAGTTCCTATCGGAGAAAATACTACAAGACGTATAGGGTTAGATAGTAATGGAGATTTTGTTGTATTTGATGAAACATCATCAGGGGTATTTCATGGACATACGAGAACTTGGAAGGCTGAAGGAGGAAATCAAGGGTTAACACAAGAAATGAAGAACGCTCTTTATGATGCTGGCTTTATTAAATCTCCCACTGGTTCCAAATTCAAATTGACGGATTATGCAAAATCTTTAATTAGAAATTAGAAAAACAAATAAGCTAATCAGGGGCTTTATTAGCCCCTGATTGTAAGTAGGAGATAAACATGTTTTTATATTTACGTATTCCTAATAATGGAGAGTTTACTTTAGAATTTGATGATAAAGATTTACATAGATTTACTATGTGTAAGCTTTTATATCAAAATGGGGATTTTTCAATAAATATGAGTGAAGATTTTCTATATGTGTTTATTGAAAGTATGATAAATTGTATTAATAAGAAAGTGGTATTAGAGCAGCACGAGTTGTTGGGCAAGATGGGAAAATGGCAGGAATATTTTTATTATGATTCTATTTATTTAAAAAGTCATTCAAATGAAATTGAATTAATGAAAAAAGCAACATTTATTAGTTCAGAATTCTATGGTACATTTTTATATCAGTTTAAAAAGAAATTCTGGATTGAATTAAATAGAGGATATGATGAGATTTATAATATTACGCCATCAGATTACTACAGTAGTCCAGAAAAATATCGAATTCTATTAGCAGAAATTTCTCAAAAAACATTGAATGAATGGTGGGAGAATTTAGAGAAAATAAAAGAAAAGTATCAGTGAACATTGACCGGCTTTGCCGGGCGATGTCCTCCGGTCGGGTGGCGTAAAGCCACCTGGTCTTTAACCTGCACACTTTTCGACCCTGGTCATATTGGTTAATTTGGGGAGAAATACCTCTGTTCCACATTGGCTCAACGAGCCAGAATACTTGC
>NZ_AUJR01000120.1 GCF_000424325.1 [Clostridium] clostridioforme AGR2157
ATACTAATCGGTCGAGGGCTTATCCAAAAGGTTAAGGGAAAAGAAGGTTTGTGGAACAATCGGAATTCAATATGTGGTTTTGAGGGTACGTAAAATATTATAATTGTGCTTGAAATTTTGGCAAAGTTATTGTATAATGATTTGGTCAGCGCAAAGTACAATAAGCGTATCATTATTCCTCGATAGCTCAGTCGGTAGAGCACGCGGCTGTTAACCGCGCTGTCGTAGGTTCGAGTCCTACTCGGGGAGCTTTAGTGGAAGTCCATGGCGACCACTACCTTATTCAGGCCCCATGGTCAAGCGGTTAAGACATCGCCCTTTCACGGCGGTAACACGAGTTCGAATCTCGTTGGGGTCATTTGACCAGTTTATTATATGCCGATGTGGCTCAATTGGCAGAGCAGCTGATTTGTAATCAGCAGGTTATCGGTTCGAGTCCGATCATCGGCTTTTACTGTAAAACAGTAAGCAATGTTAGAGATTATATAGTTCGGACCTTTAGCTCAGTTGGTTAGAGCAACCGGCTCATAACCGGTCGGTCCTGGGTTCGAGTCCCCGAAGGTCCACTCTTCCTAACTAAAGCAGAATGAGAACTATATCATCTAAATAATGGCCCGGTGGCTCAGCTGGTTAGAGCGCCGCCCTGTCACGGCGGAGGTCGACGGTTCGAACCCGTTCCGGGTCGTTTGCATTTTATAATGCGATACAACATATGCAATTTGGGGTCTTAGCTCAGCTGGGAGAGCATCTGCCTTACAAGCAGAGGGTCACAGGTTCGAGCCCTGTAGGCCCCATTTGTTTTATATCTGCATATAGCTGTGTCATGTAACAATCTGCGGGTGTGGTGGAATAGGCAGACACAAGGGACTTAAAATCCCTCGGTAGCGATACCGTGCCGGTTCAAGTCCGGCCACCCGCATTTTTTATATTTGCGGCTGTGGTGGAATTGGCAGACACGATGGGTTTAGGTCCCATTGGGAAACCGTGCAGGTTCGAGTCCTGTTAGCCGCATACGTAAGAGTCCTGCTTTGCAGGGCTTTTTTTGTTTCCAGAACAGACGCTATAGATGGGCAGCTGCGGTTAATGGTATATGAGCGCAGCAATCAGACCCGTTGGTCACCGGGCCTGACCTCTCTTCTCCTTTATGATTTTGTAAATCATGCCCTTAGAATAAGCAGACGGATACCCTAAATACATGTTACAGAATCAGTCGTAATAGTGTTCTACAACATAATGAGAGAGCGCATCTATGAAGGCGCCGTTTCGAGGCTTCTGTTCCAACTCGAAGCCGAAGACCTGATTCAGAAGATGCCGGTCTCCATGCAGCCATATGGTGCTGATAATAGTGCGTATATTACGTTCCACACAGCCAATGGACGTATGATATTCCGCGGATATTTCCACGTAGAGCCCTTTGGAGATGTAGATGAGCAGTTCCGGATTGGCAATAGCGCGGATGACACCATAAACTGTGTAGCGGAACCCCACGTAGGAGTTGTTGACGCCGAGGCGCCGGAGCAGGTTGCAGGTTTCTCTTTCGTATTTCATGATGATTCCTCCCGATATCGTTTGACTTCTGTAAAGTTAAACCGGGGATGGGGGTTTTATCAAGTGAGACAGGACGACAAAAAACGATAAATTATGTCGCTAAATGTCGAAGGATTAGCCGGGGAAATTCGCAGGTTAAATAGTAGGGGATAAATTTCGGCACACATCAGATTATCAACAATGACAGCGACGTGGCAATCCTCATCGGGCACACCCAGGGCAATCCCTACGGCGGCTACTCCGGAGGGTAGTCATGTAGCCCCATTCATGGATTACGGCGGATAAGAGGACCTATGTGCCGTGGGCCGATGAGCGATAACTGCGTGATTAACTGTTCCTCACTGTGCAACGGCTATTTCCACGATCAGCTGTGGCCTTACACCAGGGAAATGTATGATATGTTCCAGCACGATTTTATGAACACCCTGCCGGACATGAACCGGTACGGCGAATACTTTGCAGCCAATGAGGAATATATCAGAAAATACCGTTTGGCCCTTCCCCAGACCTTTAAGCTGGGTGCCGTCCATCTGATGATGAAGGATGAGGCGTATGAGAGGGGTTTTTTGTTTGATTTTAATCAAAAAGAGGGTTTAATCAAAAAGAGGGTTTAATTCCCCGCAGCTTGCTGCGTAACAAACTTTTTCAAGACATGGAGGAAGTGATATAC
>NZ_AUJR01000121.1 GCF_000424325.1 [Clostridium] clostridioforme AGR2157
AGTGCTGGGGGATTTCTTATTTTGTCAAGATACGGATTATTACTTACTTACAAAAGTTATGCAATCACATAAAGTTTTTGCATAACTTTTTCACAACACTATTTTTACATATTTTGTGTTATATAAGTTTCCAAATTATTTATTGTTCCTTCTACTTCCGCGATATTTTTTCTCAAAAATCGATGCAGGTCTTGATTGATTTCCACATCTTTTTCTTTAATTCGAATTAGCTTTTCACCAAATTTAATATGCCCTAATTTGTTTCGATAAACATTTATTTTATCAATATAATACCTTTTAAAGTCGGAAGGACAAAGGCTATCAGGTAAATTATAGTTTGAAAACAATATAGGAAGTACAGCTTGTATAATATCGAGTCTATCTGCCACACTTAGTAAATACTCCACATTGTTTGCATATGTGAATACATTATCTTTTGTTTTTGCTGTCTCTACCTGCTTTGTTGCCCAAGACTTTTTACTATTTAATAAGGCAATAGTTGTCTCTGTTAATGAATCTCTTTGCTCGTCATTAAATTTTTGCCAGCAAATATTTAATATCTCCTTTATACGCAATTCAAAATTACTTGTATTATCAAGAACAAATCCTCTTAAATTTACGACATCTTCGGAACGCTTTACAATTTTGCTAATAAGTTTTTCTGCCTTTTCCGTGAAGATTGTATAATCACGTTTTGTCAGGTATACACCGTCAATTGAAGGCATTCTTTTGGATAAAGCTGATAACATATTCTGTTCTTCTGAAGAATAGAATAAAATATCCGTCAAAATATCATTCTCACGAATAGCTGATACTATAGTATCTCCTGTTTTTCCTGCTGCCAGTTTGTAATCCATTAGAATTAAATCATAGTCATTTCCAGTTAATTCAATAACATCAAACTCATCACCATCTTTTCTGGAAATGTCTGGAATCAGATAATGATTTTTTAAAATTGCTTCTATTCGTATTCGTTCCATACGAAACCATGAAACTTCATCTTCAAACCACAAAATTTTAAATGCCGTATTCATTTTTTTAATTTCACCACCAATCTGAAACCGTCTTTATATGTGGTATCGATTGCTACTGTCCCTTTCATTTCTTCTACTAGTTGTTTGATATGATACAGGCCTATGCCAAACCCTTTTTTACTAATGTTGTTAGATACGCCCCATTCAAAAAGCATATCAATATCAATATCGTTATCTAGACCTATCCCATTATCTGTAAATGCAATTTCAACATACTTCTGCATATCTTCTAATGATATATACAGTTTTGTTGCCCCTGCTTTTAAGGAATTACTTGAAATGTTATCTAAAATAATCCCTATAGATGATGCATCAAATTTGCAATTAAATGCCTTATCATCAGAAGTCAATATATATTCAATACCCTTAATAGCTAAGTTTGCATCAATATACTGACGAATAAAATCATATATACTGTTTGAACCATCTTGTTTCAAGGTTTGATTACCATGAATAGCCAAATCAGCAAGTTTGTGCGCCTTTTCATTTGCCTGATATATCTCGCTTATTACCATTAAAATTGCTTCACTGGCGGATTTTCCTTTTGATAATTCTTCACGTAAAAAATTAATATTTCCTTTAATCGCATCCGTCAATGTATAAACTGCGTGGAATCCTCCAATTAGGTTTGTAACATTTTGATTAGCTGCACCTGATAGAAAATATACTTGTTTTTTCCGTACTTCACTTTCTTGACGTACCTGTTTTAATTCCTTTTCTTTTGCAGCATTATCTTCCTCCAATTTGATATTATCCGATAAAATTGCTTCGGTTCTTTTTTTTACAGTTTGAGCTAACTTTAACAATCCTGTATCTTGCGTTTTTTCGGCTATAGATTCTAATTTCTTTAATGATGATGTAATGCTATCTGGTTCTTTGTGATTATTCTTGCGCGATGAAATCGCGCTTCCGGAAATCTGGAAATCAGATAACCGGAAGACGGAAATCATCTCTTGCGAGTTTACTCGCGTAGG
>NZ_AUJR01000122.1 GCF_000424325.1 [Clostridium] clostridioforme AGR2157
TTTCCTTTTTGTATGCTGATGACAGTATACAGGTCAATTCAGAGACAGGCAAGTAAATCAGTATTTTGATAATTTATGAGGTCAACAACACCATAGGGAAAAGAATTACACCAGATGATAACATTGTTGAAGGCTTAAATCGTCGAGGTGTGACAGTTCTTGATCCAAATTCACAGGCACCGACAATTACATCTATCCCTGATGAGTTAATACATTATTGCGAACCAAGGATTTTAACAGTCCGTGAGCATGCACGCATTCAAAGTTTTCCAGATTGGTATGAATTTAAAGGAAAATATACATCGGGTGGAGCAAGAAGAAAAAAAGAAGTACCAAGGTATACACAGGTGGGTAATGCTGTTCCACCACTATTTGCAGAACAAATAGGAATAGCACTTTTGGAGGTGCTTAATGATGATTAAAGCGAATGATATCTTATCATTTAGGGTAAGTGCTGGATTGAAAAATTTGATTGGTCGAGATTTGATTAGCGATAAATACATTGCTGTATTTGAATTGGTAAAAAATTCATACGATGCAGGTGCTAGTAAGGTTAAAATCTCATATTTAGTCTCCGATGACGGTGTTGGAAAAATTATAATTTCTGATAACGGAAGTGGAATGACATACGACGATATAATTCAAAAATGGTTGTTTGTAGCATATTCGGAAAAGAAACCACAAAATAGATCAAAATCATCTTTTAGGGAAGAAATTAAACGTGAAGTAGCGGGAGCCAAAGGAGTGGGGCGTTTTTCATGCGACAGATTAGGTGCATCATTACAGTTAATAACAAAAACAAAAGCAGACATTCAAGCACATGTTGTGGATGTAAATTGGAATCGATTTGAGCTAGATGATACAAAAGAATTTATAGAAATTCCAGTGGATTATTCTCAAGCCAACCAGCTTCCAAGTGGTTTTCTTAAGGGAACAACTCTCATTGTAAGTGATTTAAGAGAAACTTGGGATAGGGATGCATTACTAAAATTGAAACGCTCTTTGATGAAATTGATTAGTCCGGATGCTGATAAGGGCGAATTACCTTTTGATATTGAAATGGTTGTTCCATCAGAAAAAGAAACTGATGAGAAGTTGTTAGCGGAATATAAGAAAGATCAGGAAAATGGTAAGGATTCAAGAAAGAAAATTAATCCAGATCGTGATATTGTAAATGGAAAAATTAAAAACGATATATTTGAAAAGCTAAATATAAAAACAACCAATATAGAAGTTAATATATCAGAAGATGGACGTAGTATTACTAGCACCTTATCTGACAGAGGTAAGTACATATTTACTGTTAAAGAAAAAAATCGAAAATATGGATTATTAAAAAATATACATATATCAGTGTTTTACCTGAATCAAAGTGCAAAAGTAAATTTTACCCGTCAAATGGGTGGTGTTACTCCTAAAAGTTACGGTTCAGTATTTATATATAAAAATGGATTTAGAATTAATCCTTATGGAGAACCAGGACAGGATTTTTTTGGTATTGATCAAAGAAAAGCACAAGGATGGAAAAGATTTTTAGGAACTCGTGAAATTATGGGGCGTATTTCAATAAAAGGTGATAATGAACAATTTGTTGAAACGACAAGTCGTGCACATGGTTTCATTCAAACATCCGCAGTAGATATGCTCGCTGATTTGTTTGTTGAAAAAGTGTTAAAAATATTGGAAAAATACGTTGTTCATCTTATAAATTGGGGAGAACCATTAAAATCCAATTATAATCATACAATTTTGCCAGAAGAAATTGGGGATGAAATTGTTTCGCAGTTTATTACTAATATAAATACAGATGACATATTAAGTGTAAACTATAATCCTGAAATTCTAAATAAAGATACTCTCGCCAAAGTGAGTATTCCGGGGTGAAGTACATCACCCGTCCGGCTATTGGAAATCAAAGTTCCGTTTTTGTGGAAATCACGATTCCGGCAAATAGGAAATCGC
>NZ_AUJR01000123.1 GCF_000424325.1 [Clostridium] clostridioforme AGR2157
GCAGGTATTCCAAGCTCATTGAGCCGATGTGGAACAAAGGCATTTCTCCCCAAATCAGGCAATATAGCCAGGGTCGAAAAGTGTGCAGGTTAAAGGCTGGGTGGCTTTCGCCACCTCAGCTGTGGGACATCGCCCGGCAAAGCCGGGCGAAATTACTGTTATTAATGTACAAATGTTATTTGTATATCAGGAGAACGGATTTTCAAGATGGATTTCACATTTAATTCCAGATGCAGCAATATAAAATGCCTCTTTGCAATCCTCCATACTTATTTTAAATAGATAATTCCCCTTATCAATTCTATATTTCTTATTAAAATTTATAAAGTCTGACTGTTCTGCTAATTCAATGAATGGTTTTGAATCTTCTAGCTTCCAACAAAAAAGTCCCGATATCAAGTACGGTTGATCAAACTCAATTGAAATAGCATATTTGTTTATACTTGTATCTATTCGCCCAGCTATTACCGTTTTTACGAAACTCATTTCACAAATTTCAAAATCCATCCATAAACATTTTTTTAAATATGTATTAATTTTAGTCAGTTCATTATTAATCAACTTTACATCCATCTTCATCTTTACCCCCTACTTTCCTAATGGAATATGTGTTAACCTAGCTGCCTCTTCATTAAATAATGGATTTGTTGTTCCTCCTTTATTAAATTCTCTCAATACACTTTCATGATACCAATTTCCATCACTTCCTAAATACTCGGTTCCTGTTCCCTGTACTGTCGGATCTGTACTCGGAACTCTCTTCCTTGCCACTCGGTAAATTGATTCTGAAGAAGTATACTGCTCTTCGCCAGGATGAACTCGAACTTCGTAATTATAATCTCCATCCGTCCATTTTTGCTTTAAACTTTTAGGTGCTTCATCCAAACCTTGTTGTTTCAGTGCTTCATCTAAATAATCTTTCGGATTTGTAGAACCATTAGTTCCTGAATCCCCCTTATCATCCTTATCATCTTTATTATTCTTTCCACCCCCAAACATCACAATACCAGTGTTTTCTATTGCGATAGCATCGCCATCCATTACCATTGTGTTACCATATTCATCAGCTACAACCATTACCGTCTGTGGCCCAGTTCCATTCATGGAATGCATCACTAACACAAATAAGGTACCTGCATTTTTACAGTTGGCAAGTATTTTTCCTATCTGTTCTCCTGCATCATACCAATCCCAATAGATTACATCTCCGGTTTCCTCAAGGTATGTGTTACCCTCTGCTTTCATCCCCAGAAGGCTATCCATCGCTTCATCTCCTAATTTTACCGTAACTGTGATTCCCGTTATAAAATCATCACACCGTTTCAAATAGGGGGATGCTTTTTCTACCGCTGCATCCATGGCCTTTTTTATCTCACTGGTTTTCTTCCCAACATTCTCGTTTATGTCTTCCGCAACCTTACCCGGATATGACCATAAACCATTCCAAAAGTCGGACAACATCTTTCCAGAAAAATAGTCATAAAGGTCACCAACATACGGGATGTTACTCTTACCGCTTGGGTCAATATAATTCAGCGGGCTGCTCTTCACATAATTATACCGGTTCAGTGTCAACGGATCTGTGATATCACCAAGGTAGCTATCCTCACTGATGAATCCGGCTGTCTTCACACTGTAATATCTCGCCCTTAAATACTGGGCATCCATATTGGGATTGAAGCTCTCCGCATTGTAGCTGTATACATTGTTATACTGCGGCTTTCCAAATGTAATGTCGCCAAAGGCATTATACCGGTACGACTGCCAGATATATCCATCACTTCCTGTCACACCGGTCACGCTGCCCCTTGGGTCATAGGTATAGTAACCGGTCCAGCCGGTAAAGCACTCATTGGTCAGGCGTTCATTCCCGTAGCTGTATGCCGTATCCATTATACCATTGATATTCAGCTCCATCAACACTTC
>NZ_AUJR01000124.1 GCF_000424325.1 [Clostridium] clostridioforme AGR2157
GTCAATCGCCAACCTCTACCGGTATGCAGAAATAGCAAAAGCTGCAAACAAACGGTTCCTGGATGCCATCCATGACGTTGTCCCCGCTGCCAGCATAGAAAAGGAGATCAACGGGGTCTGCGGGAAGAAAACTGTAAAAGGCAGAGCTTACACTGGCTTCTCTGTCTGGTCGGAAGAAACCTTCCGGCTGTTTGAAACCATTTCAGACGGAAAGTACCTGATCCGTGGCTTTACCAACCGGGATATCCGCAGGGTCATCTATACGGAGGACTTTGACACACCGCAGCAGCGTAACCGGATGAGCAGGACATTTGCAAAGCTCCGGGCACACGGTCTGATACGGAAGGTTCCCCATTCCAGAAGGTATCTCGTAAGCAGTAAGGGACGCCGTATCATGGGTGCCCTGATTGAAACAAAACGGAAGATATATCCGGAATTTGCAGCTTTATAAACAGCCCAGCTTCCTTCAAGATGTTTTTTAGCCTGCCAGTGACAGGTTTTATTTTTATGGCTTCATTTCTATTTTGATGTTTTATTTTGTTATTCTGTTAAAACAATATCATATTAGTATATTCATGCCTGATTTGTAGTCATCCAAGATACCGGGCTTGACTGGCTTTCCCCAATTCCATGAGGGGTCTCGCTGATGTACATATTCTCCCAATCGGTCAGCCTCTTGCAGACTAATCTGATTTAATGTCCACCCAGCGGCAGCTCGTTCTTCGGGCGGCAATGACATAACATAATTCTTTATGATTTCGCTTTCAATCTCTCCATCACTCATGCCACCGTTCTTTTCCATGCTCTCAAACACCAAAGATTTTATCTTATTTGCAACGCCCTCGTCAACAGGGACAATGCGGCGGAAATCTGTTCGACCTGTAATATCCATTCCCTCCGGACAATATGGGTTAACATGACCCTTTGGTGGCAAGGAGCCATTTGGAAGTTTAGGGGTTAAGTGCGAATTTTGAACCTTATAATTTTGTTGCACAAATCGTGTCATTCCTGTAATCGTCATAAGAACACCTCCAAATAACAATAAACCCTGTTTTAAGAATAGCTGTCATAGCCATAGTTTACAGTTATACTAGCTGTTGCTGTAGAAACATCTGTGAATGCAGAACCACGATTATAGATATAAATTTTCCAAGTGCCTTTCGGGTAAAAATCGTTAAACTCATCAAATTCAACCTTACCACTGGTGCTTATATATCGTTCTGCCTGATAACCATTCGGGGTTTCAACAACGATATAAAATGGGATGCTCCCCCTACTCACAGTAACATTTAATTCCACATTTGTTACACGAGCATTGGTTGAGATGCTTCCAGAGGAAGCATTGAAGATTTTGGACTGAGAGCCAGCCATGCTATTCATCGTCCCAGTTCCGCCAGTGAAGTAATCATTATAGAGATACATCGGGCTAATCATATTTTCAGCAGGAAGTTCAGCAGCAGCTACAGATGTACCACACATGGCACACAGCATCAGTACTATTAGACAAAGGGATGTTATACGCTTTTTCATAATTGTAACTCCTTTCAGTGTAATTTAATATTGTTGTTTGAATATTTGCTACCATATTAACAAGGATAGTACAATAAACTCATAGGCAATCACCTCTTTTCCATTCGCCATTGTCAGAAACTTACCAAACTATAATGTCCTTTATAGTATATAATCGGCACTTTTGGCAAAAATATAATATTTCCCCCAAAATTTCATCGTTGCAAAAACACAAATTTTGTTCTGTTTGTCTAACAAAGAGTTTTATCCGCTTTATTATATTTATCGCACGATTTTCGCAAAATTAAATGCCCTACTCAACTACCACCGGCTAAAGCCGGTGGGTTGATGCGGCCTAAAGGCCGCCGTTAAGCGACTGAAAGTCGCAGTGGGGGCTAAAGCCCCTGCT
>NZ_AUJR01000125.1 GCF_000424325.1 [Clostridium] clostridioforme AGR2157
GCAGGGGCTTTAGCCCCCACTGCGACTTTCAGTCGCTTAACGGCGGCCTTTAGGCCGCATCAACCCACCGGCTTTAGCCGGTGGTAGTTGAGTTTTAAAGTTCACCGTAAAACCATGAACATTTTCAAAAATTATAGCTTCAGGCATTACAAGTTTAATGAACTTAATGTAAGACTTTACAAGTTTATTTCTTTGATCGTCTTTATCGCGTTTACCAGCCATTGAGAATCCCTGACAAGGAGGTCCACCTGCAACTAATGTTATTTTCCCCTGTAAGTCAAGCAACTCTTTCTCATGTTCTTTAAGAAGTTCATTGATATCATGTTCTTTAATCTCCAGCCAATTTGGCCATAAGAAATGCTTATTTTTATTAATCAAATTGTGCTCCAATGTTGAAAAGGCATCCGCATTTTTTTCAACGGCAAAAAGACCTGTCCACCCAGCTTTCAATAAACCAGTAGACAAGCCGCCACAACCTGCAAATATGTCAATATACAAGTTTTGCTTTTTCATCATAAAGCACCTCATTTTAGGATATAATTATACATAATAATTATAAGTCTTGTGTGTAAAGAAGTCAATTAAAAAGGGGTGTTTTAATGAAGAAAACCTATTTTGCTAAAGTGTCAGATTCTATGTCCTGGGATGTATTAAAAGAAAAAATCGAAGAACAAAAAAGAAATAACGCCCAACCTCTAACTTTTGCAATAGTAGCAAAAGTCAATGTTTCTTCTATAGATTTTGATAAATTATCTCTGTCTATTGGAAAAGCCAATGCACTATATGCACCCTATACAACTTTATCTATTGCAACATCGGATGGGATATGGAATTGTATTCTGATAAGATGTTCTAATGACTCAAGAAACATTTTGGTTTATACAGCGGGCAACGTATGCCCATTATATGCTTCTATTATTAAATGATGATATATTAAGTGTTATTTATAGATTTTTTTAGCAAAAAGTGCTATGCAATCGGCGAACCTTTTGCATAGCACTTTATATTTTTACGTTTACTTGACTTAACTCATAATTTTTTGTAATGTTTCCTTATGAGCTACCGCCGATTGGAAGCGGAGCCTTTCTTTTTTTACCACGGTGGTTACAAACAGTGTGGAAGCAGATTAAAATTACAAATAAAATAAACCAGTTGAAAAAATACATATTTTAGGTAAAATATGGAGGGGGCATTATTTGTATTTTGATGGTTATACAACTGGTCTTACAATGACATTTATGTTAACATATAAATAGGCCCTGACGGTTGAGGAGGAGACAAAGAGGAGCAGATTCTCTTTGAATACGGGATGATAGGTGAGCATGAATCATGTTTGATATAACATCGGATAAGGTATATGTAAAAACCTTTGGCGGTTTTGATTTGTATTATCAAGGTGAGCTGATATACTTTCCAGCAGCAAAGCCAAAGAACTTCTCGCAATACTTGTGGACTGGAGCGGAAAGGAAGTAACATTATCTCACCTGGCTGAAATTTTGAATGATGGAGAACGGGACGAAACCGCAGCCAAACAGGCTGTCCATTTAGCGTGGTATAGACTGAAGCAGACATTGAAGAAATATGGGATTGAGAAAATCGTTATAAAGGGCAGAGGAACCTATGCCATTAATAAAGAAGCGGTTGTCTGCGACAGCTATGATATGGTCCGCCAGGTCAAGGGGGCTTCTAACTTTTTTGTCGGGGAGTATATGCCGGAGTATAGTTGGGCGGAGGTTACTTTGTCGAATTTGATAAGGGATTATTTTGATGGGGGGGAGTCGTAGGATTATATAGTACATATGTAATGGAACTTAGAGAACAGAATGGCCGGATTTTAACCGAGTAAATTTTAACCGTGGGGAGCGCTCTTATATGAGCGTTCCTTTTTTGCTTTTCAGGAAACTTCGCAAATCGGCC
>NZ_AUJR01000126.1 GCF_000424325.1 [Clostridium] clostridioforme AGR2157
CGGCTGGGCTGATAATCGTACAAGCGGATCGGCGGCAGCCCGTCGTTCCCAGACCCATACAGCCACATATAAGACTTGGACTGTGCCGTTTTCCCGTTCTCCTTTAACACCTGGCAGGGCGTTTCGTCCGCATGGATGATGTCCCTCTCCAGTAGATGGTGGCGGAGCTGCTCATATACCGGCCCCATATAGTCCATGCCGCACCGAATGACCCAGTTTGCCAGCGTTGCCCTCAGAATCTTTACGCCCAGCTGTTTCCAGCCCGCCTCCTGACGGTAGAGCGGGATACTGTTCACATGAAGTATCTCACAAAAGTTGGAGTTTTGCTATCCGGTCGATTATAAAGCGCTTACAGTGAACACTATGTGGTATTTGCACATCCACTTTGTATGTGCCATATCATGATTCTTGTGTGCCATTAAAATCACCTTTCCTTTCTTAGATAGTAGCTTGAACAACTCTATTCTAACGGAAAGGCGATTTTTATGCTATAAGCACTTGCTGCACCACCCGCGAAGCAGATGGTTTTCTGTTTCGCGCGTCTCCGTTCCTCACCAGAGAAACTCCAACACACTCAACTGGCTAAAGCCATAATAAAAACAAAGTATTACTTTTCAAAAGTCACAGAATTTACTTCTTCAAAAAGCGTGTATAAATTTATTCCACTTTTTTTTGTAAAATACTTCCATATAGTAAATATAGACTTCCATTTCGGTATTGTGTACTCATTAACACCGTGTCGAAGTGCAACATCGAATAACCGTTTTTCTAATAAGCATACTCCTGCGGGTAAAGCTAAACTATCACATAGCTGAATTAAACGGTCATAATCCGTATATTGTGCATTAAGCAGAATAGAATTAATTTTTTTGTATGTTTCTGCTGGGCAATCATTTTCTCCGCTATATACAGATATATCTTGTATCGGAAAAGAATGTGTAATGCAAATTTGTGCTGCATCTTCATAGCCCTCATTTAAAAGATACTCATAGCCATCAAAAATGTGCATCATAGCTGTTACGCCTTTATATCGTCCTAAATCATGTAACAATCCGATAACTTGTGCAGTCTCTTTATCTAACTTACAGGCAATCGCAATTTCTCCAGCAGCTCTTGCAACTACCTTAGAATGCGCAACCCAAGGACCGGGATTACATTTTTCTGCCCAATTTAGATATGCTTCTGCTTGTTTCAATTCTGGAACTTTGATTATAAACACTCCCTTCTAAATTAACACTTATTTACTCTTATTCTTAACTATTAGTACCAGGATAAATGCAACCATTAAAAAGAGTACAACTAATATAGACGCCATACCTGCAAAAATGTTGATTTTAGAAGCAATTAATCCAACAAGATAGGGCATAATGATTTTTCCAAAACCAGCCATGGTTAATAATGTCCCCATTGCTAAACTGCTTCCCTCCAGTGCTTCACCACATGCTGCAATGGAAGTCGGGTAAACCGGAGCAAAGAAAAATCCAATTCCTACAATAGCTGCGGTAATCAACACTAAATTGCTTGAAAATATAAATATTGAAAACGTAAGCAAAGCACCTATAGCATTGCCTGCCAAAAACCAACCGCTTTTGGCCTTGCCACCGAACTATGGTATCCTGCCAGCCTGACAAAGTATGTAAATTCCGTTGCCCAAGCCCAGGGATATCCGCGTATGGCGACAGCGTCCGTAA
>NZ_AUJR01000127.1 GCF_000424325.1 [Clostridium] clostridioforme AGR2157
AGGGCCAGTTCCTCATTCATGAGTTCCAGAATAAACTCCAGCTGTTTCTGTGTCCCTTTTTCATGGCACAGTTCGGAAATCCTGGCGGAAAGGAACAGCTGCCTGCTTGCATCCAGTATCTGCGTACAGAGATCTTCCTTCATCTTTGGGGTCATCATGACACGCTGCCTCCTTTCTTCAGGAATGCTTCGTCATATGCGGCTAACGACGGTCCTGTTTCCGGCGGCGTGTAAATACCGTAGCCGGTAATACGCGCTGCAAGCACAGAGGCATCACAGATGTTGATATTTCCTCTGGAGGATGCCATCTCCATGGCAGTGACAGCTGCCTTAAATCCATACTGGCCGGTCAGCTCATTCATAATACGCAGACAGTCCTTAAGCTTTTCTTTGGGCTGGGCATCCATGTAGGTACGCAGGCTGTCCGGTGTTTCACGGCGCAGGCCGCTGTTTTCCCATGCACCGGAATTCTTCAAAAGGACGGAAAGAGTTGTACTGTAATCACTGATGTCCGTGCGGCCTTCACCAAAGGCACGACGGTGTGTTGTTATGATCTGGCCGCTGTCACTCAGAATCTCCACCGTATGGGCATGGATTCCAACCAGTACTTTTTGGCCTGCATTTTCCGGCCGTGTGGAATAAAAATGTTTCCCATCCATGCACACTTTCCCATAACCGTCTGCCTTCAGCCATTCGTACCTGCAGACATTGAAGCGTTTCGGGGGAAGGAGCAGGAACGCCCTTCTGTCCTCTTCAAACAGCTCCCTGATGGGGACCTGCTTTTTATAATGAAGTTCACCTGCTTTCTTTTCGTGCCGCAGAAGAAGTTTTTCATTGAACTTTTCAATCTCCGAGAAATGAGGAACCGGGACAAACAGGTTTGCGCGGTTGAAATCAACTTTCCGTTCCACGTTGCCTTTCTCCCAGCCGGAGTATGGATTGCAGAAACGTACCCGGAAATGGTAATGGGCACGGAACCGTGAAAAAAGCTCCGATTCATGGATGGCATCGCCAACCCTCCGGCCAACGCCGGCTGCATTGTCAAAGACCAGCAGGGGCGGCACACCGCCGATAAATTCAAAGATATCCTGGAGCCCCTGGCAGACACATTCCGCCGTTTCACCGCCGAATACCTGGCTGTAACCGTCATTACTGTAAGGGAACGAAACGGTAAGGTATTTCTTTCGGATAAGTGTTCCCGCTTCGTAGAAATCAGCCTCGCCAAAATCCACCTGGGCCGGACCCGGGTCCCAGACAAGCTCCAGATTCGCTTTTTCAACCCGCTGGGAACGGCATTTTTTCAGATAGCGCTGGACGATGCTGTAACTGCCGGTATAGCTGTGTTCTTCTGTCAGACGTTCATAGATGCGCTGTGCTGTGTGGTGCTGTTTGCGCCAGTGTTTTTTATCTTCTTCCAGCCACTCCTGAATGACAGGCTTAAATGGATCAAGTTTTGAAGGATTCTCCTGTGCAATCGGTGGAACAGGGGAGAAATCATCCTGTGAGAGGTATTTGCGTATTGTTTTGGGATCCGAGCCGGTTTTTTCGGAAATTTCACTGATTCGGTATCCACAACTGCTCAAATCTTTGATATGATTGATTTGGGACATAGTGAGCATCTTCCTTTCCTCCTTTATCTTTGGTCGTGCTTAGATAAAGGATAAGCGTT
>NZ_AUJR01000128.1 GCF_000424325.1 [Clostridium] clostridioforme AGR2157
CAAGAAAGTGCCTTCGGCACCTCAACTCCCCTAGCCCCTCATTCATGAGGGGAATTAGGGCTTGTTTTTTGCGTCATTTTATTCCATAATAATCTCATGAATGTGATTCAGAAGATGCTCAGAGACTATTACGAAATCATTGAATACGATATAAAACCCAGACCTGTCGTCATGGAAAACATTGATAAGGTCATTAACTGCGGGGATCCTTCTTATGGTGGCGCCATGTATGGTTGTCCCCATTGCGGTAACCTCAAGTTCGTTCCTTTTCGCTGCCACTCCAAGTTTTGCCCCTCCTGCGGCGCTAAGTATTCCAATGACAGGTCTACCGCTATGTCTTTTAAATTAATACAGTGTACCCATCGCCATCTCGTCTTCACCATTGACGAATCCCTCCGCCGCTTTTTCCTCGAAGACCGCACTCTGCTTAACTGCCTTTTCGAGGCTGTTTCTGATGTCATCAAAGAATATTTTTTCTCCCTGAACAAATCCAAAAACTTTGTCCCTGGGTTTATCTGTGTCCTTCATACCTTCGGTCGCCCTCTCGGTTGGAATCCACACATCCACTGTCTCCTTACCGAAGGTGGGTTTTCTGATGATGGTGTCTGGCGCAAGGTCACATATTTCAATTATTCCTACCTCCGTAAATCCTTTCAGACTGTTTTGTTAAATAAACTGGAAAAACGCATCGGTCCCTCTTTTAAAAAGATGAAAGCCGCCGTTTACCATAGGGACAGAAATGGATTCTACGTTTATGCCAAGCCCAATCTTTGCGACCCAAAATCCATTATTAAATATATCAGCCGTTATCTTGGCCGCCCTGTCATTGCTCTTTCCAGGATTGATTCCTACGATGGGGAGATGGTGACTTTCCATTACAATAAGCATGAAGACAACTCTTTTGTGCAAAAGACTCTTCCTGCCATTGATTTCATTAAGCTGCTCATTCTGCATATACCTGAAAAAAACTTCAAGATGACCCGGTACTATGGGCTTTATGCCAGACACCGGGAGATTGACAATCAGCTCCATAAAGCAGTCCCAAAATCCAAACACAGGATTCTCCTCGATTTCAACACCTGGCGTAAGCTTTTCCTTCTTACCATGGGGTACGACCCCCTGCAATGCCCAAACTGCAGACATGAAATGGTCTTTTTAGAGCTGTACCATAAACATGAACGGGTTCCTCTGGATGAATTATACAAAAGGACAAGGATAAGGCATGGCCTTTATCCCCGGTCCCGCTCTGCTTGACTTTCTCTCCCATCTGCTTCATACTACATTTATTACAGATGGGAGGCAGTTGCAAATGAATCAAAGATATGTGGATGAACTCAGACAAAAATACATCAAAAATCCTCCAGAAGGAATGACACCCAAACTGGTCAAGGACATGACCGATTCTGATTTATTGGATATGCATTACTTTTTAACTGAAGATGACGACCTCGACGATGATGGATGGGAAGAAGGGTTCTATATCGACCTGTTCTAAACCACCGTCTGTTTTCTATACCCTCCTTTGGCAGAATCATTAGTTTACATAACTTCGTTTCAGCAAGGACTTTCCTATAATA
>NZ_AUJR01000129.1 GCF_000424325.1 [Clostridium] clostridioforme AGR2157
TGACATAAACGGCACAGCTTTTTGTCTCCATCTCCTTGCGGACTGACACGTACAGACAATCGACAAATAAAAACGTATAGAACTTCTTGAGCGGCTAGTAAAACGTGCTGACGGGAATCCCGTTTTGTATGCACCATTGGCGGTCAGTAAGGCCACTGGCCCTGCACTGTGTGATCAGTTCCAGCCATTGCTCATTGTTTGAAGTTGTACTCATTTGATTCATATCCTCCAATGTGAGACTTTAGAGTAATCAGGTACACCAAAAGCGACAGAAGCTGAGAGATTGAAGCATAGCTTTTGTGAATCTGAGAACCAGATATGAAGTGAATTACTCCAAGTATCTGAAGTATCTCACAAAAGTTGGATTTTTGCTATCCGGTCGATTATAAAGCGCTTACTTTATATGCCAAAAGTATGTGCTTGTGCCAAAAAATAAGATGTACAATTGTTGATGAACCGTGTGAATATTATGTTTCTGAAAATTCTAAGGAACTGTTAAAGGAAGAAGATTTGTGTAGAAACTTTATAAGATATATGTCACGTGGTAGAGTTAAAAGAGTAGAATGCTCAATTTCAGGTCTACCTGGATGTGTAGGAACAGAAGAATGTAAGTTTTGCTTAAAGAAGAACAGATGTAAATGATAATATAACTGATATAGGATGTAGATATGATTTAGTGCTTGGTAAATAATATTGCAAATTACAGTTGAATAGTAACAACAAATGCGTTACAATTAGATAAAGGAGATGAATGCAAATGGAAAAATCAGCAACTTTAAATTTGAGAGTAAATCCAAGTGTAAAACAGCGTGCAGAAGATGTGTTGTCACGTTTAGGAATCCCAATGTCGACAGCAATCGATATGTATTTAAATCAGATTTCGTTGACTGGTGGTATTCCTTTTTCTGTAACTCTGCCAAAAGCACCTGTATCTGTTAATGCTGATCTGATGAATGTAGAAGAAATTCATGCAAAGCTACATGAAGGATACGATGATGTTAAGGCAGGCAGAGTGCAGGATGCAGCTTCCGCATTTGCAAAGTTCCGGGAGAATCATTGATATCATGCAGTATAAAGTACAAATTACCGATAAAGCATTGGCTGATATGGAAGAAATTTATTCCTATATTGCAGAGCAACTACAAGCATCGGAAAATGCAATGGGACAATATAACCGAATTGCAAAGGCGATTGAAGGATTAGATATGTTTCCAGAGCGAGTGCGGGTGATGGAATCAGAGCCGGAACATAGCATGGGATTAAGACAGTTTCCGATAGACAATTTTTCTGCTTTTTATGTGATTGAAGATGATAAAGTGGTTGTAGTAAGAGTGCTTTACAGTGCTTCGGATATTAGTAGAAGGTTGTTGGAAAGATAGGAAAAAACTTCAGAAAAAGATTGCTTTATCCGGATGAGATTGGTATCATAAAAGCGTTGCAACACTTTGGCAACAGTAAATCAGTAAGCCGGAATAATATATGTAATTGAGATAAAATATCGGTAGAATAAACATAAAACTTAAACAAAAATGTTTAATATCTACAAAGAACACGCCGAGTGGGAATAATAA
>NZ_AUJR01000130.1 GCF_000424325.1 [Clostridium] clostridioforme AGR2157
GACATGCAAAGGACAAGGAACAATTAAAAGATATTATTCGCGAACTCAAGCAAGAATTGGATTTGCGTAAGATTGATTTTAATAAGCAAAACTGATATTTCCGGACTTGGTTTAAAGCCAGGGTATTGTATCATAAGTTGGTAAAGTTAGGATTTGAGAAAGGAGACCGGAGCGGTGGCCACCGTAATGGGATATCCCGGCTCTTTCTGAAAAAATGAAATACACCAAAAAAGTAAAATGTGAGATATACAGAGACAATATGCAGAATTACAAAAAATATGCAATCCCTCCAGCGCAGCTGATTATTGCGGATGTACCGTATAACGTAGGAAATAACTTTTATGGATCGAATCCAATGTGGTACAAAGGAGGGGATAACAGGAATGGGGAAAGCAGGCTGGCAGGGAAAGCGGCATTTAACTCGGACTTTAATTTCAATCTTTTTGAGTATTTCCACTTTTGCTCAAAGATGTTAAAAAAAGATGATGCGAAACCGGTGCAGCGTGGCCGCAGCAGTGATAGCCCGTGCATGATTGTATTTTGCAGTTTTGAGCAGATCCAGACATTGATTAAGGCAGCAGAAAAACATGGGTTTGTAAATTACATACCATTGGTTTTCTGCAAGAATTACAGCCCACAGGTGTTAAAAGCAAATATGCGGATCGTAGGCGCGACAGAATATGCCCTTGTGCTGTACCGTGACCGATTGCCAAAATTCAGAAACGGCGTGAGGACGGACGAGAATGGAAAGACGATCCCTGGTACAGGGCATATGGTGTTTAACTGGTTCCGATGGGAGAGGGATGGGAAAGACATTCCGAAAATCCACCCGGCACAAAAGCCGGTAAAAGTGTTGAAATATCTGATAGAAGTCTTTACGGATCCGGGAGATGTTGTGATTGACCCCTGCGCAGGAAGCGGAAGTACATTACGTGCTGCGTATGAGTTAGGACGGAGTGCATATGGCTTTGAGATTGACCGTACTTTTTATCAAAGGGCAAAGACTGAAATGCTGTCCTGGGAGCCAGACGATCAGATCAGTATGTTTGATACAGTAAATTGATATTTGGAGGAATAACCAATAAATGGATGATAAGCGCAAAAGCAATGTTATACAAGATATCACATTAGACGACCTGGCTGATTGTTTTAAGTGGGGAGTTGACTATGGATTATTACTTGCGGAACAAGAGCGCGACAGCGAAGATTTGTTAGATGCTGTTGTGTGTGCATCCTTTGCCAAAAGAATGAATATTCCGTCCTCTTTTGCGCAACGTAGACAGCCACATAGCGCAGCTTGGAGAAAAAAGATGGGTAGCGGGATGCTGAAATTTATTGATTTAGTAGCTAAATTAAGTCAACATTTTGAGGAGAAATGAACAATGGTAAAAATCCAAAAATGTAAAAGACATGGAGTCTGTAATGATTGCGGCAGACAGCAGTCGAATGATACGGAA
>NZ_AUJR01000131.1 GCF_000424325.1 [Clostridium] clostridioforme AGR2157
GGTCACTTTCCTTTGTATATTTTGTTGGCAAACTAATTATACACCAAAGTGTCCTGTACGATATTTTTTTTTCTTAAAAAGTTGTAAAGTCGTGTGGATAAAAACAAACAATATAAAAATCATCTATTTTTTAGCAATTGTATAAAGGTACTGTAAAAAGGCGATTCAATCAGAGCTTCTACCGCTGTTTTATTTAAAGAAAAGCGGGCTGTTGTTTCATAGAACAGACGCCGCATCTCCTCTGAATCCCCTGTTCGTCCAATAGAGATTAAAAGCACTACTTGTACAGGAGAGCCGTTCCAGGAAACAGGCTCTGGCAGAATAGCCACATAAGCAAAGGAATGTTCAGAAGCAATATGCAGGGGATGAGGAATCGCAATTTGTGTGCCATAATTCATTTGAATCAGCTGTTCTCTTTCCATGACTAATTCAAGGAAATCATCATCTACCTTTTCCTGACTCTGGATTACCTTATATATATTAGCTAAAACCTCTTGCTTTGTATTTCCGGATATATGTGGAAGAAAACGTTCCGGCCGATAATAAGTGCAGATCGCACGCTCAATATCATTGAGGGTCAGTGTATCTGCCACCTTACGCTTGTTCTCGTCATCAAGGAAATGTTCAATTTCAATAATGGGGACCGGAACCTTTCTGGTGATTGGAACTGTTGTTAAAATAAAGTCAATTTGGGAAAAATTAAAGCTTTCCAAGGCTGCCACATCACAAACCCATATATTGTCCAGATATTCGGCAAATTCCTTCTGATATTTGTATTTTAACAGCTGAGATGAGACTTTTCCGCTACTGCATATGATTAATATATTGGAACGTCTTTTACACTGCTGCTTTTCCAGTGCAAGCTGAAAGATCAGAGCAAAGTATCCAATCTCATCTTCTGGTATTGGTCTTTTATATATATCAGACAATACATTTGCTGCGATTCTGGCTGCCTGGTATGCAAGAGAATAATTTTCCTTGATCTCCTGAAGTAATGGATTTTTCAGGGGTATTTCATAACGCATCCGTATATCAAAAGGAACGAGGTGCTGATTCAAAGTCATGCGAATGTCAAAGTCATTCAGGATATCAAGATGGTATTCGTTGCTGATCAGCTGAAGTATACGAAGGCTTAGCTGATCGATGTTTTCAGGGATAACAAAATTTACAGCATTTTCAACCAGGTTGCCGTCAGTCCGTTTTCCTGTCATAAGACAGATCAGGAGAAAGGTTTCCTCGGTCTGCGTATGATTAATGCCGCCCAGCTCAGAAAGATAGTCAAACAGTTCCCTAATAAACAGCTTATCTGTAATTTCTATATGCAGACAGTCTGGTGGGGGGGGGGG
>NZ_AUJR01000132.1 GCF_000424325.1 [Clostridium] clostridioforme AGR2157
CTTCTCTTCAATCTATCCGTTTGGAACGTCAGATCTCTATTTTAAAGAAACATTCTTTCTTTTACAAAAAGTTAACTAAATGACATTGGTTCACACGCCCATAAATCCCTTTCGTCAAAGTGACGAAAATTATTTTTTTGGATTTGCTATTAATACAGATATCGAAAGGAACTGGTGGATAACCATTCTTTTCGATATTTTTCTGTTCCCCGTTATACACAAACAAATCTCTTTTTTCTGTTTGTGATGATAAGTTCCCATCATTTTCCCTTCTTGAATTCTTAGGATTAGACCACTTATCCACCGTCAAAATGACGGGAACCGGGAAATCTACGATTCGCCTTTTCTCTGTATTTTTGGTACAATGGATAGCAGAAAGAAGGGGGATACCATGAACACAGAAGAAAAAAAGAACTCTCTCAAAGAACTGCTTCATGCATTAGAATCACAAATCAAACAGCAGGATAGAATCATCAGCCTGCAGTAAGAAACGATAAAGATACTCAATGAGCAGAACGACCAGCTGATGGCTACCCTGAGCAACATCATTCACTCCTGACAGTCTGGAGGAATCCTTTATGAACATTTCCTTTGAGCGTGTCACATCTCTTGAATACCACTTTAAAGCTGCTGTTGCTGAAATAGCGGCTTTTAAGTCTGGAAAGAAATACAAGAGCATGGAAGAAAAATATGAGAAGGAGATCTGTTTCCTTAAACGTAAACGCTGTATAGCGAGTACCTTTCAATCATAGTTGCAGTTTGAGATAATAGGCTCACAAATCTTGACCGGCAGATAGTCCTTTATGAGTATCAGCGGACAAGAAATGCCTCGCATCCGAGAGCATTTCTGAAGGATTACTCCGGTATCTGCGTTACGGTGGTTATCAGGTTTACCATACATTGGAACATGAACTGGAAGAACTGACCATCGCAGGCTGCTGGGTCCATGCCCGCAGAAGCTTTGACGAAGCCCTTACTATAGTTCCCAAAGAACTCCGTAAGCAGGCAGAATCCTATTTGGTTATGAAACAGATCCAGGCCGTATATCGTGAAGAAGGAAAGTTGAAAGAGCTGTCCCCGGAGGAACGACTGAAGCAGCGCCAGCTGAGCATAAAACCGCTGGTAGATGCTTTATTTGTGTACCTCAAAGCCAGCGAACCGAAGGTGCCTGCAAAGGGTAAATTGCGAGATGCCTATACCTACATACTCAATCAGGAAAGATACCTTAAAGGTAAGCGCTCAATAAAATAATGGCTATCTTTTTGTAAAGCATCCAGCTATAGTTAAAGCAAACTGTTCCAACTTCAACTTTTTGATTTGATCCGG
>NZ_AUJR01000133.1 GCF_000424325.1 [Clostridium] clostridioforme AGR2157
CCAAAGAAAGCGCCGCCAAAAGAAGGATCATGGCAATGGATCATCTTGTTAATGTTATCCAAAACATTTTTGCCAGGGCGGAGCACATATTGGATGTATCTGTTCTGCTTAATATACTGATAGTAAGGCAAGTAACAGGAGGAAAATGTATATGCAAATAACGGATTATATAAAACCGGAATTAATCGTGGTAGCTCTTGTGCTGTATTTTGTGGGCATGTGGATTAAGCAGAGTGAGGCGGTGAAGGACAGATATATCCCATTGATCAACGGGGGCCTGGGAATTGTCATATGCGGGATTTATGTGCTTGCCACAAGTGCATGCCGGTCCGGGCAGGAAATTTTAATGGCAATATTCACCGCCATAACCCAGGGAATCCTGTTGGCAGGGCTGAGCACGTATGTCAATCAAATTATAAAGCAGATAGGCAAGGAGGAATAGAATGTAATATATTTGTTCTGAATTTGTTTTAAGATATGTGGACCTGCAATGAATGCGGTATGTTTGAATAAGATATTGCAAAAGGATGCGGGTATTAATATAACAACAGAGCAGTATATTATCACATTTTTTGGTATTGATACAAAATATTACACAAACGACTTTGTGGGAAGATGCTGGGAACTGGCTGCGGACGAGGAGTATGGCTCCACAGGAATCTATGTCACTGGGACAGTGACAACACACAGCTTGATATGCGGTGAGATACGCGGTTGCCAAATGGGGAAAATAGGGCATTGTGTCTCGGCTGTCAGGAACCCGGTGGAGGTGGCTGATAGTGGAACATATAAGAAGTCGCTCATAAATGTCAGGAGGCGTCAGATATTGTTTGAATCTGGAGCCTCATCCACGGATGGACAAGGTGTGGGAGGCAAGGTGCAGGCGGGGAGGGTTAGGCAGAACATAGGTCAAAAATAGCCTGTAAAAAGGGAGGAGCCGGTCAGGATTTCTCCTACCGGCTGTATTATGAAAAAAGTCTGATTATCAATATCAATCAGTGACAGGATATTAAAAAGGAACTTAAGAAGGAACCTAATCGGTTCCTGTCATGACCTCTTTCATTTGTTGGGTTACGGGACGATATCCGTCGTTTCTGAAAAGACCATTGAATATGCTGTCGCCTAATGCGAATATAAGGAGGATAACCGCAAGGATGATGAGTGCCTTGGTGAAGAATTTCATTTTAATACCTCCTGTGGTGTAATTGATAGACCATTTACTAGTATAACTCGATTTTAATAAGTTTACATTATTATCCTGAAATGGTATAATACTTATAGACCATTTCAGGAGGTAAAATGATGCCAAAGAG
>NZ_AUJR01000134.1 GCF_000424325.1 [Clostridium] clostridioforme AGR2157
TAAGGAGCAAATTCGACAGATTATTTCAGACAACAACATTTCCAGTGTTGCGGATGTCTATTCCCTTCTCAAAGAAAGTTTTAAGGATATCCTTCAGGAACTCATGGAGGCGGAGCTGGATGCTTCCCTTGGGTATGAAAAGAATCAGAAGGGGAATCTTACTACGGATAATAAACGTAACGGACATTCCACAAAGACCCTCAAGAGCCAATATGGGGAGTTTCAAGTGGATGTGCCCCGGGACCGCAACGGAGAGTTTGAGCCAAAGCTGATTCCCAAGTATCAGCGTGACATCTCTGGCATCGAGGAGAAAGTAATCTCCTTATACGCAAGAGGAATGAGTACACGGGATATCCATGACCAGCTGCAGGATCTCTATGGGATTGAGTTATCGGCAGAGATGGTTAGTAAGATGACCGATAAGATTCTGCCACAGGTGAAAGAGTGGCAGTCCCGTCCGCTGGCCCCAATCTATCCCTTTGTTTTTATGGACTGCATTCATTATAAGGTACGGGAAGACGGACGTATCCTGAGCCGGGCGGCCTATGTAGTCCTGGGAGTTACAACGGAGGGGTATAAAGATATCCTCAGCATTACCGTAGGGGCTAATGAGACCAGTAAGTTCTGGCTGGGGATGTTAAATGATTTGAAAAACCGCGGGGTAAAGGATGTATTGTTCTTCTGCGTCGATGGGCTGGCCGGTTTTAAGGAGGCAATCAGCGCGGTCTACCCTCTGGCCCAGATCCAGAGATGTGTCATCCACATGCTGCGCAACTCATTTAAATATGTCAATTACAGTGATCTAAAAAAATTTTCCAGTGACTTCAAAGCAGTCTATAATGCTCCGAATGAAACAGCGGCATATTCAGAGCTGGAAGGGATCCGGGAGAAATGGGGAAGGAAATACCCCTACGCGATCAGCAACTGGGAAAATAACTGGGAAGATGTAAGTTCCTTTTTTCAATTTTCAGAAGAAATCAGACGGATTATGTACACGACGAACATTATTGAGGCATTAAACCGTCAATACAGGAAAGTAACAAAGACGAAAAGTGTATTCCCCAACGACCAGTCTCTGGAGAAGATGCTTTATCTGGCCAGTGAGAATATCATTAAAAAATGGACTCAGAGATACCGTGGTTGGGACCAGGTATTGAATCAGCTGATTGTACTGTACGGAGAAAGACTGACCCAGTATTTATAAAAGAAAAAGCCAGGGTGGCTACTGATTTTGAAAGGTCAGCCACCCCAGCCTTATTCCATCGGCATTAAAAGTATTGCCAGAACCCCTGGTCTTATTCCG
>NZ_AUJR01000135.1 GCF_000424325.1 [Clostridium] clostridioforme AGR2157
CCCCAGGACAGGAAGTCGACGTTTGAGCCACAGGTAGTAAAAAAGCGGCAAAAGGATATCTCCAGTATCGACCAGAAGATCATCTCCATGTATGCAAAAGGCATGACCACCAGCCAGATATCCGACACGCTGATGGATATCTATGGGTTCGAGGCTTCTGAGGGTTTCATTTCGGATGTGACGGACAAGCTTCTTCCACAGATCGAAGACTGGCAGAACCGCCCGCTGGAGGAGGTTTACCCGGTAGTCTATATTGACGCAATCCATTATTCTGTCCGGGAGAACGGAGTGATCCGCAAGCTTGCCGCCTATGTCATCCTTGGCCTCACGCTGGAAGGGAAAAAGGAAGTTTTAAGTATACAAATCGGGGAAAATGAGAGTTCCAAGTACTGGCTCTCTGTCCTGAATGAGCTGAAGAACCGCGGAGTGAAAGATATCCTCATCCTCTGCTCAGACGGACTCACGGGCATTAAGGAGGCCATATCGGCAGCATTCCCGAAGACGGAACAACAGCGCTGCATCGTGCATATGGTACGCAACACACTCAAATATGTCTCTGACAAAGACCGGAAAGCATTCTCCACAGATCTGAAAACTATCTACCACGCTGCGAACGAGGAGAAAGCCCTGGAGGCGCTGGAGAAGGTGACAGAAAAGTGGACGCCGAAATATCCGAATTCTATGAAGCGCTGGCACGACAACTGGGATGTAGTCTCGCCGATCTTTAAGTTCTCAATGGAGGTGCGAAAGGTGATCTACACGACCAACGCCATAGAGAGCCTCAATTCCACCTACCGCAAGCTCAACCGCCAGAGGAGCGTATTCCCCGGCAGCACAGCGCTTCTGAAGGCATTGTATCTGGCGACCTTTGAGGCCACGAAGAAATGGACAATGCCCATCCGCAACTGGGGGCAGGTTTACGGGGAACTGTCGATCATGTATGAAGGCCGACTGCCGGAATAAGTACACACAGGCATAGGTGTACACCTATGCCCGGATGTAGGTGTACACCTATCCGGAAAGGAGTCATCCATGTATGGATTTTCAAAATATGAGGCGCAGGGAAGGTATGATGAGTGGAATACCACACAGGTCAAGCTGAAACTGAACAACAAGACAGATGCCGATATCCTTGCTTGGATCAGGAAGCAGAAATACAGCCGGGATACCTCCGTACAGGGAGCCATTAAATCCCTGATACGGGCGGATATCGCCGGGAGCCAGGCTGA
>NZ_AUJR01000136.1 GCF_000424325.1 [Clostridium] clostridioforme AGR2157
TAGAGGTTGCAACCTTCGATACCCCGCAGCTTGCTGCGGGGTAGTTCATTTAAAGCTCTTGCCGACAGGGGAACAGGGGCAATGGCGGTATAAAGGCAGAGCTTGAAAAACCTGCCGTACACCGACGGTTATATTCCGGGTTGCTCCGCTGTAAATGTTATGAATATAATGTTCGTAACGGGTAAAAATATAAGCAGCAGGAGGATATTCAAATGTATGATATGATTATAATTGGAGCCGGACCAGCCGGTATCAGTGCAGCTGTTTATGGAAAAAGCAGAGGCAAAAGGATTCTGGTGCTGGAAAAGAGTCAGGTTGGCGGTTTGATCGGAACAGTCTCAACAGTTACGCACTATACTGCAATCATGAAAGAAGAAACTGGTAAGACATTTGCTGAACGAATGAAAGAGCAGGCACTTAGTGCCGGTGTAGAGATTCGTTATGAAAAGGTGACAGAGGCAAAGCTCACAGGTAAAATCAAGAAAGTTGTTACAGATAAAGAAAGTTATGAATGTAAAACAGTAATTCTCGCGAATGGTGGCTCTGGCCGCATGTTAGGAATTCCAGGAGAAAGTCTGAAAGGTATCAGATTAAATGCACCAAAGGACGGTCTTGATTATAAGGGGAAGAAAATCTATATCATCGGTGGAGCAGATGGCGCAGTAAAGGAAGCCGTTTACCTGGCTGGTATTGCGGGAAAGGTAACAATTGTATGCGTGGAAGATGAACTTGTATGCATACAGGAATTTAAAGATAAAGTTGCTGCACACCATAATATTGAAATTATGCCACATTCAAGTCTCACAGCAGTATATGGTAACGAAAGAGCTGAGGAGCTTGAATTTACGGATAACAAAACAGGAAAAAAACAGATTGTAAAAGATGCAGAGTGCGGAGTATTTGTATATGCAGGTATTGTTCCGAACACTCAGATATACACAGAATTGAAGTTAGATAACGGATATATTCCAGTGGATGAATGTATGCAGACAGAAATTCCGGGAGTATTTGCTGCTGGAGATATCTGTGTAAAAAAGGTAAGACAGGTAGCTACAGCAGTTGCTGATGGCGCAATCGCAGGAATTCAGGCTGCAGCAATGTGTTAATATAGACAGCAGGGATTGAAATTTTATTTCTGCTTGCAGTCTGATGGCATTTTCGGGAGTATGAAAGTTTTTCTGTAAATAGCTATCAAGCAGTAGGTCTTCTATG
>NZ_AUJR01000137.1 GCF_000424325.1 [Clostridium] clostridioforme AGR2157
CAAGCGCGCCAGTTTCCCAACTTACAAAACATTTGAGGGCTATGGCTATCAGAATGTAAAGTTTCCCCCTGCTTTCAGCAGGGAGGAACTGGAATGAGTACGGTACTGATGACTGATAGTGCGGGAAACATTCAGAACAACAAAGAGAACAAAAAGATGCCCTAAAGTCAGAGAGTTAGTTTTAAAATTGATTTTTATAGGAGAATATGAAAATGGATATTTTAAATAATTTAAATGAAAGGTTATCTTTTGATGAGAAAGATGTACATGCTGGAGGAGAAGATAAAATTAAAATGGTTTTGAATAAGGCTCCGTTCAATTTACCGAAAGATTATATTGAATTTCTAGAAACCATTTCTGGGGATGAAAATGATGGGATTTCTTTTTTCACAGATATGGAGAATGGTGGGTATGGTGAGATTGTAATCTGGGCTGCGGAAGGTGCATTACGAACTAATCTTGAAGATCTTAACTTTCCAATATACAAGAAATTTCTTGAAGAAGCATGGGTAATAGGAAATGATTTAGGCGATATAGTTTATTTTTATGGCGTAGGAAATGCCGGATTTGGTATTTATAGAAGTGGTGCAGGTAGTTTAGGGTTTGATGTTGCAGAGAAGATAGCAGATTCTCTTACAGCATTTCTTGTTGGCGGTGTAGGAATTGATATTGCTATAACTTTATAAAAGAATTCTGGAAACCAAAGTCGGAGGAGAAATCCTGCTTTCTTTCCAATATGAGTATGACAACTGCAACAGACTTTGAATTTATTAACTCAAACTTCGCACTTGGATAAGTGCCTATGCACCCTGAAAATTCAATAATAACTGGCATTAAAATAGCATGAAACCAATGGTTTTGATATAATTAAGTCACCACAACAAAATCATAAAACCGGAGGTTCATGCTATGAATAAAAGTATAACACAAGACAACCAGAATGATAACCAGATTTCGAAATCTATCAGAAGATTTTTTACACGCTTTCGGGTTTGTCAAGTTAAATGTGTAAGTTTTTCTAAAAATATTTCAGAGAGAGATCTGAGGGGGAAAACGGCACAGTCCAAGTCTTATATGTGGCTGTATGGGTCTGGGAACGACGGGCTGCCGCCGATCCGCTTGTACGATTATCAGCCCAGCCG
>NZ_AUJR01000138.1 GCF_000424325.1 [Clostridium] clostridioforme AGR2157
GCAGGTATTCCAAGCTCATTGAGCCGATGTGGAACAAAGGCATTTCTCCCCAAATCAGGCAATATAGCCAGGGTCGAAAAGTGTGCAGGTTAAAGAGGTTGTACTGGAAAACGCATAACCTTAGGGGACATCGCCCGTCAAAGCCGGGCGAATATATTTCATAATACAAAACGGCCAAATTTAGAAAACTTTTGAATTCATCCTTCATCACCAAAGCATGCAATTCTCTTGCTGTAAGGGTGTTAATCCTGCAAGTTACTCATATTATCCATATAAAATATCCCTCCATTAATTTTAATTCCATGGAATATTAACTGGTTTCGTTACTCCATGTTCTACCAAACCCGCAATAGCTTTCTCAACGATAGCGAAACTGCTTCATATCGTATGGAATGTCGATATCTCCATTTGTCCTGTATAGTTCCTTCTGCTAAGATTGCGATACCTGCAGGGGTTATCTCTATCTGCCCTGATACGCCAGCGGCTGCTAATATTCCGAACCCGCCGAGTGTCAGATGGAATCCTCCATACACACTTGCCAAATCCCCTATCAGCCGACCTATTTCGAAAGCCAGAGTGTTACTTGATAAGTCACGCATGAAGTCCATGAAGCTGATACAGATGCCAGCGACTCGTTACAGCCTCCGGCCTGGGATGCCCTCTGGAGGCCTCCTAACTATCATGAGGCTGGATAATTCAAGTCATCCAGCCTTACAAATAGTCGCTTTATGCGATATAAATGTTGTATTATGTATTAAGATGAAGCTATAAATACAATACAACAACCTATAAGTGCCCCAATAAAAGAAAATTTAATAATCTGTTTGGTCAGTTCATGCCCTCTCATTGCAACACCTGCAAGTATTCCTACTACAAAGGCTATATACATTAAAACATAATATAGCAAGGTGTTCAAAATTTTTATCATTATATTACTTTTCTCCTTTAACGTATTGGCTCACTTCTGTTTGACAGCAATTCTACATTTTTCCAATAGATATTCCTCCTAATACATAGACTTAGTTATTAAGAATAAAAAATCTGAACATCTACGCGTATCTGGAGACCGTACTGCTCTATATGCCGGACTACAAAGATGAGCCCGAAGGTATAGAAGAGCTGATGCCCTGGTC